>NZ_LDJK01000062.1 GCF_001431535.1 Stenotrophomonas chelatiphaga
GGGGCGTTGAGCGCCATGGATGGCGCGAAACGAGGCCCGCAGGATGCGGTCTTTGCCGTCCCCCGACCAGCCCCACCGCCCGGCCTGCCCCCAGCTGCGGCTTCAAACAACAGCCACCCGCGAAGGGGTCCAACCCGTTTGCCCAACTACCCGCGCGGACGCCGCGAAGGAACCAGCGCGAACGTATCCACCGCCAGCTTCTCGGCATGGTTCAACCACGCCCGGATCTCCAGGTCATCCACCTCGTGGTCCAGCCCGAAGCTCAGGTTGATCCGTCCGCTGGCATCGGGTTGCACCCACTGCTGGGCCAGCACCACCTGCCGCTGCGAGGACACCGCTTCGATCCAGAAACCGCGCTGCGGCTGCGTGCTCGCCACCAGCTCCAGCATGTACTGGCCGGCCCGCGTACGGCGGCCCTTGTCGGTGATCATGTGGGCCTGGCGCACGCTCGGGCGCGGGCCATCGAAGGCATCCAGCGCGGCATCCACCTGCACGCCGCCGCGCAGTTCGTCATCGCGGTACAACTTGATGCCGTTCTCGCGGTTGACCAGCAGCGCGCACCAGTCACCATCGGCGGAACCGTCTTCAAAGGCGGTGCAACGATCCACGTAGGCCAGCGTGCTGTCCTTGTCGGCTTCGTCGAACTGGCGCGAGGTGTTTTCCAGATACACCGTCTTCAGCGCCCAGTCCTTGTCGTACTCCAGCAGCACCGGCGGCTGCACGTGCTGCACGCCGACGATCACATGGTTGCCCTCGTCGATGCGCAGCTCGCGGGTGGGCTCGCCCAGCCACAGCGAACGGGCGAACGCCAGGTACTTCGGATACTCGCGGCCGTTGTCCTTGCGCGCAGCAACGCTGGCACTGGCGGGACGCTGCGGATCCAGCAGCGAACGGCCGAAGCCAATGCGCTGGATCGCCGGATCCAGCAGGCTCAGCAGGGTGGCGCCACTGTCCAGCGTGGTGGCGTCGTCCACCTGCAGCTGGCGCGGTTCGATGCCATTGCCCACGAACAGCAGCAGGTTCTCGCGCTCCTGCCTGGCCAGCACGTGGCTGAGGTCGTTGGGCATGGCCAGGTGATCGGACGACACCACGATCAGCGTGTCCTTGCCGTACGGGCTGGCCTGGATGCGCGCGACCAGCTGGGAGATCAGGCGGTCGGTGCATTTCAGGGCGTTGAGCAGGCCGATATTGCCGTGCTCGCTTTCATAGCGCTCATTCCGGCACGACACCGGCAGGTGCCCCGCAGGATGATGGGTGTCCATGGTCAGCGTGGTCAGCATGAACGGCTCTTTGCCGCGCGAGAGCTGTTCGAAGCGACGATACGCGGTGTCCAGCAGCACGTCGTCATGCACGCCCCAGGCCGAGTAGTGGATGCGACCGACCTTCTTCTGCTGCTTGAACCACGCCAGGTCATGCACTTCATCGAAACCGTGACTGGCCAGGAACTGGCCTTTGCCGGCGAACTGCCCATTGGCGCCGCCCAGGTAATGGTTGGTGTAACCCTGCTGCTTCAGGTAGTCGCCCAGGCACACCGCCTTGGGCAGGAAGCTGCCCATGCGGTCCATGCTGTTTTCATCGCCCTGGGCGGTGGTGAGCGGTACGCCGCACATCGACGCCACCAGCCCGGCGATGGTCCAGCCGCTGCCTTCCGGCGAGTCCAGCCCGCGCACGTCGAGCGAGCGCGCCGCCAGTTTGGTGAGGTTGGGCATCAGGCCGGGGAAGACCTTCTCATCCAGGTAGGTGCGTTCCAGGCTTTCGCCGTAGATCCACACGATGTTGCGCGGACGTTGCAGCGGCTGCGTCGGCACCTGGTACTCCGGTGCGATCCCGGCGAAATCGACCGGGCGCAGCTGGTAATACAGGCGCTGGCCATCGGCGAACAGTGGGCTGATGAATATCGCCAGCAGCCAGACACCGGCAAAGCCGACGAACAATTTCCGGCCGTTGCGCGGCCGTTGCCAACGCTTGATGCGCACCAGCGCGAACGGCAGCAGCGAGACCAGCAGCAGGGCGATGTAGCCGGCGATGACACGCTTGAAATCGGAAACACCTGCGCCTTCCATGTCGGCGCCGAGGTGATACAACGTGGCCGCATTCAGGCCATCGCCGGACAACTGGTCGATCAACCACCAACTGCTCAGTGCGACCAGCAGGACCGAAAGCAGGCCGGCCTTCCACCACAACCACTTGCTGGAAACCAGCAACAGCCAGGCAAGCACGAACAGCGTAAGCAACAGAATCCAGAGCATGGGCGTATTCGGCAGTGACGGAGGTGGTGATGGACGTCGTACCGACGCGTGTCCATCCGACCGGAACTGCCAACCACATCTGCATGACAGCCCGATGACTGGATCATGCCTGCACGAACCTGACTGAAATGTTTGTTGATGACGACGAAAACGGCGATGCCGTCAGCTTTGTGCAGCGTGCGTGAAGCGCGCTGCATTGCCAGGTTGGATCTAGCGGTGCCCGCGCTCTTCGCGTGCGCGTGCACGCCGATCGAACAGCAATGCACTGGTGATGATGCCGAGGCCGAGGAACACACCGATCAACATCAACACCATCGCAATGGCGGGATAACCGAACAGGTGCACGCCGTTGTCCACCTTCATCATCAAGGCCGATGCCAGGATCAGTGCGGCGGTGACGATGCCGGCAGACACGCGGTTGGCGATCTTCTGCAGGTTCTCCATCAGCCGCGATTCTTCCAGGCCGGTCACCTTCATCTGCAGCCGGTTTTCTGCCAGAAGCGCGAGGATGTCGGTCATCTTGCGCGGACCCACGCGCAGCAGCTCCTGTACTTCCATCGCTTCGCTGGCCAGGTTGGCCGCCGACAGCGATTTCTTCAGCCGCGCGCGCATCACGTGCTGCAGCTGCTTTTCCACGATGCGCCGCGTGTCCAGCGTGGGCGACAGCAGCCGGCACACGGTTTCCAGGTTCAGCAGCGCCTTGCCGATCAGGCTCAGCTCCGGCGGCGTGCGCAGTCCGCTGGCGGTGGCGATGCGCACCATGTCCAGCACCACGCGGCCTTCGGAATAATGGTTGCTGGCGGCGTAGCGGGCGATCATCTGGCCCGTCTCGCGCAGGTAACGTTCTTCTTCGAACGATTCCAGCCGCGTGCTGATGGCGATGATCTCATCGGCCACTTCCTCGCCGCGTCCGTCGACGGCGGCGAACAGGACCTTCAACAGGCGCTCGCGCAGTCGCGGTGGCATGTGCGCGACCATGCCCAGATCGAAGATCGCCAGCCGTCCGTCATGGGTGACGCGCAGGTTGCCCGGGTGGGGATCGGCATGGATTTCGCCGTGCACGAAGATCTGGTCCAGGTAGCCGCGGATCAACGCGGCCGCCAGCGGATCCATCGATTGTTCGGTGCGGCGGATGTCCGGGATCATGTCCACGCGCACGCCGTCGGCCAGCTGCATGGTCAGCACGCGATGGCTGCAGTAGTCCCATACCGGCTGCGGTACCCACAACGGCTTGAACGGTCGCAGGTGCTGCCCGAAGCGCTGCAGGTTCTCCGCTTCGGCCTGGTAATCCAGCTCCTGCACCAGGGTCTTGGCGAACTCGTTGAGCCAGTCGCGCAGGCGGACACGGCGGCCGACCTGGGTCAGGTGGTCGGCGGCCAGCGCGAAGCTGCGCAGCGCTTCCAGATCCGAACGCAGCTGGGCGGCGACTTCCGGCTTCTGCACTTTCACCGCCACTTCGCGGCCATCGCGCAGCGTCGCGCGGTGGACCTGGGCGATCGAAGCACAGCCCAGCGGCACTGGATCGAAGCTGGCAAACAGGGTCGACACCGGAGCGCCGAGTTCCTTTTCGATGATGGTGTGGATGCGTTCGACCGGGATCGGGGCGACGCTTTCCTGCATCCGCTCCAGCGCCGTGGCGAACTCCACCGGCACCATGTCCGGACGGGTGGACAGCATCTGGCCCAGCTTGACGAAGGTCGGGCCGAGCGATTCCAGGTCGGTGACGAACTGTTCCGGATTGCCGTCCGGCGGCACGTCGGGGGCGCCGGCGGCTTCCAGGTTCATGCCGGAGAACACGCCGGAATTGCGGTAGCGCATCAGCAACCGCAGGATCTGGCTGCGGCGGTTCATGCCGGTGATCAACGGCGGGTTGGTGGGCGCGGCAGACGGGTTGTTCAAGCAGGACTCCGCGACGGTACAGGAGGCCCAGTGTGGCCGCGGCCAGGTGGTGGAGCGGTGAATCCGTGGGTGTGTTTCGGGATTCACGCCTTTTCAGTCAGAATCCAGCCTCGACCCTCCCCTACAACATGGACCCTTCATGGCCGGCGCCAGCCTGTTCACCCTGCTCGACGACATCGCCACCCTGCTGGACGATGTGGCGGTCCTGACCAAGGTCGCGGCAAAGAAGACCGCCGGCGTGCTCGGCGATGACCTGGCGCTCAACGCGCAGCAGGTCACCGGCATGAGCGCCAACCGCGAGCTGCCGGTGATCTGGGCGGTGGCCAAGGGATCGCTGGTCAACAAGGTCATCCTGGTGCCGGCGGCGCTGGCGATCAGCGCGCTGGAGGCCTGGCTGAAATCGCGCGGCTACAACGTGCCGCTGATCGTGCCGCTGATGATGCTCGGTGGTGCTTTCCTCTGCTACGAAGGCGTGGAGAAGCTGGCCCATCGCTTCCTGCACCCCGCCGAAGAAGACCAGGCCAAGCAGGCGGAGCGGCGCCAGGCGCTGGCCAACGAGCAGGTGGACATGGTCGCCTTCGAGAAGGACAAGATCAAAGGCGCGATCCGCACCGATTTCATCCTGTCGGCCGAGGTGATCGTGCTGACCCTGGGCGTGGTGGTCACCTCCGGCGCGGCGTTCACCCAGCAGCTGCTGACCTTGAGCGTGGTCGCGCTGGCGATGACCGTGTTCGTCTACGGGCTGGTGGCGGGCATCGTCAAGATCGACGACGCCGGCCTGTACCTGGCCAAGAAGGGCGGGGCGGTGGCGGCGTTCGGGCGCGGCATGGTGGCGAGTGCGCCGTGGCTGATGAAATTCCTGTCCATCGCCGGTACCGCGGCGATGTTCCTGGTCGGTGGCGGGATCCTGGTGCACAACGTGCCGGCGCTGCACCACTGGGTGCTGGAGCATGGTGGTGAAGGGCAGTGGGCGTGGCTGGTCAACGCGCTGGTGAACGTGGGCGTGGGCCTGGTGATCGGCGCGCTGGTGCTCGGTGCGGTGATGCTGGTGCAGAAGCTGCGCGGCAAGCAGGCGCACTGACAGGTAGTGACGGCCGCTGGCCGTCAACGTCGTTGACCGCAGCCTCGGTGGGGGACGATGCCCGTGTTGGGGGACTATGCCTGCGTTGGTGGGTGACGACCGTTGGTCGTCATGACGCTGCAGGTGAAAAGCGGTGACGACCAACGGTCGTCACCCACCGTGGGGGCGAGGTCTGACGGCCAACGGCCGTCACTACCGTGGGGGCGAGGTCTGACGGCCAGCGGCCGTCACTACCGTGGGGGCAAGGTGTGACGGCCAGCGGCCGTCACTACCGGGCCAGACGCCTCAGCCGGCCTGCACGCGATTGCGGCCCAGCCGCTTGGCCGCGTACAGCGCTTCGTCGGCACGGCGCAGCAAGGACTCGGCGCTATCGCCGGCGCTCCATTGCGCCAGACCGGCACTGAAATGCACCGGCACGCGCTGGTCCTGCACGTTCAACACGCGCTGGGCCAGTGAGCGCTGCAGGCGCTGCAGGGTGGACATGCTGTCCGCCCCCGGGGTGTCCGGCATGACCAGCACGAACTCGTCGCCGCCCAGCCGCGCAACGCTGTCGCTGGCGCGCAGCAGCAGCTGGCAGACACTGACGAAATGCTTGAGCACGGCATCGCCACCGGCGTGGCCGAACTGCGAGTTGGTCTGGCCGAACTCGTCCAGGTCGATCACCGCGACCGCCAGCGCGCTGCCGCCGCGTGCGGACCGGGCGAGCTCGGACTGCAGCAGCTCATCCAGTCCGCGCCGGTTGAGCGCACCGGTCAGCGGATCGGTGCGGACCAGGTCGGTCACTTCGCGCAGGTCCTGTTCCAGCTGGGCGATGCGCTGCTCGGCCACTTCCACCTCCAGGCGGGCATTGGCCAGATGGTCGCGTGCCTGCGCGGCCTGTTGCTGCACCCGCCCGGTGTCCTGCAGCACCGCCTGCAGCAGCTGGTTGAGGTCGGCGATGCTGCGTGCTTCGCGCAGCCCCAGGGCGTAGCTGCTGATGCGGTCGTGGTACTCGCCGGTGCTGTTGGCCATGCCGTCCAGCTGCTGCACGAAGTCGCCCATCAGCCCGCGCATGGCGGCCTTGGATTCGCTGATGCCCTGCTTGAGCAGGCCTTGCTTGTAGATCACCTGGCGCAGTTCGCTGCGGGTTCGTTCGACCGCCGCGGTGTCCAACGGACCGGACAGCAGCTGGCGCACGGCATCGATCTGCCCGTGCAGCCAGGCACCGTCGTCGAGCAGCTCGCTGATGTTCTCCAGCAGCAGGTCGAACAGGCCCAGCAGCAGTTCATCGCGTTCCTGCCAGGCCTCGCTCCGCACGCCGATCTGGTGGCCCAGTTCGCGCTGGCCCTGTTCCAGCGCATCCAGCGGCTGGCCGGGCTGCCATTGCTTCCAGGCGGCGGCCTGCGCCACGGCCTGCTCGCGCAGCTGCGGGTCGTGCTGCAGCAGGCCCGCCACGGTGATGCCGAGCACCTGGCGCAGCTGTTCGCGCAGGCGGTCACCGTCGGGCGGCGCATCCGGGGCATGCAGTTCGATGGTGCGGATGTACTTGTCGATCAGCTGGCGCATCGCGCGGCCGTAGCGCGGCCAGTCCGCATCGGCCTGGGCTGACTGCAGGCGATCACCCATGTCGCCCAGCTCGCCGGGCAGGGTCGCCATGCCATCGGCAAAGGCCGCCAACAGGGATTCGGGGTGTGCGGCGTGCGCGAACAGCTGCTGCAGGCTGAGCCCATTGCCCCCGCGGGTGACCGCGCGCGGGCCGTCGCTGCCCGCGGCGCCCGCACGGACCAGCGCCAGCGATCCAAGCTGGGTGCCGGGGGCGGGGCGGGAATCGCGGCGGTCCGTCATGCGGGGTGTCCGGGAGAGGCAAGGGCTGGTGACAGCATATCGGCGCGGCCGACGTTGGCTTTATACCCGTGCAGCGTTCACGATGGGGAAAATGAACCAGGGGAGAAGGCGATGCGGGTGATGTTGCTGGGCGCGACCGGACTGGTAGGGGGGCAGGCACTGGGGCTGTTGCTGGACGATCCGCGCTGCACGGCGCTGGTCGCGCCGAGCCGGCGGCCGCTGCCGTTGACCGCGCCCAAGCTGGACAATCCGGTGCTGGATTTCGAACACCTGCCCGGCACCGCGCCGTGGTGGGCGGTGGATGCGGTGATCTGCGCGCTGGGCAGCACCATGGCCCAGGCCGGCAGCCGCGATGCCTTCAAGCGCATCGACCACGACTACCCGTTGACCTTCGCCGGGCAGGCCCACGCGCATGGCGCCGGCACCTTCGTGCTGAACTCCGCGACCGGCGCGGACGCGGGTTCGCGGTTCTTCTACAACCAGGTGAAGGGCGCGCTGGAAGAGGACCTGCGCGGGCTGGAATTCGATTCGTTGACGCTGGTGCGGCCCGGGCTGATCGGCGGCCAGCGTGCGCACAAACGCACCGGCGAACATCTGGCACTGCAGGTGCTGGGCGTGCTGGGTCCGCTGCTGCCGCGCGGCTGGCGGATCAATCCGGCGGACAACATCGCCGCTGCGCTGGTGGATGCCGCGCTGGCGCCCCGGCCCGGTGAACACGTGGTCAGCGCGGCCGAGCTGGCCTGAGCACGCCGCGATGTCCCGCTCGCTGCGCCTGAACCGGCTGCTTCAGTTGTTGCGTCGCCATCGGCGACCGGTCCGCGGCCAGCTGCTCGCCGATACGTTGGGCATCAGCCTGCGCACGCTGTACCGCGACATCGCCACGCTGCAGCAGCAGGGCGCGGACCTGCGCGGTGAGGCTGGCATCGGCTATCTGCTGCAGCCTGCTGACACCCTGCCGCCGCTGACCCTGCCGCCGGCGGAGATCGATGCACTGGTGCTTGGGTTGCGCTGGGTGGCGTCGCGTGCCGATCCCGGGCTGGCCGAGGCGGCGCGTGATGCACTGGCCCGCATCGGCCACGCACTGCCCACCGAGCGCCGGCAGCAGCTGCAGACCAGTGGCCTGCGGGTCGGCCCTGCGCGGCCGATGGAGGCAGTCGTTGCGACCTCGCTGCAGGTCGTCCGCGAGGCCATCGGTTCGCAGCAGCGCGTGGACATCGGCTACCGCGACCTGGCGGGATGCCTCAGCCAGCGGACGGTGTGGCCGTTCGCGCTGGCCTACTTCGACGAAGTTCCGATGCTGGCGGCGTGGTGCGAACTACGCGGCGGCTTCCGCCATTTCCGGCTGGACCGCATCGAGTCCGCGCAGGCGCAGGACTCACGCTATCCCACGCCACGCAGCGCGCTGCTCACGCGCTGGCAGCGCGAGCAGGGCATCACGCCGGACTGGCTGGATCGCTGCTGACCGGAACTGTCAGCAGGGTGGCAGCAGGATGGACGCTCTTCCCAAGCGAGTGATCCCATGTTCAAGCCCGACGCCGTCATGCACTACGTACGCGATGTTTCTCTCAGCGCCGCTTTCTATGCCGGCATCATGGGCCGGCCGGCGAGCCAGCTCGCGCCTGGATTTGCCTTGTTCGTCGTTCCGGATGGCCCCGCGCTGGGGCTTTGGGACCGCGAGGACGTGCAGCCCACCGCCTTGGGCGCACCCGGCGCGTGTGAGCTGACCATGGTGGTGGCCAGCGCTGCGGACGTTGAACGGATGCACGCGGCGTGGCTGGCGCTGGGGGTGGAGATCGCGCAGGCACCGGTAACGCTGGCGTTCGGCCATACCTTCGTTGGCCTGGACCCGGATGGGCATCGGTTGCGCGTGCACAGCCGGGCCGAAGGCTTGCCGCCGCGCGAGGCCTGAACGGAAAAGGGTCGGATCGACTGGCCTTGGCCAGGGATCCGACCCTTCCTTGACGGCCAGCGGCCGTCACTACCGTCTGGCGGCCAGCGGCCGTCACTACCGCATCAGTTGGCCAGGGCCAGGTCGTCCATCATCGCGCGCAGGAAGCGTGCGGCTTCACCGCCGGTGGCCACGCGGTGGTCGAAGGTGACCGACAGCGGGATCACCTTGTGCGCTTCCACGCCGCCCATCACCGGGGTCATCTGGTGGCGGGCACGGCCGGCGCCGACGATGGCCACGCACGGCGGTACCACCACCGGGGTGGCATAGCGACCGGCGAACATGCCGAAGTTGGACAGCGAGATCGTGTAGCCGCTCAGTTCCGAGGCAGCGATCGAACGCGCCTCCACCTGCTCACGCAGGCGGTTGACGCCTTCGCGGATGCCGCGTGCATCG
This sequence comes from Stenotrophomonas chelatiphaga, assembly GCF_001431535.1. GTDB lineage: Bacteria > Pseudomonadota > Gammaproteobacteria > Xanthomonadales > Xanthomonadaceae > Stenotrophomonas > Stenotrophomonas chelatiphaga. Next base: position 9,398 of record NZ_LDJK01000062.1, read on the forward strand.
AGCATGTCGGCATTGCGCAGGGCCGGCACGAACAGTCCTTCCTCGGTATCCACCGCGATGCCCACGTCGACATGCGCGTGCAGGGTGCGGGTCAGCGCCTCACCATCGAACCAGGCGTTCATCGCCGGGACCTTCTGGCAGGCCACCACGATCGCGCGCACCAGGCGCGCGGTGACATCGTTGCCCGGCAACCAGGCATGCAGGTCGGCGTCATCGTTCAGCGTGGTCGGAACGACCTTGCTGTGTGCATCGGCCATCACCCGCGCCATGTTGCGACGCACGCCCTTCAACTGTTCCGGCTGGCCCTTGGCGACCACGCCCGGCGGCTGGGTCCGCATCGGCTTGCCGGCGGCCGACATCGGCGCGCGCTGGCTTTCCACGCGTGCCGGTGCCGGTGCGGACACCGGCGCGGACTGCGCTGCAGCCGCTGCGGCCGGCGCGGCGCCGACCTTGGCGCTGCCATCGGCGGCAGCCTGCTTGACGTCGGCCATGGTCACCGCACCCTCGGTACCGCTGGCGCGCACGCGCGACAGGTCCACGCCCAGCTTGCGCGCCATCGCACGCACCGCGGGCACGGCCTTGACCCCGCCGACAGCGACCGCCTGTTCGGCATGCACGGCGTTGGAGCTCTGCATCGCGCCGACCACGGTGCCGGCGTCATCGCGCTCACCACCGTCCTTGATCTCACCGCCCTCATCCGAGGCCACCACGGCATCGGCCTGTGCCGGCGCAGGCTGCCCGGTACTCGGGGCGGCGGCCGGTGCGGCGTGGCCGTGGCTGTGGCCGGTGTCCTGGCCGTCCGCGCGCTGCGGCAGGTTCGGGTCCAGTTCGAAACTGGCCAGCACCGCGCCGGTCGGGATGATGTCACCGGCCGCGCCGGACAGCTTCAGTATCTTGCCGGACACCGGCGAAGGCACTTCGACCACGGCCTTGGCGGTCTCCATCGACACCAGCGGCTCATCCAGGCGGATGGTGTCGCCTTCCTTGACGAACCATTCCACGATGGTGGCGTCCGGCAGGCCTTCGCCGAGGTCGGGCAGGTTGAAATTCTTGGTCTGGCTCATGTGCAGTTCTCTTCCAGCAGTTCCAGTTCGTGGGCCGGCAGCCAGCCCGTCGCGCCATTCGCGCGCTCGGACCACCACCACCCCCCATGTTCATGATGCAGCCGTACCAGCTCGCCGTTTTCCACGTCCAGTTCGCTGGCGTCATAGTCACGCAGGGCTTCTGCGTGGCCATCGTCCAGCACCTGCAACCAGGCGACCGGCGCCCAGCCTGCGCCACCGTCGCGGGTGCGCACCCAGGCAAACGCCGGCCATTCCTCATCGCGCACACCGACCTCGACGATCTGGCCGGTGCGCAGGCGGAGCGGGTTGGGGTACTGGCTGCGGTACGGGCCGAGCAGACGGGCCCGCATCTCAGCCTGCCGCAACGGCGCGCTTGGCCGCCGCCACGATCCGCTCCACGCTGGGCAGGTACTTCATTTCCAGGCGGAACAGCGGAATGTGGGTGTCATAGCCGGTCACGCGCTCGACCGGTGCCAGCAGGTCGTAGAGCGATTCCTCGGCCAGCCGTGCGGCGATTTCCGCACCGAAGCCCGCGGTCTTCGGGGCCTCCTGCACGATCACGCAGCGGCCGGTCTTGGCCACCGATTCGGCAATGGTGGCGAAGTCCAGCGGGCGCAGCGTGGCCACGTCGATGACTTCGGCACTGATGCCTTCGCCGGCCAGTTTGTCGGCTGCTTCCAAGGCTTCCTTGACCTGCGCACCCCAGGTCACCAGGGTCACGTCGGTGCCGTCGCGCAGCACGAAGCAGACATCCAGCGGCAGCGCTTCGCCATCGTTGACCACCACTTCCTTGTACTGGCGGTAGATGCGCTTGGGCTCCATGTAGATGACCGGATCCGGTTCACGGATCGCCGCCAGCAGCAGGCCGTAGGCGCGCTGCGGCGAGGACGGCAGCACCACGCGCAGGCCCGGCACGTTGGTGAAGATCGATTCGTTGGCTTCGCTGTGGTGTTCCGGGGCACGGATGCCACCGCCCCACGGCACGCGCAGCACCATCGGGCAGTGCAGGCGGCCACGGGTACGGGTACGCAGGCGCGCGGCATGGCAGATGATGTGGTCGACCATCGGGTACATGAAGCCGTCGAACTGGGCTTCGGCGATCGGCTTCATGCCCTGCGCCGCCAGGCCGATGGTCAGGCCGGCGATGGTGGTTTCATCCAGCGGGGTGTCGAGGATGCGGTTGGCGCCGAAGCGCTGCTGCAGGCCGGCGGTGGCGCGGAACACGCCGCCGTTGACGCCCACGTCCTCGCCCAGCACCAGCACCGAGCTGTCGTGCTCCAGCTCCCAGGCCAGCGCCTGGGTGATGGCTTCGATCAGGGTGATGGGGGTGGTGGTCATGACGGTGTCTCCACCGGCGACAGCGGCGCTGTCGGCGGCATTGGTGCGGGAAGCAGGAGCGCCGTGCTTGATGTCATCCATGACGCTGCTCCAGGGCAATGGCGGCAGCGCGCTGGGCCAACAGGTCCGGCGGCGGATCGGCATACAGGAAATCGAACATCGCTTCGACCGGCTGCACCGGGGTGTTGAGGTACTGGTTCACGTCCTCGTCCACGCGCGCGCCGCACTGCTCGATCCAGGCCTTCTCTTCGGCTTCGCTCCACACGCCCTGGTCGGTCAGGTACTTGCGCAGGCGCAGCATCGGTTCCAGCAGCCAGGCATCCTTCACTTCGGCGTCGTCGCGGTAGCGGCGCGCGTCGTCGGCGGTGGTGTGGTCGGACAGGCGGTAGGTCATCAGTTCCAGTACCGTGCCGCCGTTGCCGGACAGGCCGCGTTCGCGCGCCTGCTCCATCGCCGCCAGCACCGCGATCAGGTCGTTGCCATCCACCTGCAGGCAGTGCAGGCCACCGGCCAGGCCCTTCTGCGCCAGCGTTTCGGCACCGGTCTGGGCCGAACGGGGCACCGAAATCGCCCAGCCGTTGTTGACGATGCACAGGATCAGCGGCAGCTTGTAGGCGCCGGCCGAATTCAGTGCCGCGTAGAAGTCGGTCTTGGAACTGCCACCGTCGCCGCACACCGCCACGGCGATCTGCTTCTCATCGTTGAGCTTGAACTTCAGCGCCGCGCCGGCCGCATGCAGGCACTGGGTGGAGATCGGCACGCAGAACGGGAAGTCCTTGGCCGCATTGCCGCCGTAGTCGTTGCCGCGCTCGTCGCCGCCCCAGTACATCAGCACGTCGTACGGGCGCACGCCACGCATGAACATCGCACCGTATTCGCGGTAGCTCGGCGCGAACACGTCGCTGGGATGCATGGCCGCACCGATGCCGACGTGGGCCGCTTCGTGGCCCAGGCAGGCCGCGTACGTACCCAGCTTGCCGGTGCGCTGCAGCGCGATGGACTTGCTGTCGAAGACGCGCACGTAGAGCATCTGCTTGAACAGCGGGACCAGCACCTTGGGATCCCGCAGGGACGCGGGCAGGTCGTCGCGGACGAGCTTGCCGTCCGCGTCCAGGTATTGGAGATATTCGATCTTGAACTCAGCAGCAACTGTCATTGCGGACTGCACCTTCGACAGGAAGTTACAAATGATATGAATCGCCATGTTAAGGACGGTGTATGAAAAAGCCGTCCTGCGGCGCAGCAAGGGTTTCCCCGATGAGGCCCCTGCCGGCGGGTAGGCGGCCCGTTGCAGCAACGTATTCAGCCGTTGCTGCAGAGCACCAGAATACGCCCGTGAAGGCGGGGATGGGACCCTCGGGAACCGGTTCCACGCGCCGGGATGCGGGTTTGTGCGTTCCACGAGGGCCTGTGACGACCAACGGTCGTCACCCACCGCAGCCGGTGAGGCACCAAGGTCGTCACCCAGCGCAGCCGGTAACCGACTGTCGTCCTGCTACGCTTTCTCTTTTCATCGGTCCCGCCCCCATGTCCGTCGACAACAACCAACGCGATCTCGAAGCCGGCATCCTGACCGACCTGCAGGACCGGCTGACCTACGGCGGCTACCTGCGGCTGGACCAGCTGCTCAGCGCGCAGCAGCCGCTGTCCAGCCCGGCCCACCATGACGAGATGCTGTTCATCATCCAGCACCAGACGTCCGAGCTGTGGTTGAAGCTGCTGGCGCATGAGCTGGGCGCGGCGATCGGTTTCCTGCAGCGCGACCAGGTCTGGCAGTGCCAGAAGGTCCTGGCACGCAGCAAGCTGGTGCTGCGCCAGCTGACAGAGCAGTGGTCGGTGCTGGAAACGCTGACCCCGTCCGAATACATGGGCTTCCGCGACGTGCTGGGCCCGTCCTCGGGCTTCCAGTCGCTGCAGTACCGCTACATCGAGTTCCTGCTGGGCAACAAGAACGCGCAGATGCTCAAGGTGTTCGAACACGACGAAGCAGGCCAGCAGCGGCTGCGCCAGGCGCTCGAGGCGCCGAGCCTGTACGAGGAGTTCCTCCAGTACCTGTCGCGCTTCGGCCACGACATCCCGGCGCAGTACCTGGACCGCGACTGGACGCAGCCGCACGTGGCCGACGATGCGCTGCATCCGGTGTTCGAGCGCATCTACCAGAACACCGACCGCTACTGGCGCGAGTACGCCCTGTGCGAGGACCTGGTCGACCTGGAGACTGCCTTCCAGCTGTGGCGGTTCCGCCACATGCGCACGGTGATGCGGGTGATCGGCTTCAAGCGTGGCACCGGCGGTTCGTCCGGGGTGGGCTTCCTGGCCAAGGCGCTGGAACTGACCTTCTTCCCCGAACTGTTCCAGGTGCGCACCACGCTGGAAGGCTGAGCGGCCGGCGTCCCCCATTCAGATTGTTGCGTTTGCAAGTTCCGCGACCCGGCGGTGACCTGCTTCGATCGGTGTGTATTTGACGTGAACGCCAGAAGTCGGTGATCCTCGCGCGTTAGCTCGGCACAGCGGACGTGCCTGTCATCCACCGAACCAGGAATCCCGCATGAGCCTGAACGCCACTGCGAATACCCCCGAACCGGCCGTGCCGGAATTCAAGACCACACTGGGCCATCCACGCCCGCTGTGGATGCTGTTCATGACCGAGTTCTGGGAACGTTTCGCGTTCTACGGCATCCGCTGGGCACTGGTGCTGTACATCGTGTCGCAGTTCTACAACGGCGACGCCGGCGGTGAAGCCGCGGCCAGCCGCACTTACGGCGCCTACCTGGCGCTGGTCTACGCAGCGGCCATCTTCGGCGGCTACATCGCCGACCGGGTGCTGGGCTATCAGCGGTCGATCCTGACCGGTGCGGTGATCATGGCCGCGGGCCTGTTCATGATCTCCCTGCCCAACCACCAGGTGTTCGAACTGGGCCTGGCCACGATCATCGTGGGCAACGGCCTGTTCAAGCCGAACATCTCGACCATGGTCGGCAAGCTGTATCGGCTGGACGATCCGCGGCGCGATTCGGGCTTCACCATCTTCTACATGGGCATCAACATCGGCGCGATGATCGCCCCGGTACTGACCGAATACCTGGCACGCAAGGTGTTCGGCACCAGCGCCATGCCGTCCTACAAGGTGGTGTTCATCGCCTCCGGCGTGGGCATGCTGATCAGCCTGGTGTGGTTCTACATCGGCCGCAAGGGCCTGCAGGGCATCGGCGCACCGCCGGTCGGCGCCGAAGGCTACGGCCGCATCGTGATGGTCGCGGTGGGTTCGCTGGTGGCCATCCCGGTCGCCTTCTTCCTGCTGTCCACCGGCGCCACCGCGCTGGCCTGGATCCTGCTGGTGCTGTTCATCGCGCTGGCGGTCCTGCTGCTGGTGGAAGGCATCCGCAACGGCAAGGTGGCGCGCGACCGCGTGATCGCCATGCTGATCATCTTCGCCTTCAACGTGATGTTCTGGATGTTCTTCGAACAGGCCGGCAGCTCGTTCACCTTCCTGGCCGACAACATCGTCAACCGCAACCTCGGCGGCTGGGAATTCCCGACCGCCTGGTTCCAGTCGGTGAACTCGGTGGCGATCATCACCCTGGCGCCGATCATCGCCTGGATCTGGGTGGCGATGGGCCGTGCCAACCCGTCCATCCCGCGCAAGTTCGGCCTGGGCCTGCTGTTCAACGGCGCCGCGTTCGCGCTGCTGATGTTCGCGCTGTCGCAGCTGGTCGTGGACGGCAAGATCCCGTTCTGGACCCTGTTCATGGTCTACGTGATCCAGTCCATCGGTGAGCTGTGCCTGTCGCCGATCGGCCTGTCGATGGTGACCAAGCTGGCGCCGGTGCGTCTGGTCGGCTTCGGCATGGGGGGCTGGTTCCTGTCCACCGGCATCGGCAACAACCTGTCGGGCATCTTCGCCGGCGTGGTCAGCGGTGAAGGCGGCATGACCGTGGAATCGGCCCTGAAAGGGTATACCTTCGGTTTCTGGGCGTTGATCGGTTCGGGTGTGATCCTGTTCCTGCTGGCGCCGCTGATCAACAAGCTGATGCACGGCGTCAAGTAAGAGGAAGAGTGAATGCGCAAGACCGCAGGTTGGATGTCCATGGGGGTTCTGGCCGCTGCACTGGCAGCGTGCTCGCAACCCGGTCCCGATACCGCCAAGGCGCCTGCGCAGCCGCTTGATACGCGACCCACCGAGGCACCGGCCGCTGATCCCAGCGTGCCGGTGGCCTCCGGCAACACCCCGGCGGCCGCGGACATCGCGGCCATCGCGGCCCTCAACGCCTCCTTCGATCCGGCCCGAGACCCGGCCGCCGACCTGGAAACGGCCAAGGTGGAAGCGCAGCGTGGCAACAAGCGCATCATCCTGGACGTGGGCGGTGAGTGGTGCCCGTGGTGCCACATCCTGGACACATTCGTCGAAGGCGATGCCGAAGTGCGCCGGCTGCGCGATGCCAACTACGTGTGGATGAAGGTCAACTACAGCGAAGACAACGAGAACAAAGCGTTCCTGTCGCAGTTTCCGGAAGTGAAGGGCTACCCGCACCTGTTCGTGCTGGATGCCGAAGGTGGCCTGCTGCATTCGCAGTTCACCGGTGAACTGGAACAGGGCAAGAGCTACGACCGCGCGAAGTTCCTGGCCTTCATGAAGGAGTGGGCGCCGCGCTGAGGCGCGATGCCAAGCGGCGGCACTCAATTCAGCCGCGCTGCGGCCGCTAACGCCAAGGTACCGACGCCACGCTGACCGTGGCGCACGACCTGGAGCGTCCGATGCACAGCGAGCTGATCGACCATCCCCCTGCCGACACCGTGGCACTGCCTGCGGTGGATGTGCTGATGGACGATGGCGCTGCGGTTGCTGCGGCGGCGATACCGCCTGGCACGCACAAGCTGCCCGTGGTGGCCCTGCCGGACAACGCCGCGCTGGCCGCTGCGGTGCAGAAACTGGTCGAACAGAAAGAACGCCTGGACTTGCTGGCCCGTGACCCGCGGCTGGCCGGCCTGCTGCCGCCGGAATGGCTGGGGCAGGGCGGACGGGCGGTGGATGTGGCGGCCTTCGTGCAGGGCGTGCTGCCGTTCCTGCAGGTGGCCGAACGGGGCGAGACCGCGCCGATGCGCCTGCCGCTGCGGCATGTACTGGGCGACAGCGGTCGCTGGTCGGTGGCCGACGTCGCCGAGCCGCAGTCGCTGGCCTGGCTGCTGGCCAGCGACGAGCGGGCGACGGTCGGCAGCCGCGACCATGCCGATGCCGTGTTGATCGGTGCCCTGGGGCTGGCGTGGATGCAGGAAGGACGCAGCCGTCCGGGCTTCCTGCGTGCGATGGGGGTGGATACGCTGGCCGCGCGCACCACCATGCTCGGCTACCCGCCGGCCGAAGAACTGGCCCTGTACGAAGTAACCGCGCATGGCCAGCGCGAGGTCTGGTGCGTACACGGCCGGCGCCGTCTGCGGCCGCTGCCGGCGCCCTGGCTGAGCGTGCCGCTGCTGGTCGCCTACGGCGTGAAACCGCCGCAGCCGTGGCCGTCCAGCTATCCCGCCATCGAATCGGTGGCGCGCGAACTGGCCACGGCACGGCAGGGCCGCGCGCTGCCGGAGATCAGCCTGCCGGTGGTGGTGCGGAAGATCGCCGAGGATGCCAATGGGGACATCTGGCAGCCGGTGAGCCTGCTGCAGCTGGGAACCTGGGTGCCGCGCTGGCCGTTCTTCCTGGCCATCTTCGTCGGCCTGCCGTCACTGCTGCTGGTCACCGCCGCACTGGCGCTGCCGGGGGCGATCGAAGCGGCCACGGTGGCGGCTTCGCTCGGCTTCGCTGCCGGTGCCATCGGCGCGCTTGCGGCGCCCTGGGTCTACGCCCGCCGCAAGCACCTGAGCTGAGCCTGCAGTCAGGCTTCGCCCATCCGCTGCAGGCCTTCACCGGCCAGCCGCAGGATCAGCTTTTCCAGCAGCTGTTCTTCATCTTCGCTGAGCACGGACATCAGCTTGCGGGTGGTTTCGATGACCAGCGGGGCGATCGTTTCGTAGACCTCGAAGCCGGCCGCCGACAGCGCCAGCACCGAGCGGCGACGGTCGTCGCCGTGGGTTTCACGCTTGATGAAGCCGCGTTCCAGCAACCGCGCCACCGCGCGGCTGACCGCGACCTTGTCCATCGCCGTGCGCTCGGACACTTCGCTGGCCGACGAGCCCGGATACAGCGCCAGGATGGTGATCACCCGCCATTCCGGAATCGCCAGGCCGTAGCGATCGCCGTACAGTTTGGCGATGTTGCCGCTGACCCGGTTGGAGAGCACGCTCAGCCGGTAGGGCAGGAACTGTTCCAGGTCGAGCAGGACGTGCGAGGCACGCACGCTGGTGGAGGCGGGATCGGGTGGGCTCATGCTGCGGTGCACCTTGCTGGTGGTTTCAGGTGTAACTATAAAGGGGGATGTACTAGCCCTGCATTGTCGCGGGTCCCTCTGTCGCCCGCACCTGGTTTGATGCGGAAAAGATTCGGAGCCTTATGCCATGAATACCACCGTCCAGACCGCCTCGCACCCCAATCTGGGCATGCAGGTGACCACGTTTGAAAACCCGATGGGCATCGACGGCTTCGAGTTCGTCGAATTCGCCGCCCCCGCCGGCCGCGGCCAGGAGCTGCATGCCTACTTCCGCAGCATGGGCTTTTCCGCCGTGCTCAAGCACGCCACCCGCCCGATCACCGTGTATCGGCAGGGCGGAGTGAACTTCCTGGTCAACGAAGATCCGGACTCGTTCGCCGCCGACTTCGCTGAAAAGCACGGGCCGTGCGCCTGCGGTTTCGCCATCCGCTTCCAGAAGCCCGGTGCCGAGGTCTACCAGACCGCGCTGGGCAATGGCGCCGAGCCGGTCGACTTCAAGCCCGACTCCAGGGCGGTGGATGCGCCGGTCATCAAGGGCATCGGCGACTGCATGCTGTACCTGGTGGACCGCTACGGCGATGCCGGCAGCATCTACGGCGATGACTATGTCGCGGTGGAAGGCGCCGACCCGGCACCGAAGGGCTTCGGCCTGACCTTCATCGACCACCTGACCCACAACCTGTACTTCGGCAACATGCAGCAGTGGTCGGACTACTACGAGCGGCTGTTCAACTTCCGCGAGATCCGCTACTTCGACATCAAGGGCCTGAAGACCGGCCTGGTGTCCAAGGCGATGACCGCACCGGATGGCATCGTGCGCATCCCGCTCAATGAATCGTCCGATCCGAAGAGCCAGATCAACGAATACCTGGACGCCTACAAGGGCGAAGGCATCCAGCACATCGCCTGCTTCACCGATGACATCTACGCGACCGTGGAAGCCATGCGCGAGCAGGGCGTGCAGTTCCTGGACACGCCGGACACCTACTTCGACGTGATCGACCAGCGCGTGCCGGGGCATGGAGAAGACGTGGCGCGGCTGGCCCGCAACAAGATCCTGATCGATGCCGATCCGGAGACCCACCAGCGCAAGCTGCTGCAGATCTTCACCCTGAACTGCATCGGCCCGATCTTCTTCGAGATCATTCAGCGCAAGGGCAATGAAGGCTTCGGCGAAGGCAACTTCACCGCGCTGTTCGAAAGCATCGAACGCGACCAGATGCGCCGCGGCGTACTGTAAGCGGCAGATCGCTCGGGTAAGGTAGGTGCCGGCCACGCGCCGGCACATGACGGGATGCCAGACATGACCAGCACCATCGAAGCACGCGGCTACCAGACCGGGTTCGGCAACGAATTCGCCAGCGAGGCGCGGGCCGGCGCGCTGCCGATCGGGCAGAACGCGCCGCAGACCGTGGCCCACGGGTTGTATGCCGAGCAGTTGTCCGGCACCGCATTCACCGCCCCGCGCGGCAGCAACCGCCGCAGCTGGCTGTACCGGATCCGCCCGGCGGTGACCCATGGCGAGTTCACTGCGTTCGCGCAGGATCGCCTGCAGGGCAGCTTCCACGGGCTGCCGGCGTCGCCGAACCAGCTGCGCTGGAGCCCGCTGCCGCTGCCCGAGGCGCCGACCGATTTCATCGAAGGCCTGTACACGATGGGCGGCAACGGCGGCCCGGAAGCGCATGCCGGCGTGGCCATCCACCTGTACGCCGCCAACCGTGACATGCAGGGGCGTTATTTCTACAACGCCGATGGCGAGCTGTTGATCGTCCCGCAACTGGGACGCCTGCGCCTGCTGACTGAAATGGGCGTGGTCGAGGTCGAGCCGCAGCAGATCGCGGTGATCCCGCGCGGCGTGCGGTTCCGCGTGGAACTGCCGGACGGGCAGGCGCGGGGTTACGTCTGCGAGAACTTCGGTGCGCTGCTCAAGCTGCCCGACCTGGGGCCGATCGGTTCGAACGGACTGGCCAATCCGCGCGACTTCGAAACCCCGCAGGCCGCGTTCGAAGACCTGGACGGCGAGTTCGAGCTGGTGGCGAAATTCGAAGGCCAGCTGTGGCGTGCGCGCATCGACCACTCGCCGCTGGACGTGGTGGCGTGGCACGGCAACTATGCGCCGTACCGCTACGACCTGCGCCGTTTCAACACGATCGGATCGATCAGCTTCGACCACCCGGATCCGTCGATCTTCCTGGTGCTGCATTCGCCGAGCGATACCGCCGGCACCAGCAACATGGATTTCGCGATCTTCCCGCCGCGTTGGCTGGTGGCCCAGCACACCTTCCGGCCGCCGTGGTTCCACCGCAACATCGCCAGCGAGTTCATGGGCCTGGTGCACGGTGCCTACGACGCGAAAGCCGAAGGCTTCGTGCCCGGGGGGGCATCGCTGCACAACTGCATGAGCGGCCACGGCCCGGATGCGCCGACCTTCGACAAGGCATCGGCGGCCGACCTGTCGCGGCCGGACGTGATCAAGGACACCATGGCCTTCATGTTCGAGACCCGCGGGGTGATCCGCCCGACCGCACAGGCGCTGTCCGCCGCCCACCGCCAGGGCGACTACCAGCAGTGCTGGAACGGCCTGCGCAACAACTTCCGCTGAAAAAAGGGGACGGAGGGAGTTAAGTCGTTTCTGGCATTGCCGGAAGGGACTTAACTCCCTCCGTCCCCTTTTTGAAGGCGTCGAGGTGGTCCCGCGGGAGGACTTCCAGCAGGCGGTCGTGGACACGCTCGGCGTAGCCGGCGGAGGTCAGCTGGGTTAGTGCGTCGAGGGCGGCCTGCATGGTGTCCACCACGTCGCCTTCCAGGCGGGCCTGCTGCAGTTCGCGGAACAGCGCGGCGGCCTGCGGGTGGCGCTGCATTTCCAGGATGCCCAGCAGGTAGATGCGCGCAGCCGCCATGGAACGCCGGCGTTCGTTGGGTGCTGACGAGGCGAGGGCGGAACCCGCGCCGGGGGGCGTGGCCGGGGCGACTGGCAGCGCTGCGGAAGCTGACGGTTCCGGCCGTTCCGGTGTGGTCACCAGATACCCGGCCTGGACCAGCTGGATCACCATCGCCGGGGCATCCGCACCGATCATCGTGGTCAGCGCGGCGAGGTCGCGCTGGCCATCGCAGAGGATCAACAGGCGGCGCTGGCGCATGTCCAGCGGGGCGCGGTGGGCCTGCAGCGCGGTTCGGGCTTGGTCGGTCTTGCGCGGGAGCATGGGCGGCTACAGAGAAGGCGGTGCAGGCCGAGCCTGAATGCCTGCCGTGAAACGCTGATGACAATGCGGCGCGTGCACACCCGCCGCGGTAGCGTTCGCGCACTGCCTTCCAAGAGATGTCACGATGAAAGCCTTCCCCGTTGCCGGCCTGCTGGCCCTGTCCCTTGCCGCCTGCAGCCAGGGTCCGGAAGCGAGTCCGGAGGCGACCTCGCCGATGACCGAAGCCGCCACCAACCCCGCCAAGGACGCCAATGTCGCCGCCGATGCGGACATGGCCACCGCCTCGCCGGTGGACCCGCGCAGCGACAGCCCGGCGCGCCTGGATGGCTTCGGCGCGGTGGACCTGGGCGCGAGCCTGGACGATGTCCGCGGCCGATTCGGTGCGCCGCTGCAGGGCGAAGTGCCGAACGATGAATGCCATTACATCCGCCCGCAGAAGGAGTCAGCCGAAGGCCCGTTCCTGATGATCGAAGGCAACCGGCTGGTGCGCTACGACGTGCGCGGTCCGGCCATCGTCGCCCCGGGCGGCGGCCGCGTGGGGATGAGCCTGGGCGAACTGCAGCAGTTGTATCCCGAACGCGCCGACCTGGGCCCGGACAAATACGATCCGCAGGCCCAGCACCTGCGCGTGCGTCCGGCGCAGGAAGGACACGGCATCATCGATTTCGCGCTCGGCGCCGATGGCAAGGTCAGTGCCTGGCGGGTGGGGCTGCCGCCGCAGGTCGATTATGTGGAAGGGTGTGGCTGAGGATGCGGTGAGGAGGTGACGACGAAACTGTCGTCACCCACCAGTGGCAGTGAGCCACCGGGACGCGGGGATCCACCGTAGAATCGCCGTGACTCCCGCTAAAGGATTGCCTGATGATCGCCCTCGCCATCGCCTGGTTCGTGCTCGGCATCATCCTGCTGGGCCTTGGCGGCGACACCGTCGTCAAGGCCGCTTCGGGATTGGCCCAGCGCTTCGGTGCATCGCCCTTCACCGCCGGTCTGTTGCTGCTGGGCGTGGCGACCTCAGTGCCGGAGCTGGCGGTGAATGCGCGTGCGCTGGCGGTCGGACAGCCTGAACTGGCGCTCGGCAACGTGGTGGGCAGCACGCTGGCCAACCTCGGCCTGACCCTCGCCCTGGCCGCACTGGCCGTGCCCCTGCTGCTGCGCGCGCGGGTAGTCGTGGTGGCCTGGTTCGGCGTACTGGCGGCGGCGCTGCTGCTGATCGTGTTCGGCCTGGATGGGCAGCTGCTGCGCTGGGAAGGCGGCGTGCTGTTGGCGGCCTTCGTGTTGTTCTTCGTGCTGCTGCTGCGCCGTGGCCGCCACGAGGCACCGGAGGTAAGGGCGCTGATTGCCGATGCCGCCGTGTCACGGCCGGGACTGACCTTGAACCTGGTGCGCATGGCGATCGCCGCGCTGACCTTGTACTGGGGCGCCCGGCTGGTCGTGGGGGCTGCTGCGGACCTCGGCGCTGCGCTCGGCTGGACGCCGCTGCTGGTCGGTCTGCTGCCGGTGGCCATCGGCACCGCGCTGCCTGAAATCGCCGCTGCGGTGATGGCGGCACGACGCGGTCAGGGCGACATGGTGGTCGGCCACGTGCTGGGCTCCAGCGTGGTCAACCTGCTGCTGGTGATCGGCGTGATGGCGGTCGTGCAGCCACTGGCCCTGCCGGCGTCGTTTGTGCGCCTGGAGCTGCCGGCGGTGCTGGCCTTCGCGCTGGTGCTGTACCCGATGCTGCGCGGCGACCTGCGCATCAGCCGCGCCGAAGGCGGCGTGCTGCTCGGCGCCTTCGTGGCGTGGGTGGGCCTGGAGCTGGCGTTGCTGGTGGCCTGAAGCCGATGGCCGACCGACGTCGGCCCTGAACGGCCTGCTACTGCTTGCTGTCGTTGGCGGTAAAGGTTTCGTCGGTGCCTTCCAGCTGCTGTTCGCGTACCGGCTCCGGCGGCGGCAGCTGCTCTTCTTCGGCGCGTTCGTTGCCGGGCAGGCTGGGGCGGGTTTCCATCAGCAGCGACAGCGCTGCCTTCGCCATCAGGTGGGCGCTGATCGGCGCGGTGATGAACAGGAAGATGGTGATCAGCAGTTCGCGCGGCTGCGGGTCCTGGCCCAGGAAGATGTGGTACGCCACCGATGACACAAGCACGCAGCCCACGCCCAGCGTGCTGGCCTTGGTCGGGGCGTGCAGGCGCTTGAAGAACGTGGACAGCTTCACCAGGCCCAAGGCACCGACCAGGATGAAGAAGCAGCCGAACAGCAGCACCACCGACAGCACGATCTGGATGACGGTGATCATTCGACGATATCCCGGCGCAGCACGAACTTGCTCAGCACCACGGTGCTGCCAAACCCGAGCATGGCGATGATCAGCGCGGCTTCGAAGTAGATCGCCGAATTGAGGTACATGCCGAACAGCATCAGCTGCGCGATGGCGGTCACCGACAGCGTGTCCAGAGCGAGGATGCGGTCGGGCACGGTGGGTCCGCGCAGCAGGCGCCAGGTCGCCAGCAGCATGGCAAGCCCGACCACGTGCATGCACACCACCAGGGTGTTCTGGATGACATCGAATCCGGTCATGGGAAGATCTCCATCAGCGGGGCCTCGTAACGGCGTTTGATCTCGGTGATCAGGTGCTGCTCATCGTCCAGGTTCAGCACGTGCACCAGCAGGTATTTTCGGTCGTCGCTCAGCGCAGCCGACACGGTGCCGGGGGTCAGTGTGATCATGCTGGTCAGCGCGGCGATGCCATGCACGTTGGCGATGTCCAGCGGAATCCAGACGAAGCCCGGATGGATCCTGCTTTCCTTGCCCAGCACCTGGCCGGCCACTTCGATGTTGGACACCAGGATGTCCCACAGCGTGGTCACCAGCAGTTTCGGCACCGGCCGCAGCGTCCCGATGCGGGCGAACTCGCGGTCCAGCCGCGCGGCGAACAGCGGCACCACCAGGCCCAGCAGCAGGCCCAGCGCGAGCAGGCCCACGCTGAAGCTGTCCGACATCAGCAGCCAGAACACGATGACCATGATGGTGAGCGGCAGCGACGGGAAGATCCGGCGCAGCAGGGGGCGTTTGTGGTTCATGGGTGACGGATCTCCGGCTGCTCGCCCCGCACCTGGTCGACATAACCGGAGGGCTGCAGCAGATCACTGGCGATGGCATCGGCGTGGCGCATCAGCGGGGCTGCGAACACCGTCATGCCGATGCCGTAGAGCAGCAGCAGGCAGGCGGCAAGCAGTTCGATGCGGCGGGTCGGCGCCTTGCGCGGCTTGGGCGCGTCCGGGTCGACCGGCGGTACGCGCCAGAACAGGCGGATGCCGGCACGGGCCAGCCCCATGATGACCAGCAGGCTGCTGCCCAGCACGGCGGCCCACACCGGCGCGGTCAGCCATGGCGGCATGCCCTGCAGCAGTGCGGCCTTGGCCAGGAACCCGGACAGCGGCGGCAGGCCGGCGATGGAAATGGCGGCGATCAGGAACAGCACTGCCGGCGTTTCCTTGCCGGGCATCGGCGCGATGATTTCCTTGCGGTCGCTGGCGCCGCCACGGCGACGGCGGATCAGGTCGGCGATCAGGAACAGTGCCGCGGCGACGAAGGTGCTGTGCGGCAGGTAGTACAGGCCGGCGGCCAGCACCTGCTGGTTGCCCACCGAAAACGCGATGAACAGCGTGGCAGCCGAGACCACCACCAGGTAGGAGATCAGCACGCGCAGGCGTACCGCGGCGAGCACGCCGAGTCCGCCCAGCACCAGGGTGGCGATGCCGGCCCACAGCAGCCAGTCGCGGCCGTAGCCGGCCATGGCGCCGGCCTCGTCGCCGAACCACAGGGTCTGCACGCGCAGTACCGCGTACAGGCCGACCTTGGTCATGATCGCGAACAGCGCGGCCACCGCGGCCGGCGCGCGCGCATACGACTCGGGCAGCCACAGGTACAGCGGCATCAGCGCCGCCTTGGCGCAGAACACCAGCAGCAGCAGGCCCATGGTGGCCTTCACCAGCACCAGGTGCGAGGGCGGCACTTCGGCGATGCGCTGCGACAGCTCGGCCATGTTCAACGACCCCAGCGAGGCGTACAGCAGGCCCAGCGCGATCAGGAACAGGGTCGAGGCGGTTACGTTGAACACCACGTAATGCAGGCCGATGCGCATGCGCAGGCCGCGCCCACCGCTGAGCAGCAGGCCATACGAAGCGATCAGCATCACTTCGAAGAACACGAACAGGTTGAAGATGTCGCCGGTCAGGAACGCGCCGTTGAGGCCGACCAGCTGGAACTGGAACAACGCATGGAAATGCGGGGCGCGCCGGTCCCAGCCCGAGCAGGCGTGCATCAGGCAGCCGATCGCCAGCAGTACGGTGGTCAGCAGCATCCATGCCGACAGCCGGTCGGCCACCAGCGCGATGCCCAGCCGCGCCGGCCAGTCGCCCAGCAGGTACACCATCGCCGCGCCATCGGCGGTGCGCGCGAACAGCAGGACGACCGATGCCAACAGCGCGGCCAGCGCCGTCCAGGCCACCGCGCGCTGCACGCGCGGACCGTAACGGCGGTGTTCCACGAACAGCGACAGCGATGCGCCGAGCAGCGGGACCAGGATCGGCAGGATCACCAGGTGGTTCATGCGTGGTCCTCGTCACGACGCGGCGGGGCATCCTCGTCCGGCTCGTGCGCGTCGACGTGGTCACTGTGGTTGTCGCTGCGGCTGCGGATGGCCAGCACGATGGTGACCGCGGTCATCGCGAAGGCGATCACGATGGCGGTCAGCACCAGCGCCTGCGGCAGCGGATCGGTGTAGTTGCCGAGGTTCGCATCCAGGCCTTCCTTCAGCACCGGCGGGCGGCCGGCGACCAGTCGCCCACCGGCAAAGATGAGCAGGTTGGTGGCATAGGACAGGAAGGTCATGCCGAGGATGACGTCGAAGCTGCGTGCGCGCAGCAGCAGGTACACGCCGAGCATGGTCAGCACGCCGATGGCGCTTGCAATGGCCAGTTCCATCAGTGCATCTCCCCGGTCAGTGCCGAACGCTTCTGCGGATCGATCTCGCCGCGGCGCGCGGTGCGGGTCCGCGACGGCTTGATCGTGCCCATCATCGACAGCATCAGCATCGCCCCGCCGAACACCACCAGGTAGACGCCGGTATCGAAGCCGATCGCACTGGCCAGCGGCACATCGCCGATGACCGGCAGGTGCAGGTCCAGGTGGCCGCTGGTCAGGAACGGCACGCCGAACAGCATCGACGCCGAGCCACTGGCCACCGCGATCAGCAGGCCGATGCCGATGCAGCGGACGTAATCGAACCCGAAGCGCGACTCGACCGACGCGGTGCCCTGGATCACGTACTGGATCAGCAGCGGCACGGCCAGGATCAGGCCGGCGATGAAGCCACCGCCGGGCGAGTTATGGCCGCGCAGGAACATGAAGATCGACACGGTCAGGGTCAGCGGGAACATGATCTGGGCCAGGTCGGCCGGAACCGGCAGCTTGATCGGCGGGCCCGGCATGATCTGCTCCGGCGCCATCCGCGAACGCCGCAGCATGGCATGCACCACCAGGGCGGCAATGCCGAACACGGTGATCTCGCCGAAGGTGTCGAAGCCACGGAAGTCGACCAGGATGACGTTGACCACATTGCTGCCATAAGCCTCCGGCAGGGAGCGGGCAAGCATCTCGCCGGCCATCGTGTTCGGGGGCAGGGTCATCGCGGTATAGGCCAATGCGGCCAGGCCCACGCCGGCCACCAGCGCGATGCCGGCATCACGGTATTTGCGCAGCGTGGAACGCTCGGTCACCGACTGGGCGGGCAGATAGTTCATGCCCAGCAGCATCAGCACCAGGGTGACCATTTCCACCAGCAGCTGGGTCAGCGCCAGGTCCGGCGCGGACAGGAACACGAAGGTCATCGCGACCATCAGGCCGACCCCGCCCACCAGCAGCACCGCCAGCAGGCGCTGTTTGTACATGCGCAGGGTGGCCATGGCACAGGCCATCATCACCGCCCACAACGCCCAGCCCAGCAGCGGCATCGGCTGCGGTGAGGGCCAGTTCGGCCAGCTCGGCGCGGCCAGCCAGGGCGCCGCACCGGCCACCACGGCCACCACCACCAGCCCCAGCAGCATGCGCTGCAGGCTGCCGTTGGCGATCGCGGCGGTCAGCCGGTTGGCGAGCGCCGACAGCAGGTCGAGCTGGCGATGGAACGCATCGCGGCCCGGCGTGGTGTTGCGCACGGCATACAGGTCGATCAGCCGGCGCAGGCCGAAGTACAGCGCGATGCCGCCGAGCACGCCGGCCGCGCTCATCGCCAGCGGCAGGTTGAAGCCGTGCCAGATCGACAGGCTGTATTCGGGCATCTGCGCACCGAGGATGGACGCCGCACCGGCATGCAGCACCGGGGCGATGGTCAGCGCCGGGGCGATGCCCACCGCCACGCAGATCACCACCAGGATCTCCACCGGCACCTTCATCCAGCGCGGGGGTTCATGCGGTACCCGGTCCAGGTCATGCGGCCCCTTGCCGAAGAAGGTGTCGTGCACGAAGCGCAGGCTGTAGGCCACGCCGAAGACACCGGCCAGCAATGCGGCGATCGACATCGCCATCTGCATCAGCGCGGGACCGCCCGCATCGAGCGCCTCGGCGAACAGCATTTCCTTGGACAGGAAGCCATTGAGCAGCGGGATGCCGGCCATCGCCAGCGAGGCGATGATCGCCAGCGCACTGGTGAACGGCATCAGCCGGCGCAGGCCGCCCAGCTTGCGCATGTCACGCGTGCCGGTTTCATGATCGATGATGCCCGCCGCCATGAACAACGAGGCCTTGAACGTGGCGTGGTTGAGGATATGGAACACACCGGCCACCACCGCCATCGGCTTGGACAGCCCGAACAGCATGGTGATCAGGCCCAGGTGGGAGATCGTGGAGTACGCCAGCAGGCCTTTCAGGTCGTGCTGGAAGATCGCGTTCCAGGCGCCGATCAGCAGGGTCAGCGCACCGATGCCGCTGACCGTATAGAAGAACAGGTCGGTACCTGCAAGCGCCGGGTGCAGGCGTGCCAGCAGGAAGACACCGGCCTTCACCATGGTCGCCGAATGCAGGTAGGCCGACACCGGGGTGGGCGCGGCCATGGCCTGTGGCAGCCAGAAGTGGAACGGGAACTGCGCGCTCTTGGTGAAGATGCCGGCCAGCACCAGGAACAGCGCATACGGATACAGCGCGCTGGCGCGGATCTGGTCGCCGGCGGCCAGCACCACGTCCAGGTCGAAGCTGCCGACGATGCGGCCGATCAGCAGCACCCCGCCGAGCAGTGCCAGGCCACCACCGCCGGTGATGACCAGCGCCATGCGGGCGCCTTCGCGCGCGTCCTGGCGGTGCGACCAGAAGCCGATCAGCAGGAACGAGCTGATGCTGGTCAGCTCCCAGAAAATCATCAGCAACAGCAGGTTGCCGGACAGCACCATGCCGAGCATGGCCCCCATGAACAGCAGCAGGTAGCAGAAGAAGCGGTGCGCTTTGTCCTGCGGGCTCAGGTAATAGTGGGCGTACAGCACCACCAGCGCGCCGATGCCCAGCACCATGCCGGCAAACATCCAGGCCAGCCCGTCCAGGCGCAGGGTGAAGTCCAGGCCGATCTGCGGCAGCCATTGGCCACTGCTGCGCAGCACCTCGCCCTCCAGTACGGCGGGGGTGAGCGTGGCGAGGATGGCGAGGCCGGCCAACGGCGCGGCCGCGGCCAACCAGGCGGCCGTGCTGCGGGAACTTCGGGAGAAAGCGGCAACCGCCACGGCCAGGATGAAGGGCAGGGCGAGCAGCAGGATCAGGCTTGGGATCATGCAGGGAATACGCGATTCACGAGCAGGTCATGCAGTCTAACAGGCCGGCATTTGCCGCCGATACCCACGAATACGCCTCCAACTGCAGGGAACGTGTGCTGATTCATTTTTTTCCCTTTGGAGGTCGTGCCGCTGGTGCTTGACCAGGACCGGCCACGACACTTTGCCGTATCTGTCGCGAATGACATGTGCAGCCCCAAGGTGCCCGTACGGCAGGGGCTGCAAAGGGATGGTGCGGTAGGATCGGCGCCCCCGCTGGCGCCTGGATCGGAATTCCGCGCCCCGACAGGGCCGCGACGGCCGGCGCGAACAGCCCGGCGGCCCGTTCAGGTAAAACAGGTCAGTAACGCCACTCGAGGCGACGATAGACCTTGGCCAGCACCCAGGCCGGGCCGATCAGCAGGTAAGTGAGGTCGGTGAGGAAGCTGGGCTTGCGGCCTTCGAGCTTGTGGCCCAAGAACTGTGCGATCCACGCCAGCACGAACACCGCGCCGGCCAGCCGGGCCAGGTTGCCCAGGCCGATCTCCGCTTCCAGCAGGCGGCAGGTGCAGCCGATCACGAACAGCACGGCCAGCATGCCCAGCCCCAGCGGGCGCGACAGGCGGTTGTAGAAGCACCACGCGCCGAACATCGCCAGGCCCGCCCAGATACCGTTCTGGAACCAGGTGATCAGCGGCGGCAGGCACCACAGCAGGGCCACCACCGACCACAGGATGGCCGGCACCGCGACCACGTGGATGCGCTGGTTGGTGACGTTGCGGTGGTCGTCGGAGTAGCTGGCGAAATAGCGGTCTACGGGGCGGGCAAGCGACGTGCTGGACATGGTGCCTCCGATCGGGCCGGCACGTGGCCGGCGAGCTTTCCAGAGGAGGGCGGGCAGCGCCCGCCGCCCCCTCAATCGACGCTGATGCCGGCCAGTCGCTGCAGGGCCTCGGCGTACTTGGCACGCGTGCGCTCGATCACTTCGGCCGGAATGGACGGGCCCGGTGCGGTCTTGCCCCAGTCCAGCGTTTCCAGGTAATCGCGGACGAACTGCTTGTCGTAGCTCGGCGGGCTGGTGCCCACTTCGTACTCGTCGGCCGGCCAGTAGCGCGAAGAATCCGGGGTCAGCATCTCATCCATGATGTACAGGCGGCCGTCTTCATCGGTGCCGAACTCGAACTTGGTGTCGGCCAGGATGATGCCGCGCTCACGCGCGTAATCGGCGGCGAAGGCGTAGATGCGCAGGGTCGCATCGCGCACGCGCTCGGCCAGGTCCACGCCGACCGCCTTGACCATCGCATCGAAGTCGATGTTCTCGTCGTGGTCGCCGACGGCGGCCTTGGTGGACGGGGTGAAGATCGGCTCGGGCAGCTTTTCGGCCTGGCGCAGGCCGTCGGGCAGTTCAATGCCGCTGACCTTGCCGGTGCGCTGGTAGTCCTTCCAGCCGCTGCCGATCAGGTAGCCGCGGGCGATCGCTTCCACCGGCACCGGCTTGAGTTTCCGGGTGACCACCGCGCGCTTGGCGTACAACGCCGCGTCCACGCCTTCGGGCAGCACGCTGGCCACGTCGATGCCGGTCAGGTGGTTGGGCATCAGGTGCGCGGTCTTGGCGAACCAGAAATTGGACACCTGGCAGAGCATTTCGCCCTTGCCCGGGATCGGGTCGGGCAGCACCACGTCGAAGGCCGACAGGCGATCGGTGGCTACCATCAGCAGGTAGTCCCCCGGCGGCGTGCCTTCGGGCAGGCGCTCGCGCGGAATATCGAAAACGTCACGCACCTTGCCGCGATGGCGCAAGGGCAGGCCGGGAAGATCGGATTGCAACAACGTGGTCGGCACGGGCACTCCTGGGGGCTTCGTCGATACGAGCTGCCCAGGGACCCGGAGGGCCCGCCGGCCAGCGGGCGGCCTAGTGTAAAGCCGTCCGGGGCGGCTGTGACGTAAAATGGAAAGCCAATTGGCCAAATCTGCCCGGAGCGCCATGCGCTGGTACGGAAAACTGCTGGGTTTCATCGCCGGGGCCCTGCTGTTCCGGCCCAATCCCTTGTTCGGCGCGGTGCTGGGCCTGCTGATCGGCCACGCGTTCGACGCCGACTGGTTCCGCCTGAACAAGGAAAACCCGTATCGCGAGCTGGGACTGACGTCTTCAGCAACGGAGGCGGAAATCGACCTGGCCTACCGCCGGCTGATGTCGCAGTACCACCCCGACAAGCTGGTCGGCGCCGCGCCGGAACTGCTCAAGCAGGCCGAGGCCAAGAGCCGCCGCGTGAATGCCGCCTACGACCGCATCAAGACCCTGCGCAAGCGCTGAGTCCTGACCCTTTTTCTTCCTGCTCCGAAGGCCCTGGCCATGTCCAACTGCATCATTGCCCCGTCCATCCTGTCGGCCGACTTCGCCCGCCTCGGTGAAGAAGTCGACAACGTCCTCGCCGCCGGCGCGGACTGGGTCCACTTCGATGTGATGGACAACCATTACGTGCCCAACCTGACCATCGGCCCGCTGGTCTGCCAGGCGCTGCGCAAGCACGGCGTCACCGCACCGATCGACGTGCACCTGATGGTGGAGCCGGTGGACCGGATCATCCCGGACTTCGCCGAGGCCGGCGCGACCTACATCAGCTTCCACCCCGAGGCCAGCCGCCACCCGCACCGCACCATCCAGCTGATCCGCTCGCTGGGCTGCAAGCCGGGCCTGGTGCTCAATCCCGGCACGCCGGTGGATATCCTGGACTGGGTGCTGGACGACCTGGACCTGGTGCTGCTGATGTCGGTGAACCCGGGCTTCGGCGGCCAAGCGTTCATTCCGTCGGCGCTGGACAAGCTGAAAGTGGTGCGGCAGAAGATCGATGCCAGCGGCAAGGACATCCGCCTGGAGATCGACGGCGGGGTGAAGGCCGACAACATCGGTGCGATCGCCGCGGCCGGTGCCGATGCCTTCGTGGCCGGCTCGGCGATCTTCAACGCACCGGATTACCAGCAGGTGATCAGCGCGATGCGTGCCAACGTCGCCGCCGCCCGCTGAGAAAAAAGGGGACGGAGGGAATTAAACTCGTTTAATTCCCTCCGTCCCCTTTTTTGCCCATGAACATCCGTCCGGCCACTGTTGCTGATGCAGGTCTGATCCTGCGCTTCATCCGCGAACTGGCGATCTATGAGAAGGCCGAATCGTCGGTGCAGACGAACGAGGCGGGAATCGCGGCCAGCCTGTTCGGGCCTGACGCCAGCGCGCAGGCGCTGGTCTGCGAGGCCGACGGCGAAGCGATCGGCTTCGCGGTTTACTTCTACAACTACTCCACCTGGCTGGGCCGCAAGGGCATCTACCTGGAAGACCTGTACATCCGCCCGGAAAAGCGCGGATCCGGTGCCGGCAAGGCGTTGCTTAAGCACATCGCCCGGCAGGCCGTGGCCGAGGGCTGCGGGCGTTTCGAATGGTCGGTGCTGGACTGGAACCAGCCTGCGATCGATTTCTACGTCGCCGCCGGCGCCAGGCCGCAGGACGAATGGACCGTCTACCGCCTGCAGGGCGAGGCCCTGGCCGACTTCGCCGCGTCCTGAAAAAAAGGCCACGCCGCTGCCGGCGTGGCCCTGCTGAAAAAATCGGAGGCTGATCCTGCCTCCATCCGTCTTCCCTGCTATGGCCTTCCATGTTCCGGGGCATCGGTGACAGGCCGATGACATTCACCGGCAAAGAACGCGCGACTGCTAGCCTGTGCCGCCCCCACCCCCGGAATCCCCCATGAGCCTTGCCCGCTGGCGCCTGATCCTGAACGGAAAATCGGCCGGGGACGTGGATGTGCGCGAGGCGGTCAAGGTCTGGCGCGAGCGCGGGATCGATCTGGAAGTGCGGGTCACTTGGGAAAGCGGGGATGCCGAGCGCTATGTCGCCGAGGCCATCGACAATGGCGTGGAGGTGATCATCGCCGGTGGTGGGGATGGCACCTTGAGCGCGGTCGCCGAGACCCTGGCGCATAGGGAAGAACCGGCCGATGCGCTGCCTTCGCTGGCCCTGCTGCCACTGGGCACGGCCAACGATTTCGCCACCGCCGCCGGTTTCCCGGAAAGCCCCGCCGAGGTGCTGGCCTTGATCACCGCGCAGGCACCCCGCGCCATCGACCTGCTGCGCATCGACGCCGATGGCAAGGTCTGGTGGTGCGCCAACGTCGCCAGCGGTGGCTTCGGCACGCAGGTGACGGTGGAAACCGATGAAGGCCTGAAGAAGGTGCTCGGTGGCCTGGCCTACGTGCTGACCGGCATCTCCAAGCTGGGCCGGATCGAGCCGATCCTGGCGCGCGTGCACGGCCCCGGCTTCGACTGGGAAGGCGGCTTCATCGCGCTGGGCATCGGCAACGGCCGCCAGGCCGGTGGTGGCCAGGCGCTTTGCCCGCAGGCGGTCATCGATGACGGCCAGCTGGACGTCACCATCATTCCGGAACTGACCGGCGAAGTCGGCGCGATGCTCGGCCAGCTGGTGACCGGGGGCAAGGAAGCCGCGCTTGAGCGCGTTGCCACCCGCACCCGCTTGACCCGCGTGGAGATCCGCGCCGAAAAGCCGCTGACCCTCAACCTGGACGGTGAGCCGGTGGAAGCACGGCACTTCCGCATCGAATGCGTGCCACGCCGCGTGCGCATGCATCTGCCTGCGGCGTGCCCGCTGCTGTCCCACTGAGCCTGCGCGGGCGTCGTTACCGGCCCGCGTGGCGCCACCGTGGGCGAGGTCCAACGCGCGCAGACGGGCGCGAAGTGAGACGGCCAGCCCAGTAGGGCGCGACGGCGATGGCGTCCTGCCTGCGTGCGGCCCAGCATCCTTGGCCCGACGCCGTCGTGCGTCAGGGAGCTGTTCCGCCCACCAGGAGATACCTCAATGAAAATCGCCGCCACCATCGCCGTGTCATGTGCGCTGGGCCTCGCCGGTTGCTCCGCCATCGCCGCCAAGACCAACGTGCTCAGCGATGCGAAGATCATCTCGTCTTCGGCCGGCGTGCTGGGCCTGGAGCCCTCGCAGCTGACGCTGGTCAGCAAGCGCGTGGACGGCACCAACACCTATGCGAACCTGAAGGCGGCCGGGGGTAAGGAGTACACCTGCGTCATCAACGGCGGCAACCTGCTGAGCATGGGAATGACCAATGCGCCCATGTGCAGCAGGAAGGGTGAGCCGGTGAATGCGCACCCCTTCCAGCGCTGATCAGGGGCTGAAGCGCCCGGGGCTGCATCGAGCAGTCCGGGCATCAGGCTTTCGCCTGGCCGGAACCTGCGCTAAAGTCGCCGGGTGTCCATCCTGACGACCCCGCGATCCGTTTCTTCCGCACGCCGTAGCTGGCGATGGTGGCCCGTAGCCGTCGTCCGCCCAGAAAACGCCGTATCCCGGAAGGAAAGTCGTGTTGAACACCCCCGCTCAGTTCCAGCAGCAGGCCGCTGAAGGCCACACCCGCATCCCCGTCGTCCGTGAAGTGCTGTCCGACCTGGACACCCCGCTTTCGGTCTACCTGAAGCTGGCCGACGGGCCGCACACCTATCTGTTCGAATCGGTCGAAGGCGGTGAGCGCTTCGGGCGCTATTCCATCATCGGCCTGCCGGCGCGCCGCGTGTACACCTTCCGTGGCCACACCCTGACCATCGCCGAGCACGGCCAGGTCGTGGAAACCCGAGACGTGGCCGACCCCTTCGCCGAAGTCGAGGCCCTGCGCAGCGCGCATTCGGTGCCCAAGCTGGACGGACTGCCCGGCTTCACCGGCGGCCTGGTCGGCTGGTTCGGCTTCGAGTGCATCGGCTACATCGAACCGCGCCTGGCGCCGCCGGCCGGGCGCGATGAGCTGGGTACGCCGGACATCCTGCTGATGCATTCCGAAGAGCTGGCGGTGTTCGACAACCTGAAGGGCCGGCTGTACCTGATCGTGCATGCCGACCCGCGCCAGCCCGGTGCCTGGGACGAGGCGCAGGCACGGCTGGACGCGCTGGCCGGCAAGCTGCGCGCCCCCGGCGCCGGCTATCCCGCGCCGCTGCACAGCGACGTGCTGGACGAGGGCGACTTCATCTCCGGCTTCACCCGCGAAGGCTTCATCGACGCGGTGGAGCGCAGCAAGGACTACATCCGTTCCGGCGACATCTTCCAGGTGGTGCTGAGCCAGCGCCTGAGCGTGCCGTTCAAGGCGCGGCCGGTGGATGTGTACCGCGCGCTGCGGGCGCTCAATCCTTCGCCGTACATGTATTTCCTGGATGTCGGTGACATGCAGGTGGTGGGCTCGTCGCCGGAGATCCTGGTGCGCCTGCAGCATGATGCCGAGGGCGTGGGCCATGTCACCGTGCGGCCGATCGCCGGCACCCGTCCGCGTGGCGCCACGGTGGAAGAGGACAACGCGCTGGAAGCCGAACTGCTGGCCGATCCGAAGGAGCGCGCCGAACACCTGATGCTGATCGACCTGGGCCGCAACGATGCCGGCCGGGTCTCCCGCGCGGGCACGGTGGAGGTCGGCGAGCAGTTCGTGATCGAGCGCTACAGCCACGTGATGCACATCGTCAGCGAGGTGACCGGGCAGCTGCAGCCGGGCCTGAGCTACGCCGACGTGCTGCGCGCCACGTTCCCGGCCGGCACGGTCAGTGGCGCGCCGAAGATCCGCGCGCTGGAAGTGATCCGCGAGCTGGAGCCGATCAAGCGCAACGTCTACGCCGGCAGCATCGGCTACATCGGCTGGCACGGCGATGCGGACACCGCCATCGCGATCCGCACCGCGGTGATCAAGGACGGTCGCCTGCACGTACAGGCCGGCGCCGGCATCGTCTACGACTCGGACCCGCAGAAGGAATGGGACGAGACGATGAACAAGGGCCGCGCGCTGTTCCGCGCGGTCGCCCAGGCGGCCAAGGGCCTGTGAGTTCCCGTGCCGTGGCCATCGCCGCGGCAGGTGCCGTGCCCGCCTGGCCGCAGGCCTCGTACACGCGCGGATCGATCAACGCCGGACCCATCACGTACACCAAAAACGTGTACGCCACTTTCCTGAAAAGCGACGGAACCTGATCCATGTTGTGGATGATCGACAACTACGACAGCTTCACCTACAACCTCGTGCAGTACCTGCAGACGCTGGGTGCCGAGGTCAAGGTGGTGCGCAACGATGCGATGACGGTCGATGAGATCGCCGCGCAGAAGCCCGGACGCATCGTGATTTCGCCCGGTCCTTGCACGCCGAACGAGGCGGGCATTTCGCTGGAGCTGATCCAGCGGCTCGGCCCGACCACGCCGATCCTAGGGGTCTGCCTGGGCCACCAGGGCATCGGCCAGGTGTACGGTGGCACGGTGATCCGCGCGGGCAACATCATGCATGGCAAGACCTCGCCGATCCGCCATGAAGGCAAGGGCGTGTTCGCCGGCCTGCCCGATCGCTACCAGGCCACGCGCTACCACTCGCTGGTGGTGGACAAGACGCGCCTGCCGGCGTGCCTGGAAGTCACCGCCTGGACCGAGAACGAGGACGGTTCGGTGGAAGAGATCATGGGCCTGCGCCATCGTGAGCATCCGGTCGAAGGCGTGCAGTTCCATCCCGAATCCATCCTTACCGAGCACGGCCACGCGCTGCTGCGCAACTTCCTGCAGCGCTGAGCTGCACGCCGAACCCAGGAGTCCATCGATGCGCTTCTCCCCCCAGGAAGCCCTGCAACGCACCATCGAACACCGCGAAATCTTCTTCGAGGAGATGGTCGACCTGATGCGGCAGATCATGCGCGGCGATGTGTCGCCGATGATGACCGCCGCGATCCTGACCGGGCTGCGGGTCAAGAAGGAAACCGTCGACGAGATCGCCGCCGCCGCGACCGTGATGCGTGAGTTCGCGCTGCCGGTGCCGGTGGCCGATACCCGCCACATGGTCGACATCGTCGGCACCGGCGGCGATGGCTCGCATACCTTCAACATCTCCACCTGTTCGATGTTCGTGGCCGCCGCTGCCGGTGCGCGCGTGGCCAAGCATGGCAACCGCAGCGTGTCCTCCAAGTCCGGCAGTGCCGATGCGGTAGAGGCGCTCGGCGCGGTGATCGAACTGCAGCCGGCGCAGGTGGCGCAGGCCATCGAACAGACCGGCGTGGGCTTCATGTTCGCCCCGATCCACCACCCGGCGATGAAGGTCGTGGCGCCGGTGCGGCGCGAGATGGGGGTACGCACCATCTTCAACATCCTCGGCCCGCTGACCAACCCGGCCAGTGCACCGTCGGTGCTGATGGGCGTGTTCCATCCGGACCTGGTCGGCATCCAGGCGCGCGTGCTGCGCGAGCTGGACACCCGGCGCGCGATGGTGGTGTGGGGCCGCGACAACATGGACGAGATCTCGCTCGGCGCCGGCACGCTGGTTGGCGAGCTGCGCGATGGCAAGGTCCGCGAGTACGAGATCCATCCGGAAGACTTCGGCATCGCCATGTCGGCCAGCCGCAACCTGCGCGTGGACGGGCCCGAACAGTCCATCGCCATGCTGCGCGCCGTGCTCGACAACGAGCCGGGCCCGGCGCTGGATATCGTGGCGCTGAATGCGGGCGCCGCCCTGTACGTGGCCGACGTGGCCAGCGACATCGGCGATGGCCTGGCGCGTGCGCGCGCGGCGATTGCCGATGGCAGTGCCCGCGCCCGCCTGCAACAGTACGTGGACATCACCCATGTGCTGGCAGGCTAGGCGCGCGGCGGTGCACGACCTGACCCCCTCCATTTCCTTTTTTCTGTGAGCACCATGAGCGACATCCTGCAGACCATCCTGGCCCGCAAGGCCGAAGAAGTGGCCCAGCGCCGCGCCGCCGTGCCGCTGGAACAGCTGCAGGCCCGGCTGGCCGATGCGCCGCCGGTGCGCGGGTTCGTGCGTGCGCTGCAGGCGGCGATCGCCAACGGCGACCCGGCGGTCATCGCCGAGGTCAAGAAGGCCAGTCCGTCCAAGGGCGTGATCCGTCCGGACTTCCATCCGGCCGATATCGCGGTCAGCTATGAGTTCGGCGGCGCCAGCTGCCTGTCCGTGCTGACCGACGTGGACTTCTTCCAGGGCAGCGATGCCTACCTGCAGCAGGCACGCGAGGCCTGCACGCTGCCGGTGCTGCGCAAGGACTTCGTGGTCGATCCGTACCAGGTGGTCGAAGCGCGCGTGCTGGGGGCGGACTGCATCCTGCTGATCGTGGCCGCGCTGGAAGATGCCCAGCTGGCCGCGCTGTCCGAGCTGGCGATCAGCCTGGGCATGGACGTGCTGGTGGAAGTGCACGACATCGATGAGCTGGAGCGCGCGCTGCAGGTGCCGGCGCCGATGATCGGCATCAACAACCGCAACCTGCGTACCTTCGAGGTATCGCTGCAGACCACGCTGGACATGCGCAGCGCGGTGCCGAAGGACCGCCTGCTGGTGACCGAAAGCGGCATCCTGGGACCGCAGGACGTCGGCCTGATGCGTGATGCGGGGATCAACGCCTTCCTGGTGGGTGAAGCCTTCATGCGCGTGGAGGAACCAGGCGAGGGCCTGCGTCAGCTATTCTTCGCTGCATGAGCACGATCTATCCAACCCCTCAGGACAGTGCGCCGCTGGTGGTGTTCGATTTCGACCACACCCTGTATGACGGCGATTCCGGCAGCCATCTGTTTGCCACCCTGATCAAGCGCAATCCGCTGCGGCTGCTGGCCGCGCTGCTGGCGACGCCGATCGCGGGCCCGCTGGTGGCGATGCTGCCGACACGGCGCGCCGGCATCTCGATCTACGTGTGGATCGCCACCTTCGGCATGCACCGCGCGCGCGAGTTCAACCGCGTCATCGATGCCTATGTGCTGAAGCACGAACCGACACTGCGCGCGAAACTGCTGCCGCAGGCGCTGGAGGTGTTCGCTGCGCACCGTGCCAACGGCGACCGCGTGGTGGTGGCCACCGGTGCGCCGCCGGAGCTCGCAAGGGCGATCCTGGCCTTTGTCGCGCACGTGGACGTGCCGGTGATCGGCAGCGAAGTGGGGCCGCGTTTCGGTGCTGTTGGCGCCACCCGCCACTGCCACAACGAAGAGAAGATGCGCATGCTGCGCGAGCGCGGCTACGGCAACATCGACGTGGCCTACTCCGACAGCACCGCCGACCTGCCGCTGCTGGTCGCGGCCAAGGCACCGGTGGTGGTCAATCCCAAGCGCGGCAGCGTGGACTTCTTCCGTCGCGTACTGCCCGAAGGCACGCGCATCCTCAACTGGGGCTGCGTGGACCGCGGTGGCGACACGCCCTGAGGGTAGTGAGGGCCCCCGCACCCGGTAGTGACGGCCGCTGGCCGTCATGCCTCTGCCGGGGTGGGGATACGACCTGGTGTGTGGCGACCTGGTGGGTGACGACCCGGTGGGTGACGACCGTTGGTCGTCACGCCGTTGCCGTTGCCGTTGCCGCACCCGGTAGTGACGGCCGCTGGCCGTCAGCCCCTTCCGGCCGCTACCGGCCCAGCAGGCCGAACACCGTGTGACCGATCTGGTACAGGCTGATCGCCAGCACCAGCACGCCTACCGCTACCAGCACCCAGCGTTCCTTGACCCGCTTCACCAGCACCGCTGCCAACGGTGCGGCCATCATGCCGCCGATCAGCAGGCCGGCGACGATCTGCAGGTGGTGCAGCCCCATCGACAGCAGGAACGTCGCCGAGACCGTCAGCGTCACCACGAACTCTGCCGCATTGACCGTGCCGATGGTGGTCCGCGCCTGGCCGCCACGCGCCAGCAGCGTGGAGGTGGCCACGGGACCCCAGCCACCGCCCCCGGTGGCATCCAGGAAGCCGGCAACGGCGCCCAGCAGCGGCACGCGCTTGATGTCGCCCTTGGGCACCAGCCGCCCTGCCGCACGCAACAGGATGACGATGGCAAGCACCAGCAGGTACAAATAGATCAATGGCCGGATGACGTCCCCGGGCAGCTGGGTAAGGCCGTACGCGCCGATCGCCCCGCCGATCGCGCCAGGGATGGCCAGGCGCACGAACAGGCGACGGTCCACGTTGCCCGCCACCAGATGGGACACGCCGGAGGCGCCGGTGGTGAATACCTCGGCGGTGTGCACGCTGGCGCTCACCTGTGCCGGCGGCAGGCCCATGCTGAGCATGACCGAGGACGACACCAGGCCGAACGCCATGCCCAGCGCGCCGTCGACCAGCTGCGCGCCCAGGCCGATCAGGATGAACCACCAGAATTCGCTGCTCAGCTCCATCACATCATCCTGCAGGGCTGCCGTGCACCGGCAGGTGATGGCGGGCGTGACGCAGTGACGACCAACGGTCGTCACCCACCAGGGGCATCGTCACCCGCCAGGTGAGCGGCACCCGCCAGGGGAGCGGCACCCACCAGGTGCAGCGGCACCCATCAGGTGCAGCGGCACCCACCAGGGCAGCAGCACCCATCAGGGCATCGTCACCCATCAGGGGAGCAGCACCCGCCAGGGCAGCGGCGCAGGTCGGGGGACCCTCAGCGCGTGCCGTACAGCACCACGGTCTTGCCCCGGGCATGCAGCAGGCCGTCCACCTGCAGCTTCTTCAGCACCCGGCCGGCCATCTCGCGCGAGCAGCCGACCAGCCGGGCCAGCTCCTGCCGGGATACCCGCAACTGGCTGCCCTGCGGATGGCTCATCGCTTCCGGCTCTGCGGCCAGGTCATGCAGGGTGCGCACGATCCGGTCGGTGACGTCCAGGAAGGCCAGGCGGCTGGCCTTGCGGCTGGTGTCCAGCAGGCGCTTGGAGATCTGCTGGCCCAGCGCATACAGCAGGCGCGGGGCGTCGCTGGACAGCGGCCCCAGGAACAGCTGGTGCAGGCGTTCGTAGCTGATTTCGGCCAGCTCGCAGGCGGTACGGGTGCGCAGGATGACCTCGCGGCGGTCCGACTCCACGAACAGGCCCATCTCTCCCACGAACTCGCCGGTGCCGAAGTAGCCGAGCACCAGCTCGCGCTCCTCGTCCTCTTCAGCAATTATGGAAACCGATCCACTGATCACGTAGTACAGGGTCCCGGCCGGGTCGCCGGGACGGAACACATCGGTTCGGGCAGGGTAGCGGCGCCGATGGCTGTGGGCCAGGAAGCGGTCGATGGTAGCGATGTCCAAAGCCAAAGGACTGGTAGCAAGGCGCACGGTTGACACGATGGTGGCGCTCCCTCTGCGCATGAACGGATTCACGGGGTGGCGAGCAGCTTAGCGGAGCTGAAATGTTAAGAGCAAACAATTAGCTGTTCACGGCAGCCCGTTCAGGTCCCCCCTCGGGGAACAATTGCCTCATAATTGATCCTTTCCCCGCTCTTACAGGATCGCCGCCCGTGGTCAAGCCGTTGCCTCGCCTGAGGTTGCAAGGTTTCAACAACCTCACCAAGGCGCTGAGCTTCAACATCTATGACGTCTGTTACGCCCGCACCGAAGAGGAGCGTCAGCGCTACATCGACTACATCGATGAAGAGTACAACGCCGACAGGCTGACTCAGATTCTCACGGACGTCGCCGAGATCATCGGTGCGAACATTCTCAACATCGCGCGCCAGGATTACGATCCGCAGGGTGCGTCGGTGACGATCCTGATCTCCGAAGAACCGGTGATCGACAAGAAGCAGGCCGGCAAGGAGCTGATCTCCGATGCCGTGGTCGCGCACATGGACAAGTCGCACATCACCGTGCACACCTATCCGGAAACGCACCCGCAGGAAGGCATCGCCACCTTCCGCGCCGATATCGACGTGGCTACCTGCGGCGTCATTTCGCCGCTGAAGGCGCTGAACTACCTGATCGAGAGTCTGGAATCGGACATCGTGATCATGGATTACCGCGTACGTGGCTTCACCCGCGACGTGAAGGGCAAGAAGCACTACATCGACCACAAGATCAACTCGATCCAGAACTTCCTGGCCAAGAACATCAAGTCGCGTTACGAGATGTTCGACGTCAACGTCTACCAGGAAAACATCTTCCACACGAAGATGCACCTGAAGGATTTCGATCTGGACCAGTACCTGTTCGAAGAGAAGGCCAAGAACCTTTCCTTCAAGGAACGCATGAAGATCGAGGCGCTGCTGCGTCGTGAGATCGAAGAGCTGTTCCACGGACGCAACCTGTCCGAGTAATACCGGCAGGGTCCTCCGGGGCCATGCTCATGAAGGCGGGACGTCCCGCCCCGTGGAACCTCGATCTGCGCAGATCATGGTTTCACGGCAGTTGACCGACCCACGGCCCGGTGTGAAGACACTGGGCCGTTTTGTTTTCGTTTAAAAAGTTGAGGAGTCCCCCATGCCTTGGATCTATCTGCTGCTGGCCGGCATTTTTGAAATCGGCTTTGCCATCGGCATGAAATATTCCGATGGCTTCAGCAAGCCGCTGCCGACCGCAGCCACGGTGGGAGCGGCCCTGATCAGCCTGTACCTGATGAGCCAGGCGATGAAGACCATCCCGGTGGGTACGGCCTACGCCATCTGGACCGGCATCGGCGCGCTGGGCGTAGCGGTGCTGGGCATCTTCCTGTTCAACGACAGCGCCTCGCCGGCCCGGCTGGGTTGCGTGGCACTGATCGTGGCCGGGGTGATCGGCCTGAAGCTGGTGTCCACGCCCTGACGGGCACAGCCACGCCCGGCGGTCCATCAGAACCGGTACGCGATGGTCTTCATCACCTTCGATGCCAGCGCCATCGCGCCGGGAATCGGGAACGGCAGGCGGCGCGCACCGGCCTGTTCGGCATGCTCGGCATGCCGCGCTTCGTCTTCCTTCATCACCTTGATCACCGCGCGGCTGCGCAGGTCGGCCGGCGGCAGCGTCTCGAGGTGCTCGTCAAGATGGGCTTCCACCTGGCGTTCGGTTTCCACCACGAAGCCGAGGTTCCAGCCGTCACCGCGCAGCCCGGCCAGCGTGCCGATCGCATAGCTGCCGGCGTACCAGACCGGATTGAACCGGCTGGGGCGGCTGTCCAGCTCTCCCAGCCGGATCGCGCACCAGGCCAGGTGGTCGGTTTCTTCCTGCGCCGCCTCCAGCAGGTGCGCGCGGGTGGCTGGATCCTGCGCCACCGCCGCCTGACCGAAGTACAGTCCCTGCGCGCAGACTTCGCCGACATGGTTGATCCGCATCAGGCCGGCGGCGTGCCGCCGTTCGCCCGGGCTCATGCCGGGTTCGGCGGCGTCGGTGGCGGGGTAGGGGCGTTCTGCCGGCGGATTGCCGAACACCGTGTCCAACGCACGCTGTGCCTCGGTCAGCAGGTGGTCCAGCGGGGTGGTCTGGCGGAGCGCGCTCATGATGGGGCCGGTGACGTCAGGGGAGCCCTGATTCTCGCCGCCCGTCGCGCGCCTGCCAACCCATGGCGGGGGTGAACTTGCGCTCCGGGGCGAAGCTCGGTAAAATCCCGCCTCTTGCGTTTCACCTTCACAACGCGTGGCAGAGTTCCGGCCCTCCTGGCCGCAATGAGCCCGACGACCTACATAGAGTTCTTCATGAGCACTTTCACCGCTAAGAACGAGACCGTCCAGCGCGACTGGTACCTCGTTGACGCCGAGGGCAAGACCCTGGGCCGTCTCTGCACCGAGCTGGCCCGCCGTCTGCGTGGCAAGCACAAGCCGGTCTACACCCCGCACGTTGATACCGGCGACTACCTGGTCGTCATCAATGCAGAAAAGATTGTCGTCACCGGCAAGAAGCTGCAGGACAAGATGTATCACCGTTTCACCGGTTACATCGGCAACCTGAAGACCGAATCCCTGGCCCAGGCGCTTGAGCGCCACCCGGAGCGCGTGATCGAGATCGCCGTGAAGGGCATGCTGCCGAAGGGTCCGCTGGGTCGCCAGATGTACCGCAAGCTCAAGGTCTACGCAGGCACTGAGCATCCGCACGCCGCACAGCAGCCGCAGGTTCTGGATATCTAATCATGGCTATCACTCAAAACTACGGCACTGGCCGCCGCAAGTCCTCCACTGCCCGCGTGTTCCTGCGCAAGGGCTCTGGCAAGATCACCGTCAATGGTCGTCCGCTGGACGAGTTCTTCGGTCGTGAGACTGCGCGCATGATCGTGCGCCAGCCGCTCGAGCTGACCAAGAACACCGAAAGCTTCGACATCCTGGTCACCGCCGCTGGCGGCGGCACCACCGGCCAGGCCGGTGCGATCCGCCTGGGCATCGCCCGCGCGCTGGTCGAGTACGACGAAACCCTGAAGTCCGAGCTGCGCAAGGCTGGCTTCATGACCCGTGACGCCCGTGAAGTCGAGCGTAAGAAGGTCGGTCTGCACAAGGCACGTCGCGCTACGCAGTTCTCCAAGCGCTGATCGACTGCGCCAGCAGAACAAGAAAAGCCCGGCTTTCGCCGGGCTTTTTTTTGTTCCGCTGGGCGCCGTTGGCGCGCCCCCGTCAACAAGAAGGGGGCTTTTCTCCAGATGTGCACTCGTGGCTGCAGGGCAGTGTGGGCCTGCTCTCCAAGGGCGCAGAATTTTCACTGGAGTGGAGCCCCCTTGTTGTTCAAGGGCGCGCGCCGACAGGCGGGGGGATAAGGTGACGTGCGCGACCAAACAAAAAGAAAAAGGCCTGATCTTTCGATCAGGCCTTTTTCTTTTTGTTTGGCTGCCCCGGATGGATTCGAACCACCGAATGCCTGAGTCAGAGTCAGGTGCCTTACCGCTTGGCGACGGGGCAAAATAGGTGAAGCAATTGTCTCACTTTCCAAGTCGAAAACCAACCTCGACATGGTGGCTATGGGTGGACTCGAACCACCGACCCCAGCATTATGAGTGCTGTGCTCTAACCGGCTGAGCTACATAGCCTTGGGTGAGCCGGCTATTCTGGGCATGTGTACGAAACATGTCAATAGTTTTGTGTGCTGCTTGTGGGCCGACAGACGGCATGGGATAGTCCCTGTCAGTAGATTTCTAGGAGTCCGCATCGTGATCGATCCGGACGGCTATCGACCGAACGTCGGCATCGTGTTGATGCGCCAGGACGGTCAGGTGTTCTGGGCACGTCGAGTGCGCCGGGACGGCTGGCAGTTCCCACAGGGCGGCATGAACACCGATGAGACGCCCGTCGAGGCCATGTATCGTGAACTGCAGGAAGAGACCGGCCTGCTGCCCGAACACGTTGAAGTGCTCGGTGCTACCCCCGGTTGGCTGCGTTACAAGCTCCCTGCGCGCGCGATCCGCCGCAATGAGCGACAGGTGTGCATCGGCCAGAAGCAGGTCTGGTTTCTGCTGCGCCTGACCGGTGATGAGTCGCATGTGCAGCTGGACGTGACCGACACGCCGGAGTTCGACAACTGGCGCTGGGTGGATTTCTGGTATCCGGTCGAGCACGTGGTGATGTTCAAGCGGGGCGTGTACGCGCGTGCGTTGCGCCACCTCGCACCGATGGCGCGGGGCGTCGCCGGCGCCAGCGTGACGCAGATGCCGACGGGGGCGCAGGAAGCTTGGATGCCAGGACACGCGGCCGGTCATGATCGGCCGCGCAAACGTCCGACCAAGCGGGGGTACTGGCCCAAGAAAGTGCAGGGCGATCCAACCTGACGATCGCTTGAGGCTGAACTTCATCGAGAATGATTCAGGTTGTTAATTGACAACCATTCGCGTTTGAAGTGGAATATCGGCAGGCCAGCATCGGCCTGCCAGACCTGACCGCCACCGTGTACGTCTGTATCTGCAACGGAGTCACCGACCACCAGATCCGCGAAGCCGCGGTGGATGGCTGCATGACGGTGGCCGAACTGACGATGCGCACCGGATGTGGCGCCACCTGCGGGTCCTGCCTGGACATGGCGGCCGACCTGCTGGCCAAGGCACGCAACACCCACGATCTGCCCCTGCCGGTTCTCGGCGGCCTGCAGGCGGCCTGACCATGCGCGCGGCAACGCGCAACTGAGCACGATTCGCGTTCCTTCATCGCCGGCGTAAAGCCGCTACAGTGCCTGCGTTTTCAGCGTGCAGGAGCACCCCCCATGAAAGGCGACGCCAAAGTCATCCAGTACCTCAACAAGGTGCTGTACAACGAACTGACTGCGATCAACCAGTACTTCCTGCACGCCAAGATGCTGAAGAACTGGGGCATCAAGGAACTCGCCGAGCACGAGTACAAGGAATCGATCGAAGAGATGAAGCATGCCGACATGCTGTCTGATCGCATCCTGTTCCTTGAAGGACTGCCGAACTTCCAGGCGCTGGGCAAGCTGCGCATCGGCGAGAATCCGACGGAAATCCTGCAGTGCGACCTGGCGCTCGAGAGCGAGGCCGTGGACGTGCTGCGCGAAGCGGTTGCCCATGCCGATTCGGTTGGCGACTACGTCAGCCGCCAGCTGTTCACGAAGATCCTGGATTCCGAAGAAGAACATATCGACTGGCTGGAAACCCAGCTGGAACTGATCGGGCGCCTCGGCGAGCCGAAGTACCTGCTGAGCAAGCTGGAAGACTGAGCGGGGGGCATGGGTGCCGACCCAGGTCGGTACCAGGGGCCGTTCTTACCGGGGCTGCCAGCCGGCCAGCGCCATGCGCGCGCGCGCGAACTCCGCCACCACCCGCGCGGCGGCGACCGTCGGCATCTCCAGCGTGCCATTGCGCGCTTCCAGTTCGATGCGCCGCGCGGCGGTCGACAAGGCCATCGCCCCGACATTCGCGCTGGATGACTTCAGGCTGTGTGCCAGCGCGCGCAGCCGGTCCTGGTCGCCTTCCTGCGCCGCCGCCTGCAGCTGCTGCACCGCGATCGGTGTGTCGTGCAGGAACGCATCGATGATCGCCTGCGTGCTTGCCCCGATCACCTCGTGCAGTTCATCCAGCACGGTCGGGTCCAGCGCGGACTGCGAAGACGCTGCATCCTCGTCCGCTGCCACCACCTGGTGGTGCGCCTGCGTGCTGCCGATGTCCTGCGCGCCCAGCGTCCAGCGCTTCAGCATGCTGCGCAGCACCGAAAGCTCCACCGGTTTGGACAGGTAGTCATCCATTCCGGCGTGCAGGCAGCGCTCGCGGTCACCGGCCATGGCGTTGGCGGTCATGGCGATGATCGGCACCCGGAGACGCGTGGAGACCGCTTCCTGCGCGCGCCACTGGCGGGTGGCCGCGTAGCCATCCAGCACCGGCATCTGGCAATCCATCAGCACCACGTCGATGCCGCCCGCCTGCAGCTCGCCCAGCGCCTGTTCGCCATCGTGGGCGGTGCGCACCGTGCAGCCCATGACTTCCAGAACGCGCTCGGCCACCATCAGGTTGACCATGTTGTCTTCCACCAGCAGCACGCGCAGGTCCAGCCTGTCCTGTGCCTTGGCTGCAGTGGGGGCCAAGGTCGCATCGCCCAGCAGCGCGGCAGGGCGCGCCGAGCGCGTGGCCAGCGGCACCAGCACCGCGTGCAGCGCCGCGTCGGCCGCCAGTTCGTCCACCCAGTGCTGGCCATTGCGCGCGGGCGCGTTGCCCAGGTGCAGCCAGAGCACCTGCGGGGCCTCCGCGCCGCGCTCGGCCAGGGCCCGCTGCACGGAGGCATCGCCGTTGCGCAGCAGGCGGCCATCGACCACCAGCCACGCCAGTGCCCGGCTGGTCGCGCGGACCGCTTCCAGCGCCACGGCCAGCGTCTGCACTGCCTGTACCTGCAGGCCATGCTGCGCACCGACGCGATGCACGCGCTGCTGGAGCAGCGGATCATTGCTGAGCAGCAGCAGGTTGCCGAGTTCCGGGCCGTGCCCGCTGCGGGTATCGCCCAGTGCCTTCAGCAGGGGAATCTCGAACCAGAACAGGGCGCCCTGGCCGGGCGTGGAATGCACGCCGATCTGACCCTGCATCAGCTCGATGATGCGGCGGCAGATCGCCAGCCCCAGGCCGGTGCCGCCGTAGACCCGCGTGGTCGAGGCGTCGGCCTGGCTGAAGGACTGGAACAGGCGTGACTGCTGTTCCTGGTCGATGCCGATGCCGGTGTCCAGCACCTCGAAACGCAGCTCGTGCCGGAACGGGCTTTCACCCAACCGGCGGACCTTCAACGTTACCTGGCCGCGGGCCGTGAACTTGATCGCATTGGCCAGCAGGTTGCTGAGTACCTGGCGCAGCCGTACCGGGTCGCCGCGCACCGACAGCCGCACCGCAGGATCCAGCTCCAGCACGATGCGCAGGCCCTTGGCTTCGGCCGCACGCTGCATCAGTTGCACCACGCCTTCCAGCAGTTCGCGCAGGTTGAAGGTGGTGGTCTCCAGCACCAGCGCGTTGGCTTCCAGCCGCGAGTGGTCGAGGATGTCATCGACGATACGCAGCAGTTGCTGCGAGCTGGTGACTGCCGTGCCGAGCATCTGCCGCTGGTCCGGTTCCAGGCTGCCACGCCCGATCAGGTCCAGCATCGGGATGATGCCGTTGAGCGGGGTGCGGATCTCGTGGCTCATGGTGGCCAGGAATTCGCCCTTGGCCAGCACCGCCGCTTCGGCGGCCTGTTTGGCCAGCAGCAGCTGCTGCTCCAGTTGTCCCTGCTGGTCGTGAAGGCGCTGCAGGCGGTCCAGCTCCTGCTGCAGCTGGCGCAGGCGCTGTTCGCCCTCGGCCTGGGCTGCCCGGTGCGCGCCGTGCAGCTGCGCCCGCAGCGGCCACAGCAACAGCGCCACGCAGGCCGCCGCCAGCCCCAGCCAGGGCCACGGGCCGCTCCAGTGCAGGGCCACCGCCAGCAGGCAGCCCACGCTGATGGCTGCCGCTGCGAGCCCCGCCCGGTGGATCCATCGGCCCCGTCCGTGGGTCACCGGGTCAGAGCACCGCGTTGAGGAAATCGAAATCCAGGTCGCTGCCGGCCGACTGCACCATGTTGCCCTGGATGAAATCCACGCCGCCGACCCACATCGCCGCGGCCGCCTGCGGATCCTCGATCTGCTGCCCGATGATCAGCAGGTTGGCACGGTGGGCGACGTCGATCGCCCCGCGCATCTCATCGCGCGTCTGCGGATTGGCGTGGCTGCTGCTGAAGCGTCCGGCCATGCGCACGAACGACAGCGGCAGCTGGGTCAGCAGGGCATTGGCTTCCGGACCGGGCTCGAACTGGCTCAGGCAGAAGCGCACGCCCAGCGCGCTCACCCGCATGCAGAACTGCTGCAGGGTGACGGTGTGGATCAGTGCATCGGGCAGGCGTACGTCGATCACCAGCGCACTGCCGTCCAGCCGCCGCTGCTGCAGCGATTCGATCAGCCAGTCGGCGAAGGCATCACGTGCCAGCGTGCGCAGCGACTGCGATACGAACAGGTGCAGTGGCGGCGTGGCATGCCGGTAGTGGTCGAGCAGGCCCAGTGCGTGGTCGATGACCTGCTGGTCGAGGTCGGCGATGCGGCCGGCCGCTTCGGCGGCGGGGATCACCTGCCCGGCGGTCAGCACGCTGCCATCGGCCTGGCGCAGCCGCAGCAGCACCTGGTACTGCGCGTTGCCGCCACCGGCCACCGCGACGATCGGCTGGTAGGCCAGTTCCAGCTGGCCGTCCAGCATCGCCAGGTGTTCATCGCTGCTGGTCTCTTCGTGCGGGACGAACCCGGCCACGCCGGCGCTCAGCAGGCGTGCCTGCAGCGTGGTGCGCTCGATCGCCTCCAGCGCGCTGCCCACGTCCGGGAAGCCCGGCGAAAGGGCCGCGAAACCGATCACCCCGCGCAGGTGCACCGACTCGTCATCGCGGATCACGAAGGCGCGGGCGGACAGCTGCTCGCGCAGCGACTGCGCGGTGGCGTCCAGCTGCTCTTCGTCCACGCCGCGGGCGAGGGCGAGGAAGCTGTTGTCGTTCAGGCGTGCCAGCAGGTGCGGCTGCGCCGCTTCGGCCAGGCGCTGGCCGGCCTGCACCATCAGGCGCTCGAAGGCGGCATAGCCGTAGCGTTCGCGCAGGCCCAGCGCGCTGGCGATTTCGATGAA
The DNA here is from genome assembly GCF_001431535.1 of Stenotrophomonas chelatiphaga. GTDB lineage: Bacteria > Pseudomonadota > Gammaproteobacteria > Xanthomonadales > Xanthomonadaceae > Stenotrophomonas > Stenotrophomonas chelatiphaga. The sequence continues at coordinate 49,929 of NZ_LDJK01000062.1, forward strand.
GAACAGGCCGCCGCGGTCGCGGTGACCGAGTGCGGCAGACAGCTGCTGCAGCAGGTGGTGGCGGGTGGGCAGCCCGGTTTCCGGATTGTTGAGCAGCGGACCGCCGCGCTCACCGGTCTGCGCAGCGGCCTGCGCGCGCGCGCGCCGGCCGCTGCGCCTGCCTCCTATACACATCTCCGGGCCCACGAGACGGACCCCTCCCACGCATGCCGTCATCTGATTAGAAAA
>NZ_LDJK01000063.1 GCF_001431535.1 Stenotrophomonas chelatiphaga
GTTGTCGCTGTCCCAGCCCAGCACCACGCGCAGGTCCAGCGGCATCGGCCGGCGCAGGCGCGGGTCGATCGCGCTGGCATCCAGGCCTTGGCGTGCCATGAGGGTGGTGGCTTCATCCAGTGCGATCAGCGAGATGCCATCGAAGCGGCTGTCCCACGGCCGCAGCACCACTTCGTACAGCGCCTTGAGTGCCTGCGGGTACTGGCCGCTGGCTTCCAGCGCCAGGCCGAGGTCGCGGAAGCTCTGCGGCTCCTCCTCGCCCATCGCCAGCACGTCACGGAACACCGGCACCGCCAGTGCAGGCGCATCGGCCTGCATCAGGCGATACCCGAGCACGCGCAGTACGTGGCGGTTTTCGATCTGCATTTCGGCCAGGTTGGACAGCACCCGCAGCGCCAACGCACGCTGGCCCTTGGCCAGCAGCAGGTCGGCCACGTCCAGGTAGAACGCGCTGCTGTCCGCATGCTGCGCGCGCTCGGACAGGTACAGCGGATACAGCGCGTCGGCCGGAGCCGCGCGCAGGCGCTTGGCATACGGTGCATCGGCGGCCCATGGCGCGAGCGCGATGGTGATCTCACCGCCGTTGGCAGCGCCTGGGGTGGACGCAGCGCGCTCGGCGCGCGGGCCCGGGGCCTGGCGCGCCAGCATGGCCTGCGGCGCTGCCGGTGCGGGTGCGGGTGCGAGTGAAGGCGACGGCGGCGGCGGCGGCGGCGCAGCGACGCTGTCGTTTGGTCGGGCCTCGAAGGCGTCCTCCGCCGCTACCGGCGCTGCCATCGCGACCGCGGCCGGGCTGGCCGTTTCCTGCTTCGCCTGCGGCGGGGTGCCTTTGGGCCAGCGGGTTTCCCACCAGCGCTGACGATCAGCGACCTGCCGTGCGATGTCATCGAGCCGCTGGCTGCGCTCACGTGCCACGTCGACGGCGGCCAGCGCGTGCCGACGGTCGTACTCGGCGCGCAGCGGCGACGGCGGACGGATGCCATGCTGCAGATAGTCTTCGATCGATTCGAGCACCAGCAGCGAAGTGTCCGCACTGACCAGCCCGAACGCCTGCGACAGCGTGCGTTGCGCGGCGGCGTGGGCCGCCGGATCACCCGCCCAGTCGGCCAGCTGGCCGTTCGCCCAGGCATGTGCCACCAGGCCGCCAGGCTGCAGCCGCGCTTCGCCGGCGCTCACCCGCTGGGTATCGATGCGCCCATCCGGCAGGCGCACGCGCAGCTGCACGCTGCCGTCGGGCCTGTCGATCCTGCCCAGCACCCGCAACCAGCCCTGCGCTGCCGCACCGGCATCGGCGACCACCGCGCTGATCCCATCGCCTTCCAGCGACACCACCGCCGCGCCCTGCTGCAGCAACCGTGCTGCCGCCGACGCCACATCCGCCGGCGTGGACAGCACCAGCAGCTCGCCCTGGTGGGCAGCGGTCCAGGCACGCAGGCGCGCCGTGTCGGTGCGCGCGCCGGCACCACTCAAGGCATACAGGCGCTGGCCTGCAGCGAGTGCCGGCTGGCTGCGCTTGCCGTAGTTGGACAGCCCATCACTGACCAGCAGGTATTCCTGCACCGCCGGCTGTGGTGTCCACGCACCCAGCGCACTGGCCCCGTCCAGCGGCAGCGCCTGCAGGTAAGCACGCAGTGCGGACCAGTCGCCAGCGCGCAGGCGGAAATCGCGCGCGGGCTCGGACTGGTCGCGCAACACCGTCAGTTGGACCTGGCCATCGCCGACGGACTTGAAATAGCGGTCAAGCACGGCAAACTCGGCCTCACGATCGCGCTGGGACGCCGATCCGGACGCATCCCAGAGCAGCCCGATGCGGGTGGGCAGCGCCCGTGGCACGGCCTGCAGCGGCACCGGGATCTGCGCCATGAGGTAGCGCTGGCCCTCGTGCAGGCCGGCCACCACGTCGCGTTGGCGCACCTGCGGCAGCCACCACTGCGCCTGCGCCGGCAGCGCCGCACCGCGGCCCTGCCACTGCAGCTGATAGCGGCCATCGCGCAGCTGGAACTGCCCTGCCAGTCCAGTCGAGGCACGCGGTGCGCCGACGCCACTGGCATCGAGTTGCACGCTTGCCTGCTGCGCGCCACGCGCGAACTGCAGCGGCAGCGTCCAGCGCAGGCCCTGCGCGTCCACCGGCAGGGTCTGGCGGAGGGTCAACACCACGCGGCGGCTGCCGTGCGCGGGGATCGGATAGATGCGCAGGCGGAACTGGTTCCCGGCGGTCTGTTCCAGCAGACCCGGGTCGACCCGGCGCCGTTCAATGGCCTCGAACACCTGCCGGCCCTGGGCCTTGGGCACCGGCACCGCGTCGCGCAGCTGGCCATCGATATCCAGCGCAAAGCCCGCCACCTGCTGGCCATCAGCCAACGGGAACTCCAGCTGCCCCTCCAGCATGCGGCCGTTGGGGTTGTGGAACTCCATTTCGATGCGGGTTTCGGCCAGGCCGGCGGCCACCGTGCCGCGCAGGCTGGCATGGCGCAGCTGCACCGGCACTTCGGCGCCTTTCACCTGCAACACCGGCGCGGTAACGGCAGCCGGCGCGCTGACGGCAGGCGGGGGTGGCGTCGGACGCTGTGCCTCCACCGTGTAGGCCGCGATACCCAGCCCCGCGATGCCGAGCATGACCAGACCGCGAGACAGACCTTGCATGTGATGCTCCTGCGTGGGGGACAGTCCATTGAACGCATGATGGCGCCCATCGGGGTTTGCCGTGTTGCCATCTTGGCCTGCGCCTTCGCATCGGCCACCATGCACGGGCCGCTTTCATACACCGGGACCTCCGTGCGCCTGCCCTCGTTGCTGCTTCTGCTGTCCGCCCCACTGCCCGCCTTGTGTGCTTCGCCAACCGAGCTGGTGGGCATCGACTTCAGTCACCACGACTGGACGCTGGCCTGCGACAACACCCGGACCTGCCGCGCGGCGGGCTACCAGAACGACGAAGGCGCGGACCCGCTGCCGGTATCGGTGCTGCTGACGCGCCACGGTGGCCCCGACCAGCCGATCACCGCCAGCCTGATGCTCGGCCAGTACGAGGAAAGCGTGCTGCCCGCCACGCTGCAGATGCAGGTCGACGAGCGTGACCAGGGTCGCGTGGATTACGCGACTGGCGCGGGCACGGCGACGTTGAGCCCGCCCCAGGTGGCCGCCTTGCTGGCCTCGGTGAGCGGTGCCGGCGCAGGCCGCGTCGTCTTCACCGGTGATGACCAGCGGCAATGGACGCTGTCGGCGCGTGGCGCATCGGCGGTGCTGCTGAAAATGGATGAGTTCCAGGGCCGGCTGGGCACGCCCGGGGCGGTGATGCGCAAGGGCAAGCGCGCGGAATCGTCGGTGCCCGCAGCGTTGCCGATGCCGGTCGTGGTGCTGGCGAAATTGGCCGCAGCGCGCCCGACCGACGCCGCACTGGCGACCTCCGGTGCGCTGCGCGCCGCTCTGGTGGCCGCCACGCCGCCCGATGACTGCGCGGCCCTGCAGCCCGACCAGACCGAGTCGATGGATGAGCCTGTCGTGCCGTTGAAGGTCCAGCGCCTGAGCGCGGACAAGCTGCTGGTATCGGCCCTGTGCTGGCGTGGCGCCTACAACGAAGGCAGCGGCTACTGGGTGGTCAACGAGACGGCGCCCTACCAGCCGCAGCTGGTCACCCACTTCGGTAATGATGACGACGGCCGCAGCATCAGTGGATCGCACAAGGGGCGAGGCCTGGGCGACTGCTGGTCGATGAACAGCTGGGGCTGGGACGGGCGCCGCTTCGTGGCTACCTCGGCCACCACCACGGGCCTGTGCCGGCTGGTCGCCGCAGGCGGCGCGTGGGACCTGCCGACGCGGGTCGCCACGGTCAAGGAGTAAGGATGCGCCGGATGCGGGGCCGCGAACGTTGAGGGATTCCGCCGGGCCATGCTCGGCGGGAGCGGTCAGGCCGCGCTGCAGTGCTCGACGATCAACTGGATCGCCGTACCGCCGCGGTAATCATCGCAGGCCAGCCGATACGCCAGGTGCACGTTGCGTGCCGGCGCGTTGCCGGTCCAGCCCCCGAACTGGATGGCATTGATCAACCCGGCCATCCCGGGACGGCGCAGTTCCAGCTTGAGGTGCCGCTCCTTCAACACCCGCCAGTTGGTCACCTCGAAATGTCCATCGAACAGCGGCTCCGGGAAGCCCTGCCCCCACGGGCCGGCAAGCCGCAGCGCATCGGCGTGGCGATGGTCCAGCTCGTCGCTGCCGAGCTCGCCATCGCTGAGGATCTGCTGCTGCAGCATCACCGGGTCCAGCAACTGATGCACGGCTGCGGCGAAGGCGTCTTCGAACGCCGTCAGGTGGGCGTGCGGCAGGCTCATGCCGGCGGCCATCGCATGGCCACCGAAGCGCTCGATCAGGCCCGGCTGCTGCGCATCGACCAGCGCCAGCGCATCGCGGATGTGCAGGCCGGGAATCGAACGCGCGGACCCTCGCAACGCATCAGCGCCCGGTTCAGCCGGCGCGAAGGCGACCACCGGTCGGTGCAGGCGGTCTTTCATCTTCGAGGCCACCAGGCCGATCACACCCGGATGCCACTCGGCATCGAACAGCACCGCGGCGATCGGGCGCTGTCCGTCGTCATCCAGCACCACCTTGGCCACCGCCTTCTCGGCGTCGTCGGTCATGGTCTGCTGCACGGCGCGGCGCTCGGCGTTGATCTGCTCCAGCGTCTGCGCGATGTCGCGCGCCTGCGCCGGGTCCTCGGTCAGCAGCAGCGCGATGCCCAGCGCCATGTCCTCCAGCCGGCCGGCCGCGTTCAAGCGCGGGCCCAGCGCAAAGCCGATATCGGTGGCGGTCAGCCGCGCCGCATCGCGACCACTGGCTTCGATCAAGGCTTTCAGCCCGACGCAGCCCTGCCCGGCGCGCAGGCGCCGCAGCCCGGCACTCACCAGCGCGCGGTTGTTGGCATCCAGCGCCACCAGATCGGCGACCGTACCCACGGCGACCAGATCCAGCAGCGTGGCCAGGTCCGGTCCCTTGCCGTCGGCGAACACCGCCGCCTCGCGCAGGTGCCGGCGCAAGGCCAGCAGTACATAGAAGATCACGCCGACGCCGGCCAATGATTTACTGGGGAAGGCATCGTCGTGCAGATTCGGATCAACGATGACATCGGCCGGCGGAAGCTGCGGACCAGGCAGATGGTGGTCGGTGACCAGCACCTGCCAGCCCTTGGCCTTGGCTGCCGCCACCCCGGCATGGCACGCGATGCCGTGGTCCACGGTGACCAGCAGGTCCGGTTGCAGCAGGGCCAGTTCCTCCACCAGTGCTGGCGACAGCCCGTAGCCATGCACCATGCGATTGGGCACCGCATGGGCGACGTGGCGCGCGCCGAGCATGCGCAGTCCGCGCACGCCGACCGCACAGGCAGTGGCGCCATCGCAGTCAAAGTCACCCACCACCACGATGCGCTTGTCCGCGGCGATGGCCGCCGCCAGCAGACGCACCGCGCCATCGATGCCGGTCAACAGCTCAGGTGCATGCAGGTTGCCCAGCCGGGGCAGCGCCAGTTCGGGCGTGTGCGCCCCGCGCGCGGTGTACAGGCGGGCCAGCAGCGGCAGGGTGCCGTCAGCCCAAGGGGCTACGTCGACACGGTCGCGGCGGCAGATGACGGGGTTGGACTCGGCGGCAGGGGACATCGGCTACGCCGGTTGCAGGAAGACGTTGCATGATACCGCGCGGGTCAATCGTGCAACTGCCGTGGTTTCTTCCAGATCTGCCAGCGCTGCGAACGCTGGAAGGCGAACTGCACGCCGTCCTCGAAATCCAGCACCAGCCGCTGCAGCTCGCCGCGGCGCAACGCCAGCAGCAGCGGCGCGATCGCCTGGCTGGCCAGCTGCTCCAGCGAACGCAGCGGACGCAGGTCGACCAGCGCATCCACCGACTGTTCGCCATCCACCTGTACGCCTGCCGCGGTGGCCAGGGCGCGCAGCAGCGCATCGCGGCTGCGCACCTGTGCATGTGGCGTGGCCACGCTCTGCGGCAGCCGCCCTGCACCCCAGAACCACAGCGAATTGATCGGGCTCAGCCCCTGCGCAATGCGCTGGGCATTCCACGGGTGCGAATGCAGTACCACCTGGGTTTCGGTCAACAGCGCGCGCCAGCGCCGACCTTCGACGCCGCTGGGCAGATGGCTGAAAAGATCATCGCCGAGCACGTCATCCGGACTCGCAAACACCGGCAACGGCATGTCATCCGGGACGCGCAGGTACCAGCGCGAGGCAACCGGCGCATCCAGATGCAGGCCGTGTTCGGCGAACACCGGCTGCAGGTCCGGCAGCAGCGCGACGGCATCCTCGTGCGAGGGGCGCAGCGTGTCGCCGTGCCCCATCATCCGCGCACCGTGCATGTCCGGCACCATGTGCGCCGGATCGGCGCGCAGCCAGACGTGGCCGGCCGCATCGCCGGCATCCAGCTGGCGGGTCAGTGCCGCGGCAGGCATCGCGGTGGCATCGGCGGCATCAAGCGTGGTCGATGCCCCCTGCACGCGGAAGTGGCGCTGCAGCTGCGCGCCCTCCCCCGCTGCGTGCTCGCTGCGCTCGGCACGACCGAGCGCACGTGCCACCTCATCGGGCAACGCGGCCACCGCGAATCGACTGCGTGCAGCCAGCAGCAGCGTTGCCGTTGCCATCGATCAGCCCGCGTAGCTGACGCTGACGATCTCGTACTCGCGCTGGCCGGCCGGGGCATCGATGGTGATGCTGTCGCCTTCCAGCTTGCCGATCATCGCGCGGGCCACCGGCGAGGAAATGGCGATCAGGCCGAGCTTGATGTCCGCTTCCAGGTCACCGACGATCTGGTACTTCTTCTCTTCGTCGGTTTCCACGTCGGCCAGCGTCACCGACGCACCAAACACCACCTTGGAGCCGGCATTGAGCTTGGATACGTCGATGATCTCGGCGTGCGACAACTCGCCTTCCAGCTGCTTGATGCGGCCTTCGATGAAGCCCTGTTCTTCGCGCGCGGCGTGGTACTCGGCATTTTCCTTCAGGTCACCGTGCTCGCGCGCCTCGGCGATCGCGGCGATCACCTTGGGGCGCTTGACCGACTTCAGCTGGTCCAGCTCTTCGCGCAGACGCTGCGCGCCCTTCATCGTGATGGGAGCTCTCATGCGTTCAGTTCCTTGTGCAGTTCCTGCAGCGACCAGACCGGGCCGGTACCGCGGAATTCCAGCGAATGCACCAGTGCCTTGGCACCGGCGATGGTGGTCGAATAGGTCACGCGGTGCTGCAGCGCTTCGCGACGGATCGAGAACGAATCGTTGATCGCCGCACGGCCTTCGGTCGTGTTGACGATGTAGACGATCTCACCGTTCTTGATGCGGTCCACGATGTGCGGACGGCCCTCGACCACCTTGTTGACGATCTCGCATTCCATGCCGTGCTGCTGCAGCCACGCGGCGGTGCCACGGGTGGCGACCAGGCTGTAGCCCTTGGCCAGCAGCGCCTCGGCGACCGGCAGCACGCGCTGCTTGTCCGGGTCACGCACCGACACGAAGGCCTTGCCGACCGGCGGCGCCTTGATGCCACCGGCTTCCTGCGCACGCGCGAAGGCGGCGCTGAAGCTGCGGCCCACGCCCATCACTTCACCGGTGGAGCGCATCTCCGGCCCGAGGATCGGATCGACACCCTGGAACTTGGCGAACGGGAAGATCGCCTCCTTCACCGAGTAGTAGTCCGGCACGATTTCCTTGGTGGCGCCCTGCTCGGCCAGCGTCTTGCCGGCCATGCAGCGAGCGGCGATCTTGGCCAGCGGCATGCCGGTGGCCTTGGACACGAACGGCACGGTGCGCGAGGCACGCGGGTTCACTTCCAGCAGGTAGACGATGTCCTCACCGTTCTCACCGGCCTGGATGGCGAACTGGGTGTTCATCAGGCCGACCACGTTCAGGGCCTTGGCCAGCTCCACCACCTGGCGGCGCAGCTCGGCCTGGGTTTCGGCAGACAGCGAATACGGCGGCAGCGAGCAGGACGAATCGCCCGAATGCACGCCGGCTTCTTCGATGTGCTCCATCACGCCGCCGATCAGCACGTTGCCCTGGCTGTCGGCGATGATGTCCACGTCCACTTCGACGGCATTGTCGAGGAAGCGGTCCAGCAGCACCGGCGAATCGTTGGAGACCTTGACCGCATCACGCACGTAGCGTGCGAGGTCGGACTCACCGTAGACGATTTCCATCGCACGGCCGCCCAGCACGTAGCTCGGGCGCACCACCAGCGGGTAGCCGATCTCGCGCGCCAGCAGCAGCGCTTCCTGGTCGTTGCGGGCGATGCGGTTCGGCGGCTGCTTCAGGCCCAGGTTGTCCACCAGCTGCTGGAAGCGCTCGCGGTCTTCGGCCAGGTCGATGGAGTCCGGGCTGGTGCCGATCACCGGCACGCCATTGGCTTCCAGCGCGCGTGCAAGCTTCAGCGGGGTCTGGCCGCCGTACTGCACGATCACGCCCTTCGGCTGTTCCAGCTCGACGATCTCCAGCACGTCTTCCAGCGTCAGCGGCTCGAAGTACAGGCGGTCGGAGGTGTCGTAGTCGGTGGAGACGGTTTCCGGGTTGCAGTTGACCATGATGGTTTCATAGCCATCCTCGCGCAGCGCCAGTGCCGCGTGCACGCAGCAGTAGTCGAACTCGATGCCCTGGCCGATGCGGTTCGGGCCACCGCCGAGGATCATGATCTTGTCGCGGTTGCTCGGCGCGGCTTCGCACTCGTCCTCGTAGGTCGAATACAGGTAGGCGGTACCGGTGGCGAACTCACCGGCGCAGGAGTCCACGCGCTTGTACACCGGACGCACCTTGTGGGCGCGACGCAGCGCACGCACGGCTGCTTCGTTGGTGCCGGTCAGCTGGGCCAGGCGGGCATCGGAGAAACCGGCGCGCTTGAGCTTGCGCAGGCGCGCGGCGTCGAGCGAATCAATGCCCCCGGCGGCGACCTCACCTTCGGCCGTGATGATCTCTTCGATCTGGTCCAGGAACCACGGATCGATGAAGGACAGCGCATGGATCTCTTCCACGCTCATGCCGGCGCGGAAGCCGTCGGCCACGTAGAACAGGCGCTCCGGACCGGGGGCCTTCAGCTCGCGGCGCAGGGTCTGCATGTCGTCTTCGTTGCCCAGGTCCAGCTCGGTCGGGTCGAAGCCCACCTTGCCGGTTTCCAGGCCACGCAGCGCCTTCTGCATCGATTCCTGGAAGGTGCGGCCCATCGCCATCACCTCGCCCACCGACTTCATCTGGGTGGTCAGGCGGGCATCGGCGGCCGGGAACTTCTCGAAGGCGAAGCGCGGGATCTTGGTGACGACGTAGTCGATCGACGGCTCGAACGAGGCCGGGGTCAGGCCGCCGGTGATCTCGTTCTTCAGCTCGTCCAGGGTGTAACCCACGGCCAGCTTGGCGGCGACCTTGGCGATCGGGAAGCCGGTGGCCTTGGACGCCAGTGCCGAGGAGCGCGACACGCGCGGGTTCATCTCGATCACCACCACGCGGCCGGTGTGCGGATTGATGCCGAACTGCACGTTCGAGCCACCGGTATCCACGCCGATCTTGCGCAGCACGGCGATGGAGGCATCGCGCAGGCGCTGGTATTCCTTGTCGGTCAGGGTCTGCGCCGGGGCCACGGTGATCGAGTCACCGGTGTGCACGCCCATCGGGTCCAGGTTCTCGATGGAGCACACGATGATGCAGTTGTCCGCGGTATCGCGGACCACTTCCATCTCGAACTCCTTCCAGCCCAGCACCGATTCTTCCACCAGCACTTCGGTGGTCGGCGACAGTTCCAGGCCGCGGGTGACGATGTCGATCAGCTCTTCGCGGTTGTAGGCGATGCCGCCGCCGCTGCCGCCCAGGGTGAAGCTCGGACGGATGATGGTCGGGTAGCCGACGCGGGTCTGGATATCCAGCGCTTCTTCCAGCGTATGGGCGACCGCGGCCGACGGGCATTCCAGGCCGATCTCGCCCATCGCCACGCGGAACAGCTCGCGGTCTTCGGCCATGCGGATCGCTTCGCGCTTGGCGCCGATCAGCTCGACGTTGTACTTCTCCAGCACGCCGTTGTCGGCCAGGTCCAGCGCGCAGTTCAGCGCGGTCTGGCCACCCATGGTCGGCAGCAGCGCATCGGGCTTTTCCTTGGCGATGATCTTCTCGACCGTCTGCCAGTTGATCGGCTCGATGTAGACGGCGTCGGCCATCTCCGGGTCGGTCATGATGGTGGCCGGATTGCTGTTGACCAGCACCACGCGGTACCCCTCGTCGCGCAGTGCCTTGCAGGCCTGCGCGCCAGAGTAGTCGAACTCACAGGCCTGGCCGATGACGATCGGGCCAGCACCGATGATGAGGATGGTTTTCAGGTCAGTGCGCTTTGCCATTTTCTTCTCTAGGTCGGTACAGCGTGACAAGGGGGAGTGATCGCACGCTGACGATCAGGAAATCTGTTCCGGGTCGAAGTCGATGCGGCATTCGCGCTTGAGCGCGGCGGACATCGTCTCGCCAATGTTTTCCGGCATCCCGCCGTCGGCACCCAGGCCGTCGATGAAGCGCTGGAAGGCGGGGGTGCCCATGAAACGGGCGATCTCCACCTTGTTCGCTTCGCTCACTTCCGGGCTTTCGCTGGCCATGCCCTGCTGGGCGGCCGCGCTGGCCTGGAAGGTGCGGCCCATGTCCACACCGGCAGGCGTGGCCATGAACTGCTTCCATTCACCCACCAGCAGCGCGCCGTCGTCGCCCAGGTTGCCGGCGATCTGCTGCTGGAAGTGGGCGTCGAGCAGCTTGCCGATCTGGGTGGACGCGCAATCGCGCCCGCCCTGGTCCAGCGCCTTCAGCGTCGGGGAGACACTGAACAGCACTTCGGCGCTGTTCTTGCCCAGGCCCTGCATGCCCAGCTGGTGCATGATCACCGCCACCTCGGCCGGCGTGGCCGGCTGGGCGCTTGCGGTGCCGGCCAACAACAGGCCGGCCAGCAGTGCGGTGAGGCGCATCAGGCCTTGGCCTCGGCCATCAGGGTCACGAAACGATCGAACAGCGGGCCGACGTCGGTCGGTCCCGGCGACGCTTCGGGGTGGCCCTGGAAGGAGAATGCCGGCACGTCGGTGCGCGCGATGCCCTGGTTGGTGCCGTCGAACAGCGAACGATGGGTCACCCGCAGGGTCGTCGGCAGGGTCGCCTCATCCACCGCGAAACCGTGGTTCTGCGAGGTGATCATCACCCGGCCGCTGTCCAGGTCCTGCACCGGATGGTTGGCGCCGTGGTGGCCGTGGCCCATCTTCAGGGTCTTCGCACCGGAGGCCAGCGCCAGCAGCTGGTGGCCCAGGCAGATGCCGAAGGTCGGCACGCGGGCGTCCAGCACGGTCTTGATCGCGCTGATCGCGTAGTCGCACGGCTCCGGGTCACCCGGGCCGTTGGACAGGAACACACCGTCCGGCTTCAGCGCCAGCACGTCGGCCGCCGGGGTCTGCGCAGGAACGACGGTCACATCGCAGCCGCGCTCGGCCAGCATGCGCAGGATGTTGGTCTTCACGCCGTAGTCGTAGGCCACGACCTTGTACTGCGACGGCACGCTGACGAATGCGTTGGCGTCCAGGTCGAGCTGGCCTTCGTTCCACTGGTAGGTGGTTTCGGTCGACACGACCTTGGCCAGGTCCATGCCCTTCAGGCCGGGGAAGCTGCGCGCAGCCTCCAGCGCCTTCTCCACGCTGATGCCCTCGCCTGCCATCAGGGCACCGTTCTGGGCGCCCTTCTCGCGCAGGATGCGCGTCAGCTTGCGGGTATCGATGCCGGAGATGGCCACCACGCCACGCTGCAGCAGCCAGTCCTGCAGCGAAACCTGGCTGCGCCAGCTGCTCGGGCGGCGCGGCACGTCGCGCACGATCAGGCCGGCCGACCACACCTTGGACGCTTCGTTGTCCTGGTCGGTCATGCCGGTGTTGCCGATATGCGGGTAGGTCAGCGTGACCATCTGCCGGGCGTAGGACGGATCAGTCAGCACTTCCTGGTAACCGGTCATGGCGGTGTTGAACACCACTTCACCGACGGACAGGCCGGGCGCGCCTACGGATTCGCCCTCGAATACGGTGCCGTCTTCGAGGACGAGGATTGCGGCTTGGGTCACGGAAATCTCACTTTGGCTACCGATGGGGTACCGAAGGTCACGCCTGCGCTCACGGTAAAAACCGGTTGCAAAAAAGCGCGGACGTACGGTTCAGGACCGGTCCGGCTGTCGTGTTTCGGCGAGTGCGAATTGTAGACGCATGCGGGGTCCGGCGCCAGCACCACGTTGCAGGTAGCGCGCCACGGGATCCTGAACGGTAGCGCCGACCCATGGTCGGCGAGCGCAGCGGTAGCCCACCGCCAAGCCCCGGACGGTAGCGCCGACCCGCGGTCGGCGAGCGCAGCGGGCCCTTCGCGGGATGCCGCCGCCCACTGCGTTCAGCCGTTCAGCAGGTCCCGCACCCGGTAGCTCCCCGGGGCGCGTTGACCCAGCTGACGCGCGGCAAACAGCGCGCCACGGGCAAAGATGTCGCGGTTGGTCGCCCGGTGCACCAGCTCGATCCGCTCGCCCAGACCGGTGAACTGAACAAGATGTTCACCGACGATGTCCCCGGCGCGCAGGCTGGCGTACTGCGGGGTGGCCCCGCCGCGGCCGGCCGCCGCGCCCAGTGTCAGTGCAGTGCCCGACGGCGCATCCAGCTTGCGGGTGTGGTGCGATTCGACGATGTCGCAGTCCCAGCCGGCCAACGCCTGCGCGGCGCGCTCGACCAGTTCATCCAGCACCGCCACGCCCAGGCTGAAATTGGATGCCCACACCAGTGGGATCGCCTTGGCCGCCGCGTCCAGCGCCTCGCGCTGCGCCTGGCTGATGCCGGTGGTCCCCGAGACCAGCCCCGCGCCGCGTTCCACGCACAGTGCCAGGATCGCATCGAAGCCTTCGGGCAGGCTGAAATCGATGGCCACGTCGAACGGCGGAGCGCCGTGCAGTTCCTTGGCAGCGAAGTGCGGGATGCCGTCCACCACCCGCTGCGCGGGCGCGCGGCCGGTGTAGGCCCCCACCACGTTCAGCGTATCGGTATGTTCGGCGGCCAGCCGCAGCAGGGCCTGGCCCATGCGCCCGGAGGCACCGTGGATGAGCAATCGCAGGGGAGTCTGGTTCATCCGGGAAGGCTAGCGGCTGGCCGCGTATTTGCACAGGGGGCGTCGCGCACCAGGCCGCGACGCGGTCTCACGCCACCGCTTGCTAGCCTGCTGGTTTTCCAAGCGGCGATGCCCTCCTCCATGAAGATCGAACAACAGCTGGTGCTGGTGACCGGCGCCGGACGCGGCCTGGGCCAGCACATCGCCCGTGCCTTCGCCTCGCAGGGCGCCAAGGTGATCATCAATTACCACCGCAGCAGCGAGGCAGCGCGCGCCCTGGCCCAGGAGCTCGGCGAACACGCCCTTGCGGTGCAGGCCGATGTCACCGACCGGCACCAGGTAGACACCCTGCTGACCCTGGCGCAGGCGCACTTCGGCCAGCCGGTCAGCACCGTGGTCAACAATGCGCTGGCCACCTTCAGTTTCAACGGCGACGCCCGCGAGAAAGCCGACAGCATCGGCTGGGCCAGCTTCCAGTCCCAGTTCGACGGCAGCGTGCGCGGCGCGCTGAACACCGTGCAGGCCGCCCTGCCCGGCATGCGCGCGCAGCACTTCGGCCGCATCATCAACATCGGCAGCAACCTGTTCCAGAACCCGGTGGTGCCCTATCACGACTACACCGCCGCCAAGGCGGCGCTGCTGTCGTTGACCCGCACGCTGGCCGGCGACCTGGGGCCGGAGGGAATCACCGTCAACATGCTGTCCGGTGGCCTGCTGCGCAGCACCGATGCCAGTGCCGCCACCCCGGAAGCGCTGTTTGATTACATCGCCGAGGCCACGCCGCTGCGCAGCGTGACGACCCCGGCCGAGTTCGCCGATGCGGCGCTGTTCTTCGCTTCGCCGTGGTCGCGCGCGGTCACCGGGCAGAACCTGGTGGTGGATGGCGGACTGGTGCGCGATTGATGCCTGCGGCGGTGGTCCGCTGGGCGCGGTAGTGACGGCCGCTGGCCGTCCTGCCCTTGCCGCTGCGCTCGCCGAGCATGGCTCGGCGCTACCGATGCAGAGCGCCAGCCGCTCAGTGCGCCTTCGGCGGCGTCGGCCCACAGCTGTCACACCCACCGCAGGCCCCGGCACCGCCACTTGCCGGCGGCGCGATGCGCCGGCCCAGCGACTGCCGCCAGCCCGGCTGGCCGGAGCGCAGCAGGCTCAGCGCCAACGCACCGCGTGCCTTGCGCACCGTGCCCGGGAACTGCTTCTTCAGCACCACCCACGCACTGGCCAGCACGGCCAGCGCGACGATCAGGTACTGCAGCAGCAGGCCGGCCTCCATCAACCGCCTCCCAGCGCCACGGTCACCTGGTAGGTGACCAGGGCTGCAATGTAGGCGGCGGCGAACAGGTACACGGTGGCAAAGCCCATCTGCTTCCACGAATTGGTTTCACGCTTGATCGTGGCCAGCGTGGAGATGCACATCGGCGCGTAGATGAACCACACCAGCAGTGACAGGCCGGTGGCCAGCGACCAGCCGTCACTGACGATCGGGGTCAGCGCGGAGATCGCCGCGTCATCGTCCGGCGCCGACAGCGCGTAGATGGTCGCCAGCGAGGACACCGCCACTTCGCGCGCGCCCATGCCCGGGATCAGCGCGATGCAGATCTGCCAGTTGAAGCCCAGCGGGGCGAAGATCGCGGTCATCGCATGGCCGAGCTGGCCGGCGTAGCTGTAATCGATGGCCGGCATCGTCGCATCGGCCGGTGCACCGGGGAAGGACAGCAGGAACCACAGCAGGATGGTCAGCGCCAGGATGATGCCACCCACGCGCTTGAGGAAGATCATGCCGCGTTCGTACAGGCCCACGGCCAGGTCGCGCGGGTGCGGGATGCGGTACGACGGAAGCTCCAGCATCAGCGGATGCTCGCTCTTGTCGCGGCGCCACTTCTTCATCACCCAGGACATCAGCAGCGCGCTGAAGATGCCGGCCACGTACAGGCCGAACAGCACCAGCCCCTGCTGGTTGAAGATGCCGACCTTGCCATCCGGAATGAACGCGCCGATCAGCAGCGCGTACACCGGCAGCCTTGCCGAGCAGGTCATCAGCGGCGCCACCAGGATGGTCGCAAGGCGGTCACGCGGGTCCTGGATGCTGCGGGTCGCCATGATGCCGGGCACCGCGCAGGCGAAGCTGGAAAGCAGCGGGATGAACGAACGCCCGGACAGCCCGGCCGAGGCCATCATGCGGTCCAGCAGGAACGCCGCCCGCGGCAGGTAGCCGGATTCTTCCAGCGCCAGGATGAAGGCGAACAGGATCAGGATCTGCGGCAGGAACACCACCACCCCGCCGAGGCCGGCGATGATGCCATCGGTGATCAGGCTGGCCAGCGGGCCTTCCGGAAGCACCGCGCCGGCCTGCTCGCCGAGCCAGCCGAACAGGGCTTCGATCCCGTCCATCATCGGCGTGGCCCAGGCAAACACCGCCTGGAAGATCAGGAACATCACCACCACCAGGGTGGCCAGGCCGAACACCGGATGCAGCAGCCAGCGGTCCAGCGTGTCATCGATCTTCGCGGTGCGGGTAGGCATGCTGACGGCGGCATCGAGGATCCCGCGCACCTGCGCGTGGTAATCGACGTCCTGCCCATCCACCACCGCCACCGGTGCGCCGAGGTGCGGCACCATCGCGTCCAGCCGCGCCACCAGCGCCTGCGCCCCATGCTTGCGCACCGCCACGGTTTCCACCACGGGCACGCCGAGTGCACGCTCCAGCGCCGGCACGTCGATCTTGATGCCGCGTCGTTCGGCCGCATCGACCATGTTCAGTGCCACCACCATCGGCTTGCCGAGCTGGCGCAGTTCCAGCGCGAAGCGCAGGTGCAGGCGCAGGTTGGTCGCATCGATCACGCACAGCAGCACGTCCGGTGCTGCCTCACCCGGGTAGAAGCCGCGGCACAGGTCGCGGGTGATCGCCTCGTCCAGGCTGGCCGGCTGCAGGCTGTAGGCGCCGGGCAGGTCGAGGATGGCGAACTCGCGGCCGGATGGCGCGCGCATGCGGCCTTCCTTGCGTTCCACGGTGACGCCGGTGTAATTGGCGACCTTCTGCCGGCTGCCGGTCAGCTGGTTGAACAGCGCGGTCTTGCCGCTGTTTGGATTGCCGACCAACGCCACGCGCAGGGGCAGGCTCGCAGCGTTGCTCATGCCGACGCCCCCTGTTCAGCGGTGATCTGGATGCGCGCGGCCTCACTGCGGCGCAGCGCAAACCGGGTGAAACCGACCTGCACCAGCAGCGGTTCGCCGCCAATCGGGCCGCGCGCGACCAATCGCACGGACTCGCCCTTGACGAAGCCGAGCTCCCTCAGGCGACGGGAAATCGCGTCATTGGCGTGCGTGTCATGGACGGTTTCGACCACGGCGTTGGCTTGCAAAGGCAGATCGGACAGCGTCACTCGCGCACTTTCCAGTGATAAGAATGGTTATCAATTCTAACATCGCCGCGCCGCGTCATGGCCCATGACCTTTGGGCCGCTATGATCTGTACAGGTATCGAGTAACTGCGGATTTTATGACGGATTCCCTGCTGGTCGAGCGCTCCGGCGCCCTGCTCACCCTGCGCCTGCACCGCCCGGCGCTGCACAATGCCTTTGACGACGGCCTGATCGCCGAACTCACCCATGCGCTGGACCAGGCCGGACGCGACCCGTCGGTGCGCGCGGTGGTGCTCGCCGGTGAGGGCGCCTCGTTCTCCGCCGGCGCGGACCTGCAGTGGATGCGCGGCATGGCCGCCGCCAGCGAATCCGAAAACCGCCAGGATGCGCTGGCCCTGGCCCGCCTGATGCGCACGCTGGACGAGCTGCCGAAACCAACGCTGGCGCGGGTACACGGGTCGGCGTTCGGTGGCGGCGTGGGCCTGGTGGCGTGCTGTGACATCGCCATCGCCGCCGACAGTGCGCGCTTCGGCCTGACCGAAAGCCGGCTGGGCCTGCTGCCCGCGGTTATTTCCCCGTATGTCATCGCCGCCATCGGAACGCGCCAGGCACGGCGCTGGTTCGCCACCGGCGAGCAGTTCGACGCCGCCACGGCGCTGCGCATCGGCCTGGTGCACGCGGTGGTGGCGGACGACCAGCTGGATGCCGCGGTCGAACAGCAGCTGGCGCTGCTGATGGCCGCCGGACCGGTGGCTGCAGCCAGTGCCAAGGCGCTGGTGCGGCAGGTGGTGGTCAGCCACGATCCCGATGCACGTGACCAGGCCAACGCCGAACTGATTGCCCGCCTGCGGGTATCGGCGGAGGGCCAGGAAGGCCTGGGCGCGTTCCTTGGCAAGCGCCGTCCGGGCTGGATCGACGCCGGCTGACTCCACGCGTCTTCACGCCACAGCCGCCCGGCGGCGTCGATGCTGCGCGCACCGGCCCGCCCGCGTTAAGGCGGTTCATGCAGCGGGCTGGCCGGTTGCTCCGACGGCCTGCGTATATCTCTCTCGTGGCCGTCATTGCGCGCGCCACTTCATCTACAGGATGTTCCGTGATCGTTGCCTCCCGCCCTGCCAGCCCTGCCTGTCCTGCCGCCCGCCCGTCATTGCGGAGGCGCCGGAATGTCTGATTTCGTCCGTATCGTCGAAGTGGGCCCGCGTGACGGCCTGCAGAACGAAAAGCAGCCGGTCAGCACGGCCGACAAGATCGCGCTGATCGACCGCCTGTCCGCCACCGGCCTGCGCAGCATCGAGGCCACCAGCTTCGTCAGTCCACGCTGGGTCCCGCAACTGGCCGATGCCGCCGATGTCTATGCCGGCATCCACCGCCGTCCCGGCGTGGCCTACCCGGTGCTGGTCCCCAATGAGCAGGGGTATGCGCGCGCGCTGGCAGCCGGGGTGCAGGAGGTCGCAGTGTTCACCGCTGCCTCGGAAACCTTCAATCGCACCAACACCAATGCCGGCATCGATGAGTCCCTGGCCCGGTTCGAGCCCATCCTGCGCCGGGCCGCCGACGATGGCGTGCGCGTGCGCGGCTATGTGTCCACCGTGCTCGGCTGCCCCTACCAGGGCGAGGTTCCCGTGAGCGAGGTGGTCCGCGTGGCGCGCGCCCTGCATGGCATGGGCTGTTACGAAATATCGCTGGGCGACACCATCGGCGTAGGCACGCCGCGCAAGGCACGGGCGATGCTGGAGGCGGTCGCCGCCGACGTCCCGATGCAGGCTTTGGCGGTGCATTTCCATGACACCTACGGCCAGGCCGTGGCCAACATCGCCAGCTGCGTGGAGGCCGGGGTGCGCGTGGTCGACAGCGCGGTCTCCGGCGCCGGCGGCTGCCCCTACGCGAAGGGCGCCAGCGGCAACGTGGCCAGCGAAGATGCGGTCTACCTGCTGCATGGAATGGGGCTGCAGACCGGCGTGGAACTTGAGCTGCTGGCCGAGATCGGCCGCTGGCTGTCGGCGTTGTTCGGCCGGCCCACCGGCAGCCGCGTCGGCAAGGCGATGGCAGCGACATGAGCCGCCGCGGCCCCTGCGACGAGCTGGCCGCTGGCGGACACCCCGCCACGCAGAGCGACGCACGGGCTGCACTGGACCACGCGCTGTCCCAGCCACACCGGGCCGAACAGCACGCGCTGCTGCAGCAGGCCCGGCAGGCGCTGGATGAGGCGATGCAGCAGCGCCAGGACGCCGAGCAGCGCTACGCCGCCCTGTTCGACGCCGTGCCCGACCCGGTCAGCATCCTCAGTTCGGCCGGGGTGGTGATGGACCTCAACCGCGCCGGCGTACGCGCCTACGGCCGCCCCCGCGAAGCGATCATCGGGCAGCCGATCGAACTGTTGAACCCGGACCTGCCGAGCGACCACCTGGAGCCGGTCTGGGCAGCGCTGCAGCGCGGGGACACCTACGTCATCGAAGTCACCAACATGCGCGGTGACGGCAGCCGCTTTCCGGTGGAGGTGCACTCGGCCGGCTTCGAACTGCAGGGCGAACCGTGCATCGTGGCGGTGGCGCGTGACCTGAGCGGGCGCTGGCAGGCCGAGTCGCGCTACCGCCTGCTGATGGAATCCATCGACAAGGGCGTGATCCTGTTCGACCGCGAACTGCGCGTGGTATCGGCCAATCCGGCCGCGCACCGCATCCTGGGCACGGCCGGAACCGGCTCCAGCCTGCAGACCCTGCTCGATCCGCGCGACTGGATCATGGTGGACGAACATGGCCACCTGCTGGGCCACGACCAATGGCCGGCCAACCGCTGCTTCCAGGCCGGCCGGGTCATCCGCAGCACCATCGTCGGCCTGTACCACCGTCCGCGCGGGCGCATGCTGTGGCTGTCGATCACCAACGTGCCGGTGTTCGGCAACGGGCGCGACCATGCCGACCATGTCTTCGCGATGTTCAGCGACATCACCGAACTGAAGCGCAACAACGCGCTGTTCGACCGCGCGCAGTCGTTGGCCCACATCGGCGGTTGGGAGTGGGACCGCGGACTGGCCCGCCTGTACCTGACCGATGAAGCGCGCCGGATCCTGGGCCAGGAACTGCCACTGGATGACATGCCCGACCTGATGGAGTGCCTGCGCAGCGATGACCGGCTGGCGCTGCAGCAGGCACTGGCGGCCAGCGTCGACGCGCGCAGCAGCTTCGCGCTGGAACTGCGCGGTCAACGCGCCGATGGCCACTCGTTCTGGGTGCGCATGATCGGCGAGGCATCCGAAGGCGACGTGGACGCCGCGCGCATCGCCGGCACCGTGCAGGACATCACCGAGCGCAAGCAGGCCGAGGAAACCCTGCGCATCCAGGCGCGTACCGACCCGCTCACCGGCATCATGAACCGCGATGCGGTGCTCAGCGACCTGGGCGTGCGGCTGTCCAACCCGACCCACTGCAGGGCAGCAGTGCTGTACATCGACCTGGACCGTTTCAAGACCGTCAATGACCTGCTGGGGCACAGCGCCGGCGACGAACTGCTGATCGAGGCGACCCGCCGGATCGGCCGTGCGATCGGCACCGAAGGGCTGCTGGCACGCTTCGGTGGCGATGAATTCCTGGTCGTCTGTGATACCCGCGACCAGTCCGACCAGCCCGAACTGCTGGCCCAGCGCATCACCGCCGCCTTCGAGCCCCCGTTCGTGTTCGGCAATGACGAGTTCGTGGTGACGGCCAGCATCGGCATCGCCTGCGCGCCGCGCGATGGCGTGCGCCCGCAGCAGCTGATCCAGAATGCCGATACTGCGATGTATGACTGCAAGCGCCGCAGCCGCAACGGCTGGCAGGTGTTCTCACCGGAACTGGCACAGGCCCAGCACGACCGCCTGCAGATCGAAAGCCGCTTGCATCGCGCCCTGGAAGCCGACGAATTCCGCCTGGTCTACCAGCCGCAGGTGAACCTGCGCACCGGCGAGGTGATCGCCGCCGAAGCGCTGATCCGCTGGCAGAACGAGCAGCTGGGCGAGATGCGCCCGGACCTGTTCATCGCCCACGCCGAAAGCACCGGCGACATCGTGCGGATCGGCCAGTGGGCGCTGCGCGAGGCCTGCCGCCAGGTCCGGCAATGGCAGGACGAAGGCCTCGGGCTGGTGCGCGTCGCGGTCAACGTGTCCTACCGCCAGTTCACCGGCGACGACCTGGCGCTGAAGGTGCGCCAGGCGCTGGACGAGTTCCATCTGCCCGGCAGCGCGCTGGAACTGGAGTTCACCGAGCGCGTGCTGATCGAGGATGCGCCGGACACCCTGCGCACCTTCGCCCGGCTGCGCGAGATGGGGGTGATGCTGGCCATCGATGATTTCGGTGAAGGCTACAGCGCGCTGAACTACCTGCGCCGGCTGCCGATCCACGGCCTCAAGCTCAGCCAGCTGTTCGTGGAAGGCGTACCAGGTGACCGCTCGGACATGGCCGTGTGCGAGGCGATCTGCGGGATTGCCCGCAGCCTGGGACTGGGGGTGGTCGCCGAAGGCATCGAATCGGAGGCCCAGCGCCGCTACCTGATGGGGTTGGGGGTCAATGTCGGCCAGGGTTTCCTGTTCGCCCCTGGCCTGACGCCGGAAGAATTCGTCAGG
>NZ_LDJK01000064.1 GCF_001431535.1 Stenotrophomonas chelatiphaga
GTAGCGGTCCGGACCGCTACGCACCGAGGGACGCTGTCAGTCACGGCGGTCCATGCTGGCTGAGCCATTGTCTTGGCCTCCGCTCATCAGGCACAGAGCGAGTTTCGCCGTACAGGTGAAGATGCTCTGGGCAATGATGCAGACGGCGTATCGCGCTCCGCAGTCGACGATGCCGCACTGGTCGGCGGTGTCCTGCGCAAAGGCGGCCGGCGCGGCAAGCAGCCCGCTGAGCAGGGCGATGGCGGGCAGTGATCTGATGCGTTTCATGGAATGGCTCCACTGGTGACGAGAGACTCCCTGCGCTGCAGGAAGGAGACGTGCCCCGATTGATGCGGGGCCGTTCCGGGCTGTCGCGGCGGAACGTGCCAGCATCGTCCCGCTGCCGTCGCATCAAACCCATCAGGGAAGCAGGAGCGCCGCCGTCAGGGGCCTGCGTGCTTCTTTGTCGTTGTTCTTCATGATGGCCATGGTGGAACCCTGTCCATGACGCACAAGGCCCGCTTGCGCGGGCCTTGTGGTTGACCATCGGCTGCCCCGGAAGGCAGGTCAGGCGTCGACTTCGTCATCCTTGTACGCATCGACCGGGATGCAGGCGCACATCACGTTCTTGTCGCCATACACGTTGTCCACGCGGGCTACCGGCGGCCAGTACTTGGACTGCTTCAGGCTGGCCAGCGGGAACGCCGCCAGTTCGCGCGGGTAGGCGTGGGTCCACTCGCTGGCCGTCACTGCGGTGGCAGTGTGCGGTGCGTTCTTCAGCGGGTTGTCCTCGCGCTCCAGGCGGCCATCTTCGATGGCGGCGATCTCTTCGCGGATCTGGATCATCGCGTCGATGAAGCGGTCCAGCTCGTGCTGGGATTCGCTTTCGGTCGGCTCCACCATCAACGTGCCGGCGACCGGGAAGCTGAGCGTCGGGGCGTGGAAACCAAAGTCGATCAGGCGCTTGGCGATGTCTTCGGCACCGATGCCGCTGGTCTTTTCCAGCGGGCGCACGTCCAGGATGCACTCATGCGCCACCAGCCCGTTGCGGCCGGTGTACAGGGTCTTGAAGTGCGGGGCCAGGCGGGTGGCGATGTAGTTGGCGTTGAGCAGGGCGACCTGGGTTGCCTTGCGCAGGCCTTCGCTGCCCATCAGCGTGATGTACATCCAGCTGATCGGCAGGATCGACGCGCTGCCGAACGAGGCCGCCGAAACCATCCCGACATCGCCTTCGCCACCGAGCACGCGCGGCAGGAACGGGGCCAGGTGCGACTTCACCGCGCAGGGGCCCACGCCGGGACCACCACCGCCGTGCGGGATGCAGAAGGTCTTGTGCAGGTTCAGGTGCGACACGTCCGAGCCCCACTTGCCGGGCTTGGCCACGCCGACCAGGGCGTTCATGTTGGCACCGTCGGTGTACACCTGGCCGCCGTGCTGGTGGATGATCTCGCAGATCTCCACGATCTCTTCTTCGAACACGCCGTGGGTGGACGGGTAGGTGACCATCAGCGCGGCAAGGCGGTCGCTGTACTTTTCCGCATTGCGTCGGATGTCTTCGACATCGACGTTGCCGTTGGCGTCGGTCTTGGTGACCACGACCTTCATGCCGCACATCTGCGCCGACGCCGGGTTGGTGCCGTGGGCCGAATCGGGAATGAGGCAGATATCGCGATGGTCATCGCCGCGCGAACGGTGATAGGCGCGGATCGCCAGCAGGCCGGCGTATTCGCCCTGCGCGCCGGAATTGGGCTGCAGACTCACCGCGTCGTAGCCGGTGCATTCCACCAGCATTGCTTCCAGGCCTTCGATCAGCGCCTTGTAGCCCACGGCCTGGTCGGCCGGCACCAGGGGATGGATGTTGCCGAACTCCGGCCAGGTCACCGGAATCATCTCGGCGGTGGCGTTGAGCTTCATCGTGCACGAACCCAGCGGGATCATCGTGCGGTCCATCGCCAGGTCCTTGTCGGCCAGCGAACGCAGGTAGCGCAGCAGTTCGTGCTCGCTGTGGTGGGTGTTGAACACCGGGTGGGTCAGGAAGTCGCTGCGGCGCACCAGCTCGGCCGGGATCGCGTCGGCGGTGCTGCCGTCCAGCGCATCCACGTCGGCCTGCGCACCGAACACGGCGGCCAGCGCGACCACGTCCTCGCGGGTGGCGGTCTCGTCCAGGCTGATGCTGACCGAGCTGCTGTCGATGGCGCGCAGGTTGTAACCGGCCGCGCGTGCGGCCTGGTGGATCGCGGCGGCATCGATGCCGGTCACGTGCAGCGTATCGAAGAATTCGCTGCCGACGGCAACGCCGTTGCTGCGCAGGGCCGCGGCCAGGATCGCCGCCAGGCGGTGGGTGCGGCGGGCGATGCGGGTCAGCCCGTCCGGACCGTGGTACACCGCATACATCGAGGCCATCACCGCCAGCAGCACCTGTGCGGTGCAGATGTTGGAGGTGGCCTTCTCGCGGCGGATGTGCTGCTCGCGGGTCTGCAGGGTGAGGCGGTAGGCGGGGTTGCCCTGGGCGTCGATGGAAACGCCGATCAGGCGGCCCGGCATCGAACGCTTGTAGGCATCGCGGCAGGCCATGAAGGCCGCATGCGGACCGCCGAAGCCGAACGGCACGCCGAAGCGCTGGCTGTTGCCGACCACGATGTCCGCGCCCCATTCGCCGGGGGCGGCCAGCAGGGTCAGTGCCAGCAGGTCGGTGGCCACGGCGACCAGGCCGCCGCGCGCATGCACGGCATCCACCAGCGCCTTGTGGTCGGCGACCTGGCCGAAGGTGTCCGGGTACTGCAGCAGCAGGCCGAACGCCTCCGCTTCCAGTGCTTCAGCCGGGGTGCCCACGCGCAGCACGATGCCCAGGGGCTCGGCGCGGGTGCGCAGCAGTTCCAGCGTCTGCGGATGCACCGCGTCGTGCACGAAGAAGGTGTCCGACTTCGACTTGGCCGAACGCTTGGCCAGGGTCATCGCCTCGGCGGCGGCGGTGGCTTCGTCCAGCAGCGAGGCGTTGGCGATTTCCATGCCGGTCAGGTCGGCGCACAGGGTCTGGAAGTTGATCAGCGCTTCCATGCGGCCCTGCGAGATCTCGGCCTGGTACGGGGTGTAGGCGGTGTACCACGCCGGATTTTCCAGGATGTTGCGCAGGATGACGTTCGGCGTGTGGGTGCCGTAGTAGCCCTGTCCGATGAAGCTGCGCAGCACGGTGTTCTGGTCGGCGATGGCGCGGATCTTGGCCAGTGCCTGCACTTCGGTGATCGATTCGGGCAGCGCCAGCGGCGCCGGCGACTTGATCCGGGCCGGCACGATGGCATCGGTCAGCGCATCCAGCGAGGCATGGCCGACCACGCCGAGCATCTGCGCGATCTCCGCGTCGTTGGGGCCGATGTGGCGCTCGACGAACGCGTTGTGGTGTTCAAGCTCGCGCAACGAAGGGGTGTTCTGGGACATGGCGAAGGATCCGTCGGGAAAGGGCACGCACGTGGGCAGGCTGCCGATCAGCAGCCCGCGGGGCGCCCCTCTGTCCTTTTGCCTGAGAGTTTGGAAGCGCGCGTGTGCGCGGCTTCGTGCCCCTTCGGCGCCGGATCGAACCGGTCTCTCCAGAGTTTTGATGCGGGTGGTCACGGGCCTGAGCGATTACGGGCGTTTGCGCCTTCGGCAGCGGTGTCCTGCTTCTCCCACCTTGTTGCCCGCCGATTATAGCGGGCCGCGTGGAAGGCGGGGGAGCGGCGGCCCGATAGACCCTGCTGAATGCGTTGCGACCCACCGGACGGATTCGGTCCGGATCGCATGGTATTGGGGCGGCCAACGGCCTATCATGGCGCCACTCTCGTATTCATCCGGCGCCACCTTCCTGTCCTGCCTGGGCCGGGTCGGGCGCCTGCCGCGCATGGCCTGCGCGGCTCCTCCGGACGCTCCCATGACTGCCGCCTCGCCTTCGACCCGCCGTCTGGCCCTGCTGCTCGCAGGCCTGGCGATGTTCGGCCCGTTCTCCATCGACACCATTTTCCCGGCGTTCCCGCAGTTGGCGCAGCGGCTCGGGGTGGACGAAGTGGCGGTGCAGCAGACCGTCAGTGTCTACCTGCTGTTCTATGGCCTGATGAGCCTGGCGCACGGCCCCCTGTCCGATGCCTGGGGACGCAAGCGGGTCATCCTCGGCGGCCTGGTGGTGTTCGTGGGCGCCTCGGTCGGCTGTGCCCTGTCCACCGACCTGACCACGCTGCTGATGTTCCGCGCGCTGCAGGGCCTGTCGGCCGGCGTCGGCATGATCGTCGGCCGCGCGGTGATCCGTGACCTGTACCACGGCCACGATGCGCAGCGGTTGATGAGCCAGGTGTCGATGATCTTCGGCATCGCGCCGGCCATCGCGCCGATCATCGGCGGCTGGATCCTGCTCAGCGGTGCCGGCTGGCCACTGATCTTCTGGTTCCTGGTGGTGTTCTCGCTGCTGCTGCTGGTGGCCACCGCGCGTTTCCTGCCGGAAACCCATCCGGTCGCCGCGCGCACGCCGTTGTCGCCGCGCGGACTGGTGCGCGACTACCTGCGCATCGGCTCCAATCCTCGCTTCATGCGGCTGGCGCTGGCCGGCAGCATCAACTTCGGTGGCATCTTCCTGTACATCGCCTCCGCGCCGATGTTCGTGATGCAGCACCTGCGGCTGGGCGAGGGCGGATTCGCCTGGTTGTTCATCCCGACCATCGGCGGCATGACGGCCGGTTCGTTCCTGTCCGGGCGCATGGCCGGCCGCACCACGCCGACCCGCCAGGTCAGCATCGGCTTCATCTGCTGCGCGGTGTCCGCCGTGCTGAACATCGCCTACGTGGCCACCGCGCCGCAGCTTGCGCTGCCCTGGGCGGTGCTGCCGATCTTCATCGGTGGCTTGGGCATGGCGCTGATCTTCCCGATCCTGGCGCTGGCGGTGCTGGACATGTACCCGCACCAGCGCGGGCTGGCGTCGTCGTTGCAGGCCTTCCTGCAGCTGATGGTCAGCACCCTGGTGGCCGGGCTGGTGTCGCCGCTGCTCAGCCATTCGCCGCTGCAGCTGGCCCTGGGCCAGGCGGCGTTTTTCGCCGTGGGCTTCGTGTTCTGGTACTGGGAACACCGGCGCGAGCGCGACCAAGAGGCACTGCGGGTGGCCGCGGGCGGCCCGCCGTGAAGCAGGTCCGCGCGTGGCGTGCGGTATCCTTGGCGCCCCGATTGCCCGTACTCCGCTGATGTCGACCACCTCCAAACTGCGCCGTGACATCCGCCGGCGCCGCGAAACCCAGGCCGCCAACCGCGAAGCCGCGCAGGCCTCGCCGGTCGAGCCGCACGCCGAACTGCGTGACCAGCAGCGCACGCTGCTGGCCGGCGTGGTGCGACGCGATGGTGAATGGGTGCTGGGCATGGATGGCCGCATCGCCGGCCAGAGTGAAAGCGCCGCCCAGGTGCTGGCCTTGATCATGCAGGCCGGCGAACTGCACGAACGCAAGGGCACGCCGGTGCGCCTGGTGTATTCGGATGCGCTGCGCGATGCCGCGCAGGCCGAGGCCAATGCGCAGGGGCTCAGTTTCGATGAGTTCAAGGACGCGCTGGCAGCGAAGATGGCCGCTGGCAAGGCCAACTGACCCCGCCTGATCGCGCCGGGCGATGCCCGGCGTTGCATGACGTCCGATGGTGGCGCCGGGCCATGCCCGACGCCACCGGATGATCAGCGCTGTGCAGGCGCTGCCGGTGCTGCCGGCGCGGCCGCGCTGGCCTGCCAACCGCAGACCTGGCCCTGGTTCTGCTCCTTCAGCCAGGCGTTGACCGGGGTGAAGTATTCGATCATCGGGCCGGCATCGAGCTTGTCACCGCCGGTGAGCTCCTTCAGCGTGGCCTGCCACGGCTGGCTGGCGCCCTTGCTCAGCATCGACCAGAACTTCTGCCCGGCTTCCTTGTTGCCGTAGAAGCTGCATTCGTGCAGCGGTCCCTTGTAGCCGGACGCATCGCACAGGCCTTTGTAGAACTGGAACTGCAGGATCCGCGCCAGGAAGTAGCGGGTGTACGGCGTGTTGCCCGGCACGTGGTACTTGGCGCCCGGATCGAAGAACTCTTCACCGCGCGTGGTCGGCGGGGCCACGCCCTGGTAGCGCGCCTTCAGGTCCCACCAGGCCTTGTTGTAGTTGTCCGGGGTGATCGAGCCGTCGAACACGCCCCAGCGCCAGCGGTCGATCATCAGGCCGAACGGCAGGAAGGCCACGCCGGACAGCGCCATGCGCATCTGGTTGTTGATCACCGCTTCGCGGCTTTCTTCCGGCTTGTCGACCAGGCCGATGGAGTTCAGGTACTTGGGCGTCATCGCCAGCACGATGGTGTCGCCGATCGCTTCATGGAAGCCATCGTTGGCACCGCCCTGGAACAGCGGGGGCAGCGGGTTGTAGGCCAGGTCGTAATAGATGTGGCCGAGCTCGTGGTAGATCGTGGTGAAGTTCTCTTCGTTCGGTTTGATGCACATCTTGGTGCGCACGTCGCCTTCCATGTTCATGTCCCAGGCGCTGGCATGGCAGACCACGTCGCGGTCCTGCGGCTTGATGAACTGGGTATTCTCCCAATACGACTTCGGCAGCGCCGGCATGCCCAGCGACACGTAGAAGTCCTGCGCGCGTTCGGTCATCTGCCGCGCGGTACGCAGTTCGGCTTCACGCTGCGCCTTGTACAGGCTTTCCACGTTGGCGTTGCTGCCGGCCTTGGCCAGCGCGCCGCTGAGGTTGCCCTGGTACTGCTTTTCCAGCGCAGCGGTGATGTCCAGGCTGCCGGCACCGGGATACGGCTGCAGCTGGTCCCACAGGTTGGACCAGTCCTGCTGCCACATGTTGCCGGTCAGGTGGGCGGCGATCAGGCCGTTGCCCACTTCGGCCTTGTCCTTGCCATAGGTGGCGTCGAGCTTGCCGCGGGCGTAGCAGTGCAGCTGCTCGTACATCGGCTTGACCTGTTCCCACAGGCGATCGGTTTCCGGGCCGATCTGCTCCGGCGGCATGTCATAGCCACTGCGCCACATCTGCCCGGCATCGGCGAAGCCCAGCCCCTTGGCACCTTCGTTCACCAGGCCGACGAACTGCTGGTAGTCGCCCCGCATGTTCCTGGTGGTGCCGTGCCAGCCCTGCCACGCATCCAGCTGCTGGTCGTAGTCGCGGCTGCTGGACAGCACCTGTTCCAGGTCGCCGAGCTGGCGGCAGGAGTTCGGATCGTTGGCGTCGGTGCAGTACTTGCCGGCGCCATAGCTGCCTTCCATGCGGGTGGCGATCTGGGTCAGCTGCGCCAGCTTGGCCGGGTCGCGCGGGGCCGGCATCGACGACATCAGCTTGAGCAGCCGCAGCGCACGCTTGCTGTCGTCGGACATCGGCTGGCCTTCGAACTTGGCCGCCTGTTCGATCCAGCTGTTGAGCTGGGTCAGCGAGCGTTCGTTGGCCTTGGCCGCCACGCGTTCGGAATCGCCGTTGATGTAGGTCGACGACAGCCACTGCGCCGAGGTCATCTCCGGGTACGCGGCCTTGTATTCGGCATTGATGCGGGCCACGAACTGGTCGGCGGTTTCGCCGGCCGGCGCCATTGCGGTCGCGGTGTCGGTGCCCGGGGTGGGCTCCTTCTTGCAGGCGGCCAGCGACAGCGTGGCGGCGGCGATTGCCGACGCCAACAGGAGATGACGGTGTTTCACGGGTGGTCCTTGGGTGGTGAACGACCGCTGAAGGCTAGTGGCCCGGGCCCGCTGCCGCAAGGGGCAGTGCAATGAAGGGCACTACGGGGCGGGACGACGCACGCCGATCAGCCTTCGCAGCGGGCGAACAGGTCGTGCTGCGGATCGTACAGCGCGGTGCGCACCTGCATCAGGCCCAGCACGGAGGAGAACAGCGCATCGTGGTCGGTGCGCTGGCCGGCACGCTCGCGCAGGCAGGCCAGGTCCAGCCTGCGGTCGCGCACGAACTGCGGTGAGAACCACATCGTCATCGGCACATGGGTCTGCTCCTGCGGTGCGATCGCGTAGGGCACCCCGTGCAGGAACAGGCCTTTCTCTCCCAGCGATTCGCCATGGTCGGAGACATAGATCATCGCGGTGTCGTAGTCCTCCATCCCCTGCAGGCGCCCTATCGCCTGGGCCAGTACATGGTCGGTGTACAGCAGCGCGTTGTCGTAGCTGTTGGCGATCTGGGCACGCGTGCAACGACCGAGGTCAGCGGTATCGCAGGTAGGCGTGAAGCGGCGGAAGCGCGGCGGATAGCGTTCAAAATAAGCTGGCCCGTGGTTGCCCAGCTGATGCAGCACGATGACCCGGTCACCGGGTTTCGCGCGGGCCTGTGCCGGCAGGTCCTGCAGCAGGATCTCATCCATGCAGCGACCGTCGACGCACAGCCCCGGCGTGGTGGCATCGGTAAGCGACTGCAACGGCAGTCCATCGCAGACGCCTTTGCAGCCGGACTGGTTGTCACGCCACAGCGTCGCGATCCCGGCATGGTCCAGCACATGCAGCAGCGACTGGTGCGCACGTATTTTCTTCTCGTCGTAGTCGCGGCGTCCCCACGGCGAGAACATGCAGGGCAGCGATACTTCGGTGCTGGTGCCACAGGAATGCATGTCGGGGAAGTTGATCACCGGTTTCTGCGCCAGTTCCGGGGTGGTCTGGCGCGTGCCGCCATTGAGCCCCCAGTCCTGCGCACGCGCGGTTTCGCCGATGACGACCAGCAGCAGGCGTGGCCTGCTTCCCGCCACGCGGGGCATCGCCTGGGCATCGGTGCCGATCGGCAGCTTGGGCGCGCGCTGCACCGGGTTGTCGCCACGCAGGGCGCGCGGCAGTCCCAGCAGGACATTGGCGGGCGTGGCCAGGTAGCGCACTTCGCGCTGGTTGCGCATCAATGCCGAGATTTCCTGGAACGACAGCAGCGCACCGCCGAGTGCCACGCTGGCGGCGAGCAGCAGGAAGCCGGCGCGCCACATCAGGGTGGCGGTCCAGCGCCGCTGCGCCAACTGCACCCGCCACAGCGCGACCACCGGCAGCATGCCGATCAGCAACGGCCCGGCCAGCGAGGCGGTGAGCAGCTCGCGGCTTTCGCGGCGGTCGGTTGCCAGCACGTTGCGCAGCATGTCCGCATCCAGGTAGATGTGGTAACGGCTCATGTAGTGCGAAGCCAGCGTGGTCAGCAGGATCAGCAGGCTGACCACGGCCTTGCCGTTCCAGCGCCAGACCAGCAGACCCAGCAGGAAGGCGTGGGTCCCGAGCAGCAGCAGCAGCAGCGACACGGCATAGCGGATGCTGCCGGGGTGGGTGGCCATTGCGCTGGTCCAGAACAGCCCATTGCCTGCGACGGCGAAGTACAGGCTGGCAAGCGCGATCAGCGCCTCGCTGGAGATCAGCGGGCGCCACTGCAGCCAGGCCATGGCCGGCAGCCGTACGCCGCGTGCGACGGTGGCATTCATGCGCGCGCCCCCGCTGCGTGCCAAGCCCGACGCGGCAGGCGGGAACGCGCCAGCGCATACAGGCCCAGCGAGAGCAGCCAGCAGACGCTCAGCGTGGCCAGGTCGTGCGACATGAAATGCGCGCCGCGAAGCTGCTGGGCCAGCCCCAGCGCGATGCCAGCAAGCAGGCCAACGGCAAGCCCGCGCCAGCGCCAGGCCGGTCGCCACAGCAGCGCGAAGAAGTACAGGCTGACCCACGCGTAACCCGCACTGGCCTGGCCGGCTGGGAAGCAGGCGGCGGTGGGCAGGGCGGCGGGTCGCGCCTGCAGAAGGCCGACGAACGGACGCTGTCCGCCATAGCGCAGCAGGTCCCACGGGCAGTCCATGTGGGTCAGCGATTTCAGCAGCGATACCGCGCCGGTGCCCAGTGCAATGGCCAGCACGAGGTACAGCAGCGCCCAGCGCAGGTGTCGATTGCTGCCGTAGCGCCACTGGTGGAAACACAGCACCAGGACCAGCAACGTTGCGGTGGCGCTGAGCCATTTGCCGCCCGCGTGCATCAGGACGGTGGTGGCCCACGCATCGCGCAGCAGCCAGTGCTGGCCTTCCAGCGCGAAGACGCGGTCGGCGATCCACTGGTCGCCGCCCAGCATCAGCGCGCTGAACATCAGGGAGGCTGCGATCAACGGCAGCCACAGGTGGCGTGCAGTGAATCCGCTGCCTGCGATCTGCCGAACGCGTGGGAGCGGATATCCGGGAACAGCGATGCGGTGCATGCACAAGGCCTTTGGAGGATCCGCGGCCATGCTAGGGAGCGCGATGTCGGAGAAAAATCGGAGCGACGTTCGGCTTCGGTTAAACCGGACCATCCCGCCGCGCTGACTCAGTCTTCAGCGTCGCTTGCCCCGCGCGCCGCTGCGTGGCAAGTGCGGGACCAGGCCGTTCCCGGTACCAGCTGCCATCGATTGCCGTTGGACATGCCGATGTCAATTATCTGCGCGGTATCCACGCAGGGGCTGATCGCCGCATCCAGCACCAGCAGCCAGCGTGTCTGTGGCGCAGCAGCGAGCCATTGGCCGGCGTCCTGCCATTGCAGGTCCCACGGACGCTTGAAGCCGAACTCGCGGACCGGTCGGTCGGCCTGCAGCAGGTTCTGTTCGCGCCAGGCCAGCAGGCCCAGTTCGGCCTGTGGCCCGATCCGTGCGCCTGCACGCTGCATCAGGGCCGAAGCGGAAGCGTAGGGGTCCATCGCGGGCAGCAGCACGACGCCGTACACGCACCACAGCAACGCATGGGTCACCAGCACCAGTGCGCCGGCGTGGCGTTGCCGCAGCCATGCTGATATCCCCAGTACGGCGCCTCCCAGGACCAGCAGGCCTGCCCCCAGAACGGGCAACAGGCTGGTCGGCATCGCGCGTCGCTCGAGTTGCGCTACGGCCCATGGCGCGGCGTACACCAACAGGGCACCGACGGTGATCGCCAGCAGCCCCAAGGCGATGCTGTAGCCCAGCAGGTAGCGGCGCACACCGGTCCGGCGCAGCAGGCCGGGCAACAGCGGGGCACTGGCCAGCGCGAGCGCCGGCAGCATCGGCAGCAGGTAGACCTCGCGCTTGCCGGGGCTGATGGTGAAGAACAGAAGCACCATCGCGGCCCAGCCCAGCAGCAGCCAGAGGCGTGCATCGGTGCGACGCATCCGCCGCCACCACGGCCGCAGCAGCCAGGGCAGCAGCAGGCTGCCGGGCAGCCACAGCGTGAGCATCACCTGCAGGTAGTACCAGGCGGGTTGCAGGTGGTGCCAGGCATGGGCGTAACGGGTGGCCGTCTGCTTGAACAGGAGTTCATGCGCATAGGCCTGCAGGGCAGGGTCGGGCTGGCGCAGCAGGGCCCAACCCAGCGGCGCCAGCCAGACCGCAGTGCCGAGCAGGAAGGACGGCAGCAGCCAGGCCAGCGTGGAGGGGGCAGGGCCCGGCGCCACGTGGCCGCGCAGCCGCCGGTAACCGCACCGCCACGCCAACCACGGCAGCACGACCAGCAGGGGCAGGAAGCCGACCCCCTTGGTGACCGTGCCCACGCCGGCGGCGATCCCGGCCAACCAGAGCGCCGGCAGGTTGCGGCGTTCGCACAGGTGCCGCAGCAGGCCCCACAACGACAGCGTGGTCATCGCTACCAGCACCATGTCGATCTGCGCGCGCTTGGCCATCAGGCCGAACTGCAGGCTGCAGAACAGGGCCGCCATGGCATGGGGCGCCACCCGCGGCGACCACAGCCGACGTGCCAGGTCGGCCACCAGCCACAGGCTGAGCAGGGCGGCCAGCAGGGAAGGCAGCAGGAAGCTTCCCTTCCAGTCCAGCACCCGCTGTGTCGCTGCCTGCATCCACATGTACACCGGTGGCTTTTCGGCGTAGAACTCGCTGCCCCGGTGTGGCACCAGCCACTGGCCGGAGTCCAGCATGGCACGCGCGGCCAGCACGAAGCGGGGCTCGTCCGGCGGCTGCGGCAGGCGCATGCCGATGCCGGCCGCCAGCGCGATCACTACCAGCAGCCACAGCAGGGGCAGGCGCCAGCGCGCACGGGGGAAGGAAGGCGGGGACAAGGGGGCGCATCCGGGCAAAGCCGGACTATCCATCCGGGCGCGTGGGAAATTCGTCGGAAGCGCGGGGGGCACGGGATTCCGACATCGGCGGCGCTACCATGAAGGGAACTACGGGATGGATACGCGCATGCGTCTGCTGGTGATCGAGGACAATCGGCAACTGGTCGCCAATCTGTTTGACTATTTCGAGTCGCGCGGGCACGTGCTGGACGTTGCGCCCGATGGAATCACCGGCCTGCACCTGGCCACCACGCAGGTCTACGATGCGCTGATCCTGGACTGGATGCTGCCGCGCATGGAGGGCCCGGAAGTCCTTCGTCGCCTGCGCGCCGAACATGCCTCGGAAGTGCCGGTGATCATGCTCACGGCCCGCGACGAACTGCCCGACAAGATCGCCGGTTTCCGCGCAGGTGCCGATGATTACCTGACCAAGCCCTTCGCCTTGCCCGAACTGGAAGTGCGGCTGGATGCGCTGCTGCTGCGCGCGCAGGGACGCAACCCACGCAAGCGCCTGCAGGTGGCCGACCTGGTGCTGGACCTGTCCACGTTGGAAGCCCAGCGCGCAGGGCAGGTGCTGCACCTGTACCCGGCCTGCCGCAAGCTGCTGGAAGTGCTGATGCGCGCCAGTCCGGCTGCCGTTACCCGCCAGCAGCTGGAGTTCGCGTTGTGGGGCGATGAACCGCCGGACGGCGACCTGCTGCGATCGCATGTGTACGAACTGCGCCGCAGCGTGGACGGACCGTTTGCGCGCAAGCTGGTGCATACCCTGCCGCGGGTTGGCTACCGCTTGGCCGTGCAGGAAGGAGAGATGATCGATGGCCGCTAGGCCGGCGCCGCTGTACCGGCGCGTATTGGGCTGGTTGCTGACCTACCTTGCGCTGATTTCGCTGGCGGTGTTCGGCGTGGGCAACAACGTGCATGAACATGCCGAGCACGCGGCGTGGCGCGCGCTGCTGAACTCCGAACTGGACAGCATCATCCTGCACAGCGAGCGCGACCCGCAGTACCGATGGCAGGATTCGGACACGCTGAGCCTGTACCGGCTGGACCAGGCCAGCACGCCGGAAACCCTGCGCGGGCTGCATCCCGGGCTGCATGACGGCATCCCGATCGGCGAACGCAAGGCGGCGGTGATGGTGCGCCAGACGGAAACCATGGGCCGGCTGGCACTCGCGCTGGATATTTCCGATTTCGAAGCGCTGGAACAGTTCGCCACGCGCTGGGTGCTGCTGGCCGGGCTGGTCATGGTGATCGTCACCGTGGTGATGGCGCGGCTGGGCATGCAGCGGGTGGTGCGCCCGCTGAGCCTGCTGGCAGGCGACATCGGCGCGCTGAAACCGGGGGCGCCGGGCCAGCGCATCAGCGTGGATCCGCGTGGCAGCGCCGAGCTGCATACCATCGCCAATTCACTCAACGACTACCTTGCGCGCAACGAGCAGTTCGTCGAGCGCGAACGGGTTTTCATCAGCACCGCCAGCCACGAACTGCGCACCCCGGTGGCGGTGATCACCGGCGCAGCGGAGCTGGCGCTGGAGCAACCGGGCCTGCCCGAGCGCGCACGCCAGCAGATGCAGCGCGTGCAGCGCACGGCAGAGGACGTGGAGGAGCTGATCGAACTGCTGCTGGTCCTGGCCCGTGATCCGGCGCGGCTGGCCGCGCGCGCCGAGCGCATCGCACTGGCCCCGTTGTTGCTGCAGATCATCGAAGACCATCGTCACCTGCTGGGGGACAAGGACCTGACCGTGGGCCTGCAGGCTGCGCCGGTGGATGTCATCGCGCCGCTGGCGGTGGTGCAGGCGGCGATCGGCAACCTGCTGCGCAATGCCATCGAGAACAGTGGACGTGGCAGCATCCAGCTGGAACTGACCTCGGCCGGCGTGCTGACCCTGCGTGACCCCGGACACGGCATGAGCCCGGAGGAGATCGCCGCCATCCACGCGCGCATGGCACGCGGGCTGCGCAACGAACACGGCGGCATCGGCCTGGAACTGGTGGCACGCCTCTGCGAGCACCTGGGGTGGACGCTGCATTTTGAACCGGTACAGCCGCGTGGCACCCTGGCTACCCTGGATGTCAGCGCCTCGCGCTCAGGTTGAAGGGCGCGGCACGTGCTGGTCGATCAGGATCACGTTGCCATCGGGATCGCTGAGCATCACGTGCGCCGGCCCGTTACCGTCGTGATCGGCGCGCGTGCTCAGGGGGACGCCGCTGGCATCCAGCTGGGCCTGCAACTGGCGGATGTCGGTGAAGCCGGGCAGCGGCTTGGCCTGCTGGTCCCAGCCCGGGTTGAAGGTCAGCCAGTTGCCTTCGAACATTCCCTTGAACAGCCCGACCACGGTGTTGGCGTTGCGCAGCACCAGCCAGTTCTGGGCGGCATCGCCACCGGTCACGCTGAAGCCCAGCGCCTCATAGAACGCACGTGACGCATCAAGGTCTTTCACTGAAAGGCTGATGGAGAAAGCACCGAGTTCCATGGACGTGCTCCTGGCGGGTTTCCGGGGGATTTCCGGCGGATTCTGCGCAGCGGCGCAGGACCGGGCAAGCCGCGCTGCGGCATGCGGCCGGGCAGGGCCGATGGTAAGCTCGGCGGGTGCCGCCTCCTGCGGCATTTTTTTCGCCCGTCACTTTTCGATCGACAGAGGACTGCATGCCGACCGAACCCGCTACCGCCCTGATCTCCAGCGACATCGTCGGCCTGGGGCTCATCGCCGCCACCCTTGCGCTCATTTTCTGGGCGGCCAGTGGCCCCACGCCTTTGTTGAAGAAGATCTTCGCCTGGGTTCCGGCGTTGCTGCTGTGTTACTTCATCCCGGCCATCTACAACACCGCCGGCCTGATCGATGGCCATGCCACCGCGCTGTACAACCCGGTGGCGCGCGACGTGTTGCTGCCCGCAGCGCTGGTGCTGCTCACGCTGTCCATCGACCTCAAGGGCATCGTCAAGCTGGGCCCGAAGCTGCTGGTGGTGTTCTGCGCCGGTACCGCCGGGGTGATGCTTGGTGCGATCGTGTCCTTCCAGGTGATGAAGCTGATCCATCCTGAAACCGTGTCCGGTGATACCTGGGCGGGCATGGCCGCGCTGGCCGGCAGCTGGATCGGCGGCGGTGCCAACATGGTGGCGATGCGCGAAATCTTCGGCACCGATGCCACCACCTTCGGCCAGTTCGCGGTGGTCGACGTGGCCTGTGCCAGCCTGTGGATGGCGATCCTGCTGTTCCTGGCCAACCGCTCGCAGCAGATCGATGCCCGCAACGGCGCCGACACCCGCGCCATCGATGAGATGAAGGCGCGCATCAGCGCCTATGAGGCGCAGAACGCGCGCATTCCCAGCCTGACCGATCTGATGATCATCGTGGGCGTGGCGCTGGGCGGGGTGGGGCTGGCGCACGCCATCGCCGCGCCGCTGGCGGCCTGGTTCAAGGCCAACGTCGGCTGGTCCAGCCAGTTCAGCCTGGACAGCCAGTTCGTCTGGGTGGTGTTGTTCTCCACCGCGCTGGGCCTGGCGTTGAGCTTCACCCGCGCGCGCCAGCTGGAATCGGCCGGTGCCTCGCGGCTGGGGACGGTGTTCCTGTACTTCCTGATCGCCTGCATCGGCATGCAGATGGACCTGCTGTCGCTGCTGGACCGTCCGTGGTTGTTCCTGCTCGGCCTGATCTGGATGGCAACCCACGTGCTGGTGCTGTGGATCGTGGCCAAGCTGATGCGTGCGCCGTTGTTCTTCTTCGGCGTCGGCTCGATGGGCAACATCGGTGCGGCAGCGTCGGCACCGGTGGTGGCTGCGGCGTTCCACCCGTCGCTGGCGCCGGTCGGCGTGCTGCTCGGAACGGTGGGCTATGCGACCGGTACCGGCCTTGCGTATGTCACCGGGCTGATCCTGAAGGCGATGGCCGGGGCATGAAAAAACGGCGGGGCCCAAGCCCCGCCGTTTTCGTCTGACTCAGCAGCAGCGTCCGCCGTTCCTGCCGCCGTACCGCGCTTCCTGGCGCTCGCGGAAGAACGTCTTGTAGTCCATCGGCGTGCGGTCGGGATGGTTCTCCAGCACATGCCGGACGTAGTTGTCGTAGTCCGGGATGCCGCAGCACAGCCGCGCGGTCTGCACCAGGCGCCGCCAGATGCGGCGATGGGCCTGGTGCTGGCCGACCGGTACCAGTTCGGTACTCATCACAGGTCCGCCATCTGGTGCGGCAGCAGCTTCACGTACTCGGTTTCCTTGTCCGTGCGCTGCGGCGTGCGGCGTGCCGCGGCGATGGTCTTCAATGCATAGAACAGGATCGAGAACACCACCAGCAGGAACAGCACGGTCAGCGTGGTGTTGACGTAGGCGTTGACCACGATCTGCTGCATCTGGCCGACGGTCTTGGCCGGTGCGGTGATGGTGCCGCTGGCGATGGCATCCTGGAACTTGTGGGCCTGGGCCAGGAAGCCCTGCGCCGGGTTGCTGTCGAAGATCTTGATCAGGCCGGCGTAGGTGGTGCAGATCAGCAGCCACACCGCAGGCACCGCGGTGACCCAGGCGTAGCGGTCACGCTTCATCTTGAACAGCACCACGGTGCCCAGCATCAGCGCGATACCGGCCAGCATCTGGTTGGAGATGCCGAACAGCGGCCACAGGGTCTGGATGCCACCGAACGGATCGACCACGCCGGAATACAGGAGGTAACCCCACAGCGCCACGCAGCCGGCAGTGGCGAGGATGTTGGCCGACCAGGACTCGGTCTTCTTCAGCGCCGGGATGAAGTTGCCCAGCAGGTCCTGCAGCATGAAGCGACCGGCACGGGTACCGGCATCGACCGCGGTCAGGATGAACAGGGCTTCGAACAGGATGGCGAAGTGGTACCAGAACGCCATCATCGCGTCGCCCGCACTGGGGATCGCTTCGTGCAGGATCATCGCGATGCCGACGGCCAGGGTTGGCGCGCCACCTGCGCGGTGCAGGATGGTCGGCTCGCCGATGGCCACCGCGGTGGCTTCCAGCTGCTCCGGGGTGATGGTGAAGCCCCAGTTGGTGGTGATGTAGTGCGCCGCCGATACCGCATCGGCGCCGATCACCGAGGCCGGGCTGTTCATGGCGAAGTAGATGCCGGGTTCGATGATCGAGGCCGCGACCAGCGCCATCACCGCGACGAAGGATTCCATCAGCATGCCGCCGTAGCCGATGTAGCGCGCGTGCGCTTCATTGGCCAGCAGCTTGGGCGTGGTGCCCGAGGCAATCAGCGCATGGAAGCCGGACACCGCGCCGCAGGCGATGGTGATGAACAGGAACGGGAACATCCCGCCCTTCCACACCGGGCCGTCGCCACTGGCGGCGAACTGGGTCAGCGCGGGCATCTTCAGTTCGGGCATGACGATCAGGATGCCGACCGCCAGCGCGATGATGGTGCCGATCTTGAGGAAGGTGGACAGGTAGTCACGCGGTGCCAGCAGCAGCCACACCGGCAGCACTGATGCCACGAATCCGTAGCCGATCAGCATCCAGGTGATCTGCTTGGCGGTGAAGGTGAAGGCCGGGCCCCAGACCGGATCGGCCGCGACGATGCCGCCGAACCAGATGGAACCCAGCAGCAGGATCAGGCCGACCACCGAGATCTCGCCGATCTTGCCGGGGCGGATGTAGCGCATGTACACGCCCATGAAGATCGCGATGGGCATCGTGGCGATCACCGTGAACATGCCCCACGGGCTTTCCGCCAGCGCCTTGACCACCACCATCGCCAACACGGCCAGGATGATGATCATGATCAGGAACGCACCGAACAGGGCGATGGTGCCCGGAACCGGCCCCATTTCCTCGCGCACCAGGTCACCCAGCGAGCGGCCGTTGCGGCGGCTGGACAGCACCAGGATCATGAAGTCCTGCACCGCACCGGCCAGCACCACGCCGACCACCAGCCACAGCAGGCCGGGCAGGTAGCCCATCTGTGCGGCCAGCACCGGGCCGACCAGCGGCCCGGCACCGGCGATGGCGGCGAAATGGTGGCCGAACAGGACGTGCTTGTTGGTCGGGACGTAGTCCAGGCCATCGTTGTTGAGCACTGCCGGGGTGGCCCGCGTGGGGTCCAGCTGCAGCACCTTGCTGGCCACGAACAGGCCGTAGAAGCGGTAGGCGATCAGGTAGATGGAGACCGCGGCGACCACGATCCACAAGGCGTTGATGGGTTCACCGCGGCGCAGCGCCACGGTGCCCAGACAGAATGCGCCGAGCAGTGCGAGCAGTGCCCAGCCCAGCTTTGAGAAGCCTTTCATGAGGTGAACTCTCCCTTAAGAACATCACAAGGGTCCGCCTTGCCCCGTGTCGGGTCAATGCAGACAGGGTGTTTCCCAGCTAGTACTTTGGTCGTAACGCGGTCACGGCACCTCCCCGGCCGTGGCAGGCACCGCTGGAACAATGGGTTGCGGTGCGAGGGCTTGGCGCTGCCCGCGACAGCCGCCATCTTGCGGGTAGACACTTTGCTGGAGTTTCCATGAGCACCCAGACCGCGGCACGCGTGCTGCGCACCATTGAAGGCTCGCCCACCTCCGACGGCGCCGGCGTGCGCCTGACCCGCGTGATCGGAGGCTCCGCGCTGCCGGACCTGGATCCGTTCCTGCTGCTGGATGAATTCGGTACCGACAAGGCCGAGGATTATCTGGCCGGCTTCCCCAGCCATCCGCATCGCGGCTTCGAGACGGTCACCTACATGCTCGACGGGCGCATGCGGCACAAGGACAACCATGGCAACGAAGGCCTGCTTACCCCGGGCAGCGTGCAGTGGATGACCGCGGGTCGTGGGCTGGTGCATTCAGAAATGCCCGAGCAGGAAAGTGGCCGCATGCGCGGCTTCCAGCTGTGGGTGAACCTGCCGGCGCGCGACAAGATGACCGCGCCGAAGTACCAGGAGTTCGCCCCGGAACGCATCCCGCAGGTCACCCCGGTGGCCGGCGTGACGGTCAAGATCATCGCCGGCGAGGTCGACGGCACACACGGGCCGATCGTGCAGCCGGCGACCGATCCGGTGTATCTGGACATCACCCTGGACGCTGGCGCGGCGTGGGACTACGTGCTGCCGGATGGCCACAACGTGTTCGCGTATGTGTTCGAAGGCGATCTGCAGATTGGCGTCGGCGACGATGCGCGGCCGGTGGCGGCGCAGCAGATGGCGGTGCTTGGCGGAGGCAATGCGTTGCAGCTCGCCGCTGGCAGCGCCGGTGCACGGCTGATCCTGGTCGCGGGCCGTCCGCTGCGCGAGCCGGTGATGCGGCACGGGCCGTTCGTCATGAACACCCGGCAGGAACTGATGCAGGCCTTCGTGGATTTCCAGGAAGGCCGTTTCTGAGGCCACCGTGGCGTTGGGCCGGTCATCCACCGGCCCCGCCCACAGGGGGCGCATGATCAGCGACCGGCGGCCACGGCTGCCGGATTGAGGTTCATGCTGCGGATCATCTGCTGCAGGCCGGCGCGCTCTTCGCTGTCGCCGGGATACAGCGCCAACTGCGCATAGCGGTTCTTGTCGATCTTCACCACGCTGACGCGGCGGTCGGCGAAGCCCGGGGGTTCCTGGCCGCCGAGGTCAGGCAGGTACCAGTAGATTTCCTCGCCGGCGAAGCTGTCCTTCTCCTGGCGCAACGCGCGCGGGAAGCGCAGCTCCGGATCGCTGCCGGTCAGCATCAGGCTGAGGACTTCGCGGCCGTCGCTGGTGGTCGCGCGGCACACCAGGAAATCGCCGGTGGCCTGCTCCTGCCACTGCAGGTTGCTGGCAGCCGGCAGCGACGGGCACTTGGGTGCGCTTTGCGCGTGGGCGCCCATGGCGGTGGCGCACAGGCACAGCAGTACGGCAGCAGAGACGATTTTCATGCAGTTCCCCCAGAGGCGTTCAAGTCGACGGCACCGCCAGCGGCGGGCCGGCGTGGTCGCCGTTGCGACCTGGCATCCATCCCCGGATGCCGCGTCGGCCCGCCAGCCCAGCTGGCGGGTATTCCTTGACCTTAACGGAACGTGAGCAAGCGCACAAATCGCGGTTTCATCGGTAACCAAATTCCACGGGCCGGTGGGCCGTGGCGAGCCGGGAAGATCCAGCCAGCCTGACGGCTCAGTGACGCGCAGGCCGTCGGCTCACTTCGCCGGTAGCGGGATGAATTCCGTTGCGTCGCCCGGGATGGTGCCGAAGCGTCCGTTTGCCCAATCGTCCTTGGCCTGCTCGATGCGCTCCTGGGAACTGGACACGAAGTTCCACCACAGATGGCGCGGTGCATCCAGCGGCTCGCCGCCCATCAGCATCGCCTTGACCGGCGTCTTCGCGCGCAGCCGGCCGCGGGCGCCGTTGGCCGGGATGATCAGGTGCTGGGCGGGCACGTCGACGCCGTCCAGCTGGGCCTGGCCGTCGAGGATGTACAGCGAACGTTCGCGGTGGCCGGTGTCGATGTCGATCTCCGCATCCGGGTCCAGGTCGATGGCCACGTTGAGTGTGTCGGCGAACACCTTGACCGGGGATT
Organism: Stenotrophomonas chelatiphaga; assembly: GCF_001431535.1. Classification (GTDB taxonomy): domain Bacteria; phylum Pseudomonadota; class Gammaproteobacteria; order Xanthomonadales; family Xanthomonadaceae; genus Stenotrophomonas; species Stenotrophomonas chelatiphaga. The sequence continues at coordinate 20,435 of NZ_LDJK01000064.1, forward strand.
CCTCGCCGTAGGCGCGGCCGGCGATCACCCGCAGCCAGGCGCCATTGCGGCGTTGCTGGGGCAGGGTGGCGGCGCTGTGGTGGTGGAAGGCCGGTTCGACTTCCTCGTACTGCCTGGGCAGTGCGATCCAGGTCTGCATGCCATGCAGCGGATGGCCGTGCTCGCGCTCCGGTGGCGGCGTGCGTTCGGAGTGCGAGATGCCACGGCCGGCGGTCATCCAGTTGACGTCGCCGGGGCGGATCACCTGGTCCGAACCGAGGCTGTCGCGGTGGCCGATGGCGCCGGACCACAGGAAGGTCACCGTGGCCAGGCCGATGTGCGGATGCGGACGCACGTCGATGCCGGTGCCGGGATTGAGCAGGGCCGGGCCCATCTGGTCGACGAACACGAACGGACCGACGCTGCGGGCCTGCAGCGTCGGCACGGCACGGCGGACTTCCAGACCGCCGATGTCGTGCACGCGGGGGGCGATGAGGGTGGTCATGCGGGCGATCTCGCTGGCGGGGACAGGGGCGCAGGATCGCATGCGCGGTGTGCGGGCACATGCCCCGGATGGGCAACAGGCTGTTGCGCGGTGCGAACGGGTGGGACCCCCTCGCGG
>NZ_LDJK01000065.1 GCF_001431535.1 Stenotrophomonas chelatiphaga
CGGGCCGCCGGGCCGCAGGCCCGGCCCCACCCCTCATCCCTGCATGAACGCTTCGATCTCGTCGGCGCTGCGCGCCAGGCCGGCGGTCAACACCCGATGCCCATCGGCGATGATCAGCACGTCATCCTCGGTGCGGATGCCAATGCCGCGCCAACGCGCCTCCACGCTGGTGTCTTCTGCGCCGACATACAGCCCCGGCTCGATGGTGAACACCATGCCCGGCTCCAGCAGCCGCGACTCGCCCGCCAGTCGGTAATCGCCGACGTCGTGCACGTCCATCCCGATCCAGTGCCCGGTCTTGTGCCGGTAGAAGCGCTTGTACTGCTCCTGGGCGATGTTGTCCTCCACGCTGCCCTTGAGCAGCCCCAGCCGCAGCAGCCCCTCGGTCAGCACCTGCACCGCGGCCAGGTGACCCGCCTCGTACGCCACCCCTGGCCGTGCCTGCGCCAGCGCAGCCGCCTGCGCCGCACCGACCAGGTCATGCAACGCACGCTGCTCGGCAGTGAAACGACCGCTGACCGGGAACGTGCGGGTGATGTCGCTGGCATAGCCGCGGTACTCCGCGCCGGCATCGATCAGCACCAGTTCGCCATCGCGCGTGCGCGCGTTGTTGTCGCGGTAATGCAGGATGCAGCCGTTGCGGCCTGCACCGACGATGCTCGAGTACGCCGGGCACGCGTCATGGGCACGGAACACCCGCTCCAGTTCCGCCTGCAGCTCATATTCGTGGATGCCGGCGCGCGCGGACTGCATCGCCGCACGGTGCGCCCGCACGCTGATCTGTGCAGCCTGCTCCATCAGCGCGATTTCCGCGCCGGACTTGAACAGGCGCTGCTCGTGCAGCAGGTGGCCCAGTTCCAGAAACTCGTGCGGCGGCTGCGCGCCGTGGCGCACCTGCGAACGCACGCGGTTGACCCAGCCGATCAGCTTGAGGTCGAAATCCGCATCGCGCCCGAAGTGGTAGTACACCCGCGAGCGCCCTTCCAGCATCCCCGGCAGGATGTCGTCCAGGTCCTCGATGGGATAGGCGTCGTCCATGCCGAAATCGGCCACCGCGCCTTCCTGGCCGGCGCGGCTGCCGTCCCACGCTTCCCGTTCGGCGTCGCGTTCGCGGCAGAACAGGATGACCTCGCCGTGCCGCCGCCCGGGAATCAGCACCAACACCGCTTCCGGCTCCGGGAAGCCGCTCAGGTACTGGAAGTCCGAATCCTGGCGGTACGGATAATGCGTATCCAGGCTGCGCACTTTTTCCGCAGCGGCCGGCAGCACCAGGATCGCATCGTCGCCGGCCATCTCCATCAGCTGGCGCCGGCGCCGCTTGTACTCGGCCGCGCCGATCCCGGTGCGCTGGCGCAGGTCCATGCGATCGCCCGCCATCAGTTCAGGCGCTGGCGGTGGCGCGCAGCCATCACGCAGTCGCCATGCAGCAGCAGCACGGCGATGCGGATGAACTCTTCGATCTCGGCCAGCGCTTCGTCGTCGTCCTCGCCATCGCTGTCGAAGTCCTCGCTGGAGGCCTGGGCCAGCTTGGCCAGGTCATTCAGGGCCTCTTCGCCTTCTTCGGACAGCGCCGGGCGCTTGTGCCCCGAGCCCAGCCCGAAGCCGCCCAGGAACGCCCGCGCCCAAGTGAACAGGGCATCCACCTGGGCTTCGGTCTGGGTACTGTCGCTGAGCAGCAGCTCGAAGCCGAAATCACGGTCTTCCAGCTGCTTGATCGTCACCTCCAGCAACTGCGCCAGCGCGCTTCCCTCGGCCACCGGCTGCAGCGCATCGTCGGCCAGCACGCGGGCCGGCCAGTCGTTGCCCGGCGCGCCGCCGGCGGCCAGCCAGCCGCACAGGCCACCGTGCAGCTCGGCCGGGGTGGCGCCCAGCCCCAGCGCCGCGCTGGCGCGGGAAACGTCGTCGATGGAAGGAAGTTCGGTCATCTGCAGGCTCGTTTGTGATGGGGGCGACCCACGCAGTCCTGCCTGTGTCGCCGATGGGCTAGTTTAGAACGTGGCGCGTCGCCCCGCAGCCCGTGCCCCTGACGCTTGACCGTCATCAACGGCCCTGAGACTCTTGCCGCCATGGACCATCCCAGCCCGCTCGACCAGTTGCAGGCCTTCGCCGCCCGGGTGGAGGCGCTGCTTGAGCGTAACCAGCGGCTGGCCGAAGAGAACCGCAGCCTGCGCCACCAGCAGGAACAGCTGGTCAACGAACGCTCCACCCTGCTGGCCAAGAACGAGCAGGCGCGCTCGCGGGTGGAAGCGATGATCACCCGGCTCAAATCCCTGGAGCAGCACACATGAGCGGTGCCGAACCGGTAAACGTCCGCCTGCTTGATCGCGATTACACCGTCGGCGTCACCGCCGAGGAGCGCGACAGCCTGATGGCCGCCTCGCGCCTGCTGGATGCGAAGATGCGCGAAATCCGCGGCAGCAACCGCATGGCGGCCGTCGACCGCGTCGCGGTGCTGGCGGCCTTGAACCTGGCGCACGAGCTGCAGCAGCTGCGTGATGAGAACGCCCGCCAGGCCGTTGCCCTGCAGCAGACCCTGGCCGACATGAACCGTCGGCTGGACCGCGCGATCGACGTGTAACGCCGCGTAATCTGAATTGGCACGCACTGTTGCCGACGAACGGACTACCCCTGCGCAGCGAGCTGGTTATACTGTTCCTGCGTTCTCTGCGGTACACGACGGCATGTGCAAACATTCGCCTTGTCCCTTAAGAACGACACCGGGAGCGCGACGGCGCCGGGAGTGCATGTCCGCCTTGCAGCGGGAAGCCCGATGGTTCCCCAGCGTTCCCACTTGAGCCCCTGGGTTCAAGGTCGTTTCGCATGCATCGTCATTGCGGAGAATGCAATATTCGACAAAGGCGGCGTCTTCGGATGTCGCCTTTGTTTTTTCCGGTCGGCCGCGCGGCACAATAGCGCCATGCCCTCCTCGCCCCCCTCGATACCCGATCCCCGCAATGCGTTGCGCGCCGCGCTCCGCCAGCGTCGCCGCGACCTGCCCGCCGCAGCCCGGATCGACGCCGCCGACCGCCTCGCCGCGCGCCTGCTGGCGCTGCCGTTCGCCCCGCAACGCGGGCATGTCGCCGGTTACTGGGCGATGGATGGCGAAATCGCCCTGCATCGGTGGCAGCTGAGCCTGCCCGACACGGTCACCTACTGCCTGCCGGTGCTGCACGACAACGTCCTGCGCTTTGCGCCCTGGCGTCCGGGCCAGGCGCTGCGGCAGAACCGTTTCGGCATTCCCGAACCCGACCTGGACCCTGCCGATACGCTGGCGGCCGGCGCGATGGACCTGGTGGTGACCCCGCTGGTCGGCTTCGACGCACAGGGCGGCCGGCTGGGCATGGGAGGGGGCTGGTATGATCGCAGCTTCGCCTTCCGGCACGACCGCCCTGCTCCGCCGTGGCTGGTCGGCGCGGCTTTCGCCGTGCAGCAGGTCGATGCGCTGGCCGTCGCGTCCTGGGACGTGGCGCTGGACGCCATCTGCACCGAAGCCGACACCCTTTTCGCCTCGCACGTGACCGCATGACTGCCCGCAAGCGCTATTGGCTGATGAAGTCCGAACCGGACGCCTTTTCCATCGACGACCTGCAACGCGTCGGCACCGAGCCCTGGAACGGCGTCCGCAATTACCAGGCGCGCAACTTCATGCGCGACGGGATGCACGTCGGCGACGGCATCCTGTTCTACCACTCCAACACCAAGGTGCCTGGCATCGTCGGCATCGCCACGGTGGCCAGTGCCGCCTATCCCGATGACACCCAGTTCGATCCGCAGTCGGACTACCACGACCCCAAGGCGACCCGCGAAGAGCCGCGCTGGATGCTGGTGGACGTGGGCTTCGAGCGCAAGCTGGAGCGGGTCATCGCGCTGGATGAAATCAAGCTGCACGCCGATGCGCTGGGCGAGGGATTCCCGCTCACCGCCAAGGGCAACCGCCTTTCCGTGTTCCCGGTGACCGCTGCGCAGTGGAAGCTGCTGCTGTCGCTGGAACGCAGACCCTGATCCTCCATCGAGACCGCCCGCATGTCCGAAGCCAAGCGCCTGGCCGCTGAAAAATCCATCGAATACGTCGAAGACGGCATGATCGTCGGGGTCGGCACCGGCTCCACCGTCGCCTACTTCATCGATGCGCTGGGCCGCATCCAGCACCGTATCAAGGGCGCGGTGTCCAGTTCCGAACAGAGCACCGCGCGCCTGAAGCAGCTCGGCATCGACGTGCTGGAGCTCAACCATACCGGCAGCCTGTCGCTGTACGTGGACGGTGCCGACGAGTGCGATCCGGGCAAGTGCCTGATCAAGGGCGGCGGCGCCGCGCTGACCCGCGAGAAGATCATCGCCGAGGCCAGCGAGCGCTTCATCTGCATCGTGGACCCGTCCAAGCAGGTGCCGGTGCTGGGCCGGTTCCCGCTGCCGGTGGAAGTGATCCCGATGGCGCGCAGCCTGGTCGCCCGCCAGATCCGCGACATGACCGGCGGCCAGCCGACCTGGCGCGAGGGCGTGGTGACCGACAACGGCAACCAGATCCTGGACATCCACCACCTGCAGATCACCGATCCGGAAAAGCTCGAGCGCGAGCTCAACCAGCTGCCCGGCGTGGTCTGCGTGGGCCTGTTCGCGCGCCGCCGCGCCGACGTGGTGATCGTCGGCGGCGAACCGCCGGTGGTGCTCTGATTCCCTGCCGGGCGTGCGCTGCAAGGCCCGCCTGACCGTTTCTCCTATCGAGGACAACCCGATGTCGATCCGTTCCCTGCTCCTGCTGCCGCTGCTCGCGCTGGCCGGCTGCGCCACCGGTGCATCCCAGCACTGGGTGGAGCTCGATGGCGCCCGCTACAAAGTGGAACTGGCGCAGAACGATGAAACCCGCGCGCGCGGGCTGATGTTCCGCGACAGCCTGCCCGAAGACCACGGCATGCTGTTCATCCATGACCGCGAGGAACCCCTCGCCTACTGGATGAAGAACACCCGGATCGGCCTGGACATCCTGTACTTCGACAGTGCGCGCAAGCTGGTCAGCCAGCAGCGCGACGTGCCGCCGTGCTCGGCCGGGGACCGATGCCCGCCGTATCCGAGCAGCGGGCCGGCACGCTACGTGCTGGAGCTCAATGCCGGCCAGGCGGAGAAGATCAAGTTGAAGGACGGCACCGAACTGAAGCTGGGCCCGGGCATCCCGCCGCTCTGACCGGAACCACCCGGATGCCGGTCGCCGGCCGGCATCCTTTCACCTGCTGCAGCTTGAAACCTTGCGGCATTGCCGCCAGTCTGTAGGCATGCAGGACCGGATCACATTGCCCGACTGGGACACCTTGGCCGAACTCGACGACGAGTCGCTGCCACTGCTGCCCACTGCGTTGCTCATCGCACGCGACGAATATCCCGCACTGGATCCCACGGTGTACGACGCGACCGTGCAGGCGCACGTCGACCACCTGCGCGCGGAAGTGGAGATCATCGCGTCGGCGCCGCTGAAGATGGCTGCGATCAACCGCCACCTGTTCGATGAGCTGGGTTACAGCGGCGACCACGACGAATACTACGATCCGCGCAACAGCTATCTCAACGAGGTGTTCGAGCGCCGCCTCGGCAATCCGATCTCGCTGGCACTGGTGCAGATGGAGGTCGCCCGCCGCCTCGGCATCGTGCTGGACGGGGTGTCCTTCCCCGGCCATTTCCTGGTGCGCCTGCCGATGGAAGAAGGGATGTTGGTGATGGACCCGTTCAACGGCGGCCGTCCGCTGGGCGTGGAAGAACTGCGCGAGCGCGCAAGTTCGCATCTCGGCGGCCAGCGACCGGACGACCAGGTGCTGGCGCAGATCCTCGACCCCGCGCCCAGCCGCGCGATCCTGATGCGGATGCTGCGCAACCTGCAGGGCGTCTACGCGGAAAACCACCAGTGGGACCGCGCCGCGCGCAGCGCCGACCGCCTGCTGAAACTGGCGCCGGAAAACGACGACGCGCTGCGCGACCGCGGCCTGGCCTACCTGAAGCTGGAGTACCTGGCCGGTGCGCGCCGCGATCTGGGCCGCTACGTGCAGCGCAATCCCGACGCGGGCGACGCGCAGGCCCTGCGCGAGAAACTGGTGGACCTCGGCGGGCCACGCACGCGGCTGCATTGAGCCGCACCGCGCGGTGCACGGTTCAGTCCAGTTCCACCATCTCGAAATCATCCTTGGTCACGCCGCAGTCCGGGCAGGTCCAGGTGTCCGGCACGTCTTCCCAGCGGGTCCCCGCCGCGATGCCTTCTTCGGGCAGGCCGTCTGCTTCGTGGTACAGGAATCCACAGACCACGCACATCCACGTGCGGAACACGGCCGGGGGGGTGTCGCTCATGGGATGTTCCCCTTCAAAATGACGTCCTTCAATGCACTCCGTGGCCATTGTCCCATCGTGGCCACGCAACCGGTAGCCATCCATGTCCCCTACGCCTGCAACGCCTCGCGGCGTGTACCTGATCACCCCGGACGAGCCCGATACCGCACGCCTGCTGGCGCGTGTCGAGCCGCTGCTCGCCGCCGGCACCACGTGGCTGCAGTACCGCAACAAGACCGCGACGGCGGCGCTGCGCCGCGAGCAGGCGGCCGCCCTGCAGGCCCTGTGCGTCCGCCATGACGTGCCCTTGCTGATCAACGATGACGCGCCGCTGGCGCAGGCGGTCGGCGCCGCCGGCGTGCATATCGGTGAAGACGACGGCGGCGTGGCGGCGGCACGCGCGCTGCTGGGGCCGGCGGCACTGGTCGGCGCATCCTGTTACGACGAACCTTCGCTGGCACGGGAGGCCGTCGCCGCCGGCGCCAGCTACGTGGCCTTCGGTGCGTTCTTCCCCAGCCGCAGCAAGGCGACCACCCGCCGCGCCACGCCGGAACTGCTGCGGCAAAGCGCCGCACTGGGCGTGCCGCGGGTGGCGATCGGCGGGCTGACGCCGGACAATGTCGGTCCCGTCATCGCCGCCGGTGCAGACCTGGTGGCGGTGATCAGCAGCGTGTTCGAAGCCGCCGACCCGGTCTCCACGCTGCACGCCTATCTCGCCTGCTTCAAGGATCCCGCATGAACCACGACCAGTCCCACGCCCTGTTCACCCGCGCCCAGGCGCTGCTGCCCGGTGGCGTCAATTCGCCGGTGCGCGCGTTCAAGTCGGTGGGCGGCGAGCCGTTCTTCGTCGAACGCGCCGACGGCGCCTACCTGCATGACGTGGATGGCAACCGCTACATCGACTACGTCGGTTCGTGGGGTCCGATGATCGTCGGCCACAACCATCCCGCAGTGCGCCAGGCGGTCAAGAAGGCCGCTGACAGTGGCCTGTCCTTCGGCGCACCGTGCGCGGCCGAAGTCACCATGGCCGAGACATTGACCCGGCTGGTGCCTTCCTGCGAGATGGTGCGGATGGTCAACTCCGGTACCGAAGCCACGCTGTCGGCGATCCGCCTGGCGCGCGGTGCCACCGGCCGCAGCCGCATCGTCAAGTTCGAAGGCTGCTACCACGGCCATGGCGACTCATTCCTGGTCAAGGCCGGCAGCGGCATGCTGACCCTCGGCGTGCCCACCTCACCGGGCGTGCCGGCCGGCCTGAGCGAGCTGACCCTGACCCTGCCCTACAACGATTTCGACGCCGCTACCGCGCTGTTCGAAGCACAGGGCGAGCAGATCGCCGGCCTGATCATCGAACCGGTGGTCGGCAATGCCAACTGCATTCCGCCGCGCGAGGGCTACCTGCAGCACCTGCGCGCGCTGTGCACGCGCTTCGGCACCGTGCTGATCTTCGATGAAGTGATGACCGGCTTCCGGGTTGCGCTGGGCGGCGCCCAGGCGCACTACGGCGTCACCCCGGACCTGACCACCTTCGGCAAGATCATCGGCGGCGGCATGCCGGTGGGTGCCTACGGCGGCAAGCGCGAGCTGATGCAGCAGATCTCACCGGCCGGCCCGATCTACCAGGCCGGCACGCTGAGCGGCAATCCGGTGGCGATGGCCGCCGGGCTGGCGATGCTGGAACTGGTGCAGCAGCCGGGCTTCCATGCGCAGTTGTCCGCGCGCGCCGCGCGCCTGTGCGCGGGCCTGGAACAGGCGGCCGCCGAGGCGGGCGTGAGCGTCACCACCACCCAGGTGGGCGGCATGTTCGGCCTGTTCTTCACCGACCAGAAGGTGGAGACCTATGCCCAGGCCACCGCCTGTGACATCCCCGCCTTCAACCGTTTCTTCCACGCGATGCTGGAACAGGGCGTGTTCCTGGCCCCCTCCGCCTACGAGGCGGGTTTCCTGTCCAGCGCCCACGACGACGAGGTGATCGAGGCGACCCTCGCCGCCGCCCGCATCGCCTTCAAGGCCTAGCCGAACACCAGCGTGCCTTTCATCATCGCGAAGTGGCCGGGGAACGAGCAGAAGAAGGTGTAGTCACCGCCCTTCTGCAGCGCGCGGGTGGAGAAGCGGACGCTGGTGCTCTGGCCGCCGCCGATCACCTTGGTATGCGCCAGCACGCGCGCATCGCCCTTCGGCAGGTAGCTGTCGGCGAGCGTGCCGCGCATGCCGGCCATGGCCACCGGCTGGTAATCGGCGGTGCGCGTCAGTACCCAGTTGTGCCCCATCGCGGTGGCCGCCATGCGGCCGGTGTGGCGCAAGGTCAGGGCGACCTCGGTGCAATCGGCGGCCAGCGTGATCTGGCGCGCACTGAAGGTCATCTGGTCGGTGCTGTCGATGTTCACCGCGCAGACGCGCGCCATCGCCGACGGCGCCAGCAGCGCCGCGCCCAGCCCTGCCACCCATGCCCACTGCTTCATCACTGCCTGCTCCCGTTTGTCGTGGGCTCCATTGTAGGAAAGCACGGCAGCACGCGGCTGTGACCGGCTGTCGCAGCCGCGGCGGTGGATCAGGCATGCTGCGGTGATGAAGCCGGGAATCGAACTGCTGCTGCTGGACGTCGACGGGGTGCTGCTGGACTACCAGCGCAGTGTGCGCGTGCGGCATCTTGCCCACCGCCTGGGCGTGGACGGCACGCGGGTGCAGCAGGTGCTGTTCGAAAGCGGACTGGAAACGCGCTACGACAGCGGAATGACCGCGACCGCGGAATACCTGCGCGCGTTGAGCGAGGGCCTGCAGGCCGAGGTCAGCGAGGCGCTGTGGATCCAGGCACGGGTGGCGGCATCACGCCCGCGCGAAGACGTGGTGCAGCAGATCCTCACCCTTCCCGCTGCAGTGCGCATCGGCGTGCTGACCAACAACGGCCCGCTGATGGCCGAGGTACTTCGCGCCCTGCTGCCGGCACTGTGCGACCGCGTGGGTAAGGGCCTGCTGTGCAGCGGCGCGCTGGGGGGACGCAAGCCCGATCCGGCGCTGTACCAGCGCGCACTGCAGCACCTGCAGGTCACGCCGTCGCGCACGCTGTTCATCGATGACCTGTTCACCAACGTGCGCGGTGCGCGGCAGGCGGGCCTGCACGCCGAAACCGTGCGCGATGGCCGCAGCGTGGGCCGGGTGCTGAAGCGCCACGGCCTGCGGTGACGACCGACGGTCGCCACTGCACCCACCGCGCTCAGCGCGCGGCGATGTAGCTGGCCACGGCCGCGCGCAGGCGCTTGAGGCCTTCGGCGATTTCCTCGTCGGTGATGTTCAGCGACGGCACGAACCGCAGCACGTCCGGACCGGCCTGCAGGGTCAGCAGGCCGTGCTCGGCGGCGTGGTCGAGGATCACCCCGGCCTGGCCCAGGTGGTCCTTGGACAGCACCGCACCGAGCATCAGCCCACGCCCGCGCACCTGTCCGAACACGCCGAACTCGGCATTGATGCGTTCAAAGCCTTCGCGCAGCGCGCGCGACTGGCGGTCGACGTTGGCGGCGATCTCATCGGACGCCAGCTTGCGCAGCGCGACCCGTGCCACCGCAGCGGCCAGCGGATTGCCGCCGAAGGTGGTGCCATGGGCGCCGAACTGCATGGTCTCGGCGACCTTCGGGCCGGCCAGCATCGCGCCGATCGGGAAGCCGCCGCCGAGCGCCTTGGCCAGGGTGACCATGTCCGGCACCACCCCATCCTGCCAGTGCGCGAACAAGGTCCCGGTGCGGCCCATGCCGGCCTGGATCTCATCCAGCACCAGCAGCGCGCCATGCTGGTCGCACAGCTCGCGCACGCGCTTGAGGAAGCCCGGCCTGGCCGGCATCACCCCGCCCTCGCCCTGCACCGGCTCCAGCATGACCGCAGCCACGTCACCGGCGGCCATCGCGGTTTCCAGCTGCACTTCATCGTTGAAATCCACGTAGCGGAAGCCCTGCGGCAGCGGCTCGTAGCCTTCCTGGTACTTGGGCTGGGCGGTGGCGGTCACCGCCGCCAGGGTACGACCGTGGAAGCTGCCGCGGAAGGTGACGATGACCCGCCGATCCGCCGGACGCCCCTGCGACGACGCCCACTTGCGCACCATCTTGATCGCCACTTCGTTGGCTTCGGCGCCGGAGTTGCACAGGAACACGCGTTCGGCGAAGCGGCTGGCCTTGACCAGCTCCTCGGCCAGGTGCAGCGGCGGCGCGCTGTAGAACACATTGCTGGTGTGCCACAGCTTGCCGGCCTGTTCCACCAGCGCCGCGGTCAGGTCCGGATCGTTGTGGCCAAGGCCGCACACGGCGATGCCCGCGGCCAAGTCGATGTACTCGCGGCCCTGCGAATCCCACACGCGTGCGCCCTGCCCGCGTTCGAGCACGACCTGGCGCGGCTTGTAGACCGGCAGGTAGTAGTGCGACAGGGAGATCAGGGGGTCGGTGGCGGCGGTCATGGCGGTCCGGCGAGCTTCGGAAAGCGCCCATTCTCGCCCCGCAGCCGGTGCGGCACAATGCGCCGATGCGCCCTTTCTCCGCTCCGCAACTCAATCCCGCCAGCGCCACCGGCTGGCGCCGGTACTGGTTCGACATCATCTACCGCCACGACACCGGGCCTTCGCGCAACTTCGACCTGCTGCTGGTGCTGGCGATCATCGCCAGCGTCATCGTGGTGATGGTCGACAGCGTGCAGCACCTGCACCTGCGCTGGGCACGGGGCCTGTACGTGCTGGAGTGGACGTTCACGGTGATGTTCACGCTGGAATATGTGCTGCGGCTGGCGGTGGTGAAGCGCCCGCTGCGCTATGCGGTCAGCATCTGGGGGATCATCGACCTGCTGTCGATCCTGCCGACCTACCTTTCCCTGTTCATTCCCGGCGCGCAGAGCCTGCTGGTGGTGCGCGCGCTGCGCATCCTGCGGGTGTTCCGCATCCTCAAGCTGACCCGCTACATCGAAGAAAGCGGCGTGCTGATGCTGGCGCTGTGGCGCAGCCGTCGCAAGGTGCTGGTGTTCCTGTTCACGGTCATCACCATCACCATCATCGCCGGTGCGCTGATGTACCTGATCGAAGGCCCGAACCGCGGCTTCACCAGCATCCCCAGCAGCATGTACTGGGCGGTGGTGACCATGGCCACGGTCGGCTTCGGCGACATCGTGCCGCAGACCACGCTGGGCCGCTTCGTCACCTCCATCCTGATCCTGATCGGCTACAGCATCATCGCCGTGCCGACCGGCATCTACACCGCCGAACTGGCCAGCACGCTGCGCGAGGCCGAGCACACCGAAAAGCGCGATGGGCGCGGTTGCCTGCGCTGCGGGCTGGACGGGCACGAACCCGACGCACGCTACTGCCGGCAGTGCGCCGAGCCCCTGCCGGAGCTGTTCAACCGGGTCTAGGCGGGTGCCAACGCCAGGCGCGCCACCCGCCCTGGCCGCATCAACGCGCCATGCGGTTGCTCATGTCGACCAGGTCGTTGTAGCTGGCCAGCAGCGCCGGCGCGGTGCCGGACGGCGGCATGCCACCGCTCTCCAGCAGGATCTGGTCGCTGCGGCTCAACGGCTGGTTGGCCTGCAGGCGTTCGATGCGGCGCCCGCCCTCGCTGGCCAGCTTGTCCGCCGAACGCTCCATGTGGCCCCACATCGGATCCCCCTGGCCGATCTTCGCCTTGGCTGCCTCTTCCAGCACGCTCTGGTAGCGCGCCAATTGTGCCCGGCCGGCGGCGAGGTCCGGCGCGTCGCCGTCCAGCACCTTCACCAGCTGCTTGCCCTCGCCGATGATGCTCAGGTGGTAGAACGCCGCACTGCGCCCTTCTTCCTTCTCGATCGCCGCGATCTGCTCCTTGCGACGCTGGTCTTCGTTCGCTTCCAGCGCGGCATCCATCGCATCACCGGCTTCGAAGAACGCCGAATAGGCCTCCATCAGCGGCGCGTGCCGCTGACGCATGCCCTCACCGCCATCGCGCTTGTAGTCTTCGCGATCGTAGTAACGCACTGCCTCGCCGATCTTCTCGTTGAGCGCGGTGAAGGCTTCCTGGTAACGGCGCGCGGCCGGATCCAGCGCGGCGTTGGCCGGCTGCTGTGCCAGGGCGGCGGTCAGCGGCGCGCCGCAGAACTCGACGCGATGGGACAGCACCGTGCCCGGCGCGCGCACGGTTTCTTCCTTGCCGGTGGGGCCGGCCGCCGGATCGGCGATCCACGAAACGTAGCGCTGGAAGCTTTCCTGGATCGGCTGCTGCACGCCGTTGAAGCAGGCGATGTAGGCGTTGATCTTGTCGGCGCCCTCGACGGCGGCGGACGAGGAAGCGCCTTTCTGGCAGGCGGCCAGGCACAGCGCAACGGACGCGGCCAGGACGGCCGTACGGAAGGTCGGATTCATGGGGCACTTCCCTGTTGGAAACGATTACAGCCGCGCACCATAGCAGACCGCGCCGTCAACGCGTCGTCGAATCAATCCAGGAAAAGATCCGGCAGCAGCGGATGCGCAGGATCCACCGCGTAACCGGAAAGATCGGTCACGCCGGCCGCGGCAAGCACCTCGTCGTCGAGCAGGAACTGGCCGTGGAAGCCGGCTGCTTCGCGCACCAGCACCGCGTGCGCGGCGTCGGCGACGATCTGCGGCGTGCGGCAGCCCTGCACGTCCACGCCCGGGATCATGTTGATCGCATCGGTGGCGATCACCGTGCGCGGCCACAGTGCATTGACCGCCACGCCGCGTGGACCGAACTCCGCCGCCAGCCCCAGCGTGACCAGGCTCATGCCCATCTTGGCCAAGGTATAGCCGGTATGCGGCCCCCACCACTTCGGGTCCAGGCTGGGCGGCGGCGCCAGGCTCAGGATGTGCGGGTTGGGGGCCTGCAGCAGGTACGGCAGGCAGGCCTGGGCGCACAGGAAACTGCCACGCGCGTTGACCTGCTGCATCAGGTCGAAGCGCTTCATCGGCGTTTCCAGCGTGCCGCGCAGCCAGATCGCACTGGCGTTGTTGACCAGGATGTCGATGCCGCCGAAGGTGTCCACGGCCGCGGCAACCGCCGCCTGCACCTGGTCTTCCTCGCGGATGTCGCACTTCAGCGCCAGCGCCTGCCCGCCCGCGGCGGTGACCGCTTCGGCCGCACTGTGGATGGTGCCGGGCAGCTTCGGATTGGCCACTGATGACTTGGCCGCGATGGCCACGTTGGCGCCATCGCGTGCCGCACGCAGCGCGATCGCCAGCCCGATACCGCGCGATGCGCCGGTGATGAACAGCGTCTTGCCTTGCAGGTTGGACACCACGGTTCTCCTGGTCACCGGCCAACGCCGATGCTGCATTATGCCCGCGACCCGGTCGGCCCGGCCGCAGTGCGGACTCAGGGCTTGGGACCCTGCCCTTCGTTGTCTTCCCAGTGCAGGATGCGCCGGGTGACGAAGCGGTAGACCGGCTTGCCGGTGGCGAACCACAGCTCGCGCACCCACGAGGTCCGCCTGAGCACGCGTTTTTCCACCGGAGTCAGCGATTCACGGCAGTACATCCGCTTGTGCTTGAGCAGGTGGCGCAGGTCTTCGCGCGCCAGCAGGCGCATCCAGCGTCCACGCGGATGGCCGATCACCGCCAGCTGGAAATCTATCAACGCCGGATGCCCGTCTTCGGTCACCAGCCAGTTGGCTTCCTTGGCCAGGTCGTTGTGCGCCACGCCGCGCCGATGCAGTTCCTGCAGCAGCCGGCGCGCATCATGGAACCAGGCCACGTCGCCGCGGGGCGGACGCTGGTACATCGCATCGCCTGCCATGAAGCTGCGGTCCAGCCAACGGCCGTCCCACGCCAGCAGTTTCGGCACCGCCTGCATGCCGTCGATATGACGCAGCGCGCGCGCTTCGCGTCGCGCCAGCCACCAGGCCGGCACCCGCAACCACCACGGGGTAGCACCGAGGTCGCGACGCACGAAGCGGCCTTCGGCGTGCTGCACCAGCAGGATGCGGCCGAAGCTGTCTGACTTGAGCGCGTGCTGCGCGGGCGTGCGGGTTTCTGCCATGGCCCATTCTAGGCGATCCACGTTGTCACGATCAGCCGGCATCAAGCAGGCAACCAGTCACCTGCACGCCTTTATAATCCGGCGATGGACTCTTCATGGATCGACGCCACCCTCGCCTGGATTGCCGCCAATCCGGTGCTTGCCGGTGCAGCCATCTTCCTCATCGCCTTCTGCGATGCGGTCATCATCCTCGGTGCCATCGTGCCCGCCCTGCCGCTGCTGTTCGCGGTGGGCGTGTTCATCGGCCTGGGGCAGATCTCCGGGCCGTATGCCGTGGCGTGTGCGGCGCTGGGCGCGTTCGCCGGTGATGGCATCAGTTACTGGATCGGCCGGCGCTGGGGTGACCGGCTGCGCGGGGTATTCCCTTTCAGCCGCTACCCGCAGTTGCTGGACCGCGGCGAAACGATGTTCCGCCGCAATGCCTTCAAAAGCATCCTGGTGGCCCGCTACGTAGGCGCCATCCGCCCGTTCGTACCGGCCATCGCCGGCATGATGAAGATGCAGGCCAGCCGCTACATGCAGGCCAGCGGCATCGCCAGCGTGTCATGGGCGGTGTTGTTCCTGTTGCCGGGCTGGGTTCTGGGCGGCGCGTATGACGCGGTCGCCGCGGTCGCTGGCCGGCTGGTGGTGGTGGTCGGCCTGCTGTGCGTGATCCTGGGCCTGGTCTGGGCGATCGTGCTGTACGGCTACCGCTGGTCGGCCGCGCGCATGGATACCTGGCTGGCGCGGCTGCTGGACTGGTCGCAGCGCCATCCCACGCTGGGGCGTTACTCGGTGTCGGTGTTCGATCCGCAACGGCGCGAATCGGTGCCGCTGGCGATGCTGGCGCTGATGCTGCTGGTGCTGGGCTGGTGCTGGTTCGCGCTGCTGATGGTGGTGGTGGCCCACGGCGAACCACTGCGCATCGACCTGGCCGTGCACCACGCGATGCTGGCACTGCGCAACCCGCTGGCCGACTACCCGATGGCCGCGCTGGCCTCGCTGGGGGCCTGGCAGGTGCTGCTGCCGGCCACCGCGGCCGGCATGGGCTATCTGGTCTGGCGCCGGCGCTGGATGGCCGCCGCGCATTGGCTGGCCGCGCTGGCCTTCGGCCTGGCGCTGACCATGCTGCTCGGCGCCACGGTGGACGTGGTGCGGCCGCCGGATGCCAGCAGTGGCTTCGGCTTCCCGTCGGTGTCGGTGACCATGGCCACCATCACCTTCGGCTTCTTCGCGGTACTGATCGCCCGTGAACTGCCCGGGCGCACCCGCGTGTGGCCGTACCTCGTGTCCGGTTTCGTGGTCAGCCTGATCGGCTTTTCGCGCATCTACCTCGGCGCGCACTGGCTGAGCGATGTGATCGGCGGCATGTTGTTCGGGCTGTTCTGGCTGCTGGTGCTGGGCATCGCCTACCGCCGCCGCTTCAACCGTTCGTTCTGGGTCAAGCCGGTCGCCTGGCTGTTCTACGGCACCTTCCTGGTGGCGGCGCTGTGGTACGCGCCGCGCAACATTCCGGTCAAGCTGGAACGCTTCGAACCGCACCAGGCCGCCCCGGCGCCGCTGCTGGCCGAACAGTGGTGGCAGCAGGACTGGCAGACCATGCCGGCGCGCCGCAATGAGTTCGACGATGACCAGCGCTGGCCGCTGGACCTGCAGGTGGCCGGACCGCTGGCGCCGCTGCAGGCCCGGCTGGAATCGCAGGGCTGGAAGGTGCAGCCGCAGGCCGGCTGGGAACAGGTGCTGCTGATGCTCGACCAGGACACCGGCCCGGACGCCCTGCCGGTACTGCCGGCCACCCTGGATACCCAGGTGGAAAGCCTGCTGATGGTGCGTGACGGCGAGCGGCCGGACGAGCGCCACGTGCTGCGCCTGTGGCCGGCGACCAAGGTACTGCAGCCCGGCGATGTCCCGCTGTGGCTGGGCAGTGCGCAGACGCTGCGCTTCACCCGCCACTTCGAGTGGATCGGCATGTGGCATCCGCTGCGCGGGATCGACCCGGCGATGTCGGCGGTGAAGGCATCGGCGGACGGCCTGCCGATGCAGGAAGGCGTGCATCCCGAATCGGGCCTGCCGGTGCTGCGCCTGCGTACCGAATAACGCGTCAGGCGTTACGGGATCCAGCCCAGCAACAGGTCCAGCCGCGCATGCACGTCGTCGATCTGCAGCAGCTGCAGCCGCTGTGATTCTTCCAGTGGCAGCAGCTGCGCCAGCTGCCAGCCTACCCAGGACGCCTGGTCGAGCAGCCCCGGCGTGGCCGGTGCATAGTCCTCGCCGGCCTGTTCGATGATGTGCTGCAGCAGGGTGGACAGCAGCGCGTGCTGCGGACGCAGCTCGTCATCGGTATCCGGCGCGCACCAGCGCACCTCGCCGACCACCAGCCCGTTGTCGCGGACCCGGGTCTGCTCCACATGGAAGCGCCGCGCACCGCGCAGCCGCAGCTGCAGCACGCCGTCGCTGCCCATGTCGAAATCATCCACCCGGGCTTCCACGCCGAACGCCGCCGGCACCGCAGGCGCCCCCACTTCATCGCCCTGCAGGATCAGGCACAGCCCGAATCCACCGCCGTCGCGGCTCGAATCACGCAGCATGTCCAGGTAACGCCGTTCGAACACGCGCAGGCCGATGCTCGCGCCCGGCAACAGCACCGCGTGCAACGGAAACAACGGCAGCGTCGCGACCGCGCTCATGACGCCTGCAGCTGCGCCAGGAAGCGCCGCGGCGCGGCGTCGAAGCCGCCATTGGACATGAACACCACGTGGTCACCGGCTTCGGCCAGGGCGTCCAGATCGGCCAGCAAGGCATCGGTGTCGGCCACTGCCAGGGCCTGGCCGCGTACGGCGTCCATCACCGCGGCGGCATCCCATTCCAGACCGGGCCGGTGCAGGAACACCACCGCATCGGCCAACGCCAGCGAAGGCGCCAGTGCCTGGGCATGTGCGCCCAGCCGCATCGAATTGCTGCGTGGCTCCATCGCCACCACGATGCGCGCATCGCCCACCCTGGCGCGCAGGCCTTCAAGGGTGGTGGCGATGGCCGTGGGGTGATGCGCGAAATCGTCATACACGGTGATGCCGCGCGCCTGGCCGATCACTTCCAGCCGGCGCTTGACGCTGTGGAAGCGCGACAACGCCGGCAGCACGTCGGCCAGCACCACGCCCACGGCATGTGCGGCAGCCAGCGCAGCCAATCCATTGAGCACGTTGTGGCGGCCCAGCAATGCCCAGTGGACCTCGCCCACGCGCTGCCCGCGATGATGCACCACGAAGGCGCTGCCATCGGCGCTGAGCAGTTCGGCATGCCATTCCAGCGCAGGCTGGAAACCGAAGCGTTCCACCGGCGTCCAGCAGCCCATCGCCAGCACTTCGGCAAGGCGCGCGTCCTCGCCGTTGACGATCAGCCGTCCGCGTGCCGGGACGGTGCGCACCAGATGGTGGAACTGGCGCTGGATCGCTGCGACGTCCGGGAAGATATCGGCATGGTCGTATTCGAGGTTGTTGAGGATCGCCACCAGCGGCCGGTAGTGCACGAACTTGCTGCGCTTGTCGAAGAAGGCCGTGTCGTACTCATCGGCTTCGACGACGAACTCACGGCCCTGCCCCACGCGGGCGGACACGCCGAAATCCTCGGCGACGCCGCCGATCAGGAAGCCGGGCGCGCGACCGGCGGCTTCCAGCAGCCAAGCCAGGATGGTGGTGGTGGTGGTCTTGCCGTGGGTGCCGGCCACGGCCAGCGTGTCGCGGCCCGGCAGCACCTGCTCGCTCAGCCACTGCGCACCGGAAATGTAGCGCTGGCCGGCATCGAGTACGGCTTCCACCGCCGGATTGCCCCGCGAGAGTGCGTTGCCGACCACCACCTCGGTGGTACCCGGCGGGACGCTGTCGGCGCGATAGCCCTGGTCCAGCTGTATTCCCAGCGTTTCCAGCTGGGTCGACATGGGCGGATAGATCGCCTGGTCGCTGCCGCTGACGGCATGGCCCAGCTCGCGCGCCAGCGCGGCCACGCCGCCCATGAAAGTGCCGGCGATTCCAAGAATATGTACGTTGCTCATGACCCGCATTGTTACCGATCGACCCGGCGATGGGCCATCCTGCCCAGCAAGGCGTCAGATAAATCCGACACCGGGCTCAGACAAAGCCAATGGCGTGTCAGGGAAATCCTGATAGCGGCAGCCTATGAAGATCGACACAATTCACATCGCCAGCCGCAGTTCCCAACCGGTCCTACTCCCCAAGAGGCCATCCCCATGGGAGCTCACGCTGCGGGGCCCTGAGCAAGCCCACCGCTGGCTTTAAAATGACACAGGCCTGGTCCGGAGGGACCAGGCCTGTGTTTTTTCAGGCGCCAACCGCACGCCTCGCCGGCCTCAGCCGGCCTTCGGCAGCACCGCGTGGATGCGCGCTTCGACTTCTTCCAGCTCGCCGATACCATCCAGGCGCGCCAGGGTGCCGCGTTCGGCATAGAAATCGACCACCGGTGCGGTCTGCTGGGTGTAGACCTGCAGGCGCTGGCGGACCGCGTCCGGGCTGTCATCGGCGCGACCCTGTTCCTTGGCGCGGCCGGCCAGGCGCTCGATCAGCTGATCGGCGTCCACGTCCAGCTGCACCACTGCATCCAGCGGCTGGCCGATGTCCGCCAGCACGCCATCCAGCGCCTCGGCCTGGGCCACGTTGCGCGGATAGCCGTCCAGGATGAAGCCCTTGGCCACGTCAGGCTGGGACAGGCGCGAACGCAGCATGCCGAGCAGGATGTCGTCGGACACCAGGTTGCCGGCATCCATCACCGCCTTGGCCTGCTTGCCCAGCTCGGAACCGGCGGCCACTTCGGCGCGCAGCAGGTCGCCGGTGGAAATGTGGGCGATGCCGAGCTTTTCCTTCAGGCGCGTTGCCTGCGTACCCTTGCCCGAACCGGGCGGCCCCAACAGAACCAATCGCATCTAGCTGACTCCAACGTGTTGAAATTCATGAACGTACGGCGTCCGGACTGACCGGTATCGCTGCACCGCAATACCCGCACTTTACCGCATCCGGGTAATGTCCCTGCAATGTCCCTGTCCCGACACGAGGTTCCGATGCGCCAAGGCACCCTGCTCTACGCCCAGTCAGGCGGCGTCACCGCCGTCATCAACGCCACCGCCTCGGCGGTGATCCAGGAAGCCCGCGCCCGCGGGGTCAAGGTGCTTGCCGCGCGCAACGGCATCCTCGGCGCGCTGCGCGAAGACCTGATCGACACCTCGCGCGAACCGATCAGTGCCATCCGCGCGCTGGCCCACACGCCCGGCGGCGCCTTCGGGTCCTGCCGCTACAAGCTCAAATCACTGCAACAGGATGCGGCCCGTTACGACCGGTTGCTGGCGGTGCTGCAGGCGCATGGCGTGCGCTGGTTCCTGTACAACGGCGGCAACGATTCGGCCGACACCGCGTTGAAGGTGTCCGAACTGGCGCGCGAGCGCGGGGTCGAACTGAGCTGCATCGGCGTGCCCAAGACCATCGACAACGACCTGGCCGTGACCGACACCTGCCCCGGCTTCGGCTCGGCCGCCAAGTACACCGCGGTATCGGTACGCGAGGCAGCACTGGATGTCGCCGCCATGGCCGAAACCTCCACCCGCGTGTTCATCTACGAAGCGATGGGCCGCCACGCGGGCTGGCTGGCAGCGGCGGGCGGGCTGGCGGGCAGCGGACCGGACGAGGCTCCGCAGGTGATCCTGTTGCCCGAACGCGCCTACGACGAAGCGGCCTTCCTGGCCAAGGTGCGCGCGGTGGTCGATCAGGTGGGCTACTGCGTGGTGGTGGCGTCGGAAGGCATCGCCACGGCTGATGGGACGTTCGTCGCCGACGCCGGTGGCGGCAAGGACTCCTTCGGCCATACCCAGCTGGGCGGCGTCGCCGCGCACCTGGCCGGCCGGGTCAAGGACCAGCTGGGTTTGAAAGTGCACTGGACCGTGCCCGACTACCTGCAGCGCTCGGCCCGCCACATCGCATCGAAAACCGACTTGGAACAGGCGCAGGCGGTGGGCCGTGCGGCGGTGCGGTTGGCGCTGGCCGGCCACAACGGGGTGATGCCGGTGATCGTGCGCAGCAGCGACAAGCCCTACCGCTGGAAGATCGAATCGGCGCCGCTGGCGAAGATCGCCAACCATGAAAAGAAGATGCCGGCCAGCTTCATCCGCAAGGATGGCTTCGGCATCACCGACAAGGCCCGGGCCTACCTGCAACCGCTGATCAAGGGCGAAGCCCCCCTGCCCTACGGGCCGGATGGGCTGCCGAAATACGTCACGCTGAAGAATGTCGGCGTCAAGAAAAAGCTGGAGCCGTTCGACGCCTGAGGCGGATGCCTGTCGCGCCGGGCGTGGCCCGGCGCGACCGGTTCTACGGGCAGGCCTTGCCTTCCATCTGCAGCTGCGCGGCGAACATCGTCACCTGCGGGATCTTGCCGCTGCTGGCCTGCTTCTTGGCGTCTTCCAGATAGATGCGCGACTGGCCCTGGCCGTCGCGTTCGGTGGCCGGCGCCACCGGCAGCCGCCACACCCGCACCACCGCCTGCTGGGCGGGACACGCCGCCGACGGCACGCGGATCACGTCGTTGAGCTTCCATCCCTTGGCCTCGCTGGGCTGCGCCTTGGCGTAATCCACGAAGCGCGCGCGGGGCTGGCACTGCTCGCTGCTGCGTACCGGTGCGAAGCGGTAGGGCTGCGCCGCATCGCCGGTGAAGGCGCCTTCCAGGCGGGCGCAGGCTTCGGGAATCTGGCGCAGCGTATGCACCGCCCCGACCGCCTGCGCCGAACCCACCGCACGCTGCAGCTCGGGCGTTTCCACCGCCAGCGCGGGCAGGGCAGGAACCAGCAGGGCCATCATCAGCAGGGGCAGGCGCATCGGTGTTCTCCACGACAGTAATGGCCGCACGGTCGCAGAGCCTGGCTTAACCGCGTGCAAAGGCTGGCGCCTGCTGGCCCCGGACCGCATACTGCGGCCACCAGGGAATGCTGAACACCGCCATACGTCGGACGACCATCATGGTCTGTTACGGGTTGGTTCCAAGGCTGCAGCCCGTCGTCCCCCTCGTGGTGAAGTTCACCACCGCTGGATGTTCTTTCATCCACACCGGGAGAGGTCATGCTGGAACGTCACGGGCTGTCACTGGCGCTGCTGTGCGCCGTCATCGCAATCCTGTTCGGAATCGTCTCGGCGCGCTGGATCCTGCGCCAACCCAGTGGCAACGCACGCATGGCGGAGATCGCCGGCGCGATCCAGGAAGGCGCCCGTGCGTACCTCAACCGCCAGTACCTGACCATCGGCATCGCCGGCGCCGTGCTGTTCGTGCTGGTCGGCATCTTCCTGAGCTGGTACACCGCCATTGGGTTTGCGATCGGCGCGGTGTTGTCCGGTGCCGCCGGCTACATCGGCATGAACGTCTCGGTGCGCGCCAACGTACGCACCGCCGAAGCGGCGCGGCACGGCATCAGCGCGGCGATGGACGTGGCGTTCCGCGGCGGTGCCATCACCGGCATGCTGGTGGTCGGGCTGGGACTGCTGGGCGTTGCCGGCTACTACGCCATCCTGCTGCGGCTGGGGCTGGACGTGGCGCAGGCCCTGCACGCACTGGTGGGACTGGCGTTCGGCTCGTCGCTCATTTCGATCTTCGCGCGCCTCGGCGGCGGCATCTTCACCAAGGGCGCGGACGTCGGTGCCGATCTGGTCGGCAAGGTGGAAGCCGGGATTCCCGAGGACGATCCGCGCAATCCCGCGGTCATCGCCGACAACGTTGGCGACAACGTCGGTGACTGCGCCGGCATGGCCGCCGACCTGTTCGAAACCTACGCGGTGACGGTGATCGCCACCATGCTGCTGGGCAGCCTGATGATCGCCGAAGCCGGCCGCAACGCGGTGCTGTATCCGCTGGTACTGGGCGGGGTGTCGATCATCGCATCGATCATCGGTGCGCTGTTCGTCAAGGTGAAGCCCGGTGGATCGATCATGGGCGCGCTGTACAAGGGGGTGATCGTGTCCGGGGTGCTGGCCGCGATCGCGTTCTATCCGGTCACCACCGCGCTGATGGATGACAATGTGTTCGGCCCGTACGCGCTGTACGGCTGCGCCTTGATCGGCCTGGTGCTGACCGGCCTGATCGTGTGGATCACCGAGTACTACACCGGCACCCAGTACAAGCCGGTGCAGCACGTGGCGCAGGCGTCCACCACCGGCCACGGCACCAACATCATCGCCGGGCTGGGGATCTCGATGAAATCCACCGCGCTGCCGGTGATCGCGGTGTGCGCCGCCATCTGGGGCGCACATGCACTGGCCGGGTTGTACGGCATCGCCATCGCGGCCACCGCGATGCTGTCGATGGCCGGCATGATCGTCGCGCTGGATGCCTACGGCCCGATCACCGACAACGCCGGGGGCATCGCCGAAATGGCCGACCTGCCGCCGGAAATCCGCGCCATCACCGATCCGCTGGATGCCGTCGGCAACACCACCAAGGCGGTCACCAAGGGCTATGCGATCGGCTCGGCGGCGCTGGCCGCACTGGTGCTGTTCGCCGATTACACGCACAACCTGCAGGCGGCCAATCCGGGCATCGAATTCCGCTTCGACCTGTCCGACCACGAAGTGATCATCGGCCTGCTGATCGGCGGGTTGATCCCCTATCTGTTCGGTGCGATGGCAATGGAAGCGGTGGGCCGTGCGGCCAGCGCGGTGGTGGAAGAGGTCCGCCGCCAGTTCCGCGAAATCCCCGGCATCATGCAGGGCACCGGCAAACCGCAGTACGACCGTGCCGTGGACATGCTGACCCGTTCGGCGATCCGCGAAATGATCGTTCCGTCACTGCTGCCGGTCGCCGTGCCGGTGGTGGTCGGCCTGCTGCTGGGGCCGCGCGCACTCGGCGGGCTGCTGATCGGCACCATCGTCACCGGTCTGTTCGTGGCGATCTCCATGACCACCGGCGGCGGTGCCTGGGACAACGCGAAGAAGTACATCGAAGATGGAAACTTCGGCGGCAAGGGCAGCGAGGCGCACAAGGCAGCGGTCACCGGCGATACCGTCGGCGATCCGTACAAGGACACCGCCGGGCCAGCGATCAACCCGCTGATCAAGATCATCAACATCGTGGCCTTGCTGCTGGTGCCGCTGCTCTGAAAACAGCGACGCTGACAGCGGCGGGCGCGCTGTGATGGGCACATCCATCACATCGCGCCCGCGCAGGATCGCGGCATAATGCCGATGACTTTTCCAGCAGATGCCGCCAGACGATGATCACCACCGAACCGAACATGACCAACCTGTTCCTGCAGCTCGGCCTGGAAGCAGGTGAGAACGACATCCGCGACTTCATCCTGCAGCACCAGCTGCCCGCGGAGATCAAGGTCACCGCGGCCGCATTCTGGAGCGAAGGACAGCGTCATTTCCTCGCCGAATCGCTGAAGTCGGACAATGACTGGGCAATCGTGGTCGATGAACTCAATGAAGCGCTGCACAGCGACGCCAGCGCGCAGGCCACCCAGGCCTGAGCCGGTTCCAGCGGATCACAGACAGTCGGTCAGTGCCTGGTAGGTGCTGACGCCGGTGCCAGGCAGCGGCGTATCCAGCGCGTCCGGCCCGCTCAGTCGTTCAAGCAATGTCGCCAGCGACGTGCCGGCCACCACCGGCAGCGGGCAGGCCCAGGTCCGCGCGTTCACCTCCGGAAGTGCGGCGGTCGGACTGACGTAGGCATAGCTGCCGGCAAAGCTCCACAGGCATCCGGCAACCACGCCGCTGCGGCTGCCAACGGCGCAGCGCAGCTGCAGTGCGCGCAGGTTGCCGTAGTCGCCTTCGCAGAAGGTATCGCCACAGATATTGTCGAAGCCACGGACCAGCGCGCGCTCCATCACCGCAAACGCGGCGTCGCCCTGGCCCGCGGCCGGGTAATCACGCGCATCCACGTGGGTTCCCGGCGCGAGCCCAAGCAGCAGCAGGCCGGCCACGATCATGACGGTGTCCCCGGTGCTTCCAGGCACGTCCGCAGCGCGTGCAGCAGGCTGCCGGAGGCGCCGGGCAGTCGCACGGCCAGCGGATCATCGACCTCCAGTGCCACGTGGAAGGCCTCCACTGCGACGCCAGGGTCCAGCGGCAGCGGGCAACGCCAGACCCGTACGTGCGGGTCGATGCTGCCCGTCGCGCGCACGCGCAGATCGCTGCCGGCGATGACCCAGATGCAGGCCGCGACCGTGGCGTCGGCCACCCGCACCGAACAGCGCAGCTGCATCGGCCACAGCAAGCGCCGTGGCAGGCACGCCTGCGCGGCACAGGCGCTCAGGAACGCGCCCGCCAGCCGGTCTTCGAGGGCGTAGAAGCGATCCCAGTTGGCCTCCGGGGCGGGATGGTCGATGAGATCGACGAAGGTCAGCGGCCCCGCCGGGCCTGGCGGCGGCAGCGCGTCGGCCGCCATGGCGGTAGCCGCGGCGAGCAGCAGGCCGGCGACACCGGGGCTCAAAACGTGTCCACTGCCGCTTCGCAAGTTGTTGATGGGAAACATGAATCAGACCCTCAGCAGGTGCAGCCAGCATCGTCCTGCGCGGCCACAGGGGCCATCAGGAAACCGCCGAGCGGCTGTCGCGTCCAGACCCCAGCACGCGGTCGGGCAAACGCATAAAATGCTTCTCTTTATCGCCCCCGCAACCGGAGTACACACATGGGTCTGGAACTCGTCTCCCCCGGCAAGAACCCGCCGGAAGAAATCAACGTCATCATCGAGATCCCGAAGGATTCCGAGCCGGTCAAGTACGAAGTGGACAAGGACACCGGCGCGATCTTCGTCGACCGCATCCTCTCCACCCCGATGCGCTACCCCTGCAACTACGGCTACGTGCCGAGCACCCTGTGTGGCGATGGCGACCCGGCCGATGTGCTGGTGGTGCTGCCGCTGCCGTTGATCCCCGGTTCGGTGGTGCGGTGCCGTCCGGTCGGCGTGCTGAAGATGAGCGATGAAGCCGGCAGCGACGAGAAGATCCTGGCCGTGCCGATCTCCAAGGTGTTCAGCGGCTACGCCCACGTGGAAGACATCGCCCAGGTGTCCAGCCACTGGCTGGAGCGCATCGGCCACTTCTTCGAGCATTACAAGGACCTGGAAAAGGGCAAGTGGGTCAAGCTGGACGGCTGGGCCGGCGCTGCCGAAGCCAAGGCGATCCTGGTCGAAGCCCACCAGCGTTACCTCGACGGCAAGGCCTGAGCCTTCCGGCCATCGCCCTGGCCCCCCGCCAGGGCGATGCGGTTCACGGTTCGGCCTTGTGGCACATCTCTCGTCACGCCGAATCGGTTAAATTGCGACACTTCACATCGACCATGGCCGTGCCATGGTCCGCCAGGGGAACGTGTCGTGCGCATTCTGTTTGTTGGGGACGAGGCCAGCCTGCCGGCTGAGCTGAGCGAATTCATTGCCGATCTTGGGGAAGAGTGGCACACCACCACCGTTGTCGACGGCCACGCCGCGATGGCGGCCGTGGCAGGTTCATCGCTGGATGCGGTGATCGTCAGCCCCTACCTGCCCGACATGGATGCCACCACGCTGCTCGGTCAGATCCGTACGCTGCGCCCGGAAACCATCCGCGTCGCACTCATCGACGCCCAGCAGGGCAACCGCCCGCCGCCGGCGCGGCTGATCGGCATCGCCCACCGCTTCCTGCCGCTGCCGCTGGCACCGGAAGTGCTGCTGGAGGCGCTGAGCAGCCTGGAAGAACTGCGCGAACTGCTGGACAGCCCGCGACTGCGCGATGCCATCGGCCGCATCGAGAAGCTGCCCTCGCCGCCGCACCTCTACATGAGCCTGACCCGCGCGCTGGAGCACGATGACGACGCCGACAGCAACGAAGTGGCCAAGCTGGTCGCTGCCGACCCGGCCATCGCGGCCAAGGTGCTGCAGCTGTCCAACTCGGCGTTCTTCAGCAGCGGCCGCACCATTTCCGACCTGCGCACGGCGGTGACCCGGCTGGGCCTGTCGACCCTGCGCGACCTGGTGCTGGCCAGCGAAGTGTTTTCGGCCTCCACCCTGTCCGCCGCCGAGCGCAATGCGTTGCAGCAGCGTGCCCTGCTCGCCTCGCGGCTGGCCGCACGCCTGCTGCCGGCGTCCAGTGCCGAGCTCGGCGCTACCGCCGCGCTGCTGGCCGACATCGGCCTGCTGTTGCCGGGCGTGCGCAACGAACGCACCGACCCTGCCGTGCCAGGCGCCGAAGACGGTCGGCCGGGCCATGCCGAGGCGGGTGCGTACCTGCTGGGGCTGTGGGGCCTGCCGATGCCGATCGTGGAAGCGGTCGGCTTCCACCTGCAGCCGCAACGTTCGAACACCCGCAGTTTCTGGGTCACCGGCGCGGTGCATGTGGCGCTGGCGCTGGTCAACGGCGAAGCGGTGGACGAGGACTACCTGCAGCGCGCCAACGTGCTGCACAAGCTGCCGGAATGGCGTGAGCACGCCAACGCGTTGATGGGATTGTCGCCGGCGGAGGCCTGAGCGCCACCCGGGTAACGCCGATCCATGGTCGGCGGAGGGTGGCCGGGGACTGACAGGGTCCGCCGAGCGTGGCTCGGCGCTACCAGCCTCCGGGCTACCGGCAAAGAAAAGGGGCGGACCTTGCGGTCCGCCCCTTTTCATTTACGCAACAGTGCTTCGATGGATCAGAAGCGCTGGGTGTACTTCATGTACAGGAAGCGACCGATGTCGAAGCCGCCGTAGTAAGCGAAGCTGCTGTTCGGTGCGGTGTACTGCAGCGCGCCGCGGTGGTCGAACACGTTGTTCGCGCCAACAGCGATGGTGGCATCCCACGGAGCGGTGTAGCTCACCTGCAGATCGTGGAAGGTGTTCGAACCGGTCTTGCGGATCGGAGCCGATTCACCATTCTGGTAACGGTCCGGATCGGTGCAGCCGATCGCGATGCAGCTTTCCGCGATGCCCGAGTAGTAACGAGCGGTGTAGTTCACGCCGAAGTCACCCTTGGTCCAACCGATGGTGGCGTTGGAACGGATGCGGAACAGGCCGGCTTCGCCGACGCGACCGATGGTGATGGTGTCACCGGCGCTGTTCTGGCCTTCTTCATCGTAGGAGGACAGGTAGCTGGTCTGCCAGTCGATGTTGAAGTTGCCGATCGCCATTTCCGGCAGACGGTACTTGACGCCCAGGTCGTAACCCTGCGTTTCCATCTTGCCCAGGTTGGCGGTGCCGTAGGTCAGCGCGGTGATGTTGCCGGCCGGACCACGAACCACGCTGGCGCAGCGCGAGGAATCACCCAGCACGTAGCAGTCACGCAGGATGCGGTCGACGCTGTCAGCGATGATCATGTCGCTGATTTCGTACTTGTACCAATCCAGCGAGATGTCCAGGCCCTGCACCCAACGCGGGCTCCAGACCAGGCCAGCGGTGGTGCTCTTGGACATTTCCGGGGTCAGGTTCGCATTCGCGCCGGAGATGAACTGGTCATTCGTGGCGCACGGCAGGGTGGCGCACGGAACGCCGCCCTGGCCGAGCTGCACGTAGTTGGCCGGCACGCCAGCGGCGAGGCAGGCGGCATTGCCGGCAACGCTGCCCGGGGCGCCCACGCCGCACGGATCGGTGTAGCTTTCGAAGCTCGAGCTCAGGCCACCGTACAGGTCGTTGATGGTCGGAGCACGGAAGCCTTCCGCATACGTACCACGGACCAGCAGTTCATCCAGCGGACGCCAGGTGATGCCGAACTTGCTGTTGGTGGTGTCGCCGAAGTTGCTGTAGTCCGAATAACGGCTGGCAACGTTGACGCTCAGTTCCTTGGCGAACGGCAGGTCCGACAGGATCGGAATGTTCAGTTCGAGGTAGAACTCGTTCAGGTCGTACTCGCCGCTGGTCGTCTGCTGACCCAGGCCGGTGGACATGCCCGACTGTGCGAAGGCGTCCGGCACGTAGGTGCCCTTCTCTTCGCGGTGCTCGACGCCCACGGCGAAGCCGAGGTCGCCAGCCGGCAGCGTCACGATCGAACCAGCGAGGTTCGCGGTGAAGCTGGTGGTCTTGTTCTCGCCACGGGTGGTGTAGGTCGGGAACAGGAAGCTCTGCAGCGCCGGGTCGGCCAGCGAGCCCGAGCCTGCGACGCCGTACGGCAGCAGCGGGTTCCACGGCACGCAGCCGTTGGTGATCGGGCTGGCGGCGGTGCCGCAGGTGGCAACGCCGTTGCCGTTGATGAACGACGGGCCCAGCGCCTGCTGGGTCGAGATCAGGCTGGCATCGCCGTGGCCGGTGCTGATGGACTCATTGCGGTTCCACAGTGCGCCGACGTCCCAGTCGAAGGTCTTGCCGGCGAAATCGAAGAAGCCGCTGATGGTCGGCGCAAAGCGCGTGGTCTTCAGCTGGTTGTCGGTGGTACGCGGCACTTCCCACAGGCGACGACGGAAATCAACGTCCTGGCCGATCGGGTTGTAGACGCTGTCGGCCGACAACGGGGTGTCGAAGGCCTGCGACTGGTACGGGTAGCCAGCGATCTGCTGCAACGTATTACGCTCGTTGTACAGGAAATCGGTGTTCAGGCTGATCGAGTCGGTGAAGTCGTAGGTGCCGTTGATGTAGAGCGACTTACGCTCGACA
This sequence comes from Stenotrophomonas chelatiphaga, assembly GCF_001431535.1. Lineage (GTDB taxonomy): Bacteria > Pseudomonadota > Gammaproteobacteria > Xanthomonadales > Xanthomonadaceae > Stenotrophomonas > Stenotrophomonas chelatiphaga. The sequence continues at coordinate 28,854 of NZ_LDJK01000065.1, forward strand.
CCGGTCAGCACGGACATCTGCTCGTTGGAGTTGGCGTACTCGGCCTGGGTCAGCGGGTGGTAATCCGCAGCGTTCAGCGGGTTGCCACCGGCGTTCAGGGTCTGCCACACAGCGCTGGCGCTGCCGCAGTTGTAGATGGTCGGGTTGCACCAGCTGCCGTTCTGGCTCAGGGCGCTCCACGAAGCCGGGGTCGAGTTCGGGCCGCGGTTGCCGTCACGGCTGAACCAACGATCCTTCGCCATGACCGGATCGGCCTTGTTGTACTCAGCCGACAGGGTCAGGCTGCCGCGCTCGCCGGTCGCACCCAGGGTCATCGAGTACTGCTCGGTGTCGCCGTCGCCTTCGCCGTACTGGCCGAAGTACGCAGTGGCTTCACCACCTTCAACGTTCTTGCGGGTGATCACGTTGACCACGGCCGCAATCGCGTCGGAACCGTAGATGGCGGACGCGCCATCCTTCAGGATCTCGATGCGCTCGACCGCGCCCATCGGGATCTGGCTCAGATCCTGCAGGCCCGAGGTGGTAGCGCCGAGACGCTTGCCGTTCATCAGCACCAGGGTGCGCGAAGCGCCGAGGTTGCGGATGTCGATGTAGTAGCCACCCACGTTCTCACCCGAAGCCAGCGACTCCGAACGGGAGATCGCCGGGGCACCGGCCGAGGTCAGGTTGTTCAGCACGTCGGCAACGGAGTTGAAGCCCTGCTTTTCCAGGCTCTCGCGGCTCAGCGTCAGGACCGGCTGCTGGGTTTCAACGTTGGCTGCGCGGATGCGCGAGCCGGTGACCGAGATGCGATCCAGGTCGGTGGTGCCTGCTGCGGCTTCCTGCGCCGAGGCGAAGCTCGGGCTCAGCGCCAGCGCAATGCCGGCCGGCAGCATGCCCAGCCGCACGGCGGGGGTACGGAAATTCATGTCTCTCTCCAAGGTACGTTAGTGGCGTGTTAAAACGCCATCAAACGTTACGATTGTGTTGCGATCCTTGGTTTGCGTGATGCAGCGAGAGACTTTGCCGAATGTGGCGACAGCTTGGCGGCACTTTCACGATAATGCGACGCGGACGTACCAAAACGGGCGCGGAAGGCCCGTGCGAAGCTGCAGCAGTTGTCGAATCCGCTGGCCGATGCGACTTCGCCGATCATCATGTCGGTATCGCGCAGCAGGTCGGCCGCGCGTTCCAGCCGCAGCCGTGCCGACAGGGCCTGCGGGCTTTCTTCGTACAGGCTCTGGAACGTCTTGGACAGATACCAGCTGGAGAAATTGGTCAGTTCGGCCAGCTCACCGATGCGCACCACGCGGTGGCTGTTGCCTTCCAGGTACAGGCGGGCACGCTGCATGCGACCGAACACCTGGCGCTTGCGGCTGCGCGAGCGGCCCGGGCAACGCTGCACGGTACCGGCCATCGTGCGCTGCAACGATGCGAGGTGCAGCAGCATCGGGCGCAGCGCCTGGGCCGGCAGGCCACTGTCCAGCGCATCGCGCCACAGCCGCAGAGCAACGCGCAGCTCGGCCTGCTTCATCAGGCCGCGGCCGGCATACAGGCCGCAATCGGCAAGCTCCATCAGCATGCGCATGGCATCGGCGTTCAGCGCCAGGCCGATGCACAGGCCACTGCGGCCGGCCTGCACCAGCGGACGCGATTCCTTCTCGAAGGCGATCCACTCGCCACGGCGCATCCGGAACCGCCCCTCCTTGGCCTCTACCCACGCACTGCCGCGGACCTGGATCCACACGGTGAAACAGCTGCCGGCGGTCTGCAGGCTGCCCAGGCGGGCCACGCTCAGGCAGATCGGCGTCGCGTCATCGGGCGACTTGTCGAGGGAGATCGTTTGACCGCGATCGGCCAGGGAGAGCTGACGCATGGAGCACCACGTATTTGCCAATACAGGGTGTCTGTTTTGCCAAATGAGGCGTCAGCGGTCAGGACGTTGCGACGACTTCGTGGCGAAATCGACACGATGACGGCACGAAAAACTTACGAAACCATTTATGGCTTTATTTTCAAAGACCTGACGAAGGCAGGGAAGATCTCGGCGGGCTGCTCGATCAGCGGCATCACGCCGATGTCGGCGCCGTCGGTCACTGCCAGCGACACATACACGTCATTCCCGTCAAAGCTGCTGCTGAATCCATTGCCGGCACTGAGCCGGGTCGCATCCAGGCAGCGCGAAACCGCCTCGGCTCCGCTGCCGATGCGCAGCAGGCCGGAGCTGCACGTCGCCGATTCATCCAGATAGTCGACGCGTCCGCTGCCGGCCACCGACCACGCACGGTAGCGCCAGCGCGAGGGCTTGTCGGCGCTCAGCTGCTGCACGCTGGCAGGGCTCAGCGACGCATCCACCGACCACAGGCCGCTGGCGCCCAGGTGGGTGAACACCACGCGCTTCTGTTCGCCATCGAAGCGGGCCTGCGACACCCCGTAAAGCGTCGCCAGCCGTTGCCAGTTGCGGCGGTCATACAGGCTCAACCGCGTGCGCTGGTCATCGCCGCGCTCGATCAGCAGCAGCCGGTCGGGATCATCGGTGTACAGCGCCTGCAATGGGCGGGCGACCGGCACCGGCAGCACCCGCAGTTGTTCGTCGCGCGGCGTGATTTCATAGACATGCGGAACGCCCTGGTCGTCACGCCCCAGCACCAGCAGGTGGCGGCTGTCGGTGGACCACGCCGGGGGCTGCCGGGTATCCGGACGCAGGCCCTCGATCGGTCGCAGCGACGAGGGGTGCTGCAGATCCGCCCACCACAGCGCGTAACTGCCGGACCGGTCCGATGCAAACACCAGCTGGCGGTCATCGGGGGCCAGCATCGGCTGGCTGTCGCGGCTGCTGGAGGCAAACAGCCGCTGCGCACCGGCGGGCCCGTTCACCGGCACCTTGTACAGGCCGAACTGCGCCTTGCGATGCACGAACGCCAGCAGGTTGGCCGATCTGGCCACCGCCGGCCACTGCGCGTCGTCCAGGCCGAGGTCGCGCAGCGTACGTGACTCGCTGTCCAGTTGATACAGGCGCGCTTCGCTGTCCACCCGGCGACCGAACACGATCTGGCGGCTGTCACCCAGCCAGGCCCAGCCACGGAACTCGGCGGCATCGTCGGTCAGTTGTTCCAACGGCCCGCCTTCGGCCGGCATCCGCCACAGGTCACCGACCTGCGGGTTGCGCACGAACACCAGCCAGCGCCCGTCCGGCGAAATCCGCGGGGCGTAATCGAAATCGTCCTTGTGCGCGGCGTACGGCAACGCCTGCCAACGCCCACTGGCGAGGTCCAGCACGCGGATCCCGCGGTGCGCGAAGACGCCCACCATGCTGCCGAACACCAGCCCGCGCCCGTCCGGCGTCCAGTCGAAACTGAGCAGCTCGGTGCCATCGCAGCGTGTCGCCTGGCGCAGGTTGCCGCCGGTTGCACTGGCGATCAGCACTTCGCAGCGGCCATCGCCAAAGAAGCGCGCAAACGCGATCTCGCGGCCATCCGGTGACCAGTTCGGGAAGCGGTCCACCGCCCCATCCGGCCGCTCCACCAAGGTGCGCGCCGGCGCATTGCCGGAGGTCTGCACCTTGATCTGGCCGCCGCCCTCTTCCTCGCTGGCTTCGTAGGCGACCTGCGATCCATCCGGAGACAGCGTGGGATAGGTCTGGAAGCCTGCGCTGGCGGTGATCAACCGATACGGACGCTGTGGGCTGCCGATCACCCGCGTGCCGTTCTCCACCGCCGCATCCACCGCCGAGGGAGCCGTACTGCGATGCATCAGCATCCAGCCCATCACCCCCAGAGCCAGCAGCATTGCCAGTCCGATCCCCAGCAGCACCCAACGGCGGATGCGCCGCCAGCCCCGTCGCGGGCGCACCGGCGCCAGCAGCAGCGCATCGGCGGGGATCGTCGCAGCGTCGATCGCGCCCGGCGTGGCCACCGAGGTCGCCGGCTGATCGCGCAAGGGCGGCAGGATGCCGGACGCGGCCGACAGCGGCTCCGCTGCACCAGGGTCCACCGGACTCACCGCACTCACCGCCACCAGCAGGCGGTAGCCGGTCTTGGCGATGGTTTCGATGTAGGGCGTGCCCGCTTCGTCGTCGCCAGCGAACGCCTTGCGCAGCTGGGTCACGGCCTGGGTCAGCACATCGTTGGTGGGCAGCGTGTCCGGCCAGACCTCGGCGAACAGCTCATCGCGGGTGACCACCCGTCCATTGCTGCGCACAAGCACGCGCAGCACGCCCACCGCCTTCGGGGTGAGCCTGCGAAGTCGCCGCGCGCCGGGCACCTGCACTTCGCGTGACGACAAGGTCACGGTGCATTCGCCGATGCGCAGGACATCTGCATCATGGAAAGGGCTGTCGCTGATGGTCATCTATCTCGAACGCGGGCGGCAGGCGGGATGCCAGCCAGGCGAGCGTGAGTGACCAGGAAGGACAATCGCGAACAGCCAGACTCTGCAAACAGCATGAACCCATAAAGCAAATGAATCGAAGCGCGCGAATACTAGCCTATGCGAGTTAACCGCACATGCTGCGGCGGACATCAGGCACTCTCTCGCCCACGTATTCAGATAATCAGTTTCACTATTCGCGCCCTCCGGGGCGCGATTTTTTTATCTGCCATTCATTTTCGTTGATGCTCGAGCATGGTCAGACCGACCAGCCGGGAGACCACCAGTGCGACGTACATGACCCCGCAGAACTGCGCCAGCATTACCAATGCGCGGGCCTGGGGGTGCACCGGCACCACGTCGCTGAGGCCGACGCCGGACAATAAGCTGAAGCTGAGATAAAGCAGCTCCATCCATGTGCGGAATTCGGTGTCGCTGGTGGCCAGGAAACTGCCCGGATACCACTGCTGGCAGACCGAAAACGCAAACGCGAACGCCCAGGCCAGCAAGGTAAACGTCGCACCGGCGGCGAAAAGTTCGTCGCGGGTGACTTTATGGTCCTGCAGCATGTAGGCGATCAGCGCGCCGGCGGTATAGAAGTACAGCAGGCTTTCCAGCAGCTGCGCGGTGGTACCGAGCGCGGTCTTGCCCAGCAGCACCGCCGCGATGGAGAACACCACCGATGGAATGGCCAGCAGCAGGGCCAGCCAGGTGCCCAGCGGGCTGCGCTGCACCACCCACAGGGCGAGCCCAAGCACCGCGATGCCGAATGTACCCACCGCCGCTCGCCCCGCGGCGGTGTCATCCATCGCCGGGTACACCAGCACGCCCAGCAGCTGCACGCCGAGCAACCAGGCGGACGGGTGGCGACGGGCGATGGCGAGCCAGCGGAGGGTGGGCGGGATGGACATGGCGCGGCCTTGGGGAACGTTGGGCGGAGGATACCGGGAGGCCCTGTGACGACCAACGGTCGTCACCCACCGGGAGCTGCGGTCGTTGCCTACCGGGACCAACGGTCGTCACCCACTGGAAGCTGCGGTCGTCATGTGGCGGGGCCTTCGGCGGTCTGCCCGCGTACTTCCTGGCTGATCTTCATCGAGCAGAACTGCGGGCCGCACATCGAGCAGAAGTGCGCGCTCTTGTGCGCGTCCCTGGGCAGGGTCTGGTCATGCAGCTCCCTGGCCTTCTCAGGGTCCAGCCCGAGGTGGAACTGGTCTTCCCAGCGGAACTCGAAGCGGGCCTTGCTGAGCGCGTTGTCACGCACCTGCGCGCCGGGGTGGCCCTTGGCCAGGTCCGAGGCGTGGGCGGCGATGCGATAGGCCATGATGCCGTCGCGCACGTCCTGGCGGTTGGGCAGGCCCAGGTGCTCCTTGGGGGTGACGTAGCAGAGCATCGCCGTGCCGTACCAGCCGATCATCGCCGCACCGATGGCACTGGTGATGTGGTCGTAGCCGGGCGCGATGTCGGTGGTCAGTGGCCCCAGGGTATAGAACGGCGCCTCGCCGCATTCGCGCAGCTGCCTGTCCATGTTCTCCTTGATCAGGTGCATCGGCACATGGCCCGGGCCCTCCACCATCACCTGCACGTCGTGCTGCCAGGCAACCTTGGTCAACTCGCCAAGGGTTTCCAGTTCGGCGAACTGGGCGGCGTCGTTGGCATCGGCGATGCAGCCCGGGCGCAGCCCGTCGCCCAGCGAGAACGTTACGTCGTAGGCTTTCATGATCTCGCAGATGTCATCGAAATGGGTATGCAGGAAGTTCTCCCTGCGATGCGCCATGCACCATTTGGCCAGGATGCTGCCGCCGCGCGAGACGATGCCGGTGACCCGGCCTGCGGTCAGCGGGACGTGGGCCGCGCGCACGCCGGCGTGCACGGTGAAGTAGTCCACGCCCTGCTCAGCCTGTTCGATCAAGGTATCGCGGAACACCTCCCAACTGAGGTCTTCGGCGCGACCACCGACCTTCTCCAGTGCCTGGTAGATCGGCACGGTGCCGATCGGCACCGGTGAATTGCGGATGATCCATTCACGCGTTTCGTGGATATGTTTTCCGGTGGACAGGTCCATCACCGTATCCGCGCCCCAGCGGATCGCCCAGACCAGTTTCTCCACTTCTTCGGCGATCCCCGAGGACACCGCGCTGTTGCCGATGTTGGCGTTGATCTTGGTCAGGAAGTTGCGGCCGATGATCATCGGCTCGCTTTCCGGATGGTTGATGTTGTTGGGCAGCACCGCGCGCCCACGCGCGATCTCGCTGCGCACGAACTCCGGCGTGATCACCCGCGGGATGGCGGCACCGAAGGGGGCTCCCGGATGCTGCTGCAGCAGTCCGGCATCCTGCACCGCCTGCAGGCGCTGGTTCTCGCGGATCGCAACGAACTCCATCTCCGGAGTGATCAGGCCGGCACGCGCGTAGTGCATCTGGGTCACGTTGGCGCCTGCGCGTGCGCGCAGCGGCTGATGGCGCGTCGGGAAGCGCACCGCGTCCAGCCTCGCATCGCGTTCGCGCGAACGCCCGAACACCGAGCCCAGGCCCTGCTGCGGTCCGCTGTCGGCACGTTCTTCGATCCAACCCCGGCGCAGCGCAGGCAGGCCCGCGGCCAGGTCGATACGTACTTCGGGATCGGTGTAGGGACCGGAGGTGTCATACACCGCCAGCGGTGCGTTCTCACCGCCGCCGAAGGTGTCCGGCGTCGGGCTGAGCACGATCTCGCGCATCGGCACCCGCAGGTCCGGGCGTGAGCCGGCCACGTGGATCCTGCGCGAGCCCGGGATCGGCCGGGTAACGGATTCGGAAAGCTGCTGCGCCTGCTGCTGCAGGTCCTCGTACGGTGCATTCATCGGGCTTCGTCCAATCAGGTTCGGGGACGAAGCGGCGGTGCACCGACGCACGCGCGCCGAACCCCGCCTGGGGCCCGCGCACGGACGGCATTGCAAAGCTTCCCTACGCCGGTATGAGCCGGATCAGGTTCCAAGGGACTATCTCAACCACGGTCATCGACCGCGGTACCCCCGCTTCGGGGCGCATTACAGCACAACCCGGCTGTCGCTGCCGACACCCTGACAGGGTCGTGACGACGCAGCGGTTACCATCACGCCGCGCGTTGTCGCGCTTGCGTATGCAGGCAGATGGCCCGCCGCCGCCCTCCCTGTTGCTGGCATTACGCCGGCGATGCACTGCAAGCTTCTGCTCGCTCCCTCATTCACTGATCGGAGAAGCCCCTTCATGGTGTTTCGAATTTCCATCGCACTGGTCGCTGTCCTGGTGCTGCTCGCCGGGCTCGCGCCCGATGCCTTCAATTCCGTCGTGCAGACGGTGCTGGCCGAAGTGGTACGCGGCGCCGGCTGGCTGTACCTGCTGGTCGTGTTCCTCGCCCTGTCCTTCCTGCTGTACCTGGCGTTTGGCCGCTTCGCCAATCTGCGCATCGGCGGCGAAGATGCCGAGCCGGACTTCTCACGCGCCAGCTGGATGTCGATGCTGTTTGCCGCCGGCATGGGCATCGGCCTGGTGTTCTGGGGCGCCGCCGAGCCCGTCTCGCACTTCGTCAAGCCGCCGGAAGGCCTGGAGCCGATGGGCATGGAAGCGGCGCGTGCATCGATGCGCTACGCCTTCTTCCACTGGGGCCTGCACCCGTGGGCCATCTACGCATTGATCGGCCTGGCGATGGCCTGGTTCCAGTTCAACCGCAATGGCCGCGGGCTGGTCAGCGACATGCTGCAGCCGATCATCGGCCACCACCATCGCGGCTGGATCGGCCAGGTGGTCAACATCGCCGCGGTGGTGGCCACCGCGATCGGCGTGGCCACCACGCTGGGCTTCGGTACCATCCAGATCGCCGCCGGACTGGAACGGGTGTTCGGCATTCCGTCCAACGTGCCGACCCAGATGGTGATCATCGCCGTTGCCTTCGTGCTGTACATGGCATCGACCATGAGCGGCGTGGACCGCGGCATCAAATGGCTGTCCAACTTCAACCTCGGCCTGGCGGCGTTGTTGCTGGCCATGGTGCTGGTGCTGGGCCCCACTGGTTTCATCTTCGATACGTTCACTACCACGCTGGGGTCCTACCTCAACCAGCTGGTGACGATGAGCCTGCGCATGTCGCCGTTCTCCGGCAGCACGTGGGTGGTCGACTGGACGATCTTCTACTGGGCATGGTGGATCGCCTGGGCGCCGTTCGTGGGCGCGTTCATCGCCCGCATTTCGCGCGGCCGCAGCGTGCGCGAGTTCGTGGTCGGGGTGGTCATCGCGCCGACCGTGCTGGGCTTCATCTGGTTCTCGGTGTTCGGCGGTACCGCGCTGTGGTCGCAGATCTTCGGCCATGTCGACCTGGTGGCCGCGCTGGGCAATGGCTACGAAACGGTGCTGTTCACCATGTTCGACAGCCTGCCGCTGCCGCTGGTCCTGGCCAGCGTGGCGCTGGTGTTGTTGATGATCTTCTTCGTGACCTCGGCCGATTCGGCGGTCCTGGTGCTGGCCAGCATGTCCACCGATGAGGCCGGTGATCCGCCGCTGAAGCGCAAGGTGGCGTGGGGCGTGGCGATTGCATTGATTGCCGCGGCACTGCTGCTGGCCGGCGGGTTGGCGGCGCTGCAGGGAATGATCACCATCGCCGCGCTGCCGTTTGCGCTGTTGATGATCCTGGTGATGGTGTCGCTGTACCGGGTGCTGGACCAGGAATGGACGCGCGAACGGCGCAAGGCGCAGCGCGCGCGGCAGATGATCGAGTCGTGGATCGAACGCGAAATGGCGGCACAGGAAGAGACGCGGCAGGAAGCCGGGCGCGCGGCCGAGCGCGACTGACGTGGAGTGTTGGGTGGGTTGCCGGGCTTGCAGCCCGGCGCC
>NZ_LDJK01000066.1 GCF_001431535.1 Stenotrophomonas chelatiphaga
AGGGGCTGTGACGACCAACGGTCGTCACCCACCGGGGTAGGTCGTCACCCACTGGGGCTGAGGTCACCGCAGGGGTGAAGTCGTCGCCCATCGGGTGCGCTTTTCGGGCCACATGCGCCCTGCGACAGGCGGCTGCGACAACGTGTCGCAGGCCGAAAACGTCGAAAACTGCGTCAGATCAATGTCAATGGCTTTCTTAAATGGGCGGTGACGGCCTAAACTTGAAAGGCTGACTCTTCCCCCGTTCTCCGAACCCGTCGATCCTTGGCAGGTCGGGCCGGCTTTTGCCGGACTGGGCAGGGCGGGGTGGCATTCCCTCGCAATTGGATCGACCGATGATTCCGTTGAAAACCCTTGGACGCATGCTGCGTCCGGGCCTGCTGTTCGCACTGGCGGTGTTTCTCACCGGCTGCAACACGGCCATCCTGAATCCGAAGGGCCAGATCGGCCAGGATGAGAAGACCCTGCTGATCACGGCTGTCGTGTTGATGCTGCTGGTCGTCGTCCCGGTCATCATCATGACCCTGACGTTCGCCTGGAAGTACCGCGCTTCCAACACCAAGGCTCGCTACGAGCCGAACTGGTCGCATTCCACCGCGATCGAAGTGGTGGTCTGGTCGATCCCCTGCATGATCGTGCTGGTGCTGGCCGTGCTGACCTGGCGGTCTTCCCACGCGCTGGACCCGTATCGCCCGATTGAATCGGACGTCAAGCCGGTCGTGATCGAGGCCATCTCGCTCGACTGGAAGTGGCTGTTCGTCTATCCGGAAGAAAAGATCGCCGTGGTCAACGAGATCAAGTTCCCGGTGAACACCCCGCTGAACTTCAAGATCACCTCCGATACCGTGATGAATGCGTTCTTCATCCCGCATCTGGGCAGCATGATCTACTCGATGGCCGCGATGGAGACCAAACTCCACCTGATCGCCAACGAGACCGGTGAATTCCCGGGCATGTCCTCGCACTACAGCGGTGCCGGCTTCGCCAAGATGCATTTCACCGCCCATTCGGTTACCGAACCGGAATACCGCGCATGGGTCGACCAGGTGCGTGCCGAGCAGGGCAGCCGCCTGGACAAGACCGTGTTCAACGCGCTGGGCGCTGACCGCAACTCTGATTGGCACCCGGTGACCTACTACGGTCAGGTGGAAGACGGCCTGTTCGACTGGGTCATCGCCAAGCACATGGGTGACAACCAGCACTACGGCATGAAGCACAAGCACCCCGGTGCCGCTGCGGCTGACGCGGGCACGATGGAAAGCCACGAAGGCCACGGCCCGATGGATGACCACGAGTCCAAGGCTTCCGGCGTGAACCTGGATGCCGATGAAACCCCCAACGACGAGCACGCGGGCCACTCCGGCCACGAGGGCTCGGGAGAATGAACATGCTGGGTAAACTCTCTATTGAGTCGATCCCCCACGATCCGATCGTCCTGACGACGTTGATCGGCGCGGTTCTTGGTGGCCTGGGCGTTGTCGCCCTGATCACCAAGTTCAAGCTGTGGGGTTATCTGTGGAAGGAGTGGTTCACCTCGGTGGACCACAAGAAGATCGGCGTGATGTATCTCATCGTCGCCTTCGTCATGCTGCTGCGCGGTTTCTCCGACGCCATCATGATGCGTACCCAGCAGGCCATCGCCGTCGGCGGGTCCGAGGGTTACCTGCCGCCGCACCACTACGACCAGATCTTCACCGCCCACGGCGTGATCATGATCTTCTTCGTGGCGATGCCGCTGATCACCGGCCTGATGAACCTGGCCGTGCCGCTGCAGATCGGTGCGCGCGACGTCGCGTTCCCGTTCGTGAACTCGCTCAGCTTCTGGCTGTTCGTGTCCGGTGCGGTGCTGATCATGCTGTCGCTTTGGATCGGCGAGTTCGCCGCCACCGGCTGGCTGGCATTCCCGCCCTTGTCCGGCATCGAGTACAGTCCAAGCGTCGGCATGGACTACTACATCTGGGGACTACAGGTCGCAGGCCTGGGTACCACGCTGAGCGGCATCAACTTCTTCATTACCATCCTGAAGATGCGTACGCCCAGCATGAAGCTGATGCAGATGCCGATCTTCACCTGGACCGCGCTGATCACCAACATCCTGATCGTCGCCGCCTTCCCGGTGCTGACCATCACCCTGGTGCTGCTGACCCTGGATCGTTACCTGGGCACGCATTTCTTCACCAATGACGGTGGCGGCAACGCCATGCTGTACATCAACCTGATCTGGATCTGGGGCCACCCGGAAGTCTATATCCTGGTGCTGCCGGCCTTCGGCGTGTTCTCCGAAGTGATCGCAACGTTCTCGCGCAAGGCGCTGTTCGGCTACAAGGGCATGGTGTATGCCACGGCCGCCATCGGCGTGCTGTCCTTCATCGTGTGGCTGCACCACTTCTTCACCATGGGTTCGGGTGCCAACGTCAATGCCTTCTTCGGCATAACGACGATGATCATCTCCATTCCCACCGGCGTGAAGATCTTCAACTGGCTGTTCACCATGTTCCGCGGTCGCGTGCACTTCACCTCCCCGGTGCTGTGGACCATCGGCTTCATGATCACCTTCGTCATCGGCGGCATGACCGGCGTGATGCTGGCGATTCCGGCCATCGACTTCGTGCTGCACAACAGCCTGTTCCTGATCGCCCACTTCCACAACGTCATCATCGGCGGCGTGGTGTTCGGCATGTTCGCCGGCATCACCTACTGGTGGCCGAAGATGTTCGGCTTCAAGCTCAATGAGTTCTGGGGCAAGTGTGCCTTCTGGTGCTGGTTCATCGGCTTCTACGTGACCTTCATGCCGATGTACGTGCTGGGCTTCATGGGCATGACCCGTCGCCTGCAGAGCACCGTCAACCCGGCCTACGAGCCGCTGCTGCTGATCGCTGCAGGTGGTGCCTTCATCGTCGGCGCCGGCATCCTGTGCCAGGTCATCCAGATCTTCGTGTCGGTCCGCGACCGCAAGAAGAACATGGACCTGACCGGCGATCCGTGGGATGCGCGTACGCTGGAGTGGGAAACCTCTTCGCCGCCGGCCTTCTACAACTTCGGTACGCTGCCGCAGGTCACCGAGCTGGACGATTTCTGGGCACGCAAGCAGCGTGGTGAAGCCTGGCCGAAGCCGGCCAAGTACTCCGACATCCACATGCCGCGCAACACCGGCACGGGCGTGGTGATCGGTGCCTTCAGCATGGTGTTCGGCTTTGCGATGATCTGGCACATCTGGTGGCTGGCCATCATCGGCCTGGTCGGCATGATCGGCACGTTCATCTACCGCACCTTCGACAAGGACGTGGACTACTGGGTCCCGGCCGCCGAAGTGGAGCGCATCGAAAACGAACACCGCAAGCACCTGGTTGCCCAGGGCCTGGTCAAGTCGGAGCTGAAGGCATGAGCACCCATACCCCAACCGTGAACCACGGGCACGCCGCGCACGCGGCGGCCCATGGCCATGACGAGCACGAGCACCACGACACCGGCGGCAACACCGTCTTCGGTTTCTGGGTGTACCTGATGAGCGATTGCCTCATCTTCGCTTCGCTGTTCGCCACCTACGTGGTGCTGGTCGGTGGTACCGACGGCGGCCCCGGCCCGGGCGACCTGTTCGAGCTGCCGTTCGTTGCCTGGGAAACCGCGCTGCTGCTGACCTCCTCGCTGACCTTCGGCCTGGGCATGATCGCCATGCACAAGAACAAGGTCGGCCAGCTGTACCTGTGGCTGGGCATCACCTGGCTGCTGGGCTTCGGCTTCATGTGCATGGAAGTCTGGGAGTTCAACCACCTGATCCACCAGGGGTACGGTCCGGACCGCAGTGCCTTCCTGTCGGCGTTCTTCGCCCTGGTCGGTACCCACGGCCTGCACGTGAGCGCTGGCCTGCTGTGGCTGCTGGTGATGTTCATCCAGGTCAAGCAGAACGGCCTGACCGCGACCAACAAGACCCGCCTGGCGTGCCTGAGCCTGTTCTGGCACTTCCTGGACCTGATCTGGATCGGCGTGTTCTCCGTCGTCTACCTCAATGGAGCGCTGTAATGGCACATGACAACGCACACGACCATGGCCACGGCGCCGGCGGCGAAAGCCACGGCAGCGTCAAGTCGTACCTGATCGGCTTCGTGCTGGCGGTGATCCTGACCGTCATCCCGTTCTGGGTGGTGATGTCGGGTGATTTCTCCCGCACCGTCAGCGGCGTGGTGATCGCGGTGACCGCGGTACTGCAGATGCTGGTCCACCTGGTGTTCTTCCTGCACCTGGACCGCTCGTCGGAAAGCCGCTGGAACGTCAACGCAGCGGTGTTCACCGTCGTGGTGATCGGCATCATCGTCGCCGGCACCCTGTGGGTCATGCACAACATGAACGTGCACATGATGCACTGACGTCTCCGCGACGTTGCCGCAAACGAAAAGGCCACCCTTCGGGGTGGCCTTTTTGCTGGGTAGTGACGGCCGCTCGTGGTGGGTGACGACCGTTGGTCGTCACGATCCTGCCGTGTGCAAAAGCAACAGCGTGACGACCAACGGTCGTCACCCACCCTCCACCAAGAGAGCCCTCAGGCGACCTTGCGCAGGAACTCGTCCGCGGCCATCGGGCGACCCAGGTGGTAGCCCTGCAGCTGGTCGCAGCCCAGGCTGCTGAGGTAGTCGCGCTGGCCGGCGGTTTCCACGCCCTCGGCGACCACGTTGAACTGCAGCGAGCGGCCCAGTGCCACGATCGAGGACACGATCGCCGCATCTTCGGCGTTGTCTTCCAGGTCGCGCACGAAGGCGCGGTCGATCTTCAGTTCGGTGGCCGGCATGCGCTTGAGGTACAGCAGGCTGGAGTACCCGGTGCCGAAATCATCGATGGAAATCCGCACGCCCAGCGCGGTCAGCGCGTTGAGGATCTGCAGGCTGGTTTCCACGTTCTTCATCGCCGTGGTTTCGGTGATTTCCAGGGTCAGCCGGCTGGCATCCAGCCCATGCCGTTCCAGCGTTTCCTTCACCGTTTCCACCAGTCCGGGCGCGGCGAACTGCAACGGCGACAGGTTCACCGCCATCGTCCAGTGCGGGTTGCCGGCGTCGTGCCACGCACGCAGCTGCGCGCAGGCCTGGTCCAGTACCCAGTCACCGATCGGCAGGATCAGGCCGCTGCGTTCGGCGATCGGGATGAAGATGTCCGGCGCCAGCATGCCCAGCTCCGGGTGCTGCCAGCGCAGCAGGGCTTCAGCGCCCACCGCCGGGGTGCCGGCGGCCACGAACTTGGGCTGGTAGTGCAGCAGCAGCTCGCCGCGTTCGGTCGCCTTGCGCAGGTCCTGCAGCAGCCGCAGCTGGCGGTTGGCGCTGACCTGCATGGACGGGGTAAAGAAGGTGTAGCCGTTCCGCCCTCCCTGCTTGGTGTGGTACATCGCCGCATCGGCGTTGGCCATCAGTTCGCGCTCGTCGCCGGCGTCTTCCGGATAGAGCGCGATGCCCAAACTGGCGGTGACCTGCAGTTCGGCTGCCTCGATCAGGAAGGGCTCGGCCACGGCGGCGATGATGCGCTCTGCCACCACCACCGCATCGTCGGGTTCGTCGATGGCCAGCACGATCACGAACTCGTCGCCCCCCAGGCGCGCCAGGGTGTCCTGCGGCCGCAGCAGCGAGCCGATGCGCTGGCTCACCTTGACCAGCAGGCGGTCGCCGAGCTGGTGGCCGTAGGCATCGTTGACGGTCTTGAAGCCGTCGAGGTCGCAGAACATCACCGCCACCGCGTGGTTGCGCCGGCGTGCTTTTTCGATCGACTGTTCGATGCGATCCTGCAGCAGCGAACGGTTCGGCAGCTGGGTCAGCGGATCGTGCAGCGCGGCCTGCAGCAGCTTGTCATTGGCGCGTTCCAGCGACTCGGCCAGCAGGCCGGTACGTTCGCGCATCTGGCGGTCGAACAGCGAAGCCACCAGCGCGATGCCGATGGTGCCCAGGGTAGTGACGATGACCAGTACCGCCAGCCACTGCGCATCGATGCCGCCGTCGATCACCGCCCCGCACAGGCTGTCGGCCGGGAAGCGGGCAGCGGCCATGCCGGTGTAGTGCATGCCGACGATGGCCAGGCCCATCACCAGCGAGGCGGCGCCGCGCAGGCGACGGGTATTGCGGCCTTCAACGCGCAGGCGGAAGGCGATCCACAGCGCCGCGCCGGCCGCACCGATGGCGATCAGCAGGGAGGCGGTGAACCACAGCGGGTCGTAATCGATGCCCGGCTGCATGCGCATCGCGGCCATCCCCAGGTAATGCATCGCGGCGATGCCCAGGCCCATCAACACCGCGCCGGCGGCCAGCCGGCGGGTCGGCAGCTGCGGGCGCGAGACCAGCCACAGCGCATACGCCGACGCGCCCACCGATACCGCCAGCGAGTACAGGGTGATGGCAAGGTCGAAGCCGACCGGGATAGGCAGCTTGAAGGCCAGCATGCCGATGAAGTGCATCGACCAGATGCCCAGGCCCATCGCAGCGGCGCCGCCGGCCAGCCACCAGCGCGCGACGCGCCCTTGCGCGGTGGCCAGTCGGCCTGCCATGTCCAGCGCCGTGTAGGAGGCCAGCACGGCCACCAGCAGCGAGAAAAAGACGAGGCTCTGGCTGTAGCTGCCAGTCATGGGAAATCCTTGGAAAATGAGAGGGCGCGCAGGGCGGCGCACATGGTATCGGCCGTTCGGTGCCGAACCTGAGCGGAACATCACGCTGCCGTCCCCCGATCGCCAGGGCCGGTCGCAGCGGTTGCGACGGGGCTCGGCTATGCTCGCCATCCAACGCGCAACCGGAATGATCATGGCCAAGAGCCGCACCGCCTACGTCTGCAGCGAATGTGGCGCCGACTACAGCAAATGGCAGGGCCAGTGCACCGAGTGCAAGGCCTGGGACACGCTGTCGGAAATCGTCGTGGAAAGCGCGGCCGCCGCCGGCGCCCCGGCCTCCCGGCGCAGTGGCTGGGCCGGCAAGATCGATCCGCCCAAGGTCACCGCATTGAAGGACGTGGCGCAGACCGACCACATCCGCGTCACCACCCGCATCGGCGAGTTCGACCGGGTGCTCGGCGGTGGCCTGGTGGAGGGCGCGGTGGTGCTGGTCGGCGGTGACCCGGGCATCGGCAAGTCGACCCTGCTGCTGCAGGCGGTGGCCCTGATGGCGGCCGAACTGCCGGTGCTGTACGTCACGGGCGAGGAATCACTGGCCCAGGTAGCCGGTCGCGCGCACCGCCTGGAGCTGCCGCTGGAGGGCGTCAACGCGCTGGCCGAAACCTGCGTGGAGACCATCCTGCAGCATGCCGGCAAGGCCAAGCCGCGGCTGATCGTGGCCGACTCCATCCAGACCCTGTGGACCGAATCGCTGACCGCCGCGCCGGGTTCGGTCAGCCAGGTGCGCGAAAGCGCCGCGCGGCTGGTGCGCTTTGCCAAGGAAACCGGCACCGCGGTGTTCCTGGTCGGCCACGTGACCAAGGAAGGCGGCATCGCCGGCCCGCGCGTGCTGGAGCACATGGTCGATGCGGTGCTGTATTTCGAAGGCGAGAGCGGCAGCCGCTTCCGCCTGCTGCGCGCGTTCAAGAACCGCTTCGGTGCGGTCAACGAATTGGGCGTGTTCGCGATGGGCGACAAGGGCCTGAAAGAGGTCTCCAACCCTTCGGCGATCTTCCTGTCCGGCGGCAGCACGCGCCAGCCGGGATCCTGCGTGATGGTCACCCGCGAGGGCACGCGGCCGTTGCTGGTGGAGGTGCAGGCGCTGGTGGACGCCTCGCCGCTGTCCAACCCGCGCCGCGTGGCGGTGGGCCTGGAACAGAACCGGCTGGCGATGCTGCTGGCGGTGCTGCATCGCCATGGCGGGGTGCTGGTCGGCGACCAGGACGTGTTCGTCAACGTGGTCGGCGGCATCCGCGTGCAGGAAACCGCGGCCGATCTGCCGGTGTTGCTGGCGGTGCTGTCATCGCTGCAGGACCGCGCGCTGGCGGAGAAGACGATCGCCTTCGGCGAAGTGGGTCTGTCCGGCGAAATCCGCCCGGTCCCCAACGGCGAGGACCGCCTGCGCGAAGCGGCCACCCATGGCTTCAAGCGCGCGATCGTGCCCAAGGCCAACGCACCCAAGGGCGGCACGGTCAAAGGCATGGAAGTGATCGCGGTCGAGCGCCTGTCCGAGGCGCTGGAAGCGGCTGCGCAGTAGCGGTAGCGCCGAGCCACGCCCGGCGGCTTCCTCGAACGTGGCGGGCGTGTCCGCCGAGCACGGCTCGGCGCTACCGGCTCCGGATCAGAATGCGTGCGCATACAACCCGCCGTTTTTACCGGGTCGTATGCCCGAAGACCAGTTCGATCACGAACTGGCTGCCGAAGAACGCCAGCAGCAACAACAGCATCGCGCTCAGGGTCCAGTGCACGGCCTTCAGCCCGCGCCAGCCGTAACGACGGCGGCCGATCAGCAGCACGCCGAACACGACCCACGACAGCACGCTGAGCACGGTCTTGTGCACCAGTTTCTGCGCCAGCAGGTCATCGACGAACAGTACGCCGGTCACCAGCGTCAGGGTCAACAGGAAGAAACCGACGGTGATCACCCGGAACAGCAGCGATTCCAGGTCCGCCAGCGGCGGCAGGGCACGCAGCCAGGGACGGAATTCGCGGCGGCGCAGGGCGCGTTCCTGCAGCCACTGCATGATCGCCAGCAGCGCGGCGATGCTCAGCGTGGCGTAGGACAGCAGCGCCAGCCAGGCGTGGGTGGCCAGCCGCCAGCCCAGCTCCTTGCTCGGTTCATGCCCATAGCCGTGGTAGGCGGCCAGCAGCACCACCGCCAGCGGGAACACCACCACGCCGAGTGCGGCCATGCGGCCACGCGCGCCGACCAGCGAGGTCAGCCCGGCCATGCCCAGGCCCACCAGCGACAGCGCGGCGAAGAAGTGCATGTCCGGCCCGCCGGCGTTCTGCAGCGCCACCTGTACGTGGTAGCCGGCGTGCAGCAGCATCGCCGGCACCGCCGCGGCCAGCCAGCCGCGGCCCGGGCGGGGCGCATCGCTGCCGACCGCGCGCACCAGCAGGGCGGTGGCGGTCAGGTAGAGCAGGGCTGCGATGAGAACGATTGTCATCGTAGAAGTTTCGCACACCCCCAACGCAGTGGCGACGGCCCATCGCGCGCGCCCGGGTCGCCGGGGCGACCGGCTATACTGTCTGCCTCATTGTCCCCCGTTCCAGACAGGTTGCATCGCATGTTCGAGTCCCTGACCCAGCGCCTTTCCGGCACCATCGAGCGCCTGCGCGGCCGCGGCCGCCTGACCGAGGAAAACATCCGCGACGCCACCCGCGAGGTGCGCATCGCGCTGCTGGAAGCCGACGTCGCCCTGCCGGTGGTGCAGGCGCTGATCGAACGCATCAAGGAGCGTGCGGTCGGCCAGGAAGTGCTGAAGTCGCTGACCCCGGGCCAGGCCCTGATCAAGGTCGTCCGCGATGAACTGACCAACGTGATGGGCGCCGAAGCCAGCGACCTGAACCTCAACGTGCCGGCCCCGGCGATCATCCTGATGGCCGGCCTGCAGGGTGCGGGCAAGACCACCACGGTGGGCAAGCTTGCCAAGCACCTGAAGGAAAAGCGCAAGAAGAAGGTGATGGTGGTGTCGGCCGACGTCTACCGTCCGGCCGCGATCGAGCAGCTGAAGACGCTGGCCGAACAGGTCGGCGTGCTGTTCTTCGCCTCCAGCGCCGACCAGAAGCCGGACGCCATCGTGCGCGCGGCGATCGATGACGCCCGCAAGTCCTTCGTGGACGTGCTGATCGTCGATACCGCCGGCCGCCTGGCGATCGACGAAGCGATGATGGCCGAGATCAAGGCCCTGCACGCGGCGGTCAACCCGGCCGAAACCCTGTTCGTGGTCGATGCGATGACCGGCCAGGATGCGGCCAACACCGCCAAGGCCTTCGGCGATGCCCTGCCGCTGACCGGCGTGGTGCTGACCAAGACCGACGGTGACGCCCGTGGTGGTGCCGCGCTGAGCGTGCGTTACATCACCGGCAAGCCGATCAAGTTCGTCGGTGTCAGCGAAAAGCCGGACGGCCTGGATGTGTTCCATCCGGACCGTATCGCCAGCCGCATCCTGGACATGGGCGACGTGCTGTCGCTGGTGGAGCAGGTCGAGCAGCAGGTCGACAAGGACAAGGCGCAGAAGCTGGCCGAGAAGGTCGCCAAGGGCAAGAAGTTCGATCTGAACGACATGCGCGACCAGCTGGAACAGATGCAGAACATGGGCGGCATCGGTGGCCTGATGGACAAGCTGCCGGGCCTGGGGCAGATCCCCGAGCACCTCAAGGCGCAGGTCAGCCAGGGCAAGGAAGTGCCGCGCATGATCGCCATCATCAGTTCGATGACCAAGAAGGAACGGCGCAATCCGGGCCTGCTCAATGGGTCGCGCCGTGCCCGCATCGCGCGCGGTTCGGGCACCCAGCCGGCCGACGTCAACAAGCTGATGAAGCAGTACATGCAGATGGAAAAGATGATGAGCAAGATGGCCGGCGGCGGCATGAAGGGCATGATGCGCAGCATGAAGGGCATGATGGGCGCCATGGGCGGCCGCGGCCTGCCGTTCCGCTGATGCCGGATGGCCCCGCACGGACTCCTGAAAAGAGGCTCGATGCATGCGTGATGATGGAATTGCCGGCCGCGTAGAACGCTTCTGCCAACGCTTCAACCTGCAGCTGCCGATCCTGCTGGCGCCGATGGCCGGCGCCTGTCCGGTGCCGCTGTCGGCGGCGCTGGCAACCGCCGGCAGCATGGGGGCGATGGGCGCCGTGCTTTCCCCGGCGGCCGATATCGGTCGCTGGATGGATGACTTCCGCAGCCGCAGCAGCGGCCCGGCGCAGGTGAACCTGTGGATTCCCGACGCCCCGGCGCTGCGCGATGTGCACGCCGAAGCGGCGACCCGCGCGCTGCTGGCGCAGTGGGGGCCGGAGGTGCCGGCCGGTGCCGGCGATGCCGGTCCGGCCGACTTCGATGAACAGTTCAACGCCGTGCTGGCCGCGCGTCCGGCCGTGCTGTCCACCATCATGGGCGTGCTCGGCGAGGGCCAGGTGCAGCAGTTGAAGCAGGCCGGCATTGCCTGGATCGCGTGTGCGACCACCCTGGCTGAAGCGCGTGAGGCGCAGGCAGCCGGTGCCGATGCCGTGGTGGCGCAGGGCTTCGAGGCCGGCGGACACCGCGGCGCGTTTGATCCGGCGCAGGCCGAACGCCAGCTGGTGGGCCTGTTCTCGTTGTTGCCGCGCCTGGTCGACCATCTGGATATCCCGGTGATCGCCGCGGGCGGTATCGCCGACGGCCGCGGCATCGCCGCCGCGCTGACCCTGGGCGCCAGCGCGGTGCAGATCGGCACCGCGTTCCTGCGGACCCCGGAGGCGGCGATCGCGCCGGCATGGGCCGACGCGCTGGCGGCCAGTGAACCGGAAGATACCTGGCCCACGCGTGCCTTCAGTGGCCGGCTGGGACGCGGGCTGGCCACCGATTACGTCCGTGCTGCGGCCGCCGCCGATGCGCCGCCGCCGCGGCCGTACCCGGTGCAGCGCGGGCTGACCGCTGCGATGCGTTCGCAGGCTGCGCATGAGAACCGATTGGCATCGATGCAGGCCTGGGCCGGGCAGTCGGCGTGGATGGCGCCTGCAGAACCGGCCGCTGCCGTGCTGCAGCGCTGGTGGCAGGACGCGCAGGCGCGCCTGTGAGCGCGACGGGCAGCAGCGCGCTGTTCTGCAATGGCCAGCCGGCCGATGCGGCGGCGTTGGGCGCGGCCCTGGTCAACTACGGCCACTTCACTTCGCTGCAGGTGCGCGGCCATGCGGTGCAGGGCCTGGACCTGCACCTGCAGCGCTTGGCCCATGCAACCCAGGCGCTGTTCGGCAGCGTGCTGGATGAGGGCCAGGTGCAGCGCTGGATGGCGCAGGCGCTGCACCTGGCCGGCGTGGCCGATGCATCGCTGCGGGTGACGGTGTTTTCCCGCGCTTTTGATTTCCGCGCCCCGCTCGCCACTGTGGCTGCGGACGTGCTGGTGGCGGTGTCCGCGCCCGTGCGGCTGAGCGCTGCGCGCGCTGTCTGCAGCGTGCGGTATCAGCGCGACCTCCCGGCGATCAAGCACGTGGGTACCTTCGGCCTGTTCCAGCAACGGCGCGAGGCGATGGCCGCCGGCTTCGACGATGCGCTGTTCCTGACCGCGGAAGGACTGGTCAGTGAAGGCAGCACCTGGAATATCGCACTGCATGATGGGCAGCAGCTGGTATGGCCGCAGGCCCCGGCGCTGCGTGGTACCGCCGAGGCGCTGCTGCGGCAGCATTGGGAGCAGCCGCAGGTGGTGAGGGCGGTCGACTCCGTGGAGCTGGACGCAATACAGGCGGCATTTGCCTGCAATGCCAGCGGGATCTGGCCGCTGGCGACCATTGATGGCCGCGCGCTGGCAGGATCCGAAGCCCTGGCGGGGCAGGGCAGGGCGGTGATGGCCGGGGTGCCGTGGCAGCCGCTGCGGGCGTGAAGGGCCGGAAAGGCAGGCTGGGGTTGGCTTGGGCCGAACCTGCCGCTATAATCGTCGGCTTACCGCGCCATCCTGGCGACTGGGTTACATAGGAAAATACACCATGGTCAAGATTCGACTGACCCGCGGCGGCGCCAAGAAGCGTCCGTTCTACCACATCATCGTGACCGACGTCCGTAGCGCCCGCGACGGCCGCAACATCGAGCGCGTCGGTTTCTACAACCCGGTTGCACAGGGTGCCGAGAAGCGCATCGAGCTGGACCTGGCCCGCGTTGACCATTGGGTCAAGAACGGCGCCCAGCCGACCGACAAGGTCCGCAACCTGATCAAGGAAGCGACCAAGTCCCAGGCCGCTGCGGCCTGATCTTGAAGGGCCGCGCCCGTCGCGGCCCATCTGGCATACGCAGATGAAAGATATCGAGCGCCGGATCCTGCTGGGCAGGGTTGCCGGCGCTTTTGGTGTGCGCGGCGAACTTAAGCTCGAGTCCTGGACCGAGCCGCGTTCTGCCATCTTCAATTACCAGCCGTGGATCGTGGTCAGCCCCTCGGGGCAGGAATCCACGGTTTCCGGCGTCCGCGGCCGCGATACCGGCAAGCACCTGATTGCCCGGTTCCCGGACGTGGATGACCGCGACGTGGTCGAGGCCATGCGCGGTACCGAGGTCTACGTGGCACGCAGTTCGCTGCCGCCGCCGAAGCCGGACGAGTACTACTGGGTCGACCTGGAAGGCCTGGACGTCAAGACCGTCGAGGGGGTATCGCTGGGCCAGGTGTCGCACCTGTTCTCCACCGGTTCCAACGACGTGCTGGTCACCCGCGGCGACCGTGAGCGGATGATCCCGTTCGTCCAGCCGGAGTTCGTCAAGTCCGTGGACTTCGATGCCAACCTGGTCATCGTCGACTGGGATCCGGACTTCTGATGCGGTTCGACGTCATCACCCTGTTCCCGGAATTCCTTGCCCAGTCCGCCGGACTGGGCGTGGTCGGCCGGGCGCAGGAAAAAGCGTTGTTCAGCCTGCACGGCTGGAACCCGCGTGATTACGCCGAAGGCAACTACCGTCGCGTGGACGATCGTCCGTTCGGCGGCGGGCCGGGCATGGTGATGCTGATCGAACCGCTGCAGGCCTGCCTGTCCGCGGTTCGCGCGGCGGACCCGACCCCGGCGCCGGTGATCTACCTGAGTCCGCAGGGACGCCCGTTGACCCAGGCCAAGGTGCGCGAACTGGCGGCGCTGCCGCGCATGATCCTGCTCTGTGGCCGCTACGAAGGCATCGACGAGCGCTTCCTGGCCGGCGCGGTCGACGAGGAAATTTCCCTCGGCGATTACGTGCTGTCCGGCGGAGAGCTGGGTGCGGCGGTGATCATCGACGCCGTCGCCAGGCTGCAGGAGGGCGCGTTGAACGACGCCGAATCCGCCGCCCAGGACAGCTTCGAAGGGGAACTGGGGCTGCTCGATTGCCCGCATTTCAGCCAGCCGGCCCAGCATCCGCTGGGCGACGTGCCGAATGTGCTGCGTTCGGGCAACCATGCCGCCATCGCCAACTGGCGCAGGCAGCAGTCGCTGCTGCGGACCTGGCAGCGACGGCCGGAACTGTTTGACGAGTCCACCCTGAACAAGGCCGACCGGAAGCTGCTGGCGCAGGCCCGGGACGGACTGGAAAGCGACAAGACCCCCTAGCAAGGGCGTCCCGTATTGGGATATCATTGCGAATTACCATCGCCCGTACTGGTCGATGTGCTCCATACATAATAAACGTGCGGCACAGTCCAGTGACCGCATGAGCCCTACGCTGTCGAATGACACGCCCACCCGAACATATGAATCGGTGTAACCCATGAGCAAGCTGAACAAAACCATTCTCGCGGACTTCGAAGCCGCCCAGATCACCCGCGAACTGCCGAAGTTCAGCCAGGGCGACACCATCGTCGTGAACGTGAAGGTGAAGGAAGGCAACCGTGAGCGCGTCCAGGCCTACGAAGGCGTTGTGATCGCGACCAAGAACGGCGGCCTGAACTCCTCGTTCACCGTGCGCAAGATCTCGCACGGCTACGGCGTCGAGCGCGTCTTCCAGACCCACAGCGCCATCATCGACTCGGTCGAAGTGAAGCGTCGTGGTAAGGTCCGCGCCGGCAAGCTGTACTACCTGCGTGGCCTGGAAGGCAAGGCTGCCCGCATCAAGGAAGATCTGGCTGCTGCTGCACAGGCGAAGATCGCCCGTCTGGCTGCCAAGGCTGCCCAGTAATATCTGCCGACAACTCCGGTTGTCGCCGCAACGGCCGCCTTCGGGCGGCCGTTTGCGTTTGCGCCCGCGCAGCGGCTATGTTCCGGGGATGAATACGTCTACTCCCCCGATTTCCGAACGCTATCCGCCACAGGTGCGCCACGCGCTGCAGCAGCTGGACGCCGCTGGCGTGAAACGCTCGATGTCCGCGCCGCCGCTGTACCGCCTGTTCTGGCGGCTGGGTTGGGGCGTTGCCCCCCCGATCCTGACCGGCTTCGCCACCAATGTACTGACCACCGGTGCGTGGTTCGGCATCGGCTGGGGCACGGTGATGTGGCTGATGCTGTGGCGCAGTACCGGCATGACCGGGCTGGGCATGGTCACCACGGCCGTGCTGGCCGGATTGGCATTCGGCGTGCTGATGGCAGTCATGCTGCGCTACCAGCGCCAGCGCCTCGGCCTGCCGCTGTGGAAAGACATCGCGCCCTGACGCCAGCCGTACAACCTTCGGTAGCGCCGACCCATGGTCGGCGAGCCCAGCGGGACATGGCCGCCTGCGGGCAGCCTCAGCGCGGCGGTGCGGCCGGCGATACCGCTGCCGGTGCGGCGATTTCCAGCGCGGCATCCGGATCGGCCACCGGCGACGGCGGACTGGCCGGGACTTCGGCCGGCGTGCCATGCGCGGGGCTGTCCAGCATCCTGGCCTTGCGCCATCCGCCCCAGCGGTAATAGGCCAGCGACAGCAGCATCGACACCAGTGAGCTGGCCGGGAAACTCCACCAGATCGCATCCACGCCCAGGTACGGCTGCAGCAGTTCGGCAAAGGGCACCCGCACGCCCCACAGTGACCCGGCCAGGATCAGCAGCGGCGCCAGCACTGCGCCGGTGGAGCGCACCACGCCGGAGATCACGAAGCTGACGCCGAAGAACAGGAACGACCACACCGCGATGTGGTTGAGATGTCGTGCCGCCTGCAGCGCCTGGCTGCCATCGGGCAGGAACAGCGCCAGCGTGTAGCGGTCAAGCAGGATCAACGGCGCGATCAGCACGCCGGTCAGCAGGAAATTGAACAGCACGCCCTGGCGCGCGGTGGCCCGCACGCGGCCCCACAACTGCGCACCGACATTCTGCGCGGCCATCGACGAACACGCCGCACCAATCGCCATCGCCGGCATCTGCACGTAGGTCCACAACTGCAACGATGCACCGTAGGCGGCGGCGGTATCGGTTCCGTACTGGTTGACCATGGTCATCAGCATGATCATCGACAGCGAGATCAGCACCATCTGCAGGCCCATCGGCACACCCTTCATCACCAGCGCCTTCAGGATCGGCAGATCGACCTTGAACAGCGCCATGTCCTTGCGCCCCAGCCACAGCACGTGGCGCTTGTGGCGCATGTACAGCAGCAGCGCGATCAACGACAGCGTCTGCGCGATCAGCGTGGCCCACGCGGCACCGGCAATGCCCAGTTCCGGCAGCGGGCCCAGGCCGAAGATCAGCAGCGGGTTGAACACGATATCCAGTGCCACGGACACCAGCAGGAAGCGGAACGGGGTACGCGAATCGCCCGCGCCGCGCATCGCCGCGCTGAGGAAAGCGAACGCGTACAGCGTGGGCATCGCCAGGAAGATGACCTTCAGGTAGGCCTCGGCCAGCGGCAGCGACGGGGCCGGCGTGCCCATCGCCGCCAGCAGCGGGTGGGCGAGGAACCAGCCGGCCACCGCGATCACCACCGACAGGCCGATGAAGAAGGTCGCGCTGGTGCCCATCACCCGCCGGGCCTGGCCGATGTCCTTGGCACCCATCGCCTGGCCGATCAGGATGGTCGAGGCCATCCCGATGCCGAACACCGAGCCGATCAGGAAGAACATGATGTTGTTGGCGTTGGCCGTCGCGGTCAGTGCCGCTTCGCCGAGGAAACGCCCGACCCAGACCGCGTTGACCGAGCCGTTCAGCGACTGCGCGATGTTGCCCGCCAGGATCGGCAGCGAGAACAGCAGCAGGTTGCGCCCGATCGGGCCGGAAGTGAGGTCGAGCGGCGCTTTTGCCATGGGTCGGAGATCATGCGGGCGTGCGCGCACACTAGCACCTGACGGGTCTGCAGGATGTGCCGGTGAATCATTCACCGGCCGCGGCCGCACCCCAGGCGCGGCGACGCTTGATTGCGCGGTGCACGGCCACATCTCCTGATCAGACGTGCCCCCCCAACTGCTGATGGAGCAACCCCTGTCGATGACCGAGCTTTCCCTGCCGCAGCCCAGCGTCCGCCTGGATATCTGGTTGTGGGCGGCACGATTCTTCAAGACCCGGAGCCTGGCCAAGCAGGCAATTGAAACCGGCAAGGTGGCCGTGTCCGGCCAGCGGCCGAAGTCTTCGCGCGCGGTACGGGTCGGCGAGCAGTTGACCATCGAGCGCGGTGAAGAGCATTTCGAGATCGCGGTGGCCGCGTTGAGCGACCAGCGCGGTCCGGCACCGGTGGCCCAGCAGCTGTATGCGGAAACCGAGGCATCCCAGGCGCGTCGTGCCGAACAGCGTGCAGTGCGCATTGCCGCGCGCGATGGCTACAAGGCTCCGGAGCACAAGCCGGACAAGCGGGCGCGCAAATTGATCCGGGCGCTGGGGGATCTGGACGCGCTTTGAGCGCGCGGTGGCCGCGAGCCGCCTGTCTTCAACCGGGGCGGGGAAGGCTGCGCAAGAACGTGTCCAAGCTGATGCTACGGACCTGCGCGGCGGCCAGGTGCCTGGGTTTGCGAAAATTACGAGACAGCCGACGGTAGGTGTCGTGCTCTTTGTCGAAAACCACGTTCTGGCGGGCGAGGACCCTGCTCAAGCGCGCTTCGCATCCCTTGGTCGAGCACGCATCCTGTGCCGGCGCATGCAGCACCAGCAGCCAGCACTCGAGGGAGTGGACGCAGATTGCCATGATGGTCTGGTCGCGTATTTCTTCCCAGACCTCGCCGAATCGATCGACTATTATCGCCTTGGCGGCGGTGATTAAACCGGTTTCATCTATGTCTACGCCATTCTCGGTCAAGGCCAGACCGAAATTCCGCTGCTCACCGACGTCGGTATCGATTTGAACGATCAGGTAGTCGCTATAAGCCAGGGCGTTGCGGGCGACGTCAGGGGTGCTACATTTTTCCAGCACGCGCTCCCAGCCCGCGAAGTTGCCTTGCAGTGACTCGTCCGTCTTGTCCCTTATGGGCTGGACGAACGTGAAATCGCATTCTATGTCCGGATCCAAGCGCTTGTAATGCCCTGCCACGATGGCCTCAAGTGCAGCTTGGTCCGTAATGCCTTCAGTGATCAGCGCAAAGCTCAGATCCATGGTCAGAAATTCTTCGGCAGGCCACCAAGATAGCCATCGATGAAGGCAGCGGAGAGCTTCATCGTACTGGCACGGCCTTCCTTCTGCTGGATGCGTTTGATCCGTGTCTCGCCTTCCTCGTTGCGCGAGATCACAAACAGACGCTGATCGTCATCATTGAGGTCCAAACCATCGAGCGTTGCGGGATTGTGGGTAGTGAGGATCGCCTGTTTGCCGTTATCCCGGGCCAAGGTCGCCAGCTCCGAAACAAGGTGCGCGCACAACTTCGGATTGAGCGACGCGTCGACGTTGTCGATAGCGAAAAAGGCAGGAGTAAGCTGTGTCGAGAACAGGCTGAAGTAGAACAACAGGAACAGGAAGCCTTCATTGGAGCTCACTTGATTGAGCGTACCTGATTCCACACTTAGATAACGGTCGCTTATTTCAATGCTGTTGGTGTGGCTTGTATCAGCAGAAGGTACCTGCAGGTCTACGTACCAATCAAGCAGACGAAGTCGCATGCTGATATTTTTAACTACGCCTGCATGCTGCTGATCGGAGTCGAGCACTTGAAGGAACTTGAAAAGTCCCTCGCCATTGATGCCGAGTGGCTCAATTTGGCCCTCTCTCTGGAACATGCGGAGTGATGAATTCTCTGGAGAGTAGATCAGGAATTCGCGAATCGAGGCAAGGCCGGATCTGCGTGATGAGCCGGAGTAGGGGAAAACCGGGCCTGTCATCCGGAGCTGAAGCTTATTCGCCGGATCACCTTCAATGTTCGGATTTCGAGCGTCGTCAAGATACGATTCGAGTTCACGGATTTCAGCCCGCAGTAGCTCACTGTTTTCCCCCGTTACACGTTCGAGCGCAGTTCGCCTATTGGCCAACAAGGCTTCAAGGAATACGACGAGCTGCTCGCCTTCGACGCTTATTTTGGTGTCAGTCTTCCGCTCCAGCTTCCAACTTGAATAAGGTTTTTCGTCATGTCGCAAGTCAAACTCGAACGCCTCCTCATCTCGAGCCTTTACCGCGACAACGATTTTGTTCTCTGCGCTCGCGGTTTGAAGGGCGGAGCGCATGTGCCTCGGCTCAGTTGCGCGTATTCCGCGAGCCGCGAGGAACTCGTTATCGAGCTTCTCTGCCGCCGCAGCACCGGCCAGCGCAATTGCTTCCAGAATATTACTCTTGCCTGACCCGTTCTCGCCGATGAATACATTAATTCGGCCCAGCTCGAGCTTCATCTTCTTGATCGATTTGAAGTTCTCAATCTGGATTTCTTTGATCACGGGAAACACGTCCTGCAGGCCAGGCCCGATGGCCCGTTGCCCAGATTGTAGCGGGCCGCCAACTCCGAGTGTGAGAACTACCCGGAGTTCTGACCTTGAAGGCAAGAGGGCCGGACCTGTCGGTCCGACCCCGCCCTTTGCTGCCTGACTTGGTCCTGAGGACCTCAGCCGTGCAGGTCGTAGCGGTCCAGTTCCATCACCCGCGTCCAGGCGGCGACGAAATCCTGCACGAACTTCTTCTGGCCATCGGCACTGGCGTAGACCTCGGCCACCGCACGCAGCACCGAGTTGGAGCCGAACACCAGGTCGGCGCGGCTGGCGCTCCAGCGCGTGCCACCGCCATTGCGGCTGCTGCCCTCGTAGCCATCGCCGGCGGCCTTCCACTGTGTGCCCATGTCAAGCAGGTTGACGAAGAAGTCGTTGCTCAGCGTGCCGACGCGATCGGTCAGGACACCGTCCTTGCCACCGTCCACGTTGGCGCCCAGCACGCGCAGGCCGCCGACCAGTGCGGTCAGTTCCGGTGCGGTCAGGGTCAGCTGCTGGGCCTTGTCGATCAGCAGCGCTTCGGCGGGGACGCTGTAGCGGCCCTTGAGGTAATTGCGGAAGCCGTCGGCCGCCGGCTCCATCACCGCGAAGGACTCCACGTCGGTCTGTTCCTGGCTGGCATCGGTGCGGCCGGGAGTGAACGGCACGCTGATGTCATGGCCAGCGGCCTTCGCCGCCTGCTCGACACCCACGCCACCGGCCAGCACGATCAGGTCAGCGAGTGACACCTGGGCACCACCGGCGCCGTTGAAGTCGGCCTGCACGTTTTCCAGCGCGGCCAGCACCTTGGCCAGCTGCTGCGGCTGGTTGACCGCCCAGTCCTTCTGCGGGGCCAGGCGCACGCGCGCCCCGTTGGCGCCACCGCGCTTGTCACCGCCACGGAAGGTCGACGCCGACGCCCACGCAGTGGACACC
>NZ_LDJK01000067.1 GCF_001431535.1 Stenotrophomonas chelatiphaga
GCCGCAGGTGGTCTTGGCGTTCGGATTGCGGATCACGAACTGCGCACCGGTCAGGCTTTCGGTGTAATCCACCTCCGCGCCCATCAGGTACTGCAGGCTCAGCGGATCCACCAGCAGGGTGACCCCGCTGGTCTGCACGGCCAGGTCGTCCTCGGCGCGGTTCTCGTCGAATTCGAAGCCGTACTGGAAGCCGGAACAGCCACCGCCCTCGATGTAGACGCGCAGCGCCAGTTCGGCATTGCCTTCATCCTGGATCAGCTCGCGCACCTTCGCCGCAGCGGACTCGGTGAAGTTCAACGGGCGGTCCAGGGACTGGTAGCCCGGCGCCGCTTCAGCGGTACCGGGTAGTGAAATCAGCGTGCTCATGCGGTCAGCATGGGGCCGCCCGGACCGGCTTTCAAGCCATCGCCTCGGCCAGCTTGCGGCGCGCGGCGGTATCACCCTTGCCGGTACCGGCGTCCTCTGCGGCGCCTTCCGGCGGCGGAAGCGCGGCCATCGGGGCGCTGGCGTGGATCAGCCGTCCATTCAGCTGCGCGCCGGCGGCCATTTCGACCACCTGGTAATGGATGTTGCCGTTCACGCGGGCGCTCGGGGTCAGTTCGACCCGCTCGCTGGCGTGCACGTCGCCGTCCATGCGGCCACTGATCACCACCACCTGGGCGCGGATCTCGCCTTCCACCACGCCGTTGTCGGACAGGGTGATGTTGGCGGCGCTGGCACCTTCCTGGGCAATCACCTTGCCGTGGATGCGGCCTTCCACATACAGGCCGCCACTGAATTCGACGTCGCCGCGGATCACCACCTGGCTGCCGATCAACGCATCGACCACCAGCTGTCCGTCACGGCTGGACTTGCTGCTTCCAAACATCTGCCTACTCCCCGTTCGCGGCCGGTGCGCCGGCCTGTTTCCAGTCAAATACCTGTGTGGAACCCCCCGTTCCACTGCCCAGTGTGACCTTAACCCGTTGCGGGGTGAAGTCCGCCGGCAGGATCACGCTGCCGCCCAGCTGCTGGAAGTACCGGAACGAGTACTCCTGGCCGGGCACGTTGCTGCGCTGGTGCAGTTCATCCCAGCTGACCGTGGCCAGGCGTCCGTTCTTCACTCCTTCCACGGTGAAGCGCATCTGGCCCTGGCTGATCGCCCCGCGGTTGAGGTTCTGGGTCAGCACCAGCGCGTACTGCCAGGTGCCCGCCGCTTCCGGGCGGAATTCGATGGAATGGGTGTTCAGGCCCTTGCGCTGGCTGGTGGCACCGACCAGGCGCTCATAGAACGCGACATCGGCGCGCAGGCCGGCGATTTCCTCGTCCCGTTCGGCCAGCGAGGCCTGCACCTCGTTGTTGGCCGCCCGGCTGATGCGGTCCCTTATCCCCATCTGC
>NZ_LDJK01000068.1 GCF_001431535.1 Stenotrophomonas chelatiphaga
TGGCCGGTGTTGGCAGCCGGTGAGCGGATGGTCGCGTGCGTGGACACTGCGGCGGTGCTGTTGCCTGCGCGGTAGGTGGGTCGAACGGGTGGGACGCCCTCGCGGGTGGCTGCGTTTCGCTGGCTACGTGCTTTGGGCCGGGCGGTGGGGCTGTGCGGGGGACGGCAAAAGCTGCATCCATGCGGGCCTCGTTTCGCGCCATCCATGGCGCTCAACGCCCCCGCCCAGCCCCACCGCCCGGCCCCCTGACAGGTTCCGGTGGCCGCCACCCGCGTAATGAAGAAAGAAAAGCGGTAGCGCCGACCCATGGTCGGCGGAAGCCATAAGACCCCACTCCCCCAACACCCGCCGACCATGGGTCGGCGCTACCGAAGGCTCCATGGCCGCCATGGACCCGCCCCACCAACGCAAGAATCCTGCCGCTTTTGAAGTGGACGTTGCCGTTGCCTGGAAGCCGCGCGCAAGCGCGGAAAACTCAGAACGCAGTGAGGCCGGTCAGTTCGCGGCCTATCACCAGCTGGTGCACCGTCTCGGTGCCTTCGTAGGTGATCACCGATTCCAGGTTGAGCGCATGCCGGATCGCGGCGTGCTCGGTGGTGATCCCCGCCGCACCCAGCAGGTCACGGCATTCGCGTGCGATGTCGATCGCCATCCGGCAGTTGTTCCACTTGGCCAGGCTTACCTGCTGCGGTTGCAGCCTGCCTGCTTCCTTCAGCCGTCCCAGCTGCAGGGCCAGCAGCTGCGCACCGGTAATCCGGCGGGCCATGTCGGCCAGCTTGATCTGCGCACTCTGGGTGGCCGCCAGCGGCCGGCCGAACAGTTCGCGTTGGCCGGCATACGCCAGCACCTCGCGCAGGCAGGCGATGGCCGCGCCGATCGGACCCCAGCTGATGCCGAACCGCGCCTGGTTCAGGCAGCCCAGCGGGCCCTTCATGCCCACCACGCCCGCCAACCGGTTGGCCTCCGGCACCTGCACCTGGTCGAAGAACAAGGCACCCGTGGACGACGCACGCAGGCTCATCTTGCGGCCGATCTCCTGCACGCTGAAGCCTGCCATGCCGCGTTCCAGTATGAAGCCCTGCACACCGTCTTCGGTCTGCGCCCAGACGATGGCCAGATCGGCGATGGGCGCATTGGTGATCCACATCTTGCTGCCGTCCAGGCGCCACTGGTCACCCTCGCGCACCGCACGCGTCTTCATGCTGGAAGGATCCGACCCGCCGTGCGCTTCGGTCAGGCCGAAGCAGCCGATCCGTTCACCGCGGGCCATCGCCGGCAGCCACCGCAGCCGCTGCGCTTCGCTGCCGTAGGCGAAGATCGGATGCATGCACAGCGAACTCTGCACGGACACGAAACTGCGCAGGCCGGAATCACCGCGCTCCAGTTCCTGGCAGATCAGCCCGTAGGCCACCGCGTCCATCCCACCGCCGCCGTACGCCGGCGGCAGCGTCGCTCCGAGCAGCCCCAGCGCCGCGATCTCCGGCACCAGTTCAGCGGGGAAACGCGCCTGGTCGAAGCAGTCGCCGATGACCGGCAGCACGCGCTGGTCGACGAAGCGCGCCACGCTGTCCTGCACGGCGCGCTCTTCGTCGCTGAGCAGGGAACGGACATCGAACAGGTCGCAGGGATCAAGTCGCATCGGATGCACCAGGTGGGGCGGAATCGCGGTCATTGTGGTGGGGGCGGGGGCGCGGCGTCGAGGACGGCAGGCGCTTCGCGTACCAGCTGCCCGTTCATCCGCGTGCTCCCGCGCAGCCACGCCGGCACCCGCGAAGCGGCCGCATCCAGCTGCTGTACACGCGGGACCTCCCCCCGGCGTGCCAGCGTCCATTGCCGGCCGATGGTGCAGTTGACCTGGCCGTCGCCGAAGTCGCCGATCAGATCGCGCCCGCCCACCACCCGGTCCGGATTGTGCAGCGCATGCAGGCTGCGCATCTGCTGATCAGCCAGCAGCGCGGCGCGCTCGCCGGCTTCGGCGGGGGCGATGCCCTGCCCGGCAAGCGCCTCGCCATGCACTGCGGCCAGTTTGTCCCGCCATGAACGTCGCGCGCGACGTGCGATGCCTGGATCACGGGCGCGGGGGTCGAAGCGTGCGCGTGCGCCGAGGTATTCCTCCACCGTCAGCGCGTTGAGGCCTGCCTGCTGCCCGGCCAGCTGACGATCCAGTTCGTTGTACTTGCCGTGATCGAGCTTCTGCGGCGAGAAAACCAGCCGCAGGCAGCTCATGCCGGAACCGGCGAGGCAATCGGCCACGCGCGCAAGGACCCACGCCAGGGCACAGTGCGCCGGGGTGGCAGGGGCACGCGGTAGCAGGTCGTCTCGCGCCGCCAGCGGATCCATGCGGCCCGTCACCGCGTAGAACCCTGATGCGTCGCGGACCTGCCGGCGTGACATCGCGCATTCCTCTCGTCCCACTGTCCGCCACAGCGTAGGAATAACTGGTTGTTTCGATGGGCGATGGCCTGCTCATAACGCGCATCGTTCAAGACAAACGATGAAGGCGACCCGCAATGTCGATGCGCGCTATATCGGACCGCGGCAACGGTTCGCGTGCGACGCAGCGCAACTGCTGCATTGCAGCATCCAGCACCCGCAGGACGCGTCCTGCGGCCGGTGCAGCCCACATCGCGCCGGGCAACTGGCCGATCCGTCGGCCAGCCGTTAACCTGATGGATTCAAACACCCGTTTCGCCGTGGCAGCACGTGCGTTATTCCAGGCAACCACCGCCCCGCAGCACGGCGGTCTACCCAAGAGTCAGGTCATCCATGAGCGCAGAAGCCACCGAACTGCCCCCACGCGAAGTGATGGAATTCGATGTCGTCGTCGTCGGCGCCGGCCCCGCCGGGCTGGCCACGGCCATCCGCCTGCGCCAGCGCGCCATCGAAGCCGGCAGCGAGCTGTCGGTGTGCGTACTGGAAAAGGGCTCCGAACCGGGCGCGCACCTGCTGTCCGGCGCGGTGATGGACCCCCGTGCGCTGGCCGAACTGTTCCCCGACTGGGCCGAGCGCGGCGCGCCGTTGAAGCAGAAGGTCACCCGCGACGAATTCCTGTTCCTCAGTGAAACCGGCGCGCGCACCACGCCCAAGCCGCTGTTGCCGGAATGCTTCCACAACGAAGGCAACTACATCGTCAGCCTGGGCGAAGTGGGCCGCTGGCTGGCCCAGCAGGCCGAAGCGCTGGAGGTGGCGATCTTCCCCGGCTTCGCCGCCGCCGAAGTGCTGTACGGCGGGAACGGTGAGGTCATCGGCGTGGCCACCGGCGACATGGGCATCGAAAAAGACGGTCGGCATGGCCCCAATTACGAGCGCGGCATGGAACTGCTGGCCAAGTACACCGTCTTCGCCGAAGGCGCGCGCGGTCACCTCGGCCGCCAGCTGATCGCCCGCTTCAAGCTGGACGAAGGCCGCGATCCGCAGGCTTACGGCATCGGCATCAAGGAGCTGTGGCAAATCGATCCGGCAAAGCACGAACCGGGCCTGGTGGTGCATGCGGCGGGCTGGCCGTTGGACGGCAGCACCTACGGTGGCGCATTCCTGTACCACGCCGAAGGCGGCAAGGTCTCCATCGGCTACGTTGTCGGGCTGGATTACCGGAACCCGTGGCTGAGCCCGTTCGAAGAGTTCCAGCGCTTCAAGACCCATCCCGCCATCCGCACGCACCTGGAAGGCGGCAAGCGCATCGGCTACGGCGCACGTGCGATCACCGCCGGTGGCCTGCTGTCGCTGCCGAAAACCGTGTTCCCCGGCGGTGCGCTGGTCGGCTGCGAAGCCGGCTACCTCAATGCCAGCCGCATCAAGGGCAGCCACGCGGCGCTCAAGACCGGCATGCTGGCCGCCGACGCGGCCTTCGATGCAATCGCGGCCGGCCGCCAGCACGATGAGCTCAGTGCCTATCCGCAGGCCTTCGAATCCAGCTGGCTGCATGCCGAGCTGCAGCAGTCGAAGAACTTCAAGCAATGGTTCAAGAAGGGCCAGGCGGTGGCCACGCTGATGACCGGCATCGAACAGTGGCTGCTGCCCAAGCTGGGCATCCGCAACGCGCCGTGGACGCTGCGCCACAGCACACCGGACCACGCCTGCCTGGAGCCGGCCGCACAGCACACGAAGATCGACTATCCCAAGCCGGATGGCGTGCTGACCTTCGACAAGCTCAGCTCGGTGTTCCTGAGCAGCACCCACCATGCCGAAGACCAGCCCAGCCACCTGACGCTGAAGGACGCCAGCATCCCGGTGCAGGTCAACCTGGCCGAATACGCCGGGCCGGAAGCGCGCTACTGCCCGGCCGGGGTGTACGAGTTCGTCGGCGGCGAGGGCGACAAGCGCCTGCAGATCAACGCCCAGAACTGCGTGCACTGCAAGACCTGCGACATCAAGGATCCGACCCAGAACATCGTCTGGGTCACTCCGCAGGGTGGCGGCGGCCCGAACTACGCCGGCATGTGATCCGACGATGCGGATCCTGCTGCTGTTGGCCAGCGTCGCGCTGCTGGGCGCCTGTCGTGCCGCTGCGCCGCAGGATCCGGCGCAGGCCGCTGCGTTGGAACGCGAGCGCGCCTTCGCCATCTGCGCCGGCTGCCACACCGTGCACGCCGGCGGCATCAACCGCTACGGCCCGAACCTGCACGGCGTGTTTGGACGGCGTGCAGGCAGCCTGGCCGGCTATGCCTACTCCGATGGCATGCGCGCAGCGGACATCGTGTGGAGCGAACAGACACTGGACGCCTTCCTGCGTTCACCCGCTGCCAGTGTTCCCGGCACGCGCATGTACAACGCGTTCCCGGATCCGCAACGGCGCCGGCTGGTCATCGAATATCTGCAGCAGAACGCACGCTAGGCGCCGGCAGCGCCCACCGGCGAAGCAGGCAGCCAGCGCAGCAGGCACTGCCGCAGCTGTGCCAGCGACAACGGCTTGGTCAGCACCTCATCCATGCCCGCCTCACGGCAACGCCGCAGGTCCTGCTCCAGCAGGCTGGCGGTCAATGCCACCACCGGCAGGCGCGCAGCGCCCTGGCGCTGTTCGCGCTCACGCAGCAGGCGGGTGAACGCATAGCCATCCATCACCGGCATGCGGCAATCGCTGATCACCATGTCGAACGCGGAGGCCGCCAGCAGCTCCAGTCCTTCCCGGCCGTCGCCCGCCACGGCGTGCGATACGCCCAGCTGCTGCAGCCGCCAGGCCATCATCGCCTGCGCGGTCGGGTGATCTTCCACCACCAGCACCCGTGCCGTGCGCAGGTGCGTCGGCAGCGGCGGCACGCTGCCCGG
Organism: Stenotrophomonas chelatiphaga; assembly: GCF_001431535.1. Taxonomy (GTDB): domain Bacteria; phylum Pseudomonadota; class Gammaproteobacteria; order Xanthomonadales; family Xanthomonadaceae; genus Stenotrophomonas; species Stenotrophomonas chelatiphaga. The sequence goes on from NZ_LDJK01000068.1 coordinate 5,266, forward strand.
ACCCGGCACCGCGGCCATCACGTCGTCATCGCTGGCCACCGGCAACGGCAGCAGCACATCGACCTCGGTTCCCTTGCCGGCCACGCTGTGTACCAGCAGCCGCCCGCCCATCAGCTGCACCAGGCGCTGGCACAGCGTCAGTCCCAGGCCGATGCCACCGCGGTGGTGCGGGGCGGCGGCATCCACGTCGGCGAAGGGCTGGAACAGGGCCTGCAGTTGCTGCGGCTGCATGCCGATGCCGGTGTCGATGACCTGCAGGCGCAGTTCCTGCAGGCTCGGCGAACTGCCTTCCAGCACCTCCGCGCGCAGCACCACCTCGCCTTCCCGGGTGAAGGCGATGGCATTGTCCAGCAGGTTTTCCAGCACCTGGCGCAAGCGCAGCCCATCCACTTCGTGGGTGGCCGCCAGCCGCACGTCCACCTCCAGTCGCAGGCCCAGTCCCTTGGCCGCCGCCTGCGGTGCATGACGCTGCTGCAGCGATTCCAGCAGCGGCCGCAGCGGCATCGGCAACGGATCCAGGCGCAACGCACCGGCATCCATCTTGGCGTAGTCCAGGATGTCGTCCAGCATCTGCCGCAGCGCCTGCGCGGCGGACTCCGCTTCCTCCACCTGGGTGCGCTGGGCGGGCTGCAGGGCCGTATGCGCGAGCATCTCCAGCATGCCCAGCACGCCGCTCATGGGGGTGCGGATTTCATGGCTCATGGTCGCCAGGAAGCGGGCCTTCGCCTCGGCCGCCTGCTCGGCCGCGGCCATCGCCGCTTCCAGTGCATCGGCCTGCGCGCGCGCCTCGCTGATGTCCACCCAGTAGCCGCTCCAGGTGACCGTACCGGCATCGGCTGCATACGGCTGGGCCTGGCTGCGCACCCAGCGCGGCGATCCCGGCATGCCGGTGGTGCGGAACTCAAGTTCGAACGGCAGGAAGTCGCGCGCGGCGCGCTCGATGGACGCCTGCATGTCCGCCACGTCGCGCACGTCGATGGTCTCCAGCAGCGCCTGTGCCGAGGCCATCGCCTGCTGCGGGTCGATGCCGAACAGGGGCTGCATGTCACCGGCCACGTAGGGAAAATCGAGACCGCCATCGGCTGTCCAACGCATCTGGTAGACGACCGCCGGCAGGTTGCGGGTAATGTCGGCCAAGCGCTGTTCCAGTCGTCGACGGCTGGTCACTTCGCGCTGCAGCCGCCAGTAACCCAGCAGGTGCACCAGCAACGCGGTCAGCAGCACCAGGGCGAGCGGAATGCCCCAGCGCGCCAGCGCACGCCAGTCGCTGCCGCCCTGGTAGGCCACTGCCAGCCAGTCATTGCGCAGCGCCTCGCGTTCGCGCGGGCCCATTTCCTGCAGCAGGCGATCGAACCGCGTCGCCAGGCCGGCGTGTTCGCGCTTCACCGCCAACGACAGGTCATCCTCGAAGCCGGCCGGTGCGGCCACCTGCAACTGACCGGGGAAGCGCTCGCGCAGCAGCCGGTCGACGATCGCCAGGTTGCCGATGTAGGCCTGTGCTTCGCCGTCGAGCAATCGCTGCAGGGCCTGCTCGGCGCTGCGTGCCGCAAGGATGCGTGCCTCCGGCGCACGCTGCAGCACCGGCAGCCGCAGCCGCTCCGGATCAGACAGCAGCACGCGCTTGCCGGACAGGTCATCCATGTCCAGCACGGTGCCGCTGCCGGGTCCGGTCACGATGACATTGGGCACGCTGATGAAGGGCTGGCTGAACACCCAGCCTTCGCCCAGGTAACGCGAATCATTCGGCACCCCCATCACCGCATCGATACTGCCGCGACGCATTTTCTCGCGCAGGTCGAACCAGTCGTGGCTGGGTTCGGGGGTGAGCGTGGCGCCGGCCTGGCGCAGCCGCTGCAGGTACTCGCTGGCCAGCCCCGCAGGCCGTCCCTCGCCATCGGCGAAGGACAGCGGTGCGGCATTCGGGGCGAAGCCGGTACGCAGCGGCGTGGACAGCGCGCGGCGCTCCACCTGGTCCAATGCCTGCCGCGCCGGCGCAGACCATACCGGCACGCGCAGCCAGCGCGCGGCAATACCCGCACGCACCGATGCCGGCTGCCGCGCCATCGCCTGGTCCAGCGCCTCCAGCAGCGCCGGCCTGGACGGGGACACGCCGAAGTGCAGCGCGTCCAGGTCCATGTCGATCGGCCGCAGCAGCGCGATGCCTTCCAGGGCGTTGTCGTGGATCAGCTGGTTGGCCACGTAGGCGTTGCCGATGAACACATCGGCCTGCTGCTGCGCCACCATCCGCAGCGCATCCAGCGTGTGCGGCGCAGCCAGCTGGCGCGCGGCGGGAAAACGGGTGCGGATCTGCGCCTGGGTCAGGAAGTCCTGCTCGCTCACCACGCGCAGGCCCGCCAGGTCCGGATCATTGGACGCGCGCAGGTCATCGCTGCGCCCCACCACGGCCAGCGGCGCGGTCGCATACGACGTGCTGTAGGCCAGGCAGCGGCTCGGCGCGGCACTGGGCGACACGTTCATCACCACGTCGATGTCACCGCGGCAGGCGGCTTCCAGCACCTGCGGCCAGTTGGGATAACGACGATAGTCCAGCGTCACGCCCATCCGTGTCGCAAGATCGGCCAGCGTGTCCGGGCCCAGCCCGCGCACCCGGTCCCCTTCGACGAACTCGAACGGCGGCCAGCCACTGTCGTAGACCCCCACCGACAGCACCGCGTGGGGCCGGGAATCCGACGCTGTGTCGGCACGCGGCGCAGGGGGCGTGGCCCATGCCGTCGCAGGCAACAGCGACAGCAGCACGCCCATGCCGCATCCTCGGCAGTGAGCCAGGATCGTGCGCACCAGGTTCGCTCTCCTTAGAATAGGGATATCGTCGATGCCTGCTTCCCACCCAACCCATGTCACCCGGGGCCATACTAGAGCATGACGCTTCGCATCATCATCGCTGACGACCACCCGGTGGTTCGCATCGGCGCCCGGTCGGTCATCCACGGCAGCGGCGTCGGCGAAGTCGTGGCCGAGGCCGCCACCGCACAGGACCTGCTGGCCTACCTGTCCATCCATCCGTGCGATGTGCTGGTCACCGACTATTCGATGCCGGACAGCACCGTGCCGGATGGCTTTGCGATGATCAGCATGATCCGTCGACGCTATCCGCTGTTGCCGGTGCTGATGCTCAGCGTGTCCAGCAACCTGGCGATCCTGCGCATGGTGCGCGACGCTGGCGTGCTGGGACTGGTGGACAAGGGATCGTCGATGGACGAACTGCCCGTCGCCATCCGCACGGTCCACCGTGGCCTGCCCTACGTCAGCCTGTCGTTGAAGGAACGCGTGGAAGCAGCCGGCAGCAGCGCGATGGTGGAAGGCGAAGGCCGCCCGCTGTCACCGCGCGAAGTGGAGGTGCTGCGCCTGCTCGGCAAGGGCATGACGGTCAAGGAGATCGCCACGCTGCTGCATCGCAGTGCCAGCACCATCAGCCGCCAGAAGGGCGATGCGATGCTCAAGCTGGGGTTGAACAGCGATGCGCAGTTGTTCGATTACCTGCGCAACGGCCAGCTGTAGTCCCGCTGCGGTTCATCCCAGGTCGAACCGCAGCGGCGCATGCGCCATTGCCGGATCACTGCTGCCGGGCCGGCCGTCTTCCACGCGCCCCGCCAGCCGCTGGCGAGTGCCTGGCTGCTGCACGTCCAGGTCGTACCAGGCGCCGGTCGCGGCCGCCGGCCAGCGGATGCGTGCGGCTTCGCCAGCGGCCAGCGACAGCGTCCGCTCCGGCATCAGGCCCGGGTACGCGTTGCCGCGCACCGCTACCGTGACCGGCGCCGGACCGGGGTTGCGCAGCTGCAGGACCATGCTGTCTGCGACACGCTCGATCTCTGTTTCGACCGGCATCGGCGCCTGGGCACTGCCGCGGAAGCGCCGATGGAAGCCGTTCGGGCCGAGCACCCACAGGTCATGGCCCTGTTCCGCATCCAGCGGCCAGATGCCCTGCAGGTCCTTGCCCGGTCCCACGGTGTAGCGACGCGGCAGCGCCTCCAACCGCAGCAGGTCGTAAACGTGCAGCACGGCGGCGGCGCCCTCGCAGGCCAGCGTCAGCCGGACCTCGGCAGCCTCCGCATCGGTCTGGATGGCCACGCCGGGGCGGTAGGGCAGCGCGCGCGCGGGACGTATCCCGGGCTCCTGTCGCGCCGGCTGCAGGGCCTGCGGGGGCACCGGCACGGTCCGCGCCGGCAGGGCAGCGGCGCGCGCGGCGGTTGCGGCCGTGGCCGGCAGTGCGTGCGCGAACGGGCGGTTGTCGGTCCGGGAGAAGTCGAAGGCGGCGGTCAGGTCGCCACACACCGCGCGCCGCCACGCTGAGATAGCCGGCGCAGCCACGCCGAAGCGCCGCTCGATCAGGCGGATCACCGAGGTGTGGTCGTAGACCTGCGAATCCACCCAGCCACCGCGGCTCCACGGAGAAATGACGTACATCGGCACGCGCGGACCCAGCCCATAGGGGCGGCCATGCAGCGCGGCTTCGTCCTGCTTTTCATTGCCCGGCGATGGATGCCGGTGGTACTCGCCTGCGGTATCCACCACCGAAGCGCCGGCCCATCCAGCGGCCAGCGCGGGGTCGGCCGAAGGCGGGGCCGGCGGCGGCATGTGGTCGAAGAATCCATCGTTCTCATCGAACATCAGCAGCAGCGCGGTGCGGCTCCACACCGTTGGATCGGCGGTCAGTGCATCCAGTACCTGCGCGGTGTAGGCCGCGCCCTGTGCCGGACTGGACGGGCCCGGGTGCTCGCTGCCGGCGGCATCGGCAATCAGGAAGCTGACCTGTGGCAGGCGCCCGTCCAGCACGTCCTGGCGCAGCTGCTCCAGTCCGCGCGTGCTGACCGCGCGCTCGCGCAGTTCGGCGTCATGCCCGGGCGCGTTCCGCCAGGCCTGTCGGAACGCCTCGAACCCCGCCAGCGGGTTGTCGGTGAAGTTGTCGGCCATGTCCTGGTAGATGCGCCAGTCCACGCCGGCCTGCTGCAGCCGTTCGACATACGTGGTCCAGGTGTAGGACGCGGCGTGGCCGCCCAGCTCCGGGAAGTTGTCGTGCGAGTTGGCGACCGCGGGGCCGCCGGCCTGCGCCTGCGGATCGTTGTGCCCGGTCCACAGGAACAGCCGGTTCGGGTTGGTGCCGGCCTGCATCGCGCAGTGGTAGGCATCGCAGACGGTGAACGCTTCGGCCAGCGCGAACTGGAACGGCAGGTCGGCGCGCTGGTAATAGCCCATCGCATGGTCCTGCTTGGCCGCCGGCCAGTGCGCCATGCGCCCGTGGTCCCACGCCTTCTGCGCATCAGGCCAGGTGTGCGGGGTACCTTCCACGCGCATGTGGCCGAAGTGCGCGGCGGTATCCAGCGGGAACGGGGCGATGCCGTGGGTGCCGGCGGCGTTGGGCTGCAGCCACAGCGTGCGGGTCGGGTGGCCAGGCTGCAGCGGCGGGGCCGGCGGCACGAAACGGTCACCGAAACCGCGCACGCCGGGCAGGGTGCCGAAGTAATGGTCGAACGAACGGTTTTCCTGCATCAGCACCACGATGTGCTGCAGGTCCTGCAGGCTGCGCGTGCGCGCGTCCGGGGCGATCGCCGCCGCGCGCGCGATGCTCGGCATCAGCGCGGCGATGCCGGCCGCCACGCCGCCCTGCAGCAGGCGGCGGCGGCCGCTATCGTGCGGTGTGTGCTGCTGTTCGCTCACAGATCTACCCGTACCGAGAAGCCCACGGTGCGCGGTGCACCAATGAACGCAGTATCGCTGCCATCCACCCCGGACAGGTAGCGGCGGTCGGTGAGGTTGCTGACCACGAAGCTGGCGCCCACGCCCTTCAGCTTCGGCGACAGGTCCTGCAGGTCGAAGCCGATATTGGCGTTGAACACCGTGGCCGACGGCAGCTTGTTGGCGTTGGACGCGTCCAGGTAGCGCTCACCCAGGTAGCGGCCGGACACGCCGAAGTTCCAGCGTTCGCCCTGCCAGTCGGCCGACATCACCAGGATGTGGCGCGGCTGCCCGATCACATCGGCGCCGTCGACGATGCCCAGTTCGGCATCGCGCGCGGCGTTGCCACTGCCCAGGTATTCGGAGCGGTTGTAGGTGTAGGCCCCGTTGATGCGCCAGCCGTTGGCCCAGCCGTAGCCCAGCGCGGCTTCCACGCCGGTGCTTTCCACGCCACCGAAGTTTTCGTAGACGCCATCGGTCTCGTCCAGGTAGTCGATGCCATCGGCCAGGCGCGCGGGCAGGTAGACGATGCGGTTGTCGAATTTGATGTTGTACAGGGTGATCGAGCCGGTCAGCGGCCAGCGGCTGACGCGCAGGCCCAGTTCGATGTTGTCCGCGGTTTCCGGTTCCACCCGCGCGAAGCGCTGTGCATCGGTTTCGCCGAGCACGCCGGACGGAATGGCGGCGAAGTTCTGCGAATAACCGGCGAAGGCTTCCAGGCCCTGCACCGGCAGCGTCCAGGTGGCACCGGCGGACAGCAGCGGGTCGGACTTCGAATCCGAACGCACGTTCTCCGCCGCCCCGATCGTGCGCTGGCGCTTCTGGTCGACGAAGAACTGCTTGACGCCTACGCGTGCACTGAACGGGCCGAAGCGGGCCACGTCTTCGACGTAGTACATCTGCTCGTCCACCTTGTAGCGGTCTTCGAACTGCACCCAGTACGGCACGTTGTCGAAGGAGATATCCGTGCCGACGTTGAGCAGGCGGTGCCAATCGCGGCGCACGCTGCGGTCCACGTTCTCCACCCAGATGCCACCGCGCACGGTGTTGTCGATGCGGCCGAACTCCTGCTTCCATTCCACGTCCGCGGTGAAGCCGGCGCGGTCGTTGTCGTAGTGCGAGTGGCGATAGGACTGAACGCCCTGCACCCCTGCGGCGTAGCAGTTGGGGTCGTACTCGGCAGTGAAGCCGGCACGCGGCGTGCAGCCGGGCATCACCTGCGCGGCGCTGCCATCGGGGTTGACGAAATAGAACTGGCCCAGCGCGGAGCCGCCGTACACGGTGTCACCGCCGCGGTACTCGGATTCCGGATGGCCCACACCGTCTTCGCGCGCCTGCACCAGATAAGGCGGCAGCCAGTCGCCACGGCCTTCCATCCTGTGCGCGTAGCCGGCCACGCTGGCCTTGAAACCCGTGCCGCCGTCGAAGGCCGCACGCAGGTAGCCGAAGGTGTTCTCGCGCAGCGCACGCGAGCCGGAGCGGAAGTTCTGGTCCAGGTTCGGGATGCCGGTCAGGTTGCCGACCAGGCCATCGCGGTCCGGGTTGGTGGCGAAACTGGCCGGCGAAACGCTGGTGTATTCCGGTTCGTTGGCATCGTTGTAGGAGGCGTAACCGCTCAGCGTCCAGCGATCCAGTTCGGTGACGAACCTGGCGGCCACGTGGTCGTTGCTGGTACGGCCGCTGCCGTCGATCCAGTCGCGTACCTCGGCCGAGGAAGCGCTGATCCAGGCGCGGGTGTGCCCGGCCAGCAGGCCGGTATCGAAGCGGGCGTAATACTTGCGCGCGTCGTTGTCACCGCCGCCTACAACGAAGCGCACGCGCTGTTCCTGCAGCGGATCGCTGGTGAGGAAGTTCAGCGTGCCGCCCAGCGCTTCGTTGGAGCGCGATGAGATGTCCGCCGTACCCTGGCTGACTTCCACCGTTTCCAGGTCCAGGGTGTCGATGTAGCGGTTGGCCAGCGAGCCGCCGCCGTAGCCGGACCCACCATTGGGCAGGCCGTCGATGGTGGTTCCGATCTGCTGCGTATCGCGGTTGGTGACGAAGCCGCGCATGCTGATCTGCGTGCCCCACACCGACGAACCGGTGGCATCGGCCTCGCTGACCACCACGCCCGGCAACTCGTTGAGCGCGTTGTTGACACTGCTCAGGATGGTCTGCCGGTTGATGGTTTCCTTGCTGACCGACGTCTTGGAATAGCTGGTGGCCTGGCCGATCACCTGCACCTGGTCGAGCGTGCGCGCATCGTCGGCGGGGGCGGGCGCGCCTTCCTCGGCCGCATGGGCATGCAGCGCAGGCAGCAACATGACGGCGAGCAGGGAAACGCGGGGATAACGGCTACGTCCGGGAGCGGGCATCGGGTCAGGTCATGGGGGTGGGGTCGGCCGGAGTATTGGCAGGCGCAATGACGTGGGCATGACATGGCAAAGCGCAGCCGTGTCGGCGGAGTACCATGGCGTCCCCGCTGAAGCCTGCCCATGACCACTCCTGCCCACCACGTCCAAGGCCTCGACAACGACGAGGTCCCAGCCGACTGGCCTGCGATCAGCGCCGGCGAGATCGCGTGGCTGCAGCAACGTTTCGTGCAGCTGCACGGCCACTGCCGGTTGCTGTGGCACAGCCCGCGGCCGTTTTCCGCAGCGGCGTTGGTGGAAGGCCAGCAGGGGCGCTTCTTCATCAAGCGCCATCACCACAGCGTGCGCAGCGCTGCGGTGCTGTCCGAAGAGCATCGCTTCATCGCGCACCTGGCCGCCCATGGGGTGCCCGTGGCACGCGTCATCGCCGACCAGGATGGCGCGACGGCGGTGCCGCACGGTGACTGGACTTTCGAAGTACATGCCGAAGGCGCGGGGCAGGACCTGTACCGCGATGTGCCCTCGTGGACGCCGCCGGCCAGCGTGGAACAGGCCTGGCAGGCCGGGCGCATGCTGGCCCTGCTGCACACCGCCTCGGACAGCTTCCACGCACCGCAGCGGGCGACCCACCTGCTGGTCGCGCGCGATGACCTGATCCGCGCCGAGGACCCGATCGCGCTGCTCAGCGCGCAGTTGCCCGGACGTCCCGGGCTGGCCGCTTACCTGGCCGACACGTCGTGGCAGGCCGACCTGCAGCGCGCGATCCTGCCCTGGCACGTCGGGCTGGCCGCACGGCTGGCCGCCGAGCCTCGCCTGTGGGGCCACAACGACTGGCATGTGTCCAACCTGCTGTGGCAGACCGGCAGCGGCGCCAGCACGGTCAGCACCGTGCTCGATTTCGGGCTGGCCTCGCCCACCAGCGCGCTGTACGACCTGGCTACGGCGATCGAACGCAATGCCGTCGCGTGGCTGCAACTGGACCGTGGCGCACAGGCGGTACGCGGTGACATCGCACTGGCGCTGCTGCTCGGCTACCGCGATGCGCGGCCGCTGTCGGCCGACCAGGTCCGGCTGCTGGCCGACCTGCTGCCCGTGGTGCACCTGGATTTCGCGTTGTCCGAAGTGGAGTATTTCCACGCCATCACCGGCTCCCGCGCCAACGCCGACGTGGCCTACCGGACCTTCCTGCTCGGCCACGCCGACTGGTTCCGCACCCCCGCCGGGCAAGGCCTGCTGGCCACGCTGCGCGGCGCCGCCTGAGCGGCTGATTCGCTTCTTCGGCCGTTTTGGTGTGAAATGAGGGCCTGAAGCGGGGGTGCCTGGTTTGACCAGGCTGAGAGAGTCCCTTGGAACCTGATCCGGTTTGCACCGGCGTAGGGAGCTTTGAGCAGCAAGCGCATGGGCCCGCAGGGCCCCTGCGCGCGCGCCGTCGCTTCGTCTTTCTTCCTGTTGATGACGAATCGAATGAACCGCTGCCTGCGCCCTACGCTGTTGACCGTTGCCCTCTGTGCCGCGCTGCCGCTGCACGCTGCCGAGGCCAGCGCCGAATCCTCCCCGCGTTCCCCGACTGAACTGGCTGCCGTGCGCGTGCAGGCCCAGCAGGCCCCGGCCGCCACCACGCCGTCGAGCAGCTTCGGTACGGCCAGCTGGAAGGACACCCCGGCCTCGGTGAACGTGCTGGACCGTAGCCTGCTGGACAGCCGACAGGTGCGCACGCTGAGCGAAGTGGCCGCCAACGATGCCTCGCTGGGCGACAGCTACGCGCCGGTCGGCTATTACCAGAACATCGCCATCCGTGGCTTTGCGCTGGATACCGCCACCGGTTACCGCTTCAATGGCCTGGCCACCACTGGCGAGCAGCGCATCGCGCTGGAGAACATCCAGCAGGTGGAAATCCTGAAGGGCGAAGCCGGGCTGGCTGCCGGGGTGATGGCGCCCGGCGGCATCATCAACTACGTCGGCAAGCGCGCTGCCGAAGTGCGCACCGTCACCCTGGGGACTGATTCGGAAGGCACCCGTTATACCGCCGTGGACGTGGGCCACTGGCTGACGCCGCGCTTCGGCGTGCGCGTCAATGCTGCATGGGAAGACAGCGCGTCCTACATCGACCACGCCGACGGGCGTCGCAACTTCTATTCGCTGGCCGCGGACTGGCTGATCGGCGAACGCGGCAAGCTGGAGGTGGATGCCAACTACCAGACCAGCGCACAGCGTTCGGCATCGGGCTTCCAGCTGCTGGGCGCGACCGAGCTGCCGCGCGCGGTGGACCGCTCGAAGATGCTGGGTTACCAGCCGTGGCAGCAGCCGGTCGGCATCGCCAGCACCAACCTGACCGCCCTGCACACCTTTGAACTGGGTCCACGCTGGCAGTCGCGGGTGTCGGCCAGCCACAGCCGTTCGGTGATCGATGACAACGTGGCCTTCGCCTACGGCTGCTACTACGCCGCGCAGTGCGCCGATGGCAGCGTGCCGGGCAACTATTTCGCGCCCAATGGCGACTATGACATCTACGATTACCGCAGCCCGGACGACACCCGGGTCAACCAGGAACTGCGCGCCGAACTGCGTGGCAGCGTCGACACCGGCCGCGTCACCCACCAGCTGAGCTTCGGCGCAGATACCTTCCGGCGTACGGTGGACAAGCGCCAGAACGTCAACGAGTACGTCGGCACGGCCAACATCCATGATCCGCAGGTGCCGGTGTTCGCGCCCTCGCCGTTGCAGCCCGGCGCCTCCGTGCGTCGCCTGGACAGCCGCCAGGATGGCCTGTTCGTCCTGGACCGCATGCGCTTCGGTGATGACTGGCAGTGGCTGGCCGGCGGGCGCATGGTGCGGCTGGACGAACGCGCCTATGACAAGCGCGGCAACCCGGAACGGCACAGCCGGATCTCACGCTTCCTGCCGCAGACCGCGCTGATCTGGAACGCGACCGACCAGGTGAACGCCTACGTCAGCTACGTGCGCGGCATTTCGCTGGGCCAGGAGGCCCCGTTCTGGACGTCCAACGACGGCGAGTTCCTGCCGCCGGTGCTGTCGCGGCAGCTGGAAGTGGGCATCAAGTACGGCGCCACCGATGCGTTGACCCTGGGTGCGGCGATCTTCCGCACCAGCCAGCCCTTCCAGTACGCCAAGGCCGACGACAGCGATGCCGGCTTCACCTTCGTGCAGGAAGGCCAGCAGACCCACACCGGGCTGGAATTGACCGCCAACGGGCGCATCACCGAGCAGCTGCAGGTCACTGCCAGCGCCAGCGTGCTGCAGGCGCGTGCACGCGATACCGCCACCGCCGCCTACGAAGGCCACCAACTGGTCAACGTACCGAAAACGCGGGCCACCGTGCACCTGGACTACGCGCTGCCGTTCGCCACCGGCGTGGGCGTCACCGGCGGCTGGCGCTATGCCGCATCCAACACCGCCACGGTGGATGGCAGCGTGCGCGCCCCCAGCTACAGCGTGGTCGACCTGGGCCTGCGCTACCAGCACACGCTGCGCCAGCAGCCGGTGACGTGGCGGCTGTCGGTGGACAACGTGTTCGACAAGTTCTACTGGCGTGATACCGGCAGCAGCGCCGGTGACTACTACCTGTTCGCCGGTGCGCCGCGGCAGGCGCGCCTGTCGGTCACCATCGCGCTATGAACGCCGAACTGCTGGAGTGGTCGGCCGCGGCGCTGAGCATCGCCGGCGTGTGGCTGATGACGCGGCGGCGGCTGATCGGCTGGCCGATCGGGCTGACCTCGGTGGCGCTGTATGCGCTGGTGTTCGCCGAGGCCCGCCTGTATTCGGACACGCTGCTGCAGGTGGTGTTCGGTGGCTTCCTGGTCTACGGCTGGATGAGCTGGCGGCACAGCGCGCAGGCCGATGGCCGGGTCAGCATCGTGCCGCTGCCGGCGCGGTACGTGGTGCGCGATCTCGGCATCGGCGTGGCGTTCGGGCTGGCGCTCGGTGCCGGCATGCATGCCCTCACCGACGCGGCGATTCCGTGGCTGGATGCGTTGCTGGCGGCGCTGAGCCTGGTCGCGCAGTGGTGGCAGGCGCGTCGCCATGTGGCGGCGTGGTGGCTGTGGATCTTCGTCGATGTGATCTACATCGGCGTCTACCTGTTCAAGTCACTGCACGTGACCGCCGCGTTGTACGTGGTGTTCATCGGCTTGGCGATGCTCGGCGTGCGCGCGTGGTCGGCCAGCGCCCGCCACCCGGGTTACCGGTAGCGCCGAGCCGTGCGCGGCGGCCGTTGGTTGCCGCGTCACGGTGCCCCCGCCGAGCATGACTCGGCGCTGCCAGGGGCGCGCAGCGCGGCGTGGGCCGCGCACGCGCACACCATCAGACCCGCGGTGCCACGTGCGCGGCATGGAAGTCATCAGCGGTCACCGGCCGGCCGAACAGATACCCCTGGAACACCCGGCAGCCCATGCTGGCCAGCCACGCGCGCTGCTGTTCGGTTTCCACGCCTTCGGCCACGGTGGACACCCCGAGGATGGCAGCGATCTCGATGATCTTGCGCACCAGTTCGCGATGGCTTGCGTCCTCGCCCATGCCGCGCACGAAGGTCTGGTCGATCTTCAGCTCATCCAGTGGCAGCACCTGCAGCAGCGACAGCGACGAGAAGCCGGTGCCGAAGTCATCCAGCGACCAGGACACGCCGTCCTCGCGCAGGGCATTCATGGTCGAGGCGATCTGCGCGTGGTCGTGGGCCAGCGCCGATTCGGTGATCTCCAGCCGCAGCCGGGTGGCCGGGGCGCCGGTGCTGCGCACGATCTCCCGCACGTCCTGCACGAAGGTCGCCGAGGCCAGCTGCAGCGGGCTCACGTTCACCGAAAGCACCCACGTGTTGACGCCGGGCAGCGCGGACCAGTCAGCCAACTGCACGCACGCACGGCGCAGCACCATCAGGCCGATTTCATGGATCAGCCCGGTCTGTTCGGCCAGCGGGATGAAGTTGACCGGTGACTGCAGCCCATGCCCGGGCCGGTCCCAGCGCAGCAACAGCTCGGCCCCCACGACCTGGCCGTTGAGCGCGACCTGCGGCTGCAGGAAGGCGCGCAGTTCGCGCTGGGTGATGCCACGCACCAGCGCCGAGTACTGGTTCATCTGCTCGCCGAGGTCTTCGCGGAAGATCGCCAGCACGCCACCGGTCAGCCCCATCGCGGTCAGCGTGTTCAAGCCGTGGCGGATCTTCCGCACGCCGTCCGGCAGCCGCTCCAGGCGCGCACCGAGGCTGACCGGATCGATCGCCAGCCACACCAGTGCGACCATGCACAGCGTCGGCAGGATCCAGCGCAGGTAGACACCTTCACTGCGGAACAGGAAGAAGGTCGCCGCACCGATCGGCAGCAGGAACAGGTGGGTGGAACGTGCTGCCGCCGCGGTGGGTGTTTCGGCCAGGCTGACGAAGATGGTCATCAGCAGCAGGACGTGCGCGATGAGCACGATCGACAGCCTGGCACGCCGGTTGGCGATGACGAAGCAGGCCACGCCCACCAGGGTCAGCGCACACAGCACCCAGGCCAGCATCGTCATGCCATGGGTGCCGTAGTAGGTGGCCCAGGCCACGCCGTGCAGCGTGCAGACCACCCCGCCGAGGTGCAGCAGGCGCTTCACGCGCGGCCATTGCGCGTGATCGGGGAACTTGCGGGTCACCCACTCCCGACGACTACGCGCACTTCCTGTCTCGAGCATGCAGGTCCACTATTTTTTTCGCCATGGTACTGATGCGGCGCAGCAAGTGTTAATCAACCTTCACGTATCACCTCGATGAAAGCACGAAGGCTTGGCGGCATGTGCCGGTTGGCGGGGAAATACAGCTGCGATCCGGCGCCGGGCGGACTCCAGTCTTCCAGTACGATCAGCAGCGCTGCTTCGTCCAGCGCACGGCGTGCGTTGCTTTCCGGCACGTAGGCGATACCCAGGCCCGCCACCGCCGCTTCCACCATCAGCGCACTGTTGTCGAGGGTGAGCGCGCCCGGTGCGTCGATCGCCACTTCCTGCCCCCGCTGGCTGAACTCCCAGCGATAGCGCTTGCCACTGGGCAGGCGCTGGCGGATGCACTGGTGATGGATGAGATCGTCCGGCACCTGGGGCGCAGGATGCTGTTGCAGATAGGTGGGTGATGCCACTGCAAGGAAGCGCAGAGAAGGTTCCAGCGCCACCGCGACCATGTCCCTCGGCACCGCCTCGGCCAGCCGGATGCCGGCATCGAAGCCCTGCTCCACGATATCCACCAGCGTGCCTTCGGCCACCAGGTCCAGTTGCACGTCCGGATGGCGCTGCAGGAAGGTCGGCACCACGGTGCGCAACAGCAGGCTGATCGCACCGGCGTTGCCATTGATGCGCAGGGTGCCGGTGACGCGCCCATTGGCACCGCTGGCGTCTTCCAGCGCTTCGTTCAACTGCCCGAGCAGGGGCCCGATGCGCTGCAGCAGCTGCTCGCCGCCCTCTGTGAGCGAGACGCTGCGCGTGGTCCGGTGCAGCAGGCGCGTGGCGAGACTGGTTTCCAGCCCGCGCACGGTGTGGCTGAGGGCAGACGGTGTCAGGCCCAGCAGGTCCGCAGCGCGACGGAAGCTGCGGTGTTCGGCCACGGCCATGAAGGCACGCAGGTCAGCCAGTGTGGGCGCCTTGATTGCTGAAACCATTTCACTGACTCGTGCGGTTTGCTGAGGATTATCATCCTAGCGCGTGCGGCCCATCATCAGGGCTCATCACTCACGAGGGCACGCACATGGCAAGCAACTGGTTGATCACGGGAACCTCCACCGGCCTCGGCCGGCTGATGGTGGAGCGCCTGCTGGCGCGCGGCGACCGGGTGGCGGCGACGCTGCGTCGCCCGGGCGCATTGGATGACCTCAAGGCGCGGCATGGCGAGGCCCTGCAGGTGCTGACGCTGGACCTGACCGATACCGGGCAGATCACGGCCGTGGTGGACGAAGCGTTCGCGCGGCTGGGTCGGATCGACATGGCGGTCAGCAATGCAGGCTACGGTCTGTTCGGTGCCGGCGAAGAAGTCAGCGACGAACAGATCGAGCGCCAGTTGGCGACCAACCTGGCCGGCTGCATCCACTTCATCCGCGCGTTGCTGCCGCGCCTGCGCGCCCAGGGCGGCGGGCGCATCGTGCAGGTATCGTCCGAAGGTGGACAGATCGCCTATCCGAACTTCAGCGTTTACCACGCCAGCAAGTGGGGCATTGAAGGGTTCGTGCAGTCGGTGAGCCAGGAAGTGGCGCCGTTCAACATCGACTTCATCATCGCCGAGCCCGGCCCCACCGGTACGAATTTCGCTGCCGCGCTGGACCATGCCCCGACCATGGACTGCTATGAAGACACGCCCGCCGGCGAGGTGCGCCGTGCGGTTGCATCGGGCGCGTTCGTGATCCGCGGCGATGCCGGAAAAACCGTGGACGCGATGATCGCCGCGGCCGATGCAGACAGCCCGCCGCTGCGATTGGCGCTGGGCAGCACCGCCTATGCGTCGATCAAGGCCGGGCTGGCGGCGCGGCTGCAGGAACTGGAAGCGCACAAGGCGGTGACGTTGTCGGTGGATGGGGAGTGATCGCCCCTGTGGGTCTTACACCATAGTTCGTGTAGCAAATGAATTCATAGTTTGCGCAAATCGACGCGTTTGAGGCACGAACTTTGGCGTACATGTACACCATAGTTTGTTCAAATCGAAGGTTTACACTTTTTAATCAGACGCTTAGCCAAGCTCCAAGTGTGGCCGCTGTAGCGCATAGTTTGTGCACTTCGGTCGATTCGGTCGATGCACCGCCTTGCAGCAACCGCTTCCGGCCAGAAGCGGACAACTAATCCGTGAATCGCCCAACATGACGTAGATAGGCGCCGCCCTCACTGCATGTCCGCTATCGGCTAGAACCGAGCCTCATCGCTTATGCCATCAAGACCAGAGCGCCCCTCGCCATGGCACTGATCTATGGTGATGCCCGCCCGATTCGAATGGGCGACCTTCCCCTTAGGAGGGGGGCGACGCCGCTAGCAATTGCAGGGCTTTGGCGGCCGACTGTGCCAAACCTGCGCCCTTTCGTACCCGGTTTGCCCTCGCACGAGCAAGGAAGCCCTGGCGTCGTTAATCTCGAGACGGGATTCTTCGATGCCGCTATGGGGCGCCGACAGGGTATGTGGACCACAACCGCCAGTGCCGCCGACCGCCCCTAAAGGGCGGAATTAGAGAATTCGCACAGGCGGCAATGCTGCGTCCCGCTTGTCCACGGGCAGCAGCGAGCGAAGGAATTGGTCAGGATCGGCCCCTCTGGAATCGCAACTCTCTTCGATCTGCTCAACCAGCCAAGGCGAAAACTGAATGAAGGACTCACCCTCCGCAGCTCGATCATCTATCGCCATCCCGAGCAGCAGACCAAGAGCAAGGAACTCGTCATCTGTCCCTGCCGTAGCTTCGCCCATCACCACTATCGTCCAGTTCTCGCCGTCTGCGCTTCCCTCAACGTGAGCGAGAGCCCCCCCGGACTCATCCAGAAGCTCCGCAATGACGTTTGGCTCTGAATCATAGGCCTTGAAGAACGCTGCGACATTTGAATTCACGCCGGACGACCGAGCAGCAGCCGCCTCCGCCCTTCTTTGCCGCTCTTTGAGCTTCTCGTTGCGCTTGGCATCAGACTGTTTACCCACATCGCCTCCTTGGCATGATCCTTGGAGAGTGTAGCTCGGCCGCAGGCGATCAGGCCCAGCTCCCTAACCTCGCGATCGAGGCCGGCCGCGAGCTGTCCGTGTGCATCCTGGAGAAGGGCTCCGAACCGGGCGAACACATCCTGTCCGGCGCATCCCGAAACCGTAGGGCAGTGCCCCAACCGGTCGGAGGTCGGAGATAGAGGCAGGCCACCGCCTCTCCCCCTAGGCATCGTTTTTGAGCACGCCATACGACTGATGCATAAGGAATTCGGCGTCACAACCGCGGAACGGAGATAGCTCATTTCTCCCTGTACGCATCAATAGGTTACGGATCAATAGGTTGAAGGAACCGGTGTATTGATGAGGAGGACCTGGAGCAGCGCGCCTGGACCAGCCGTCCCGGGCGGACGGCTTTGGGACCCGATTCGTTGTCTTGCACTTCAATAACTTAGACTACATTGCCACGCCTTTTGACACACTATCGGCCAGTCTCAACAGAAAGAACTTAGCCACTGCTTAACATCACTTAGAAGTCAGCAATCCCAGCTCGCCGCACCTGTTGCCGACGGCCGCCGACTGCGCTAGAACAACCAAATCATCAGGAGGGCATATGGAAGCGAATCCACCATGGAAATGCGATCAGTGCGGGCATCCGATCAACAGCGTTGAGGACGGCTGGGTTGAATGGCTCAATGGCTCCATTGCTGAGCAATGGGAAGGAGCTCTCCGGGGACTCCGACTTGTGCACCACAAGCCTGCTTCGCCAAACGCAGACCAAGGCGGCTGCTACCACGATGAGGCGTACTGGTTCGCCGCCAAGCGATACACGGTCAGCGATCTCCCCTTGACTTCCTTCGTTGGCCCCGATGGTTTGGTAACGTTGCTGGCGTTTCTCGCAGACCGTCGTTTCGCAGACCCAGATGAGGTCCTCGAATTGATCAAGCGTCTACATGTCCCAAACTATGAAGGGGCTCGGAACTCATTTGAGGCCGCGATAGCTGAAGGTGTGTTTGAGCCGCGTTCGACACCCGGGTACTACGATCAGCGCGAACTACTGGCAGTCTTGAACTGGATTAACAACGAGCAGTAAGGGCAAATCAGTCAATTCTATTTCGGGGGTTACCAGACAATAGAGCGACCCTCACCTCAAGATAAGCTTGAAAGAGGTGATCCGGCGAGTAATCGGAGATTAGCTATGGATCCATTTGCCCCACCTCTTACTGGCCAATGCTGCCTATGCGGGTCCACCGAGGCGCTTTCAGGCGAGCATAAGGTCAAGGCCGCAGCGCTTCGTAGTGAGTTTGGTGCGCAACCGATGGTTATCGGACGCCCAGGCGAACGCTACCGCCATGCACAGAGCCCAAGCTCGAAGCAGTTTCATTTTTCCGCTCGCATATGCGAGACCTGCAATAACGCGAGAACTCAGCCGGCCGATTTGGCATTTGACGCATTTAGAGCACTGGCGTCAGACCTCTTGAGAACGGGGGAGGATCCCGCAAAGGTGCATGAAGACCCCCGCTTCAATGCCAATGGCGGAATACTTTATTTGGATGTTTTCAGGTATTTCGCGAAGCTTATGTGCTGTCACTTGGCAGAGATTGGCGCAACTTTTTACGAGCCGATTGCTGATTTTGCCATAGGTATAAGTGATAACAACTATGTTTTGCTTTGCGTAGATGCCGACGTCGCCTACCGCCGCCTACGCGAGAATGGTGCAATCCATAGCTACGCCGCCCACGGCGGCCTGATCGTCACAGGTAACCCCCAATATCACGCGCCCGAGGCTTTCCATTCCACACTTACCATTGGCCCAGTCCGCTACTGCTACAGGATCCATCTCAACGAGGTAGGACAGGCGCAACTGCAGCATGAGCACCCTGATTTTTACGCGTGGTGCCAGCGCAGAATTCGTCATGCAATTGACAATCCAATGAGCGCCGACGACAGAGAGTTGCTTGGGTTGAACGGCGTTAACGAGAAGTAGTGAGACCTGATCCTGGATGCCAAGAGCAAAAGAAGCTTAACCCTCGCAATTCGCAGCCGAAGACGACGTTTTCGCCCCCCCCCCGTAAATCAACGGGTTACGGCCAAATACGGGTGACGCCGCTGCCCGAATGGTCGTCGGCCTCGCGCGCGTGGAAGATCGCGGCCGCAAGCTCTCGCTTGATTCGATAACGGCCATGGTGCAGTGGCGACGCCACGTCCCCGTGGGAGGGGGCGACATGCCGATGCGGCAGCAAGGCATTCTGCCTGTTCTGCCACAGGTCTGCAGCCCACCTACTCAAGGGCTCTAACGTGACGACCGCTAGGTCCAGGCGTAGACCGCGGCCCCCATTGACATGCGGGACGACATGATCGACAGATTACAGACGATAGCGGAAACGTCCGCTTCCGGCAAAAAGCGGACCATAAGACGGTCTTCCTAAAAACTCCTAAGCGACTCACTGCGGGCATCGCTTCGGCCTGTTCTGCGCGCGAATGACGGCGATTCAAGCTCGCGATATGGATGCTGCGCAGCCAGTGGGACCAGACCGCTGCCTTGCGGAGGCGCTTATAGCCTTCCTGAGCGGTCAGCGTTCTACTCACATCATCGCTGACTATCCAAATGATCTTAGACTATTTCGGGAAGCCATGTCGTGGAGTTGCGATAGGTGGGCGCAGGGGCTGGAAGATGCGCCGCGCTTCCCGTGCACCTTGATGGACAGGTATCCCGTTACCACCTCTCACTTGGAGAGGTGGTTCTCGAAGCATCCGGATTTGCTGTTGCGTCGCCATCACGCGCTGGTCGATGCAAACGCCCTTCGCATGGCTTGGATGGTGTCAACCGGCCGCCTAGATCACAACTTCGATGAACGGAACTAGGCTGAACTGGCTGGAATTCCAATTCCACGCTCTGCAAACGGGCATGCATGGCTCTCTCTCGGAAATCAACTTGCGTGCGCGCTTCTAAGAGCAGTGAGTCCGTTGATCGCTGATTGCTGCCATGCACGTTCGTCGACAGCGCGAACTACGCTTGGCTACAGGAGACTGAGATTCCTTGAGCTCTGTCACTTGCGCTTCTTGAAGACCTTAACCCCATCGCCGAGAGGTTTCCAAGTACTCACGATATTTAGTTGCTGAAGACGCGCAAGCAGCGCTAGGTTGTCTGGCGTGTTCGCAACGACCGGGTTGTCCTTTCCAACTGCGGAGAGAGCGGCGTATGGCCATCCCAATTGCGCTAATGCGCCGGTAATCTGATGCTGCGTCATGGCATTCAGATGGGGGGCCATAAGTACGACAAATTCCTCCGAAGGCCTAGTAACAGAAGGTAGCTTCAGAACGAGATCAAGGGAAAGCGTCGCTCGAACAGTCGCGGCGTAGCTTGCCACAGCCGAAAGTGAGTCAGCGTGCGCATCCTGGGAGAACTCATCAGCACGTGCTATCACGGCATTTTTAACTTTAAATGAGACGATCTTACTGCGCATAAGATCGCGAAGATCACCGCCAACGATATCTGGGTCGAGGTAATCCGCGAAAACCCTTGATTGGGCAATGTAGAGCTCGCGTGTGCGCCAGTCGGCTTGAGCGAGCACTCTGTAGAGCTCCACGCCATCCTCTACTGCTCGATGTTTGACCAACAAGGAGAACAGCTCTCCGTTTTCAATAGGGAGCTCATCCGAGCTAAGCACAATGTCCATTCCGCCAACGATAGTTGCCCGAAGCTTGGCCGGCATCAGGTCTCGCGCACGAAGCACCGCCAAAGCAGCGCGCTCAATGTCCTCAACATCATCTTCCGTATCCACAGAAATTGCTCCGGTCGCGGTCAGCAGCACGGCAAGGTGATCATCCACCTCGGTGAAGTGCTTCAGATAAGTCAGTACGTTGCGCAGCGTGGCAGGGCAACGGACTTCACTGACCAAGACCGGAAGGCTGCCAGGGGGCGCGATTGATAAGTCCTCGACGATGCAGTCCTTGCTGGCACGCTGGACCAAATGCCTAAGTACTTTCTGCTCCCAGTGGCCCGCGTCAAGGAGGACACTGGGAAAGGCATCAGCAGAGCTTACGCTGTACTCTCCCTCTTGCAGCATACTCAAATAAACTGGCAAATTTCTTAGAACGTACTTGTAGGCCGCCCCATTGGAGCTAGACAATGAGTCCAGAGCCAAGTCAGGGTTCCCATCATTGACGATAGTTAGATTGGCGTGATTGATTTCGTAAAGGCTGAGTGCAACGAACTTCTTAGTGACTTCTGCAGACAATGGTTCAAGCAGCCCGACTTTCGCCTGCGCCTTGGAAAAGAGCCACGCGATTTTTCGAGCAGTGGAGCTATCAACCGCTTGCTCAGTGAGCGAGGAAATATAAGAGTAGGCCTCGTTTAGATACCGGCGAACGTGGGCGTCTGCCGTGTAATCAATGTTCTCGTCTAGATTTAATAGTGCGGCACTGCAAAGTTCAGCTCTCAGCCTATCATCAAGCTCGGAACTGGAGGCTAGATAGGAAAACACGCCCTCGTATACGTTTGCGAGTTGGCCAAATAATTCGGCCGGCCTTTTGCCATTGCTTATGTATGCCTGCATGAAAGACGCCGCAGAGCTTTCCATTGTTGCCATCGAAGTGATCATGCGTAGCGCATTCGCGCTTTGAGCATCGACGCTCAGCAAGTGATCTAACAGGCATATGTTATAGAGCGTGGGGTCTGACAATGAGCTCTCTCCGGCCTCCCGGATTATTGCCTCCACGTCGTCTGCCGCAAGCTGGAAGTAAATGTCGGGCCTTCCGCGCTGGACGTGGTGAACCATGAAGTTGGTTGCTGCCGAGGTGACCCGAGTTCCGTGAAATATTGCTGTGCATAGCGCAAAATTTCGGTTGATGTGGCCAGCTCTAACTAGCTCGAAAGCAAGGGTCGAAGGGAGGAATTTCCGAGCTACCGATGCGACGTCTTCCCCTTTTGTTGCCAAGTACTTGCTAAGGTCTGGACGTTTGCAAAGATCATGAACATCGGCGCCCCGCAAGAAATGTGAATCCCGGTCCAAGGCAGCCAGCTGGGCCAAACAGGCAGCCCGGTCATCTTCCTTCCACTGTTCGGCACTGAATGGACCGAAGGACTCATTAAGGTCGGACATAAGAAACGTCAGCGTACCTCGGAGGCTGCCACGGTAAAATACTCGAGCCTCGATGCTGGGGTCATCCTGCCTGCTTAGAAATCCATGCCAGAAAGCGGCTTTCTCGAGGTCCTCGTCCGGAAAATTAACGCCATCTTGGAGGAACTGCAGTTGATCTACAGGCCAAGAATTTGCCCTTGCAACGCGCTGAGCGTGAAGCTTCAGGTCT
This sequence comes from Stenotrophomonas chelatiphaga, assembly GCF_001431535.1. Taxonomy (GTDB): domain Bacteria; phylum Pseudomonadota; class Gammaproteobacteria; order Xanthomonadales; family Xanthomonadaceae; genus Stenotrophomonas; species Stenotrophomonas chelatiphaga. The sequence continues at coordinate 27,255 of NZ_LDJK01000068.1, forward strand.
TGCCCAAGCTTGCCACTCCTATCAGCGATGCTATCGATCGTGGATAGGCGCCTTGAGGCCGCGGTGGACTCCCTCGCTACCGCCCTCATCCCGTCAGATATCAGACCTCGCGCCTTCCTGTAGAGTTTGTCCAGCGCACTTCCGCCGAGACGGATGTTCTCGAAGTCGGTCAAGTGCGTTGCCTTGTACAGCATCATCGCGAAGAGCTCGGTATCTGTGATCCTTAGCTGTGCTCCGGCGCCAGATAGGATCCGATTCCTAAAGACCAGAAACTCATTGCGGACGTTCTTTAGCAGCCGCATGTCGGGGACGTGACGGCTAACTAGGTCAATGAGATCCTCATCGACATCGAACTCCGGACCAGCCAAGAGTTGTACAACGACGTTCTTGGCGTTGTGGTGAGTGATGAAGGGGACCACCGGAATCACTAGGTCGAAGAACTTGGTCCTGTTAGCGCGCAGGGCCTCCCGATGCGCCTGATTTGACTCGGCCTCCTGTTCGTCCTCGTGTTCGCCTCCTGCGAGGCCTGGACCTGATTCACCCAGTCTCTCGAAGATGCTGTCTTTCATCGCATAGATGAATCTCACGGGCTGGTTCACAGCTGGTGTGTTAAGCAATGTGTTGAGAGCTCGGAGGGTTTCGAAGATGTGAGGATCATCAAACCTGTCAATATCTTCAAAGACTACGACGCTTACTTCAGAAACCTCGAAGAAGTAGAAGATCTCATCCAGATACTGGTCGAAGTACGAGCGTGACTGCTCATCCAGTGTGACTGTGGCAGGTCCGGCGGATAGTTGCTTGATGTTGAGGCGGCCGTAGACGAGAGATCGGGCCGCATATGTGAATACTGAGCCTGCAGCAAATATTGCAAGATGTAGCTGAGGTCCCCAAGGCGTCACGTCGAGACCGAGAGCTATTTTTGCGGACCATCCGGAAAGTAGGAGACCAAGAGAGATGATCACGCCGACTAGCATGGCGCCCGGGATCTCTACAGAAGGCTGAAACTGCTGAATTCTCCGAAATCTGGATCCGGGGGTCTTGCTGGGTTTTTCCCGATAGAGCAGCTGTTTGACGATCTCCTGCTGGATCTGATTCGTCGTGCTATACGCGCCGTTCTGGGAGTTGGCGTCCGGGACCACGGGCGATAGCGCAGAGAGCGAAATCTCAACGATCTTTTCCGGATTCAATGCAACAATCCGCTTCAGGATGCTGCTTTTTCCTACACCGTAGTTGCCTGAAAGGGCAATATTTCGAATCTGATTGCCGTCCAGTGCACTCTGAATCTCCCTGACGTAGACCCCATGATCATCCTCATTGAATGCAGGAGTGAGGGCAGAAAGGCCAAGGAGTTCCTGGGTGGCTTCCGATTGATGACTCACCGCGCCCTGCCGCAGGTCTAGGGGGGCATTTTGTGGGTCTCCCGCGTCCTCAGGAGGAGGCAGGGGCGAGTTATCGCGATTCATGACTTCCTGTCCTTCGTAGGCGGCAACGGTGATGTGGTAAAGCGTATCGCAGTGATAAGGCCCGAGACAGTATGGCAGCGGCGCTGCTGGGCCTCTCCAATCATGACGTTCTTTGCCCCTACCTGCCTAAGGCTATGCCAGTCGCCCGCTCACCTACCGCCCCTAAAGAAGTTGGCGAGGTCGGATGCATGATCTAGGTGCTGTTGGGGGAGAGCTAGGTATAGGGGCACGTAGCGTGCACGATAGGAATTCTCCGAGACGCTAGCGGCGCCTGCACTTCCCTCCATCTTCGTCCATTTCAAGGACTTCGGCCGCCGGATTGAAGCCGTCTTCCCTTTAGGAGCTTGGCATAGTGCGCTAGTGGAGGATGGAGCGTTGGGCGAAGCTTTCTGCTTGGGTTGGGGGCGCAAAGGAAGCTCAGGCGACGCTAAGTGCGAAGAAGTTCCAAGCCGCCATCGCCGGGATTCCGTAACTGCGGCGCGCTTACAACGGAATTGTGTGCACGTGCAAACGCCGGAGCCCTTCGACACCATAGTTGTGCAGAGCTCGTATCACCATAGTTCCTCCAGATCTGCACCAACAATAGTGTTCACCCCACCTGCAGCAGATCCAGAGTTCCCTGAACAGGAACTCAGTTCATGTACCAGTCAGTTCAATATTCAGGGTTCATTGCTATGGCAAACGGATAATTCACATATCGAAAGCGGTTGCACTTCGCTCTCGATCAAATCAAAAACAAGAAAGGTGTGAGTTTCCCGATGAACAAGATTTCCCTGCTGGCCCTGGGTCTCGTGGTTGCCATGCCGTTCGCGGCGTCCGCTGCCGATGGCCTGTCGTACAACTACGTGGAAGGCGGTTACGTGAACACCGACGCCCGCGGCGGCGATGCCGACGGTTGGGGCGTGAAGGGTTCGGTCGCGGTGCATCCGAATTTCCACATCTTTGGTGATTACAGCGCGCAGGAAACCGAGCGCAGCAACGCTGACGTCGATCAGTGGCGCCTGGGTGTCGGCTACAACTACGGCATCGCGCCGACCACCGATCTGGTGGCTCGCGTCGCGTACCAGAAGTTCGATCCGAAGCGCGGCCTGGACTTCAATGGCTATTCGACCGAAGTCGGCGTGCGCACTGCGTTCACCCCGATGATCGAAGGCTATGCGCTGGCCGGGTACGAAGATTTCAGCAAGAAGCACGGTATCGATCCGGACGGCGAGTTCTATGGCCGCGTCGGCGCCACCGCCAAGTTCAACCAGAACTGGGGCCTGAGTGGCGAAGTGAAGCTGGCCAAGGCTGGCGACCGCGAGTGGTTCGTCGGTCCGCGCTTCACCTGGTAAGAACGCCTGTCGTTAGTGCGTAATACGTAGTTGAAAGAATGGTGTGGTGGTAAGTGCGAAACGGCGTGTGACCTCTCTCCCACACGCCTACCGAGCCCGGCCTTTGGTCGGGCTTTTTTTTGGTCTTTTTCCGCGGTGCTCAGCGAGGAGTGGCAGGTGCCTTGTTCAGGCGATCAATGATTTCGGACGCATGGAATGATCTGCCCCACGTCCGTTGGTCCTTCGCTTTCAGAATGCCTATCGTCATCAGCTCATTGATGCCCTTGCTCGCCGCTACCAGCGAGACGTCAAGCAGTGCTGCAACGGTGTTGGCGGTGACCACCGGTTGCTCGATCAGCAATTCGGGAAGCCGCCGCACCACCGAGTGGCTGCGATAACCCGACGTGGCATCTGACCACGCGCGCCCGATCGCGCGCAGATCGTCGGCCAAGGATACGCACTCGCCCGCCGCCTCCAGCACGGCACGGTAGGTCATGTCGATCCAGGGGCCCCATTTCCCCTGCAACTGCACCTGCTTGAGCGCGGAGTAATAGCCGCTGCGGTTACGCATCAGCATCCCGGACAGGTACAGCGGGGGCAGACCTTCAGCGGCAAGAATGAGCGGCATCAGGATGCGTCCGGTCCGCCCGTTTCCATCGTTGAAGGGATGGATGGTTTCGAACTGCGCATGCGCGATCGCCATCTGGGCGAGCACGGTCAGCTCGCCCTGCTCATCTTCGCGGCGGGCATAACGCAGCATGTTCCGTTCAAGATCGCGCATGCACGCATCAATATCGGCGGGCGGCGCGGGGACAAAGCTTGCGTCCTCGATCCGGCCGGTGCCGATCCATGCCTGGATGTCCCGGTAAGTGCCCTTTGGCACGTTCTCGTGCTCCATCAGCATCGCATGGATCTGCCTGACGAGCGTGCAATCCAGCGCCGCGCGTCCCCCGCTTCGCACGGCGTCCAGTCCGTACTGCAACGCTTCCACGTAGTGTTGGGTGGTGCGCACGTCTGGCGGAAGGCCATCGGCGCTCCACGTCGCTTCATAGGTCAGCAGTTCGTCGAGGTCGGTTTTTGTACCCTCGATCTGTGAACTCTGGACGGCCTCGCGCCTGACCAGTGTGCGGGTCAGGATATCGGGGTTGATCCATCCCTCCATCGCGCCGATGAGGCGGCCGAGCGCCTGGCTGGCGGCGTGGGCAAGTGCAGGCGAACCGGATCCTGCAGGCAACGCCCTCGGCGTTGGCGGCGCCACCATGGCGCGCACGTTGGGTTTCCCATCCACCGGCACGAGATGCTGGCGCAGGTGCGGAGCTACGTCACTCTGTCGCATGGCCGATCACCTCGAAAGTTTAAGAGACAGGCTACCTTTTTAACTTTATCCACGAAAAGTTAAAAAGTCACGCGCACTCTTTAACTTTCATTGGACAGCCGCCGGGCATGGCCCGGCGCTACCGGCAGCGACATCCCGCAAAGAAAAACCCCGGCGTTGGCCGGGGTTCGTCGTTTCAGCGTCGCTGGGGTCACTTGAACAGCGTGTCCGGATACTCCGGCTTCTGCTCGCGCGCCAGCAGGGTACGCAGGCCTTCGGATGGGGTCTGTTCGCCGTGCAGCACGGCGCGCACGCCGTCGGAGATCGGCAGGTCGATGCCGTAGCGGCGCGCCTGGCGCATCACTTCGTCGGCGGTCTGCACCGATTCCACCACCTGTCCGATCTCGCGGATGGCGTCCTGCAGGGTCTGCCCGCGGCCCAGCGCAAGGCCCAGGCGACGGTTGCGCGACAGGTCGCCGGTGCAGGTCAGCACCAGGTCGCCCAGCCCGGCCAGGCCCATCAGGGTCTCCGGCTTGGCACCGATCGCCGCGGCCAGCCGCAGCATCTCGTTCAGGCCACGGGTGATCAGGCCGGCACGTGCGTTCAGGCCCAGCTGCATGCCATCGGCAACGCCGGTGGCCACGGCCAGCACGTTCTTCATCGCACCGCCCAGCTCGGCACCCAGCATGTCATCGCCGGTATAGGCGCGGAAGGCGGGGCCGTGCATGGCTTCGGCCACGGTCTGCGCGAATTCGGGCACGTCGCCGTGCACGGTGATCGCGGTGGGCAGGCCCTGGGTGACTTCCTTGGCGAACGACGGCCCGGTGACCACGGCCAGCGGCACGTCATCGCCGAGGATCTCGCGCGCCACTTCATGCAGGAAGCGGCCAGAGCCCGGTTCAAAGCCCTTGGTCGCCCACGCCACGCCGGCACCGGCCGGGCGCAGCGGCGCCAGCGCGGTCACGGTTTCATTGAACGCGTGCGACGGGGTCACGACCAGGATCCATGCCGCCCCTTCCACGGCCTGCGCCATGTCGGTGGTGGCACGCAGCGATTCCGGCAGCGGGATGCCCGGCAGGTAACGGGTGTTCTCGTGGCGCTGGTCGATGGCTTCCACCATCGCGGCATCGCGTCCCCACAGCACGGTCCGGAGACCGTGCCGGGCGAGCAGGCTGGCCAGCGCGGTTCCCCAGGAACCGGCGCCGAGTACGGCTACTTTGTCAGCGTTATCGCTCATGCGCGGGGTCGGGACGCCGATCAGGCGTTGCCGACCGGTTCGGAGTTGGCGAGCGAAGACGCTTCACCCTGCTCCTGGCGCTGGCGCAGGGTTTCCGCGTACAGGCCTTCGAAGTTGATCGGCTGCAGGAAGAACGGCGGGAAGCCGCCGGCCTGGATCAGGTCGCTGACCAGCGAACGCACGTACGGGAACAGGATGTTCGGGCACTGGGTGCCGAGCAGCACGTCGATCGACTGCGGGTCCAGGCCGACCAGGCCGAACACGCCGGCCTGCTTCACTTCGGCCACGTACGCGGTGCGGTCTTCGGCCTTGCAGGTCAGGGTGACGGCCAGCACGACTTCAAAGGCGTTCTCGCCCAGGCGCTGCACCTGCTGGTTCAGGTTGAGCTGCAGTTCCGGCTGCACCTGGTCGTTGAAGATGCTCGGAGCATTCGGCGATTCGAAGGAAACGTCCTTGACGTAGATCTTTTCGACGGTGAACGCGGGGCCGTTGGCGGCGTCGACCGGCGCGACGGCGCCGTTGGTGTTTTCTTCGGACATTTCCTGTTGCTCCAGATTATTCGTTGAACGTTGTGTTTGATCGATATGTTGCATCAACAGCGATGGGGGCGGGCCATGCGGTGCACAACCCCTGCCTGCGCTATCAGGTCAATGACGACCCTTGACCAGCGGCAGTTCCGCCTGCTGCCACGCCGGCAGGCCACCGTCGAGCACGGACACCTGCTCGAAACCGGCTTTCTTCAGGGTCTTGGCAGCGGCTTCGGATGCGGTGCCGGCACGGCATACCAGCACCACCGGGCGCTGCTTGGCCGCGGCGACCAGCTTGTGCTCCGGACCGAACTGGCTGGCCTGCACGTTCTTGCTGCCGGCGATGTGGCCCTTTTCGAAGTCGCTGCTGGCGGACAGGTCCACCACCACGGCGTCGCCGGCGTTCATCAGCTGCACCAGTTCGGCAGGCTTGAGCGATTTGTAGCCACGGAACAGGCGGCGGATTTCAGTGACGATGATCGCGGCGGTCAGGCCCACCAGGGCGGCCGACAGCATGGGGTTTCGGCCGGCAAAGGCCACCAACTCTTCGTAATTCACGCAGGTCACGGGTCGATAAGCGGGCGCCGATTGTCGCACAAGGCGATGGGCGCGGGATTCCGGCCGCGATTGCGGCCGGCGACAGGCGGGCGGCCGGGAAGGGCCAGGGCAGCGGTCAGTGCCCCTGCCACAGGTCCGGCAGGCCGTTGAACTGCCACCAGCGCTTGCCCTCCGGATCCCAGCGCCAGCGCTCCACGACCGTGACCAGGCGCTCGGCCTGGGTATTGATGTTGATCACGCCGATTTCCACCCGGCGCTCCACCGTGCCATCCGGCAACGAAGCCGTGCTGCGCTCGCGGTAGGCCGAAACCCGCAGCTGCGAGTAGCGGTTGAGCTCGAATTCGGTGGGTGGGTTGGTCCTGCGCCGTTCGGGGTCGAGATAGCTGACGGCGTCTTCCATGCTGCCCCAGCGGATGGTCGACCCATAGGCGTTCTGGGTTTCTTCCAGCAGCGTGCGCTGTTTGCGGCTGAAATCGGCGGCCAGCGTCATGAACGAGGCGGCCAGCAGGCTGGACAGCATCAACAACTGGATCAGGCGGCGCATGTGCAGGTGCTTCAACGGTCTGCTCCCCAAGGCATCAGCCTGCCATCCTACCCTTTGGCGAAGGCAACGAAACGACCGCTGAGTTCGGCGGCCGGCTTGCCATCGGTACCGGGCTGCACCGCGACCACGCCGATCCGCGCCTTGCCGCGCTGCTTGAACGTGGACAGGAAGGTGTCCCAGTCACTGTCCGGGTCGATCTGGGCCTGCGCGTGCAGGTCGCCGTACACCGGCGCGCGGTAGCGCAACTGGCTGTCGGCCACGTAGACCTCCGCTTCGAACCCGGCCAGACGCAGGCGCAGGGTCACCAGGGCCCAGCCGGACAGGGTCATGGCCGAGGCCAGGCTGCCGCCGAAGGCGTTGCCCTTGTCATTGACGTTCACCGCCAGCGGCGCGGTCAGCTGCAGTTGGCCATCGGCATAGCCCTCCAGGCGCAGCTGCATCGCGCGCACCGGCGGCATGCTGTCCAGCACGTCCTGCAGGACCAGCAGCGAGGAGGAAACGGGTTCGACGGACATCGGCGACAACACCTGCAACAACGCGGGCCCGCATAATGCAGGCAATGGATAAACATGCGAAACCGTGTGGTTGGACATTCGTGTCGTTGCGCCCGCAAGGGCAACACGCGGCGCTGCGCGTCGCCCTTGCCCATTCAGGCGCCTGCACGCTCGGCCTGTCGCCGTGGCGGCTGCAGCGCCGGCCTGACGCCGCAGGGGCTGGCGCGTTACGCACGGCCCTGCAGGCATCGGCGGTGATCTTCACCAGCCCCGCCGCGGTGGCCGCTGCGGCTTCGTTCGGCGATGCGTTCCTGAATGCTCCCGAACGGCCGTGGCTGGCGGTGGGCGATGGCACCCTGCGCGCGTTGCGGGCGCACGGCATCGAACACGCCATCGCGCCGTCGCGGATGGACAGCGAGGGCCTGCTGGCGCTGCCCGTGCTGGCCGATGTGCGGGGCAAGACCATCGGGCTGGTCACCGCGCCCGGTGGACGCGGGCTGATTGCCGCCGATCTGCAGGCGCGCGGTGCCCGGCTGCTGCGCGCCGACGTGTATCGCCGTGTGCCTTTGCGGCTGCCGGCGCGGGCGCTGGCGCGGCTGTCGCGATCCCCACGGCCGTGGGTACTGGCGGTCAGCAGTGGCGAGGCGCTGGAGCGCGCCTGGGCGCAGCTGCCGCCGGCGTGGCGGGCGCGCTGGCAGGCCGGCATGGCGGTGGTGGTGGCCAGTGAGCGGCTTGCGCTGCAGGCACGGGCCCTCGGCCTGGCGACGGTGCGGGTGGCCGCCGGACCGACCGCCGCGCAGCTGGCCGCCGCCGCGGTTGCCCTGCACGCTGATCGGACGCAGCACCGGTAGCGCCGAGCCACGCTCGGCCAGCGCAACGGCGGGCGGCAGGTCGTGCCGAGGTCCGCGATGGTCCGCCGAGCAGGGCTCGGTGCTCCCCCCTTCGCGCTGCTTGCCGCTGCGGCATGCAACAGGGATGCTGTCCCGATGACTGAGAACCCCCCACCTACCCCGCCGCAGCGCTCGCTGCGCTGGATCGTCCCGCTGGTCATCGTCCTGCTGCTGGTCGCGGCAAGCGGCTGGGGCTGGCATGCGTTCCAGCAATGGCAGGAAAAGACCCGCCTGCAGTCGCAGGCCGATGCCGTGCGCCTGCAGGGTCTGCTCGACAGCGTGGACGCGCTGCGTCGCGACCAGCGTGCCGCCAGCGCGCGGCTGCAGGATGCGGCCAGCACCAACCGGGTGCTGCGCGATGAAGTGCTGGGGCTGGGCCAGCGCAGCGCGTTGATCGAAGAGAACCTGGCGCGGCTTGCCGAAAGTGCCCGCCAGGACCGCCATGCGCTGCACGTGGACGAGGCCGAGCTGCTGCTGACCCAGGCCGCGCAACGGCTGGAGGGCGCCGATGACCTGGCCGGCGCGCGCCGGCTGTATGCGCTTGCCGCCACCCAGCTGGAAGACCTGCCTTCGGCCGACGGCCTGAACCTGCGCCAGGCCCTGCTGCAGGAACGCAACGTGCTCGATGCCGCCGGCAACGGACCGCGCGCTGAGGTCCGCCAGCGCCTTGCGGCCGTCGCCGACGCGTTGCAGACCCTGCCGCTGCACACCCCGCAATCGCCGGCCGACGCCACACGGGTGCGGCCATGGTGGGAGATCGCGCTGGCGCCGTTCGTGCAGATCACCCCGAGCCGCCTCAGCGGCCCGCTGACCGATGCCCAGCGCGTGGCCGGCGCCGACGCGCTGCAGGTGGAGCTGACCCTGGCGCGTGCCGCCGTGGAGCGCGGCGACAGCACCGCGCTGCAGCAGGCGCTGGACCGGATTGAACACGGGATGACCCGCTTGTGGCCGGATTCACCAGACCTGCGCAGGCAGCGTGCTGAACTGCGTGCATTGCGCTCGGCGCCGCTGCGTTTGGGCGCACCGGAACTGGGCAGCACCCTGCAACAACTGCGCACCTTGCGAGATGGAGAGACCCCGTTATGAAGCCGTTGCAATCCCTGATCGTGCTGCTGTTGGCCGTTGCACTGGGCGTGGTCGGCGCGCAGTGGCTGGGCGCCAACACACTCAACCAGTATGGCGAAGTGATCTTCCGCTACGGCGGCACCGATTACCGCAGCACCCTGCCGCAGGTTGCGCTGCTGGTGCTGGTGTCGCTGCTGGTGCTGTGGCTGCTGTGGAGCCTGATCGCCTCGCCGTTCCGCGCCTGGGGCCGCTATCGTCGCAAGCAGGGCCGCGTGCGCCTGGTCGATGGCCTGCAGGCCTATGAACATGGCCACTGGCAGCGCGCGGAGAAGCTGTTCGACGGCGCCGCACAGGACCAGGAAGTGACCGGCGTGGCGCTCGCCAATGCAGCGCGCAGTGCGCGTGCACGGGGTGACGACACCGCCAGCCAGACCTACCTGCAACGCCTGGGCGCGGCCGATGCCACCAGCCTGGCGCTGCTGCGTGCCGAGCAGCTGCTGGCCGACGATCTGCCGGTCGATGCGATCAATACGCTGGATGCGGCCAACCTGCAGCCGCTGCCGCCGCGCGGTCTGTGGCTGCGCAGCGAAGCACTGGCCCGCGCCGGCCGTGCCCACGAGGCATACGGTCAGCTGGGTGCACTGCGCCAGAGCAAGGTGCTTCCTGCCGATGCCCTGACCACGCTGGAAGCCCGGCTGGCGGCACAGGCGCTGCTGGAAGCCGCCGACGTCAACGCGCTCGCGGCGCAGTGGGAAACCACGCCGAAGGCCCTGCGCGCCGACCCTGCGGTGGTCTCCGCCTATGCCGCACGTGCGGTGGCGCTGGACTGGGACGAGCCGGCCCTGCTGGCGCTGGAACAGGCACTGGACCAGCGCTGGAGCGATGAACTGGTGGAACTGTACGGTGCGCTGCCGGCATCGCGGCTGGCGACCCGCGAATCCAACCTGGTGCGCTGGCGCCGGGTGCATGACGGTTCGCCGGCGCTGCTGCTGGCACAGGGGCGCGTGGCACTGGCACAGGGCCGCAATGAAGAGGCCGAGGTGCTGCTGCACGAGGCGATCGCCGCAGGCGCCGGTGCATCGGCATGGGAAACGCTGGGCGCTTCGCTGCTGGCCCGGGGTGACACGACGTTGGCCGCACAATGCCTGGCCAACGCACTGCGCGAGCAGCGCGGTGAAGACAGCATCGCGTTGGTGCGCCCGGAGCCCGCCGTCGTGGTGGCCCCGCGCGCAACGGTGGAAGACCAGGTGATGACGCCGGTGCCGCCGGTGTACGACGCCGACCGGCCGCGCGACGACAGCGGCTTCCCGCGCATTCCGTAGCGTTGATGTAGCGCCGAGCCATGCTCGGCATATGCGGCTCCCGGCTCGCCGAGCATGGCTCGGCGCTACCGGATCACGCGGATCAGGATCACGCGGATCAGCGTTCGACGATCGCCACCACGCCCATGCCGCCGGCAGTGCAGATCGACACCAGCGCACGGCCACCGCCGCGCTCGGCCAGCTGCTTGGCCGCCGTGGCGATCACCCGCGCACCGGTTGCCGCAAACGGATGGCCGGTGGCCAGCGACGAACCCAGCGGGTTGATCTTTTCCGGATCGATGCGGCCCAGCGGGGCGTCCAGGCCCAGGCGGTTGCGGCAGTAGTCCTCGCTCTCCCAGGCGCGCAGCGTGCACAGCACCTGCGCGGCAAACGCTTCGTGGATTTCATAGATATCGAAATCCTGCAGGGTCAGGCCGTTGCGCTTGAGCATTTCCGGCACGGCCACGGTCGGGGCCATCAGCAGGCCCTCGCCATGCACGAAATCGACCGCCGCGACCTGCGAGTCACGCAGGTAGGCCAGCGGCGCGTGGCCGTGCGCGCGCGCCCATTCTTCGCTGGCCAGCAGCACCGCGGAGGCGCCATCGGTCAGCGGGGTCGAATTGGCAGCGGTCAGCGTGCCGCGGCCGGAGACCTTGTCGAAGGCCGGCTTCAGCGTGGCCAGCTTTTCCAGCGAGGTGTCCGCACGCAGGATGTTGTCGCGCTCCACGCCGCGGAACGGGGCGATCAGGTCGTTGAAGAAGCCGCGCTCGTAGGCAGCGGCCAGCTTGCGGTGCGACGACACCGCCCACTCATCCTGCGAATCGCGCGAGATGTTCCATTCCTTGGCCATGTCTTCGCAATGGTCGCCCATGCTCTTGCCGGTGCGTGGCTCGGCCACGCCGGGGAACTCGGGCTTGAACTCGGAGAACTTGAAGCCGCGGGTCAGCGCGCGGATCTTGTCGCCGGTGCTCTTGGCCCGGTTGGCGGCCAGCAGTCGCGCGCGCAGCTTCTTGCCGTAGACGATCGGCACGTCGGAGGTGGTGTCCGAGCCGCCGCCGATACCGGACTCGATCTGGCCCAGCGCGATCTTGTTGGCCACCGCGATGATGGTGTCCAGCGAGGTGCCGCAGGCGCGTTGCATGGTGATGCCCGGGGTCAGCGGGGACAGCCCCGAGGACAGCGCGGCTTCGCGGCCGAGGTTCCAGTCGCTGGAGTGCTTGATCACCGCCCCCATCGCCACTTCACCGAGCTGCTGGCCATGCAGGCCGAACCGTTCGACAAGGGCGCCGAGCGTACGTACCGACATGCCGAGGTTGCCGACATCCGAGTACGCGGTGTTCTGGCGGCAGAACGGAATACGGACGCCACCGAGGATGGCGACGGGTCGGGCGTTGGGCATGGACATACCTGGCATGGGATAGGGTGTCTGCAACATGGCCTGCACGACATGGCAGGCATAATGGTCCCAAGTGTAGCTGCCGCCCTGTGATGGGCCAACCGTGAAACCATGAGCAAAACCGACCCCGCCATGAACGCCATCGGCGTCCTGGCCCTTGAGCTCGCCGATGGGCAGTCGCCCACGCAGGCCGCACTTACCGCCGACCAATCCGGCGAACTGGCCGAGCGTATCGGCCGCGACCTGGCCAAGCTGGTGCCGCAGGCCAGCGCGCTGGACCTGGTGTTCGCAGCGGCGCATTTCGACCCGGCCGAAGTGCTGCGCCCGGGCTGGCCGATCCATCGCCGGCTGGAAGAGCTGCAGATGCGCGCGCCGGGCCGCAGCCAGGGCCCGCGCCTGCTGGCCTTCGGTGCCGATGCCAATGGCGATGTGCCGCTGCCGTTCCAGGCCGATTACACGCTGAAAGGCGGCGGCCTGCGCGTGCTGCCGTTCCTGCTGACCGGCACCGATGCGGCGACTACGGCGGCGGTGTCCGATGCGCTGGAAACGGTGCTGCTGGCCGAGGGCATGGCGCACGCCGATACCGCGCTGCTGGCGCAGAGGGCGTTCGGTGCGCGCGTGGAACATGCGCGCTATTTCACCGTGAACGATCTCGCGGCGATGATGTCGATGCAGTACGACAACCAGGGTCTGGCGGTGCTATGGCCGCTGATCGAGACGGCGATCATGGCGCCGGGCCAGGATGAGTGGCTGGATGCGGCGCCGGAGCCGTTGCTGCGTTATACGCAGGGCGAAGCGCGGATGGCGCTGTTCGATCCGGCGGGCTGGTGCACGTACTACGCGCATGGGCGCAATGACTGCGAGCAGCTGAAGGGCGTGTATGAGCAGTACCTGATGCGGCAGCGGCAGATGGCGGCGGTGTTGGAGGCGCATGGGGTGCCGGTGTTGTTCGTGCATTGCGAGGCGGGGCAGGATGCGCGGGCGTTGTTGGAACGGTGAATGTTTCGCCGTTCGGCGCGTTTGGATCGCTGGTGGGAGGCGGTGGGTCAGGTCATGCAGGACACGCCGTAAACCCTTCCATGGGGGCTCGCAGTTGCCATCCATGGCAACTGACGGTCCTGCATGACCTGACCCATCGCCTCCTCTGACGGATTTCTGCGCCGACGCCAGGGGGGGAAGATTTGAAAAGCAGAACGCCGGCTTTCGCCGGCGTTCCTGTTTGCGGGTTGCTGCGTTGTTACGAGGGGCTTATGGGGCTTTGATTACTGCGCAGGCGAGGCGGGCGCCGGCGTTGCCGGTGGGTTGGGTCTTGTAGTCGTCGGCGTCGGCGTGGACGATCAGGCCGCGGCCGATGATGTCGAAGCCGTCACCCTTGCCGATGTTGACGTTGGTCGACACCGGGGCGTCGATGGTCGCTACGCCTTCGGCGTTGGCGGTGATGTTGGGCATGTCGCCGCCGTGATGCGGTTCGCTGGCGACGCTGCCGTGGTCCTGGGTGCCCGGATTGAAGTGGCCGCCGGCGCTGTTGCCGTCCGGCGCGCTGCAGTCACCCTTTTCGTGGATGTGGAAGCCGTGCTCGCTGCCCGGCTTCAGGCCCGTGACCTGGCCGGTGACGTGGACGCGGCCGTCGACCAGCTTGAAGCTGACCGAGCCCTTGGTTTCATTGCCCTGGGTCGGTGCCAGTTCGGCAACGGCGGTGGCCGTGGCGGCGGTGTCCGCAGTCGGACCGGTCATCGGCGGCGGCGCTTCGGCCGGGGTGGTGGTGGCGGTGGCTTCGGCAGGGGTCGCCGGGGCGACGGTATCGGTCGCGTTTTCCGGCTGCTTGTTGCAGGCGCTCAGGCCAAGGGCGGCGACGGCAACGAACAGCGAAGTGTGGATCAGGCGCATCGGATGGTTCTCCATGTGACGGGGTGCAGGGCCTGCAGCCGGGGGCTACCGGGTGATGCGGATGAGGCCGCAGGCGATGCGTGCGCCGGCGTTGCCGGCGGGCTGGCTGCGATGATCGTCTGGTTGGGCGTGCACGATCAGTGCACGACCGGCGATGTCGTTGGCGGCGCCACCCCCAAGGGTAACGCCTCGCAGGTGGATGTCGACGTTGGCCCGGCCCTGCGCATCGGCGCGCAGGTTGGGCATGTCGCCAAGGTGGTGCGGCCCTGTTCCCGGCGCGCCATGCGGCTGCTGGGTCGGGTTGAAATGATTGCCGGCGCTGCTGGCATCCACCGCGCTGCAGTCACCACGCTCGTGCACGTGGAAGCCGGGCTGCTGCAATGGCTGCAGGCCGCCGATCACGCCAGTCACATGTACGCCGCCGGCTTCGGGCACCAGCGCCAGGCGACCGCTGACGATGCTGGCCGACGCCGGCGAAAGATTGCTTTCGGCCATCTTCGCGGTACTCACCACGCTTACCGCCACCGGCGGCGCAGCGGGCGGCGGCGGCGTGGTGCCGCAGGCAACCAACAACAGGCCGGCGGCAGCCGGCAGGATCAGGCGGATCGAAGACATCGTGGACTCCTTGCGACGCACGTTACGGTCCTCCCTGTCCACGACGCATCAACGCCATGTGTGGACCGTGCACAGGGAGCTTTGGAAACAGGTTCAGTGACTGCCACGCCGGCGACCGGCGCCCAGCTTGCGGGTCAGCGTATTGCGGCCCAGCCCCAGCCGTGCGGCCGCTTCGGCGCGCCGGCCGTGGGTGATCTGCAGGGCGGCGTCCAGCAGCGCATGGTCGACGCGTTCGCGCACCTGCGCGTGCAGGCCCTCGACCCCTTCGGCCAGCCGTTGCCGCGCCCATTGCGACAGCAGTGCCTCCCACTGGCCTGGATCGCCGCTGCCGGTGCGGGCGCTGCTGCGCGGGCCGCCCCGGTTCAGGGCCATCTCCACGTCAGCCGCGCCGATGGTATCGCTGGCGGCCAACGCGGCCATGCGCCAGCAGACGTTTTCCAGCTCGCGCACGTTGCCCGGCCAGTCGTGCTCGCGCAGCGCCTGCAGTGCGGCAGCGGTGAGCCGCTTGGGCGCACCATCGAGCTTGTGCGATGCCGCTGCCAGGAAGGTGCTGGCAAGCTGGACGATATCGTCGCGGCGCTCACGCAGCGGCGGCAACTGCAGGCGCACCACGTCCAGCCGGTGCAGCAGGTCGGCACGGAAGCGCCCCTGCGCGACCAGGCCTTCCAGGTCCTGGTGGGTAGCGGCGACCACGCGCACGTCGACATGGATCAGTTCGCGGCCGCCCACGCGGAAGAATTCGCCTTGGGCCAGCACGCGCAGCAGGCGCGTCTGCAGGGCCAGCGGCATGTCACCGATCTCATCCAGGAACAGCGTGCCGCCGTCCGCCTGCTCGAAGCGGCCGACATGGCGCCGCTGGGCACCGGTGAAGGCACCGGCTTCATGGCCGAACAGTTCGCTTTCCAGCAGCTCGGCCGGAATGGCAGCGGTATTCAGCGCAACGAACGGCGCGCGCGAACGCGGCGATTCGCGATGCAGCGCACTGGCCACCAGCTCCTTGCCGGTACCGGTTTCGCCGGTGATCAACACCGCCAGCGGCGCCTGCGCCAACTTGCCGATGGCACGGAACAGGGCGCGCATCGGCGGGGTATCCCCCACCAGCTGCGGCGCCTGGTCCGGTTGGCCGGCATCACCCGGTTCCGCATCGTCGGGCAGCAGTGCCTCGGCGCCCGGCAGCGCGCGCCGTGCCAGCGCGACCGCATCATCCAGATCGAACGGCTTGGACAGGAATTCGTGCGCGCCGCCGCGGAAGGCACCGGCGGTGCTGGCGACGTCGGTATAGGCGGACATCACGATCACCGGCAGCTGCGGGTGCGCTGCCTTCAATTTGTCCAGCAGCACCAGGCCATCGTCGCCCGGCATCCGCACATCGGTGAACAGCAGTGCCGGCACCGGTTGCCGGGCCAGCGCGTCGAGCGCGGCGGCGGCGCTGTCGAAACCTTCCACCTGGTAACCGGCATCGCGCAACGCGGTGCACAGCACGAAGCGCACGGCGCGGTCATCGTCGACCACCCAGACCCGTTGGCCGGCGTGGGCGGGCTGCGGGGCGTCAGTCATGGGCCACGTCCTCATGGGGGGCGCCGCTGCGGATCGGCAGCAGCAGGGTGAATACGGTATGCCCGGGCCGCGAACGATAGGTCAGCGTGCCGCGGTGTTCGCGCGCCACCTGCTGGGCCAGCGCCAGGCCCAGTCCGGTGCCCTCGGCGCGGCCACTCACCAGCGGCAGGAACAGGTGTTCGGCGAGCTCTTCGGGCACGCCGCGGCCGTCGTCGGCGATCTCCAGCCGCAGCGCAAGCGGGTGGAGCTGCTCGGCGATGCGCACGCCATGTTCCACCCGCGTGCGCAGGGTGATGCCACCGGCGCCGGCCTGGATGGCATTGCGCACCAGGTTCCACACCGCCTGGCTGAGGCGATCGGCATCGCCATTGAATTCGGGAATGCTGGGATCGTAATCGCGCTGCAACCTGACCGCCCAGCCCGCCTCGCTTTCGGCCAGGCGCAGCACCTGCTCCAGCGCAGCGTGGATGTTCAACGTGGCGTGCGGGGCGGCCGGTGCCGGCGACAGCAATTGGTCCAGCAGGCTGTTGAGGCGCTCGATTTCGGTCCCGATCAGGTCCACCAGTTCGCGCTCGTCGGCATCGCGCTGGGCGATCCGGCGCGCCAGCAACTGGGCGGCGCCCTTCAATCCGGCCAGCGGGTTGCGCAATTCGTGGGCGAGCCCCTTCAGCGCCGCGCTGAGCGCGCTGGGCAGGGCCTGGGTGGGGTCCAGCCCGCGAAATTCATCCACCGGGTGGGCTTCCAGCAGCCAGCCGCCATCATCCAGGCGGCTCATCCAGCCTTCGGCAAAACGGGCGCCCTCGCCCGGCAGTGCCAATGCCAACCGGTGCAGGCGCAGGCTGTCGCGCTCGTCGCGGGCAAGGAAATGGGCCAGCGCATCACCCTGTGCTTCCAGTGCCACCAGCGGCTGGCCGACCAGGCGACGCCCACTGACCCCCAGCCAGCGGGCGAAGGCCGGATTGCAGCCGGTGATGCGCCCACCGGCGTCGGCCCAGGCGACCGGCGTGCCGAGCTGTTCGATGACGGGGGGCGGCAGGAACGCAGTCATTGCACCAATGTAGTGCAAAACGGCGGATTGATGGACGTGGCTTGGGTTGAAAAGACGAGCGCATCACCGAGGGATGCGCCCGTCGGCGGACGACGTTCGTTACGGCGGGCAGGCTGCGCCCGTGAAGAAGTCCTTCCCTTTGAGCAGAGCGGCAGGCGTATGGCCGTGCGACGGGAACCAGTAATAGACGGAGTAGTTCAAAGGAGGTCCTCCGGAAGGACGCACCGGAATCGAAGACGCTGGTGGTGTCGCCGATCATCGCGCGCACACCTGTTGAATGCGTATGCCCATGGAAGACGGCAAGTACGCGATGATCTGTCACCCGTTTTGCGAATCTCGCCCGCGCCGCATCTGCGTGGGCGCCTTCCCCGTACCGCGATGGGCGGGCGGTGCGTGTTGATGACAATCAACCTGCAACCAGCCTCGCAAGGGGATGACGCACGCCCCATCAGCGCGTGCCGCTGCGCCCAATCAGACAATCTCTGGCGCACCGATCAGGGCGTACCGGAGGCGTCCCGTGCCTTCTTCCAGGCACTTTCGAATTCGCGTGCACTGATCTCGTCGTCTTCGTCGAAGTCAAAGAAAGACAGCGGCTGGTCGGCCAGCGCGAAACGGTCGTCGCTCTGTCCGGTGGCATCAGCCCACACCACCCGCAGGCCGTAGATCTCCACCTGGCGCACGATCTTCTCGCCGCGGGCTTCCATCAGCACGTTGCCCTTGCCCAGGTCCGATTCGGCCGGGTGCTTGTAGTACTTCTTGGCGGTGTTCATGAACTGTCCTACCCGGGCCAGCAGCCCGGAAATCTGGAAAAAGGGCGCTGAGTGTGCCTCAGAGGGCTGGTTATTGCTGCAGCAGCAGCGAATGCAGGATGCGCGCATCTTCGGCATCCAGCACGGCCGGCAGGTCGTCGCGGCCGCGGAAGCGACGATGGAAGGCACCCACGGCGGCATCGCGGTCGTCCAGCGGATAACCGAACACGGCCAGCGCCTGCCAGGCATCGAAACCGGCCGGCGGCAGTCCATCGGCAGCGCGCGGCCAGACGCCGAAACCGGCCTGCGCCAGCTGCTGCCACGGGAAGAAGCGGCTGGGGTCCTGCTTGCGTGAAGGCGCCAGGTCGGCATGCCCGATCACCTGCGACGGCGGGATCCGCAGGCGGCTGCTGAGATCCTGCAGCAGCACGATCAACGACTGGACCTGCGCCTGGCTGAAAGGCGTGTCACCATCGTTGTCCAGTTCAATGCCGATCGAGGCGGAGTTCAGGTCGGTGATGGTGCCCCAGCGTCCCGGCCCGGCGTGCCAGGCGCGGCGATCATCGGCGACCAGCTGGTAGCGCCTGCCGTCGGCGCCGATCAGGTAATGCGCGCTGACCTTGCCCCCGCTGTTGGCACTGCGCAGGGTGTCCAGGCTCTGCTGCACGGAGTGCTGGTCGGTGTGGTGCAACACGATGATCACCGGCATGCGCGCGTTGTGGTTGGCCGATGGCACCCAGCTCGCCAGCGGATTGCGCTCTTCCACCGGCGCACCGGCGCAGGCGGCCAACAGCGCGCAGGAAAGCAGCAGGGCCAGGGGGCGGATCATCGTCATGCCCCGATTGTACCCATTAAAAAACCGGCGGCCCCCGGACCGCCGGTCACGGCGCATGCAAGCGCCATCAACAAGTTGTTCTGCAGAAAGCCGTGGATCAGACCTCGTAAGCGGACTCGCCGTGCGAGGTCACGTCCAGGCCGGTACGCTCGGCTTCTTCGGTGACACGCAGGCCGACCAGCGCCTTGACCACCAGCAGGATCAGCGCAGTCACCACGGCGCACCAGACGATGGTGAATGCGACGCTGACGAACTGCACCCATACCTGGTGGCCGATATCCAGGTCGGCCTTGGTGCCGCCCAGCGACTGCGCGCTGAAGACACCGGTGAGCAGCGCACCGACAATGCCGCCGATGCCATGCACGCCGAACACATCGGCGGTGTCATCGACCTTCAGCAGGCGCTTCAGACCGGTGACGCCCCACACGCAGAGCGCACCGGAGACCACGCCGATGACCAGCGCGCCCATCGGGCCGACGGTGCCGCAGGCCGGCGTGATGCCGACCAGGCCGGCAACCGCGCCGGATGCAGCGCCGAGTGCGGACGGCTTGCCCTTGGTGATCGCTTCCACCAGCGTCCAGCCCACCACCGCCGCGGCCGTGGCCAGGATGGTGTTGAGGAAGGCCAGCGACGCCACGGTGTCGGCAGCAGCGGCCGAGCCGGCGTTGAAGCCGAACCAGCCCACCCACAGCAGCATCGCGCCGATATAGGTGAACACCACGTTGTGCGGCTTCAGCGCGGTCTGGCCATAGCCGATGCGCTTGCCGACGAAGTACGCGCCGACCAGGCCGGCCACGCCTGCGTTGATGTGCACCACGGTGCCGCCGGCGAAATCGATCGCACCCATTTCGCCCAGGTAGCCCCCGCCCCAGACGATGTGCGCCATCGGGATGTAGCTGAGGGTGAACCACAGGATCGAGAACAGGATCACCGCCTTGAACTTGATGCGTTCGGCGAAGGCGCCGACGATCAGGGCGGTGGTGATGCCGGCGAACGTGGACTGGAAGGCGACGAACAGGTAATCCGGCAGGCCGGCGATCGGCGTGTTGCCGACCGAGTCGGGCGAAAAGCCCTTCAGGAAGGCGAACTGGGTGAAGGAGCCGAAGAACTGGTTGCCTTCGCTGAACACCGCGCTGTAGCCGTAGGCCACCCACAGGATGATCACCAGCGAGAACACCACCAGGATCTGGCTGAGTACGGACAGCACGTTCTTCGAACGCACCAGGCCGCCATAGAACAGGGCCAGGCCCGGCACCACCATCAGCAGCACCAGCAGCGTGGAGGTCAGCATCCAGGCCACGTCACCGTGGTCGAAGGTGGGTGCGGCGGCCGCTTCAGCCACCGGGGCGGCGACCGGCTCTGCAGCCAGCGGCTCGACCGCCACTTCTTCGGTCGGCACCGGGGTGACCTGCGCCTGGGCGTGGGCAGTGCCCGGGAAAGCGCCCACGGCCAGTGCGCTGAGCAGCATCATCAGGCACACCAGATGGAACCGGGCTTGCCACCCGGCGAACAGTCGAATCTTCATGCGAGGGATCTCCGAGTGGGTTACAGCGCGTCCGCGCCGATTTCGCCGGTGCGGATGCGGATGACCTGTTCGACAGGCGTGACGAAGATCTTGCCGTCGCCGATCTTGCCGGTACCCGCTGCGTTCTGGATCGCTTCGATCACCGCGTCGGTACGTTCGTCGGTCACCACGGTTTCGATCTTGATCTTCGGCAGGAAATCGACGACGTACTCGGCGCCGCGGTACAGCTCGGTGTGGCCCTTCTGGCGACCGAAGCCTTTCACTTCGGTCACGGTGATGCCCGACACGCCAGCGTCGGAGAGGGCCTCGCGGACCTCGTCGAGCTTGAACGGCCGGATGATGGCGGAGATCAGTTTCATGCGCATATCCCGATGGTGGATGGGTCCACGGCGGATGCAGGCCGTGGCGTCTGCAACCACGGGCCACCCCATGGGGTGGCCGTGGCTGTTGCGCCGAACGTGGTCTGGGCCCTGGCGGCTGTGTCTCTCTCCAAACACAGCCAGCGACGCGGGAGGGAGGTAGGCCCATGACGCGCGTCCGGTCTCTCTTGCCCCTGAACGGATGGAACACTTCCTACAGCGGTGCAGGCTTCATCCCTGCCGGCTCCCCAGCCGGAAAAGATGCGGCGATGACGAAGGTGGGAGGGGTATCCTCCGCCACCGCCGCGCGTGCTCAGCTGGCGTAGTACAACTGGTATTCCAGCGGGTGGGTGGCCGCACGGAACTTGGTGACTTCCTGCATCTTCAGCGCGATGTAACCGTCGATGAAATCATCGTCCATCACGCCGCCGGCCTTCAGGAACTCGCGGTCCTTGTCGAGCGCTTCCAGCGCCTGGTCCAGCGAGGAGCAGACCTGCGGGATCAGCTTCTCTTCTTCCGGCGGCAGGTCGTACAGGTCCTTGTCGCTCGGTGCGCCCGGGTCGATCTGGTTCTTGATGCCGTCCAGGCCGGCCATCATCAGCACGGTGAAGGTCAGGTAGCCGGACTGGATCGGATCGGGGAAGCGCATTTCAATGCGGCGCGCCTTCGGGTTGGTCACGAACGGGATGCGGCACGAAGCCGAACGGTTGCGTGCCGAATAGGCCAGCATCACCGGCGCTTCGAAGCCCGGGACCAGGCGCTTGTAGCTGTTGGTGCCGGCGTTGGCGAAGGCGTTGATCGCCTTGGCGTGCTTGAAGATGCCGCCGATGTACCACAGCGCCAGCTGGCTCAGGCCACCGTAGCCGTCACCGGAGAACAGGTTGGTGCCGCCCTTGGACAGCGACTGGTGCACGTGCATGCCGCTGCCGTTGTCGCCGACGATCGGCTTGGGCATGAAGGTCGCGGTCTTGCCGTTGCGGTGGGCAACGTTCTTGATCACGTACTTCATGCGCAGCAGTTCGTCGGCCTTCTGCACCAGGGTGCTGAACTTGGTGCCGATCTCGCACTGGCCGGCAGTGGCCACTTCGTGGTGCTGCACTTCCACTTCGATGCCGACCTGTTCCAGCGTCTTGCACATTTCCGCGCGCAGGTCGTGCAGCGAATCGGTCGGCGGCACGGGGAAGTAACCGCCCTTCACGCCCGGACGGTAGCCGCTGTTGGCGCCGTCATACTTGGCACCGGTGTTCCAGGCGGCTTCTTCGGAATCGACCTTGAAGAAGGTGTTGCCCATGTCGTTGGCGAAGCGGACCGAATCGAAGATGAAGAACTCCGGCTCCGGGCCGAAGAAGGCCTGCTCGGCGATGCCACTGGACTTCAGGAAGGCTTCGGCGCGCTTGGCGATGCCGCGCGGGCAACGGCCGTACGGCTGCATGGTGGCCGGGTCGAGGATGTCGCAGCTGATGACGATGGTCGGGTCGGCGTAGAACGGGTCCACGTAGGCGCTGGACGGATCCGGCAGCAGGACCATGTCCGATTCGTTGATGCCTTTCCAGCCGGCGATGGAGCTGCCGTCGAACATCTTGCCTTCTTCGAACAGCGACGCTTCGATGATGCTGACCGGGAAGGTGACGTGCTGCTCGATGCCACGCATGTCCACGAAACGCAGATCGACGAACTCGATCTGGTTGTCCTTGACCAGCTTCTCAACGTTTTCAACGGACATCGGGTGGAACCTCGGTTGGAATTGAATGCCTGGGATTACCAGAGCAATGTCCGTGCCAACTTCTGCACCCTCACAAGCCCTTGATTTGCATGAGCGTGCGCCTGAATGGTGCACAACAAAACGCACCATCATGGTGCGTTGTCAGCACCGCGCACTGGCTTGGTGCATCAGGAGATGGTCTATCCTCTTCGGCACCTTTCATTGCCCACCCAACTATCCTTCTCCATGTCAGACCTGCTCTCCGCCCTGCTGCTGGGCATCCTTGAAGGCGTCACCGAGTTCCTGCCCATCTCCAGCACCGGGCACCTGCTGATCGCCCAGCATTGGCTGGGCGCGCGCTCGGACTTCTTCAACATCATCATCCAGGCCGGTGCGATCCTCGCCATCACCCTGGTCTTCCGCCAGCGTCTGTGGAGCCTGGCCACCGGCCTGCACCAGCGCGAGAACCGCGACTACGTGATGAAGCTGGGGGCTGCCTTCCTGGTGACCGCGGTGGTCGGCCTGCCGGTGCGCCTGGCTGGCTGGGAACTGCCGGAAACGGTGAGCCCGGTAGCGTGGGCGCTGATCATCGGTGGCATCTGGATGCTGCTGGTGGAGGCCTATACCGCACGCCTGCCTGATCGTGACCGGGTGACCTGGACGGTGGCCATCGGCGTGGGCATCGCGCAGGTGGTGGCCGGTGTGTTCCCGGGCACGTCGCGCTCGGCGTCGGCGATCTTCCTGGCCATGCTGCTGGGCCTGAGCCGCCGTGCAGCGGCCACCGAGTTCGTGTTCCTGGTCGGCATCCCGACCATGTTCGCGGCCAGCGCCTATGCGTTCCTGGAACTGGCCAAGGAGGGCAACCTGGCCAGCGAAAACTGGACCGACGTCGGCGTGGCCTTCCTTGCCGCGGTCGTCACCGGCTTCGTCGTAGTGAAGTGGCTGCTGGGCTACATCAAGTCACACAAATTCACCGCCTTCGCGGTGTATCGCATCCTGCTCGGCGCGGGACTGCTGCTGTGGTTGCCTGCCGGCAACTGAATGCGGCGCCAGATGCGTGACCCCATCCGGCACGCGCACCCGTTCTGAATCCGGCAATCCAAGGAGAATCCAAATGAAGCGCACCCTGATCCTGTCCCTGCCGTTGGCCCTGCTGGCGGCCTGCAGCCAGAACCCGGCCCCGGCCGGCAATGCCGATGACCTCGCCCCGGCACCGGCCGCCGCCGCTGCGCAGAAGACCGCCGCGCACCTGGACGTGCAGCGCCTGCATGGCCAGCACTGGCGACTGAAGGACGCCACCGGCGCCGACGGCAAGCGCATCGATGCGCTGTTCGTGCGCGCCGACAAGCCGGTGACGCTGGACTTCAGCGAAGGCCGCGTATCGGTGTCCAACGCCTGCAACGGCATGAGTGGCGGTTACACCGTGGCTGATGGCAACCTGGTGCTGTCGCAGCTGGCCTCCACGCGCATGGCCTGCGAGCCGAGCATCATGGCGCTGGACGAGGCCGTGGGCAGCCGCCTGCAGGGCACGCTGAAGACCGAACTGGCCGACAACGGCGAGCTGACCCTGCGTACCGCCCAGGGCGAGGTGCTGGTGTTCGCCCCAGAGCCTACCGCCGAGACCCGCTTCGGCGGCCCGGGTGAGCGCGTGTTCCTGGAAGTGGCCGCGCAGACCAAGCCGTGCCCGCATCCGCTGATCAAGGACAAGCAGTGCCTGCAGGTGCGCGAAGTGCAGTTCGACGACCAGGGCCTGAAGCAGGGTGAGCCGGGCGGGTTCGAGAACTTCTACGACAACATCGAGGGCTACACCCACGAGGCCGGGACCCGCAACGTACTGCGCGTGAACCGCTTCAAGGTGGCCAATCCGCCGGCGGATGCGTCGTCGCAGGCGTATGTGCTGGACATGGTGGTGGAGTCGGCTGTCGAGAAGTGACTGCGAACGGGTGAGACCCCCCTCGCGGGTGGCTTTCAGGCTGAAGCTGGGGTGGGCCGGGCGGGGAGGCTATGCGGGGCACGCGCAAGTACGTCCATGTAGCTCTTCGCGGCTC
>NZ_LDJK01000069.1 GCF_001431535.1 Stenotrophomonas chelatiphaga
GTATAAGAGACAGGGCCCACCCCCAGCCGCAGCAAAAACGCCACCCGCGAGGGGGTCCAGCCCGTTCGACCCACCCTCACGCCCCGCCGGCGAACCCGTGCTGGCGCCACGCTTCGTACATCACCACCGCCACCGTGTTGGACAGGTTGAGGCTGCGGTTGCCCGGCCGCATCGGCAGGCGCAGGCGGCGGCCATCGGGCAGCGTATCCAGTACCTCCTGCGGCAGGCCGCGGCTTTCCGGTCCGAACAGGAAGGCATCGCCGTCTTCGAACGGCACGCTGTCATGGCGGACGCTGGCGCGGGTACTCAGGGCAAACAAGCGGTTCGGTGCGATGCGGGCCAATGCCGTATCCAGGTCCGGGTGCACCTGCAGGCGGGAATACTCGTGGTAATCCAGGCCGGCGCGCTTGAGCTGCTTGTCGTCCAGTGCGAAACCCAAGGGTTCGACCAGGTGCAGGTGCGCGCCGGTGTTGGCGCAAAGACGGATGACATTGCCCGTGTTGGGCGGTATTTCGGGCTGGAACAGCACGACGTGGAACGTGGGGACCTGGCTCATCGGCGCAGTGTAATGCGCGGCGCGGTGCTCGGCGGCCTGCCGGGTCCTTGCGGGTAGGGGGACCCGGCGTTCAGGGATGTTTCGAATGACCTGCCATGGCGGTCGGCATGCGCGGCGTACTCACTTGCCAACCAGGACCGAAGCGGTTTCCAGCGCCAGCGCCTGCAGGTCGGTCTGGGTCGGGCGCACGTGCACCACCGGCAGATTGACGATGACGTTGCTGGCAAACGTGGTGGCCGCATTGGCCAGCGCAACGGTGTAGCGCTCGGCCTGCAGTTCGGCTGCCAGGGCGACCTTCTGTTCCAGGCTCGGGCGGACTTCCACTGCGGCCAGGGTGGTGATCGGCATCGCGGTGGAAGCGGCGACGGCCTGAGCGTCGATGCCGGCCAACTGGTCGGCGCTCGGACGCACCTGCACCGCGGCCAGGGTCGGGATGCCGCTGGCCTGCTCCCAGGCCTGCTGGGCCAGCTGTTCGGCGTCCGGGCGCACCTGCACGGTCTGCAGGGTGCCGATGGACGGGGCGGCCTGCACCGGCGAAACAACCGCGGTACCGGCGATCAGGGCAATGGTGATGGCGAGGATCTTGGTGTTCATGGCGGGACCTGTTTAGTGTGTGTGGGCGGTGGTGTGGTAGTAAGGTAGTACACCAAAACTGGACTTGCAAGGAGATTGTTCAATTTCCCGGCTTTGTTCAGCGGCCAGTCATATTGGTTCGGTTCGCTTCGTGCCACGGGATAGAGGAAGCAATCGTCGTGCCAAGTTTTTACGTAGTTGATTCAATGAGTTGGAAATAAGGGGCGTGTCCGGTGTCCGGACACTCGTCCGCAGCCGTCCACGCGGACGCGGGCTGCCGCTGCGGAATTCGATGGGGACGGGTCGCTTCCGGCCTGTGACGCTTGGCCGATGCTGGTGGGCCGGTGCACACGGTAGGATCGGGCACCACCTGAATGACAAGGATCCGGAATGCCCTCCCCACTGCGCCCGCGCACTGCCCTGCTTGCCGTAGCCCTCGCCACCGCGCTGGGCGGCCTGGCGCCTGCGCCCCTGATGGCCAAGCCGGCAGCGGCAGCCAAGGTCGACATTCCGTTCGAGCAGTTCACCCTGCCCAACGGCCTGCGCGTGGTGGTGCACACCGACCGCAAGGCGCCGATCGTGGCCGTCAACGTCTGGTACCACGTGGGCAGCAAGGACGAGCCGGCCGGCCGCACCGGATTTGCGCATCTGTTTGAACACCTGATGTTCCAGCGCAGCGAAAACCACGACGGCGAGTACTTCGAACCCTTCAAGCAGGTCGGTGCCACCGGCCAGAACGGCACCACCAACACCGACCGCACCAACTACTTCGAAAACGTGCCCACCACCGCGCTGGACATGGCGCTGTGGATGGAGTCCGACCGCATGGGCCACCTGCTCGGTGCGATCGACCAGGCTGCGCTGGACGAACAGCGTGGCGTGGTGCAGAACGAAAAGCGCCAGGGTGAAAACCAGCCGTATGGACAGGTGTGGACCCAGCTCAACCGCGCGCTGTATCCGAAGGGCCACCCGTACCACCACAGCGTCATCGGCTCGATGAACGACCTCAACGCGGCCTCGCTGGATGACGTCAAGACCTGGTTCCGGACCTGGTACGGCCCAAACAACGCGGTGCTGGTACTGGCCGGCGACATCGACCTGGCCACGGCGAAGGAAAAGGCGGCGAAGTATTTCGGCAGCATCCCGGCCGGCCCGAGCATGGCGCAGCCGAAGGTGGACGTGGCGCAGCGTGCCGCCGACAGCCGCGAAGTAATGACCGACAAGGTGCCGCAGGTGCGCATCTACCGTGCCTGGAACGTAGCCCAGGTCGGCACCCGTGACATCGACGAGCTGCAGTTGCTGGGCCAGGTGCTCGGCGGGGCGAAGTCATCGCGCCTGGCCAAGCGCCTGGAGCACGAAGAGAAGCTGGTGGACAACATCAGCGCAGGCGCCTATGCCTCGCAGCTGGGCTCCAACTTCATGGTGATGGCCACGGTGAAGCAGGGCGTCGACCCGGCCCGGGTGGAAGCGATCATCGACGAAGAGATCGATCGCCTGGTTGCCGAAGGCCCGTCGGCCGACGAACTGAGCCGCGCCAAGACCGCCTTCCGTGCCAGCTTCATCCGCGGCATCGAACGCATCGGCGGCTTCGGTGGCAAGGCCGACGCGCTGGCCGAATGCACTGTCTATACCGGTGACCCGGGCTGCTTCCGTGATTCACTGAAGCACATCGATGGTGCCAGCGTGGCCGACCTGCGCGCGGTGGGTGGCAAGTGGCTGGGTACCGGCAGCCACACCCTGGTGGTGGAACCGGGCCAGCGCGTGGCGCTGGAAGAAGAAGCATCGCAGAGCCCGAAGCCGTTCGAACTGCCGGCGGTGGATCCGAAGTACACCACGCTGCCGGCGCAGGTGGACCGTGGCACCGGCGTGCCGCAGACCCGGCAGTTCCCCGAACTGAAGTTCCCCGAGCTGCAGCGCGCCACGCTGAAGAACGGCACGCGGGTGATCCTGGCCGAGCGCCATGAAATCCCGGTGGTGCAGTTCAGCTATCAGTTCCCGGGTGGCTTCAGTGCCGACCAGGACCGCAAGCCGGGCACCGCCAACTTCGCCATGGGGCTGATGACCGAAGGCGCCGGCAAGCTCGGCTCACTGGCCTTCGCCGACGCCGCCGACGCCCTGGGCGCGGACCTGAGTGCATCGGCCGGTCTGGATTTCAGCACCGTGGACCTGTCCGCGCTGAAGGAAAACCTGGCGCCGTCGCTGGACCTGTACGCCACGCTGCTGCGCCAGCCGCGCTTCGACCAGTCCGAGATCGACCGGGTCAAGGGCAGCTGGATCGCCGGCATCGCGCAGGAAAAGGCCAACCCCACCGCATCGGCGATGCGCGTGCTGCCGCCGCTGCTGTACGGCAAGGGCCACCCGTATGCGATTCCGTTCACCGGCAGCGGTGACGAGGCGGCCATCGCCAGCCTGACCCGCGATGAGCTGGTCGATTTCCACCGCGACTGGCTGCGCCCGGAAGAGGGCACGCTGATCGTGGTGGGTGACACCACGCTGAAGGAAATCGTGCCGCTGTTGAACCGCCAGCTGGGCGACTGGAAGAGCGAAGGCCCGGCACCGAAGGTCAAGGCGGCCGTGGATGTTGCCGTGCCAACCGGCCCGCGCGTGTTCCTGATCGACCAGCCCGGCGCTGTGCAGGCGAACCTGTTCGCCGGCCAGGTGGTGCCGTCTTCGGTGGATCCGGGTTCGGTCCGCTTCGACATCGCCAACGGCGTGCTGGGCGGCGACTTCACCTCGCGCCTGAACATGAACCTGCGCGAGGAAAAGCACTGGTCCTACGGGGCCCGCAGCAGCGCCAGCAACACCGTCGGCCAGCGGCCGTGGATGGCGATGGCCCCGGTGCAGATCGACAAGACCGGTCCGGCGCTGGCGGAAATGCGCAAGGAAATCGCCGAGTTCGCTGCTGGCCAGAAGCCGGCGACCGCGGCCGAAGTGCAGCGCATCCGCAACATCCAGACCCTGAGCCTGCCGGGTGCGTATGAAACGGCCAGTTCGGTGCTGGGCACGATCGGCAGCCTGGTGCAGTTCCAGCGCCCGGATGACTACGTGTTCCAGCGCAAGGCGGCCATCGAGGCGATGACCCCGGCGCAGGTGCAGGAAGCAGCGTCGGCGATCAAGCCGGAATCGCTCACCTGGGTGGTGGTCGGCGACCTGAAGCAGACCGAAGCGCCGGTGCGCGCGCTGAAGCTGGGCGAGGTCAGCATCATCGATGCCGACGGCAACCCGGTGAAGCCCGCCAAGTAAGGGCAGCGGGCCCAGGTAGTGACGGCCGCTGGCCGTCACGCTCTGCGGCGAGAGGCGTGACGACCACCGGTCGTCACCCACCTCTCCACCCACTCCACCGTTACTTCTTCGTCGGCTCGTTGACGATCGCTTCCAGGTCCTTCTGCAGGTCCGCGAACAGCGGCTGCATGCGCGCCTGGATGGCCACCATCACGTTCTGCATCAGCGCCGGGGTCTTGTCGAGCAGGCTCTGCCCGGCCGAACTCTCGTAGAACTCGGCCATCGCCAGCACGTCTTCCTTGCTGAAGGTCTGCTTGTACAGATCCACGTACATCGGCCGCAGCTGCTGCCAGGACAGCGCCTGGCGCAGGGTCTGCGCGGTGCGCGCCTGGATCCGCTGCAGCTGCTCCTGCTGCTGCGGGGTCAGCTGCCGCTGCTGGGTGACCTGCTCGAACTGCTGGCGCTGCATGGTCTCGATCTGCGGCAGCATCGAATCCAGCATGGCCTGCGCGCGCGAGGCCGACAGCAGGCGGTTGATGTCCCCATCGGTGGGCGGCGCGGCCAGCGCAGGAACGGACGCAAGGGCAAGCGCCAGCAGCAGGGCGGTGCGGTGCAGGCGGCGGAAAATGCGGATCATGCGGACGTCCTTCGGGGATGATGCCGCCAGCATACCGCCCGCGTTGGCGAAGGCGACGTGTTGGGGACCTGATCGCGGTGGAACGGCTCGCGATACCGACAGCCAACCGTCACCGGCTACCGTTACAATGCGTCCATGGGTATTGGTCCAGTCGTCATCTCCGCGCAGCTTGTGATCCCCGACGATGAACTCGTCGAGCGGTTCGTGCGTGCCAGTGGCGCCGGCGGCCAGAACGTCAACAAGGTATCGACGGCGGTGGAGCTGCGTTTCGACCTGGCCGGCTCGCCGTCGCTGCCCGAGCCATTGCGTGCGCGCCTGCTGGTGCGCCGCGACCGGCGCGTGACCGGCGAAGGCGTGCTGGTCATCGACGCGCAGCGTTTCCGTACCCAGGACCGCAATCGCGAGGATGCGCGCGAGCGGCTGGCCGAGTTCATCCGGGCAGGGCTGAGCGTGCCCAAGCCACGCAAGGCCACCAAACCAACCTACGGGTCGACCCTGCGTCGCCTGGACGCCAAGAAAGGCCGCGCGCAGGTCAAGCGCGGCCGCACAACCCGCAACTGGGAGTAAGCCTTGAACCATCCTTCGCCGCTGCTGCCACCCGTGCCGCCGAACATGCCGCAGGTCAAGCCGAATGCCTTCATCCGCTGGATCGCGCGCAGTGCGCTGCGCCTGCGCGGCTGGAAGGTGGTCGGCACCCTGCCCGACGTGCCCAAGGTGGTGATGATCATCGCCCCGCATTCGTCCAACTGGGATGGGTACTGGGGCATGGCGGTGAAGCTGGCGCTGGGCCTGGACGTGCGCGTGCTGGGCAAGGCCTCGCTGTTCTGGTGGCCGCTGGGCCCGCTGCTGCTCAAGCTGGGGGTGATCCCGCTGGACCGCAGCTCGCCGCAGGGCACGGTGGAACAGGCGGTGGCGGTGATCCGCCGTTCGGAAAAGATGTGGTACGCCATCACCCCGGAAGGTACCCGCAAGAAGGTGACCCACTGGAAGGCCGGCTTCCTGAAGATCGCGCGGATGGCCGACGTGCCGATCCTGGCCGCGTACTTCCACTACCCGGACAAGACCATCGGCTTCGGGCCGCTGTTCCATGCCACCGGCAACGATGCCGCCGACATGGCCAGCATCCGCGAGTACTACCGGCCGTGGATCGGCAAGACCCGCGGCACGGTCTGAGCGGCCACAGCGCGGCAGCGCAGGCGCCACGTCCGGCACATGCCGCCCCAGTGCCGTGGGAGTAGGCTGGAAGGCTGGCGGTCGGTCCCGATCGCCCCTCTAGGAGCCTTTTGCATGTCGCGTACCGTCATCTTGGCCGCCGCCATCAGCCTGGCGCTGGCTGCCTGTTCCGGCAAGGAGTCCACCCCCGTGTCCGAAGCCCAGAACGCCCCGGCCCAGCAGCCGGCCGATGCCTCCACCAATCCGCTGCTGAGCGCGAGCACGCTGCCGTTCCAGGCGCCGCCGTTCGACAAGATCCAGGACAGCGATTACCTGCCGGCCTTCGAAGAAGGCATGCGCCAGCACCTGGCCGAAGTCCGCGCCATCGCCGATTCGAGCGAGCCGGCCACCTTCGACAACACCATCGTGCCGATGGAGCGGGGCGGTGAAACGCTGACCCGTGTCTCGCGCATCTTCTTCGGCCTGGTGCAGGCCGATACCAACGATGCGCGGCAGAAGATCCAGGAAGAAGTGGCGCCGAAGCTGGCCGCCCACCAGGACGAGATCAACCTGGACCCGAAGCTGTTCGCCCGGGTGAAATCCCTGTACGACCAGCGCGCCTCGCTGGGCCTGGATCCGGTGCAGACGCGCCTGGTGGAGCATTACTACGATGGCCTGGTGCGCGCCGGCGCCCAGCTCAACGACGCCGACAAGGCCAGCCTGCGCAAGCTCAACGTGGAAGAAACCACGCTGTCCACGCAGTTCCACACCCGCCTGGTCGCGGCCACTGCCGCCGCCGCCGTGGTGGTGGATGACAAGGCCAAGCTGGCCGGCCTGAGCGAAGATGCGATCAACACCGCCGCCGCCGATGCCACCGCGCGCAAGCTGGAAGGCAAGTTCCTGCTGCCGCTGCAGAACACCACCCAGCAGCCGGTGCTCGGTTCGCTGAGCAACCGCGAACAGCGCGCCGCCGTGCTGGAAGCATCGGAAACCCGCGCCCAGCGCGGCGATGCCAACGACACCCAGCAGACCGTGCAGCGCCTGGCCCAGCTGCGTGCGCAGAAGGCCAAGCTGCTCGGCTTCGCCACCTACGCCGATTACAACCTCGGCGACCAGATGGCCAAGACCCCGGCCGCTGCGCTGAAGCTGCTGACCGACACCGTGCCGGCCGCCACCGCCAAGGCACGCGCGGAAGCCGCGGACATCCAGAAGGTCATCGACGCGCAGCATCCGGATGCAAAGACGGGCGCCTTCAAGCTGGCCGCTTCGGACTGGGACTTCTACGCCGAGCAGGTGCGCAAGGCGAAGTACGACCTGGACGAATCGCAGATCAAGCCGTATTTCGAACTGGACAACGTGCTGCAGAACGGCGTCTTCTACGCCGCCACCCAGCTGTACGGCATCACCTTCAAGCCGCGTACCGACATCCCGACCTACCACGCGGACATGAAGGTGTACGAGGTGTTCGACAAGGACGGTACCTCGCTGGCGCTGTTCTATACCGACTACTTCAAGCGTGACAGCAAGTCCGGTGGTGCCTGGATGGACGTGTTCGTCGAACAGGACGGCCTGACCGGTGCCAAGCCGGTGGTCTACAACGTGTGCAACTTCACCAAGCCGGCCGCGGGCCAGCCGGCGCTGCTGAGCTTCGACGACGTCACCACGCTGTTCCATGAGTTCGGCCACGCGCTGCACGGCATGTTCTCCAACGTGAAGTACCCGTCGATCGCCGGCACCGCCACCTCGCGCGATTTCGTCGAGTTCCCCTCGCAGTTCAACGAACACTGGGCGCTGGACCCGAAGGTGTTCGCCAACTACGCCAAGAACTACAAGACCGGCGAGCCGATGCCGCAGGCGCTGGTCGACAAGATCCTCAAGGCCCGCAGCTTCAACCAGGGCTATGCCACCACCGAATACCTGTCGGCGGCGCTGCTCGACCTGGCCTGGCACACCCAGAAGGCCGATGCACCGCTGCAGGACGTGGGCAAGTTCGAAGCGGCGGCGCTGAAGAAGTTCAACGTGGACTTGGCGCAGGTGCCGCCGCGTTACCGCACCAGCTACTTCGACCACATCTGGGGTGGCGGTTATTCGGCCGGCTACTACGCCTATTTCTGGGCTGAAGTGCTGGACCACGATGCCTTCCAGTGGTTCAAGGAGAACGGCGGCCTGACCGCCGCCAACGGCCAGCAGTTCCGCGACAAGGTGCTCTCGCGCGGCAACAGCGTGGAGCTGAGCCAGCTCTACCGCGATTTCCGCGGCAAGGACCCGTCGGTGGAACCGCTGCTCGAGTTCCGCGGCCTGAAGTGAGTTGAACGAACGGCGGGGGAAACCCCGCCGTTTTCCGTTGCGCGTGCCGGGGTGCCCGACGGGGTTGCCCTGACCCCTTCCCCGACGCATCCCGCAGACGTCCGCCAGCGCTCAGGTTCCTACGTGCACGCGCTCGGCGCGCTCGGCCAGGCCCAGGTGATCCAGCGCGATGTCCAGCGCCAGCACGTAGCTTTGCGCCCCGTAACCGGACACGATACCCAGCCGCTGGCCGATGCCATCGGGCAACCACGGCTCGGCCACCGCGCCGTCGTCGTGCACTTCCACATACGCGTTATGCAGGTGCGGCAACAACCGCTGCAGGCGCATGCTGTGCGCGCAGGCACCTGGATCCAGCAGGGTCACCTCACCGCGCGCATGGTCGGCCACGCGCAGCGCATCAAGCAGTTCCTGTTCGGACCCGCAGGCACGGATCGCCACGCTGGTACCGGCATCCACCGCGCGGTGCACCAGCGTTTTCAGCACCAGCGCAGGCAGCGGCTCGGCGGTGCGGACCAGGGCACCGGATGCTTCCGGGCCACGGATGATGAAGATCGACATGGCTCAGCCTCCCTGCGCCAGGCGGTGGCCGACGATGGCCAGCGACAGCGGATAGCCCGCTTCCTGCCCACGCTGGTCCACCACCACCGCAGCCGGTGCATGCTGCAGTTTCAGGCGGATTTCCAACCCCGGGTCACGCGCACCCTGCAACTCGATGTAGGGCGCCGGCAGGCGTTCCAGCGCCGTCCCCAGCGCCGCCGATTCGCCATCCCATTGCGCGTCGTCCGCCGTGCCGACATCCAGCACCACCCAATCTGCCCGCAGCGCTTGTGGCTCGCACAGGCATTCACGCACGCCGGCCAAGGTCGTGCAGGACGTACACAGCACGCGATGGCCGGCCAGCTGCGCGGGCAGCACCGGCAGTGGCTGCGATGCAGCCGCGTGGCGGATCACCAGGATGGTCATGCAACACCTACCAGAAAGCGCCCCAGGCGCGGTAGGCACACGATGCGCGCAGCGCCCATAAAGCCGCCATGGCACGCGCCGCGACCGCGCGTAAATTCTCCGTAGAGGCCGGGTCAGAGTCCGGGGTCAGAGTCCTTTTTTGCAGCCGCATGGAACCGAACCGCCCTTCCCACGGTCTTACCCCCACACCTCCCGGAGCTTCGCCATGGATGCCATCGCCCGCCCTCCCGTTACCCAGCGCGCCCTGCACTGGTTGAAGAAGGAAGCCCTGCCGCTGCTGGTGATGCTTGGCCTGCTGGCCGCCGCGCGCGACACCTTGGCCAACCATTACGTGGTGCCCAGCGGTTCGATGCAGCCCACCCTGGAACCGGGTGACCGCGTGGTGGTGGACATGCGCGCGTATGGCCTGCGCCTGCCGTTCACCCAGCACGCGCTGATGGACGTGGGTGCGCCGCAGCGTGGCGAAGTGGCGGTGTTCGATTCGCCCGCCGATGGCACCCGGCTGATCAAGCGCGTGGTGGCCGTGGCGGGTGACCGGGTGGACGTGCGCAGCGGCCATCTGAGCATCAATGGCCAGCCGCTGCAGCAGGCCGGCAACCCCGCCGCCGAACAGTTCGGCACCCGCACCGCGCAGCTTGGCCTGGACATGGGCGGCGGCCCGGACGTGGATGGCGTGGTGGTGCCGGCCGGCAAGCTGCTGGTCATGGGCGACCATCGCGGCAACAGTTTCGACGGCCGCTTCTTCGGCTTCGTCGACGCCGACAAGGTCTACGGCAAAGCCGTGGCCGTCTACTACCGCCGCGGCGAAGGCCTGGAGTGGCTGCACCTGTAACGGCCAGAGAATGAGGGCTCGGGAGTGACGACCGCTGGTTGTGAACCCTTGCCCTTTTGCCGGCATCCATACGCCAAACATATCAATCCGTACCCATCAGGTTATGGATCGACTCGATGAGGGAGGCTAGCCTGACCCCATCCCCACACCCCGGCCGTCTCCCCCGGCCATCCCGATCCCATGAACGGCGATACCGCGGCCGCCCTTGAGCGCCGCATCCCCCTCGACACGCCCACCGGCGCCCCGGCGGCCGCCACCCACATCGAACAAGGCACGCCCGCGTTCCGGCGTACCGCGGTGGCGCTGTTCCTGGCTGGTTTCTCCACCTTCGGCCTGCTGTACACCGTGCAGCCGCTGCTGCCTGAGTTCAGCCGCCACTTCGGCGTGTCCGCCGCCAACAGCGCACTGGCGCTGTCGCTCAGCACCGGGCTGCTGGCGGTGATGATGCTGATCGCCGGCCTGGTGTCAGACCGCGTCGGCCGCCGCAACGTGATGATCACCGCGCTGCTGGCCTCTACCGTGCTGTCCGCTGCCAGCGCGTTGGTGACCGACTGGACCACGATGCTGGTGCTGCGCGCGCTGCTGGGCGTGGCGTTGAGCGGTGTGCCGGCGGTGGCGATGACCTATCTGGTAGAGGAAATGGACAGCCGCGCGATGGGCCTGGCGATGGGACTGTACATCGGCGGCAACGCGGTGGGCGGCATGAGCGGGCGCTTGATCGCCGGCATCATCGCCGACCACTGGGGCTGGCGCTGGGGTATCGGCGTGGTATCGCTGATCGCCGTCGCCAGCACCCTGCTGCTGTGGATGCAGCTGCCGCCCTCGCGGCACTTCCAGAGCCGTCGCGGTGGGCTGCGCCAACTGCCCGCACGCTGGCGCCAGCTGTTCGCCGATCCCGGCCTGCCGTGGCTGTTCGCCACCGCGTTCCTGCTCATGGGCGTGTTCGTCACCACCTACAACTACCTGGGCTACCACCTGCTGGCACCGCCGTATCGCCTCAGCCAGACCGTGGTCGGATTGATCTTCAGCGTGTACCTGGTGGGCACGTTCAGTTCGGCGTGGATGGGCCAGCAGGCGATCCGCCATGGCCGCGGCCGCGTGCTGTCGATCAGCTACGCCCTGATCATCGCCGGCCTCGTGCTGCTGGTGATGCCGTGGCTGTGGACGATGGCGATCGGCATCGCGCTGGTGACGTTCGGCTTCTTCGGCGGCCATTCGGTGGCCAGCAGTTGGGTCGGCAGCCGTGCCGGCGCGATCCGTGCTGAAGCATCCGCGCTGTATCTGTTTTCGTACTACCTGGGTTCAAGCGTGCTGGGCGCGGTGGGCGGACTGGCCTACACCGCGTGGGATTGGGTCGGCGTATGTGCGTTCACCGGCGTACTTACCCTGATCGGTGCAGGTATCGCCTGGAGCCTGTGGCGCCGCCCGCTTTGAGAGGTAGTGACGGCCGCTGGCCGTCAATCGCATCGGGCGGTTGAACGTGGTTGACGGCCAGCGGCCGTCACTACCGACCGAACTCCGCCTGCAGCAGCGCGGTGAAATTGCGGATCAACGGCGTCACCCCTTCCCGTCGCCATACCAGCTGCACTTCCGAATGCGCGCCCTGATCGCCCAGCGCCACGAAGCACGCGCCCTCGATCTGGATGTGGTCGCATGACGACGGCAAAATCGCCGCGCCCAATCCCGCCGCCGCCAGGCTGATCAGCGTGGACGCCTCACCGGCCTCCTGCACGATGCGCGGCGTGAACCCCGCCGCGGCGCACAGCGCGATCATCTGGTCGTGGATGCCGGCGCCGACGCTGCGGTGGAAGCCGACGAACGGTTCGTGCGCGAACTGCTGCAACGGCAGCACCGTGCGGGCCGGATCACGCCCGCGCAGCGCAGGGTGGTCGCGATGAAGCACCAGCGCCAGCGGATCGGTAAACAGGCTGTGCGCCACCAGTTCCGGCGGCAGCACACGCTTGCGGATGATGCCCACATCCAGCCGGTTTTCCAGCAGCGCATCGATCTGCTGCAGGGTGTTCATCTCGCGCAGCTGCAAGCGCACCTGCGGGAAACGCTCGCGGTAACCGAAGATGGCGCGAGGAATCTGCGGCACCAGCGGCGTGGCGCGGGTCAGGCCGATGTGCAGCTCGCCCTGCTCGCCGCGCTGCACCCGCTGCACCTCGTCCACGGCCGCGTCCACCTGCTGCAGGATCGCGCGGGCCTTCGCCTGCAGCAGCGCACCGGCTTCGGTCAGCTGCACCCGCCGATGGCTGCGCACGAACAGCTGCGCGCCGAGCAGTTGTTCCAGCTGACGGATCTGCTGGCTCAGCGGTGGCTGTGACATGCCGAGCCGCTCGGCGGCTTGGCCGAAGTGCAGGGTGTCGGCCACGGCGAGGAAGTAGCGGAGATGGCGGAGTTCGATCGACATGGGGGGATTGTAGAGACGCGCGAGACGGCAATGGCCACGGTGCTGATCTGGTGCAGGCAGCTATCTACCTTGCGCCGACGTTCACTCGAAGCTCCACACCCAACGCGCGCGTCGCGCCGATGACCGTACTGAAGTTGAGCGGACGGGCGATTGAACTCGGCTTTACCTTGGAGAGCCGTGACGACCAACGGTCGTCACCCACCAGGAGTACGGTCGTCAGCCTCCAGCAGCACGGTCGTCAGCCTCCAGGAGCGCGGATGCATGACGGCCAGCGGCCGTCACTACCGGGGTCAGCGTTCGGAGTGGCCGCTCTGGTCGTATTCGCGGGGCGAGAACAGTTCGGGTTGGATCATTTCGACGAAGGCGCGGGCCTGCGGGGACAGGGCTTTGCCGCGGCGTACGATCACCCCGTAGCTGCGCTCCGGGAACCATTCGCGCATGGAGCGCGCGACCAGCTTGCCGGGGTCGGCGTCGTTCAGGCACAGCGCTGGCACGATGGAGATGCCCATGCCCATCGCCACGTACTGCTTGATCACTTCCCAGCCGCCGACCTCCAGCGCCACGGTGTAGGGCAGGCGGTGGCGCTGGAATACCTGGTCCACCAGCCGGTAGGTGATCTGGCGCTTGGGCGGCAGCACCAGCGGGTGCTTGGAGATCGCCTCCAGGCTCAGCGTGCCGCGCGCCAGCGGGTGGTCGTGCGGTGTGATCAGCATCTGCTCGAAGCGGTAGGCCGGGGCATAGCTCAGGTCGGCCGGCACGTCGGTCATCGATCCCACCGCCAGGTCGGCGGCGTCATCGCGCAGCAGGTCGGTGCCGTCGGCGCTGATGGCGTTGTGCAGGGTCAGCCGCACGTCCGGGTGCAGCTGGCGGAAGCGTTCGATGATGCGCGGCAGCAGGTACAGGATGGTGGAACTGTTGGCCGCGATGTTCAGCTCGCCGGCGTCCATGCCGCTCACCTTGTCGCGGAAGCGGGCCTCCAGGCCGTCCAGGTCCTCCACCAGCGGCTGTGCCATTTCGAACAGCAGCTGGCCCTCGCGGCTGGGGACCAGGCGCCGCCCGCTGCGCTCGAACAACACCACGCCCAGTTCCCGCTCCAGGGCCTGCAATTGCTGGCTGATGGCCGGCTGGCTGACAAAAAGGGCCTCCGCCGCACGTGAAACCGAGCCCAATCGCACCGTCTGGCAGAACGCGCGCAGCGGCTTCAGCCGATCGGATTTGTAGGAAAAACGGGGACTTGGCGGCGGGCGTGTGGGCATGGTGTAACGAGTATAAGCACAACTTATCCAATGCATTGCAATAACTGCTTTGTCAAATACATGGGCCGGGAAGCACGGTAGGGACGTCCCTCGCTGCTGGAGTGTCCCGATGTCCGCCGTTGCTTCCGCCATCCCATCGCCGTCCGCCAAGCCCACCCCGGGGATCACCCTGACCACCCAGGTGGCCGGCCAGTCCGCGCTGTTGCCGGCCCCGCTGCTGGCCCTGCTGGTGTCGCTGCACCGTGCGGTGGAGCCCGGCCGCCAGGCCCGCTTGGCCGCCCGCGTGCAGCGCCAGGCGTTCTTCGACCAGGGCGGGCTGCCGGACTTCCGCACCGATACCGCGCCGATCCGCGCCGAGGACTGGAAAGTGGCGCCGCTGCCGGCCGCGTTGCTGGACCGCCGCGTGGAGATCACCGGCCCGACCGACCCGAAGATGGTCATCAACGCGCTGAACTCCGGGGCCAAAGTGTTCATGGCCGACTTCGAGGACGCCACCGCGCCGACCTGGGGCAACCTGCTGGCCGGCCAGCAGTCGTTGATCGGTGCGGTACGTGGCGACCTGCAGTTCACCGCCCCGGCCAGCGGCAGCAAGCCGTCCAAGCACTACTCGCTGCGTCCTTACGAAGAACGTGCGGTACTGATCGTGCGTCCGCGCGGCTGGCACCTGGACGAAAAGCACGTGCTGGTGGATGGCCAGCGCCTGGCCGGCGGCCTGTTCGATGCGGCGGTGTTCGCCTACCACAACGCCCGCACGCTGATGGCCAACGACCGCGGCCCGTACTTCTACCTGCCCAAGCTGCAGAGCATGGAAGAGGCGGCGCTGTGGGAAACCGCGCTGTCGCATATCGAGGGCATGCTCGGCCTGCCGCACGGCCAGATCAAGGTCACCGTGCTGATCGAAACGCTGCCGGCGGTGTTCGAGATGGACGAGATCCTGCATGCGCTGCGCGACCGCATCGTCGGCCTGAACTGCGGACGCTGGGACTACATATTCTCCTACCTGAAGACCTTCCGCCGGCACGCCGACAAGGTGCTGCCCGAGCGTGGCCAGGTGACCATGACCCAGCCGTTCCTGAAGGCCTATTCGGAACTGTTGATCCAGACCTGCCACCGCCGTGGCGCACATGCGATGGGAGGCATGGCGGCGCAGATCCCGATCGGCAACGATGCGGCCGCCAACGAACAGGCGATGGCGCGGGTGCGCGCGGACAAGCTGCGCGAAGTGACCGCCGGGCATGACGGCACCTGGGTCGCGCACCCGGCACTGATCCCGGTGGCGATGGCGATCTTCGACGAGCACATGCCCGGTGCGAACCAGCAGCAGGTGCTGCGCCAGGATGTGCGCGTGGACCGCGACCAGCTGATCGCACGGCCGCCGGGCAGCATCAGCCGCGCCGGCTTCGAAGGCAACGTGGAAGTCTGCGTGCGCTACCTGGCGGCCTGGCTGGATGGCAACGGCTGCGTGCCGATCCACAACC
Organism: Stenotrophomonas chelatiphaga; assembly: GCF_001431535.1. Taxonomy (GTDB): domain Bacteria; phylum Pseudomonadota; class Gammaproteobacteria; order Xanthomonadales; family Xanthomonadaceae; genus Stenotrophomonas; species Stenotrophomonas chelatiphaga. The sequence goes on from NZ_LDJK01000069.1 coordinate 15,390, forward strand.
TGATGGAAGACGCGGCCACCGCCGAGATCAGCCGCAGCCAGCTGTGGCAGTGGTTGCATACCCCCGGCCAGCAGCTCGACGACGGCACCGCCATCGATGCCGCGCTGCTGGACAACGCCCTGGCCCAGCTGCCGGCCCGCCTGGGCGACCGCGCGACCCTGCCCGGCGGCGGCCGCGTGGACGAAGCCATCGCCCTGCTGGCCGAGCTGAGCCGCGCCGACGAACTCAATGACTTCCTGACCCTGCCGGCCTACGCACGCATCGACTGACGCCCGCGCCGGCCCGCTTTTTCTTCCTGCTGTAGTACTGACGAACTGGAGATAGACATGAGCACGCTGCCCACTGCCGAACAGATCCAGCACGACTGGGACACCAACCCCCGCTGGCACGGGATTGAACGCAACTACACCGCCGCCGACGTGGTGCGCCTGCGCGGCACGGTCCACGTCGAGCATTCGCTGGCCCGGATGGGCGCGGAAAAGCTGTGGACCTACCTGCAGGAAAAAGACTTCGTGAACGCGCTGGGCGCGCTGACCGGCAACCAGGCCATGCAGCAGGTGAAGGCCGGCTTGAACGCCATCTACCTGTCCGGCTGGCAGGTGGCCGCCGATGCCAACCTGGCCGGCCAGATGTACCCGGACCAGTCGCTGTATCCGGCCGATTCGGTGCCGGCGGTGGTCAAGCGCATCAACAACACCCTGCTGCGCGCCGACCAGCTGCACCATGCCGAGGGCAAAGACGAGATCGACTTCCTGCAGCCGATCGTGGCCGATGCCGAAGCCGGCTTCGGCGGCGTGCTGAACGCGTTCGAGCTGATGAAGGCGATGATCGAAGCCGGTGCCGCCGGCGTGCACTTCGAAGACCAGCTGGCTTCGGTGAAGAAGTGCGGCCACATGGGTGGCAAGGTGCTGGTGCCCACCCGCGAGGCGATCGAGAAGTTGAACGCAGCCCGTTTGGCGGCTGACGTGCTGGGCGTGCCGACCCTGCTGGTGGCGCGTACCGATGCCGAGGCGGCCGACCTGCTGACCAGCGACATCGATGCCAACGACCAGCCGTTCGCCACCGGCGAGCGTACTACTGAAGGCTTCTACAAGACCCGCAACGGCCTGGACCAGGCGATCAGCCGCGGCCTGGCTTACGCCCCCTATGCCGACCTGGTGTGGTGCGAGACCGGCAAGCCGGACCTGGAGTTCGCGCGACAGTTCGCCGAAGCCATCCACGCGAAGTTCCCGGGCAAGCTGCTGGCCTACAACTGCTCGCCCAGCTTCAACTGGAAGAAGAACCTGGACGACGCCACCATCGCCACGTTCCAGACCGAGATCGCCAAGTACGGCTACAGGTTCCAGTTCATCACCCTGGCCGGCTTCCACGCGCTGAACTACTCGATGTTCAACCTGGCCCATGGCTACGCACGCCGCCAGATGAGCGCCTTCGTGGAGCTGCAGGAAGCCGAGTTCGCCGCCGCCGACCGCGGCTTCACGGCGGTCAAGCACCAGCGCGAGGTGGGCACCGGCTACTTCGATGCGGTGACCCAGGCGATCCAGCAGGGCCAGTCCTCCACCACCGCCCTGACCGGGTCCACCGAGGAAGCGCAGTTCAGCGCCGGCCGCGCGGCCTGATGTGAAGAAGGGAAGGGAGCGGCCACGCCCTGGCCGGTCCCCTCCGCACACCGCGTTCAAGCCCCTGATATTCCACGCACGGATGCAGGAAAATGGGACACAGCGCACAGTTGAAAGCGGTGATATGCTCCGCACCTCAGGATGGGAAGTCTGATCGGCGGGGCAGGGGAATGACTGGCAGGGGTGCGGTCGCAGACGTGGTGGAACGATCAGGCATTGCCACCACGGCGATGGCTGAGATCGTGCACGCCGTCCTCAGCCCGGAAGAGTTCGACCTGTTCGCCCGCTTCGCCCACCGGCGCACATTGCGCGCAGGTGACTGCCTGTTCCGTCGCGGCCACCGCGGCAGCAGCATGTTCGTCATCGCCGAAGGCGAGATCGAACTGGATTTCGGCGAAGACCTGGTGCTCAAGCGCTTGGCCGGCAGCGAGTTCTTCGGCGAGCTTGGCCTGTTGATCGGTGACCACCTGCGCAGCGCCGATGCGCGCGCCACCTGCGATACCGACGTGCTGGAACTGGGCCATGTCGATTTCCATCGGCTGGTGGAAACCGAGCCCGGCCTGATCGCCTATTTCCTGCGCCGTACCATCATGCGCGTGGTCGGCAACGAGCAGGCGCTGATCAGCCAGCTGCGGCGCCGCAACCACGACCTGGAAACCGCGCTGGACAACCTGTACGTCACCACCCACCAGCTCAGCCATACGCGCGAACTGGTGCGGACCGACGAACTGACCGGGCTGCACAACCGGCGCGGACTGGCGCTGTACCTGCAGGAATGCCGCGCGCACGAAGAGGGGCCGGCGCAGGGCCTGCTGCTGATCGACTGCGACCGCTTCAAGCAGATCAACGACGAGTTCGGCCACCAGGCCGGCGACCGCGTGCTGCAGAGCGTGGCCAACATCCTGCGCTCGATGGCCGGCGCCGACGACCTGGCCTGCCGGCTGGGCGGCGATGAGTTCTGCCTGCTGCTGCGCCGTGCCAACGCGGAGATCGTGCAGCATGCCGCCGAATTCGTGCTGACGGCCGTGCATGGCCTGATCGAACGCAGCCACGGCACCCCGCACGTGTGCTTCCTGAGCATCGGCGCCAGCCTGGTGCACCCCACCGCCGACTGGAGCGAGTGGTACGCCAACGCGGACCGCGCGCTGTACCAGGCCAAGCGGGATGGCGGCGACCGGCTATGCTGGCCGCACGACGTCGTCGAAACCGGCTGAGCGGAGACTCCCATGAGCGGTGGCACGGAAGCGACCTCCCACGTCCCGCAACTGCGCGCGCTGCTGTTCACCGATCTGTGCGATTCCACCACGCTGGTGGAGCGCATCGGTGATGCCGGCGCGGCCGAACTTTTCCAGCAGCACGACCGCCTGGTACTGGCGATGCAGCAGCGCTGGCGCGGCCAGCAGATCGACCGTTCCGACGGCCTGTTCCTGCTGTTCGAGCGGCCGGTGGATGCATTGGGCTTCGCGCTGGATTACCAGCAGGCGCTGCGCCAGCTCGGCCAGGCCAACAACGTGCCGCTGCTGGCACGGGCCGGCCTGCACGTGGGCGAGGTGATCCTGTGGAACAACACGCCCGAGGCCATCGCGCTGGGGTCCAAGCCGGTCGAGGTGGAAGGCCTGGCCAAGCCGATGGCTGCGCGCCTGATGCAGCTGGCGCGGCCGGGACAGGTGCTGTTGTCGGCCACCGCCGAATCGATGGTGCGCCGGGTGGCCGACAGCCTGGGGGAGGTCGGCAAGGGGCTGAAGTGGAAGTCATACGGGCGCTGGCGCTTCAAGGGCGTGGCGCAACCGATGGACGTCCATGGGGTCGTGTCCGAGGACGTTCCGGCGGTGGGTCGCCCGCGTCCCACGCCCAAGGCGATCCGCGATATTCCGTTCTGGCGCCGGCCGATGGCGATGGCGGCCGAAGCGATGTTCGCGGCAGTGCTGGTGCTGGGCGCGTGGCTGCTGCTGCGGCCGCAGCCGGCGATCGCCTTCGCCGAGCGCGACTGGGTGGTGCTGGCTGACGTACGCAACATGACCGGCAACAGCCTGCTGGATGATTCGATGGACCTGGCCCTGCGGGTCAGCCTTGAGCAATCCCGCTACGTCAATGTGCTCAGCGACCTGAAGGTGCGTGACACCGAAGCACGCATGCGCCGCAATCCCGATGCGCCGCTGGACAGGAAGGCGGCAGTGGAAGTGGCGATCCGCGAGGGCGCCCGTGCCGTGCTGATTCCTTCCATCGCCGAAGTCAACGGACGCCTGCGCGTGGCGGTGGAAGTGGTGCAACCGCACGACGGGGTCACCGTCTTCACCGAGTACGCGGACGGACGTGGCCTGGAGTCCGCGCTGCGTTCCACCGATACCGTCGTCGCCTCGCTGCGCACGCGCCTGGGTGAAGCGCTTTCCGATGTGCGCAGCAACGCCGTGCCGCTGCCACAGGTCATCACGCCGAACCTGGATGCACTTCGCGCCTACGCCGAAGGCAGCAACGCACTGGCAGGCCGGCGTTACGACGAGGCGCTGCAGTTCTTTGAGCAGGCGCTCAAGCTCGACCCGGATTTTGCCTTCGCGCACGTCGGCAGGATGCGGATCCACATGGCGCGGGGCGAGGTCAACCAGGCCATGGCTTCTTACCGCAGCGCAGTGGCACTGCGCGAGCGGCTGCCCCCGCGTGATGTGTTGTACCTGGACGCGTGGGGCAAGCAGCTCGACGGCGCGCCGATCAGCGACGTTGCCGCGAAATGGAAAATGCTGACCGACCTGTACCCGGACTACTACGCCGGTTACATGAATCGCGCGCGCGCGCTGTACTCGCTGGGCGACTACACCAACGCACTGAACGCGGCCCGTCGCCTGCTGGCCACGCAGAATCCGATGCGATCGGTGGCCCACGATTTCGTCGGCCGGATCGAATTGGCGATCGGCCGCCACGAAACCGCGCGGCGGCACTTCCGCACGGCCAATACGCTGGCCGGACGCACCGCCAGCACGCGCCTGGGCATCGTGTACGCAGTGGAAGGTGACATGCCCGCCGCGCTTGCCAACATGAAGGATGTCCCGGCATCGAACATGGGCCAACAGCTCGAACGCGCCGCCGTGCTGGTGGATGCCAACGACCGGTCCAGTGCGATTGCCGGCCTTCAGACCCTGCGCGATGGCTGTGGTGAAGAGGTCATGTGTACCCTGGTCGACGTGGTGGTGAAGAACCTGCAGGGCATGGACGGGGTGCAGCACCGCGGGTACCGGCAGGAGATCGTCAAGCTGCTGCAGGAGCTGGAGGGCGACGTCGCCGTCCCGGACCAGCAGGAAGTAGCGTTCATCGTGGCTGCGACCGCTTACCTGGCACAGCGCAGCGACGACCCGCTCGGCAACCTGCTGCCGCTCATCAAGCGGCAGATCGCGGCACGCGGCGGTGATCGGTCAGCGCAGATGCTGGTGATCGTCGAAGCCACGCAGGCACGCCTCGAGGGTCAGCCGGAGCGCGCGCTGGCGCTGCTCAAGCCGATGGTCAACGGGCGCGAGCTCTACCAGGTACATGCCGCGTTGCGCGACACCCATCTTGCTGCAGACGATGCCGCCGGCGCGCTGGTCGAGCAGAAATGGCTTGAACGCCATCGTGGTCTTGCCTATGCCGAAGACAACGGCAACTACATCCTGCAGGCACTGAACGTGCACGACAGTCACGATCCACGCCGACAGCCGGCCCGTGGGCCGGCTGCGCTGGCCGTGGCGGCTCAGCCTTCCAGTGCGTCCTGGACCTTGCCGGCTTCGAAGCAGTAAGGCACATCGAACGAGCCGCGCAGGGCGACGTGTGCCTGCAGCTGCTGCGACACCGAAGCGAACTCTTCCTTGCTGGCCAGCGCCTGCACCGGATCGCACACGGGGCCGGTGGGATCGGCGACAACGCCGAGGCCTGCCAGTGCCGTGGTCGGGCTTGCGGCGAACGCGGAACGGAACGCGTCATCATTCTGCAACAGGTCCAGCAGGGTGGCAGCCTGTGCCGGCGTGAGCGGGGTACGTGCGGGGGGAGTTGCCATGGTCGTCGTTCCTGGTTGGGTTGGCTCAAGTAGGCTATAGCGGCATATGCGCGCAGAGGTTTAGCAGGGCATGGCTGCATCGGCGTGACGCGTTGCAGCCTAGAATTGCGCAAGCCTCCTGCTGGACATCCTTCATGCGCTACCGCCGTTGTTCTCTGCTGATGATGCAGGTCAAGGAAGACCGTGGACTGGACCTGCAGGCGGTGCTGCAAGGGCGTGCCGAACTGCAGACCACGCTGGCCTGGCAGGCGGTGGCTGGCCACCTGGATGCGCCGGTGGTGCTGAGCGAAGAAGAGGTCATCGCCTTGGGCAGGATGGCACACGACGCGTGGAGCGAAGCCGACGCGTACGACGGCTGCAGCGAGGTGCTGAGCGGATTGATCGCCAAGGGCCTGGTGATCAGCGATGAAGAAAGCGCGGCCACGTTCCGCGACGCTGATGCGCGTGTGCGGGCCTTGAACGGGTGGCCGCTGACGGCGCTGGCGCATCGCGCAGGGCGCTGGAGAGGCGTGGACAGCGCCCATGAAATGCGCAGCAACAACCTGGTCACGGCGGTGGAACTGCATGGCCGTTACGGCCCGCCGCCGGCGGCGGTCAGCCACCACGAAGGCACCCCGATCCCCTTGCCGGTCGCCGCGGATGAGGACTTCGATGAGCTGATGTCGCGCAGGGTCACCTGCCGCAATTTCGATCCGGACCGTGCACTGCCGCTGCAGACGGCGGCGAGGATACTGAAGCGCACGATCATGGCGCACGCGGTGATCCAGCCAGCGCCGGACATGCAGATCCTGAAGAAGAACATTCCCTCCGGCGGCGGCCTGCATCCACTGGAAACCTATGCGGTGGTACGCAACGTGGAGGGCCTGGAAAACGGCATCCACCACTATGATCCGGTCAGCCACGCGCTGCGCCGCCTGGCCGACCAGCCGGACGACCTTGACGGCCGCGTCCGGCTGATGCTTGCGGGCCAGGAATGGTTTGTCGATGCCGCCCTGCACCTGATCCAGGTGGCGCGTTTTTCGCGCAATTTCTGGAAGTACCGCAGCCACCCCAAAGCGTACCGGGCGATCCTGCTGGACGCCGGCCATCTGTCGCAGCAGCTCGCGATCAGTGCGACCCTGGAGGGGGTCGCCTCCTACGTGACCGCCGCGATCAACGAGTTCGACATCGAAGACACCCTGAAACTGGACGGCATAGCGTCCAGCCCGGTGATGATGTGCGGCATCGGCTGGCGCGCGCAGCACCTGACCACCACCGAGTTCGACCCCGCAGAACGCATCTGGAACAACGGCAGGCAGCACCGGTAACGGCAGCGCCGAGCCACGCTCGGCGGCTCGTTTTTCCCTGCCCTGACACGATCCAGAGCGCAGATCCCGAATATTCCAAGGCCACCATGGACCTGTCGAAGGCGGGGCGGGGTGGGTTGGCGGGGATCGCCGTGAATCCGTCCATGGAGGCTCGCCATCCGCATCCATGCGAAAGAGCGTTCCCGCCAACCCACCCCCCCCCCCCCTCGACCGGTCCCTGGGGGCACTGGGAGCCCAGGGGCTGGCCCTTATACACATACCCAAGACAACGAAACAGCAGCCCACATCCGATAGCGC
>NZ_LDJK01000007.1 GCF_001431535.1 Stenotrophomonas chelatiphaga
CTAATGATCCGTGCGGCTTGACCATATAACCTCAAGTTGCCTTGGCCGACATGACATGTCGATAGATCCAAGTGCACGCTACGTCACAAGACCAAACGAGAGGCAGGCGCCCAGGCGCGTCTCTTTGTAAAGCCGGCATATCCATGCCCGCTCCCTGCAAAGACACGCTCTGCGGCGACACTCCAAAAGCCTCCCTGGTGAAATTAGCGCTGTGGAACCACCCGATCCCATCCCGAACTCGGAAGTGAAACGCAGCTGCGCCGATGGTAGTGTGGCTCAAGCCATGCGAGAGTAGGTCATCGCCAGGGTTTATACCCAAAAACCCCGCTGCTCACGCAGCGGGGTTTTTCTTTGTGCGCGTCATGGCGCCCCTTGGGACAGCCCCTGGATCCACGCTGCCCAGTGCGGACCCGAGGCGCGGTACATGGCTTCACGTTCGCGCAGCGCGGGTCCTTCTTCATGCAGCGCGTTGAATATCTTCAGCAGCGTGGCATTGCCCAGTGCCTGGTCATAGCGACCACCGAGCAGCGTTGCCATCTCGGCCAGGTAGGCGTGTTTGCCTGTAGAAACGTCGCTGGCACCGGAACGTTCGATATCCCACCGTTCCAGCACCGCGGTATGGGCTTCCAGCCACTTGATCGCCGCTGGCAGCAGTGGTCGCAGGCAGCCCGGCCTGTCGAGATACGCCGCGAATACCGGTTGCGCCAGCAGCTCCGACGGCGCCTTGTCCAGCAGCAACTGACGTGCAGACAGCTCGAAGACCCGCCGTGCCGACGGCGGCCAGGACGCATCAAGATCCGACAAAGCATGCGCCACCAGGTCATTCTGGAGCATCCGCCAGCCATGGCGAAGTTGCCACGAACAGGCTTCAAGGGCCGCGTGTTCCTGCGCCGTAAGCGTCGGGCTGCTGGTGTCATCGACAGCAACATGCGTCAGGGGCGCGCCGACGCATTCCCTTTGCGTCCACACCAGCTCGGAAGGCACAACGCGCATGTAGCCTGAACGACATTGCGAGGCCTGCTGGGGCGTGGTCCGGGCAGCACCGGTACTTGGCTCCCACGTCCGCGGATGCGGGCGGTTGCCAAGGGCGCGTAGGGAAAGTGCCTGATGTATGTGCTGCGTCGTCGACGCGGCAGGAATGGCGGGTGCCACGCGCTGGATGCTCAGCACGGACAGGGCGGCGGTAACGGCGGGAGGGGGCTGGGGCATGCTGGATCCTGGGAGATGATGCAGGTCATCGTTCTCCCCATCAGATCACCTACACCGCACGCACGCGCTTCAAAAACCGCTCAGCCCAGGAATCGCAGGATGATTCCGGCTATGTCGGCCGGTCGTTCCATGTGCACATGATGGGTACCGGGCAACACAGCCAGCTGGCCGTGGCGCAGATGCGCGAGGCGATCGCTGCGCAGGGGCTCGGGATAGTAGGACTGGGCCGGCGTGGCATAGATCACCTGCACAGGACACGCGATCGCCTGCAGCAGGTTGTCGATCTGGCCCTCGGTCAACCGGATCGCGGTCGGCAGCATCAGCCGTTGATCGGTGCGCCAGCGGTACCCGCCCGGCACTTCCTGCACGCCGCGCTCCACCAGCAGCCGTGCGTTGGCTTCGCTCAACTGGTTGGCCATCATCCGGGCGCGGATCGGGGCGGCCAGCGTGGGGAACACCCGCAGCGGTCGAACGGCGGTCCTGCGGCTGGCATCGACGTGCTCGCGCAGCCGCTGTGCCGTTTCCGATTCGGGTCCGCGCAGGCCACCCAGTGCCTCGATGGCGACCAGGCGCTCGACGCGCTCGGACACCGAGGCGGTCAGGCTCGCGATACCAGCGCCCATCGAGTGGCCAAGCAGCGTGAAGCGCTCCCAGCCCAGCGCATCGGCCACATCCAGCACATGGCAGATCGCTGCCGGCGTGGTGTAGCTGGCATCGCGGGACAGGTGGGAGCTGAAGCCATGCCCGGGCAGATCCAGCATGACCATGTCCAGCCCAGGCAGGTGGTCCAGCAGCGGGACGAAGCTGGCGGCGTTGTCCAGCCAGCCATGCAGGGCCAACACCCGGGGCCCTGGGCCGGGTCGCCGCAGACCACTCGCGACCTGCCCAGCGAGCTGCAGCGAAAACGGCTGCAGGCTCACTTCAATGCGTCCTCCGCCAGCTGCGCCAATGCGGCCGCGTGCGCGGCATCATCGTTCAGACAGGGGATATAGCGCATCTGCGCGCCGCGCTCAGCCAGGGTATGGGTGAAGCCCAATGCGACCTCTTCCAGTGTTTCCAGGCAATCGGTGGCAAATCCGGGGCAGACCACGTCGATCTGCTTCACGCCGCGCTCGGCCAGCGCCCACAGGCTGGGTTCGGCGTAGGGCTGCAGCCACTTCTCACGGCCGAATCGCGACTGATAGCCCATCTGCCATTCACTGGCTGACAAGCCCAGCGCCGCCGCGATCGCCGCAGCACTTGCCTCGCATTGCCGCGGATAGGGATCACCGGCATCAGCGACACGCTGCGGGATGCCATGGAACGAGAAAAACAGGATCTCGCCCCGGCCGTTCTGCTCCCACCACCGGCGGATCGACCCGGCAACCGCCTCGACCCAGGCCGGGTCCACCGGATAATCGCGGATCAGCGTGACCTGTACGTCGCCATTCTTCTGCCGCCAGCGATCCACCAGATCCTGCACCGACGCGGTCGTGGTGGTTGAATACTGCGGATACAGCGGCAGCACCACGATCCGGCGGATACCGGCGGCCTTGGCCGCATCCAGCTCGCTGCCCAGCGCGGGAGCGCCGTAACGCATCGCATGGCGGACCCGACGACCGGGCATCACGCGCTGCATCGCCTCGGCCAGGTTGCGTGTGTGCACCATCAGCGGGGAGCCGCCCGGCAGCCACACCTGCGCGTATTTTTCCGCCGAACGTCCGCTGCGCAGCGGCAGGATGATGCCGTACAGCAACGGCTTCCAGAATAGCGCCGGGATTGCGACGACGCGCGGATCTGAAAGGAATTCAGCAAGATAGCGCCGCACTGCGGGGGCAGTCGGGGCTTCGGGCGTGCCTAGGTTTACCGCCAGCACGGCGGATTCGGGTGCGTCGAGCATGGGTCATTGTCGCCGATGAAGTCCAAGGGGGGGATGAGATCGATCAATGAGAGTTATCGAAAGAGTGAATGGACTACTAAAACACTCATAGCTGATTCATCCGAAGGGCCCTACTTTCAGCTACTTGCTATATCTTCTTCGTGAACAGATACGGAGTCCGTCATGCGTCGCCTTCGCCTTACCCTGCTGATCACCGCTGGCCTGATGTTGAGCAGCCAGGCTGCGCTTGCCGGCCCCCTGGAAGACCAGCGTGCGCGCAATGCGGTCCGCGTGCTGGCTGAGATCCAGGGCATTCCCGAACAGGGCATCCCGGACAAGCTGCTCGATGAGGGCCATGCGGTCGTCGTCATCCCCGACACCATCAAGGCCGGTCTGGTCATCGGCGGTCGTCGCGGCCACGGTCTGATGTCGGTGAAGATGCCCGACGGCAGCTGGTCCAATCCGGTATTCATGAAGCTCACCGGTGGCAGCATCGGCTTCCAGGCCGGCGTGCAGTCCTCGGATGTGGTGCTGGTGTTCCGCAACGAACGCAGCCTGGACAACCTGGTCAATGGCAAGTTCACCCTCGGCGCGGATGCCGGCGTGGCGGCCGGCCCGGTCGGGCGCAACGCGGCCGCTGCAACGGATGGCCAGTTGAAGGCGGAAATCTGGTCGTGGTCGCGCGCGCGCGGGCTGTTCGCCGGCGTGGCGCTGGACGGCGCGGTGCTGCAGATCGACGACGCCGCCAACCTGGATGCCTATGGCAGTGGCACCACGCCGCGGATGATTTTCGAAGGGCGTGCCGCAGGTGCCCCGTCGATGGACGTGGTCGCCTTCCGCGATCGCCTGGAAGAGGCGACCTACGCCGCCCGCAACAATCGCGGTTCCGCTGGTGCCGCGCCCGCCCCGCGTGCGGCAGCGGCCGCGCCGGCCGCCCCGGCGCCGCAGGTAGCTGCGCCGCCGGCCGCTGAAGCGACCACCACGCCACTGCAGAACGGACCTGCCACGCCCCCGCCGCAACAGGGCTTCCAGCCGGTCACCGAAGGTGAAATCCGTACCGAGTCACTGGACGGCAACTGACTTCCAGCATGCGCGCCGGCCCCCTGCCGGTGCGCTATGCTCGGGGTCCTGATCCCTGAATATATTTGCGAGCGTCTTTATGGGCAGTTTCAGCATCTGGCACTGGTTGATCGTGCTGGCCGTGGTCCTGCTGGTGTTCGGCACCAAGCGGTTGACCAGCGGCGCCAAGGACCTCGGCTCGGCCGTGAAGGAATTCAAGAAAGGCATGCGTGACGAAGACAAGCCGGGTGCACAGCTCGGTGACGAATCGCGTAACGATGCCTCGCGCAGCAGCACGGTGCAGGACGAGCGCGACCGCGACCCGCGTTGATCCGGAGGGGTAGCGGTGTTTGATATCGGCTTCAGTGAGCTGCTGGTCATTGCGATCGTGGCATTGGTGGTCCTTGGCCCGGAACGGCTGCCGAAAGCGGCGCGCTTTGCCGGCTTGTGGGTGCGCCGTGCGCGCAACCAGTGGGATTCGGTGAAGCAGGAACTGGAGCGCGAACTGCAGGCCGAGGACATCAAGCGGCAGATGCAGGACGTGCGCCAGTCGATGCAGGACACCGAAAGCGAACTACGCGCCAGCGGCGAAGCGGCGCGCCGGCAGATGCAGGAGGTTGACGACCAGGGCCGTGGGATCGCCGAAGAAGTGCGCGGCACGCCCCGCGCTACCGCGTCGGTCGCTGATGTCCGCCCTGTGTCTGAACCCGTTGCGTCGGATCCTCCACCGTCCGCATCGAGCGTGCCGCCCGGCTCCAGTCCGGCACCTGCAACGACTGAGCTGCCGGCCGAAGCGCCTGCGCCTGCCAATGCGAAGGAGAACACCCCATGAGCGAGCACGAGTTCGGTGAAAGTTCGCTGGTGGAGCATCTGGTCGAACTGCGCGCACGCCTGGTACGCGCGCTGCTGGGCCTGGGTGTGGTGCTGTTGGGCCTGCTGCCCTTTTCGCGCACCCTGTACACCGTCGTCGCCGAGCCGCTGATCTCGCAGCTGCCCAATGGGCAGTCGATGATCGCGATCAATCCGGCCGGCGCCTTCTTCGCCCCGCTGAAGCTGACCTTCTTCGTCGCCCTGTTCGTGGCGATGCCGTGGTTGTTGTACCAGCTGTGGGCCTTTGTCGCGCCGGGCCTGTACGCGCGCGAAAAACGACTGGCCGTGCCGATCCTCGGCTCATCGGTGCTGCTGTTCTACATCGGCTGCGCGTTCGCTTATTTCCTGGTCCTGCCGGCGGTCTTCCACTTCCTGACCACGTTCCGACCGGACGTGATCGCGATCACGCCGGATGCGAACGCCTATCTCGACTTCGTGCTGGCGATCTTCTTCGCCTTCGGTGGCAGCTTCGAACTGCCGGTGGCGATGGTCATCCTGACGCTGCTCGGCTGGGTCACGCCGCAACAGTTCAAGGAAGGTCGCGGTTATGCGGTGGTCGGCATCTTCGTGCTGGCCGCGGTGTTGACGCCCCCGGACGTGGTGTCGCAGCTGATGCTGGCCATCCCGATGTGCCTGCTCTACGAGCTCGGCATCCACGCCTCGAAGTGGCTGGTGCCCTCCAGCGTCCGCCAGACCGAACCCTGACCCGGTAGCGCCGGTAGCGCCGGGCCATGCCCGGCGAGTGCAGCGGAGGGCGCGTGGCCCCCGCCTTCGATCAGGCGTGGAACACGTTCGACGGTCCGCTGTCCGGCAATGCCGGCGGCGCGCCCACTTCGCCGAACATCTGCTTCCAGGCGCTGTACACCGCGCCGGCGAACACCGGCATGATCACGCCCATCAGCAGCAACTGCGCGGCGAACAGGGCCAGCATCGCCCCGCCGACCAGCTGGGCCACCATCGCCACGATCATCACCAGGAAGTAGACGGCGAACACCGCCACGAAGGCGAGCAGGAAGAACACCAGCATCGGCAGGAGGTTGTGCACGCAGGCGCGCAGGCTCAGGCGCAGCGCCTGCAGCCCGTTGCGCTGCTCGAACATGACCTGCGGTGACAGCGTGAACAGCGCCAGCGCCACCGCGATGAACACCACCAGCACGCACAGCAGCCACAGCAGGATGCGGCCGGCGGGCAGGCTGGCGGCCAGCGCTTCCATCTCCGCTGGGCTCGGCTGGGCGCCGGACTGGCTCAGTTCGTTGAGCTTGGTCATCACCTCGCTGAGCTGGCCCAGGCCGGAGCTGCCGATCAGCAGCAGCAGCAGGATGCCCAGCACCAGGCCGGCCACCAGCTGCGGCAGCAGCGACACCAGCAGGTGCGGCGCGCGGCCGTCGTGCAGGCCCTGCAGCAGGTGCGCCGGCTGTGCCGGACGACCGTGGTCGACCTCGCGCACCGCCCACACCAGCCCACCGAAGATCAGCGGGCCGGCCAGCGCCATCACCAGCTGCGCCGGCAGCGCCAGCACCGGTACCATCGTCGCCAGCGCCGTCACCAGCAGTGCCGCCAACGCCCAGATCATGCCGAGGATGCCCAGGCCCAGCGGCGCCTTGCGCAGCAGGGTGAAGCCGGACACCAGCCATTCCGCACCAGCCGAAGCCGGTAGCTTGCGCATCTCGCTCATACGAATCCGAAAAACAGGGGAGGGGCAGGGCACAGGCCCCGCGTCCGGTGATTATCCCTGTTTTACGACGCCGTGACCTGAAGCGTGACGGGCCTGGCGCACGAAACGGCGCAGCAGCTGGCGGGCCAGCGGGGCAGCGGTGACGGCCCGTTCAATGCTGCGCGCGCAGCCGCCGTGCTGGCGGATGCACTGGGCACGGGCGCGCACGTAGCCGCGCATGTGGTGGGTGGCGAATTCCGGATGGAACTGCACCCCCCAGGCGCGGTCACCCCAGCGGAAAGCGTGGCAGCCATCCAGCGTGGAACGGGCCAGCACCGAGGCACCTTCCGGTGCGCGCAGCACCGTCTGCATGTGCGTGGCGTGGGCCGGGAAACGCGACGGCAAGCCGCTGAACAGTGGGTCCTGGTCGGCAGCCGGATCCAGTGACAGTTCGATCGTGCCCGATTCGCGGCCGGCCGGGTTGTAGTCCACCTGCCCGCCCAGCGCGTGCGCCAGCAGCTGGTGGCCGTAGCAGATGCCGAATACCGGACTGCCGCCGTGCACCGCCTCGCGCAGCCAGGCCGCGCTGCGTTCGCTCCAGTCGGCACGATCGGTCACATAAGCGGCCGAGCCGGTGACCAGCACGCCGGCATAGCCGCGGACATCGGGCAGCGTGTCGCCGTGTTCGGCGTCGACCACCACGGTTTCCTGTACTTCCAGCCCCGCCGCTACCCGGATCCAATGCGGAAAACGGCCGTAGCGCCGCAGCGAGGCGAGCGGTCGGCCGGTTTCAACGATCAGGAAGGGCAGGCGGTTCATCGGCAGCGGGCACGACTGACAGGACTTCCTCGATTGTAGTCAGCCCAAGGGCCACCTTTTCAAGCCCTGCCTGGCGCAGGGTGCGCAGTCCTGCACCGCGTGCTTCACGCGAGAATGCCCCCAGGTCCATGTCGGCGCGGATCCGGCCACGCAGCCGCGAGCCCAATGGCAGCAGCTCATACAGCCCGATCCGCCCCATGAATCCGGTGCGCCGGCACTCCAGGCAACCGACCGGCCGATACGGCGTGGCGGCATCTGGATATGCCATCTGGCCATCAGCCAGTACCGCCCAGTCGGCCGCTTCCAGCACGTGCGGCACCTTGCAGTGCGTGCACAGGGTGCGCACCAGCCGCTGGGCCAGGATGCCGTTGAGGGTGGAGGCCAGCAGGTAGTGCGGCACGCCCAGGTCGAGCAGGCGGGTGATCGCCGAAGGCGCATCGTTGGTGTGCAGGGTCGACAGCACTAGGTGGCCGGTGAGCGAGGCCTGCACCGCCATCTGCGCGGTTTCCAGGTCGCGGATCTCACCGATCATGATGATGTCCGGGTCCTGCCGCAGCAGGGTGCGCACACCGCTGGCGAAATCCAGGTCGATGTTGGTCTGCACCTGCATCTGGTTGAATTCCGGGGCGATCATTTCGATCGGGTCTTCCACCGTGCACACGTTCACGTCCGGGGTGGCCAGCCGTTTCAGCGTGGAATACAGCGTGGTGGTCTTGCCCGAGCCGGTGGGACCGGTGACCAGCACGATGCCGTGCGGCTGCTCGACCAGCGTGTTCCAGCCGGCCGCTTCCTGCGCGCTGAAACCCAGCTGGTCGATGCTCTTGAAGGCTGCATCGGGATCGAAGATGCGCATCACGCATTTTTCGCCGAACGCGGTGGGCATGGTGGAAATGCGCATTTCCACTTCGCGGCCCCCCGGCGAGCGGGTCTTGATGCGGCCGTCCTGCGGGCGTCGCCGTTCGCCCAGGTCCATCCGGCCGAGCACCTTGATCCGGCTGACCACGGCGGTCATCACCGCCGGCGGCACTTCGAACACCTTGTGCAGCACGCCATCGATGCGGAAACGCATGCGGCCCATGTCGCGCCGTGGCTCCAGGTGGATGTCCGAGGCGCGCTGTTCGTAGGCGTACTGCAGCAGCCAGTCGACGATGTGCACGATGTGCTGGTCGTCGGCATTGACGTCGCCGGCACGGCCCAGTTCCACCAGCTGCTCGAAGCTGGGCAGGGTGCTGCTGGTTTCCGAACGGGCATCGCCGCGCGCGCCACGCACCGAACGGGTGACCCCGTAGAACTCCATGGTGTAGCGGTGCAGGTCCAGCGGATTGACCAGGGCCAGTTCGATGGGGCGCCGGGTGAGGTGCTGCAGGTCGCGCCGCCACTCCTGCGCCAGCGGTTCGCTGGTGGCCACCAGCACGCGTTCGCTGTCTACCGCCAGCGGCAGGAAGCGATGCCGGCGCGCATAGGCGTGGGACACCAGCGCAGTCACGCTGGCCACGTCCACCCGGGTCGGGTCGATGCGCAGGTAGCGGGTGCCGGTGCGCTTGGCCAGCCAGTCGGTGAGCCGCTCCAGCCCCAGTTCGCCGCCGCCGCTGGCGGCCAGTTTCAGGTTGGCCAGCAGCACCAGCGGATGCACTTCGCTGGCGTTCTTCGCGCCCTGTGCGGAAAAGCGCACGCGCTCCAGGTCGCTGTCGGCGACCAGGCCATCGGCCACCAGGGCGGTGGCGACCTGTTCGAACAGCAGCCGGCCGGGCGGCAACACCGCTGCCGGATACGGGGACGACGCTATCGGGTGCTGCTCCATCGTCCTGTGTCCTTGGTTGCCACATGGTGCGTTGAACGCCGCCGCCGCGCCGGCCGGATCGCGCCCAGCGCCCGGCGGTGGTCGCTCGTTATACTAGCGCACCCCTCTGCCCGGCCAAGAAACGACCGCATGTCCGCGACCCCGACCGTTCCGATCACCTTCCAGGGCCTGATCCAGACCCTGAACCAGTTCTGGGCGCAGCAGGGCTGCGTGCTGATCCAGCCGCTCGACCTGGAAGTGGGCGCCGGCACGTTCCACCCGGCGACCTTCCTGCGCGCGATCGGCCCGGAGACCTGGAATGCCGCCTACGTGCAGCCTTCCCGGCGTCCCACCGATGGCCGCTACGGCGACAACCCGAACCGCCTGCAGCGCTATTACCAGTACCAGGTGGCGATGAAGCCGGCGCCGGACAACATCCAGCAGCTGTACCTGGATTCGCTGAAGGCGCTGGGCATCGATCCGCTGGTGCATGACCTGCGCTTCGTCGAAGACAACTGGGAATCGCCGACCCTGGGCGCCTGGGGCCTGGGCTGGGAAGTCTGGCTCAACGGCATGGAAGTGACCCAGTTCACCTACTTCCAGCAGGCCGGTGGCCTGGAGTGCCGCCCGGTGCTGGGCGAGATCACCTACGGTCTCGAACGCCTGTGCATGTACCTGCAGAACTGCGACAACGTCTACGACCTGGTGTGGACCTATGGTCCGGACGGCACGCCGGTGACCTACGGCGATGTCTACCACCAGAACGAAGTGGAGCAGAGCACCTACAACTTCGAACACGCCGACGTGGAAGAAATGTTCCACCGGTTCGATGCCTGCGAACGCGAAGCGAAGAAGCTGGTCGAACTCGGCCTGCCGCTGCCGGCGTATGAGCAGGTGACCAAGGCCAGCCACGCTTTCAACCTGCTCGATGCGCGCCGTGCGATCAGCGTGACCGAGCGCCAGCGTTACATCCTGCGCGTGCGCGCGCTGGCCCAGGGCGTGGCCCAGGCGTATTACGAACAGCGCGAGAAGCTCGGTTTCCCCGGCGCCAGAACGCAGGCCTGATTCCCGCACCTTCCCGAACACCCGGGCGCCGGCCGCGTCGCGCGCTGCGCCCCCAACTGGATTGAACCGATGAGCCACCTGTCTCCCCTGCTGATCGAACTGGGCACCGAAGAGCTGCCGGTCAAGGCCCTGCCTGGCCTGTCCCAGGCCTTCTTCGATGGCATCGTCGACGGCCTGCGCAAGCGCGGCGTCGAGGTCGACCTGGGCGATGCCCGTCCGCTGTCCACGCCGCGGCGGCTGGCCGTGCTGCTGCCGGGCGTGGGCACCGAACAGCCCGAACAACACAGCGAAGTGCTCGGCCCGTACCTGAACATCGCACTGGATGCCGACGGCCAGCCGACCAAGGCGCTGCAGGGCTTCGCGGCCAAGGCCGGGATCGACTGGAGCGCGCTGGAAAAGACCAGCGACGCCAAGGGCGAGCGCTTCGTGCACCGTGCGGTGAAGCCAGGTGCGCGCACCGCCGACCTGCTGCCGGACGTGCTGCGCGAGGCGATCGCGGCGATGCCGATCCCCAAGCCGATGCGCTGGGGTGACCATGCGTGGGGCTTCGCCCGCCCGGTCCATTGGCTGGTGCTGCTGCACGGCCCGGACATCGTCGATGCCGAACTGTTCGGCCTGAAGGCCGACCGCATGAGCCGCGGCCATCGTTTCCACCACGACAAGACCGTGTGGCTGACCCAGCCGCTGGATTACGTCGAGTCGCTGCGCTCGGCCTTCGTGCTGGTCGACCCGGCCGAGCGTCGCCAGCGTATCGTCGCAGAAGTGGAAGCCGCTGCCGCCACCGCCGGTGGCAGTGCGCGCATCACCGAGGACAATCTCGGCCAGGTGGTCAACCTGGTGGAGTGGCCGTCGGCGGTGCTGTGCAGCTTCGAACGCGCGTTCCTGGCGGTGCCGCAGGAAGCGTTGATCGAGACGATGGAGATCAACCAGAAATTCTTCCCGGTGCTGGATGACGCCGGCAAGCTGACCGAGAAATTCATCGGCATCGCCAACATCGAATCCAAGGACGTGGCCGAGGTGGCCAAGGGCTACGAGCGGGTGATCCGTCCGCGCTTCGCCGATGCCAAATTCTTCTTCGACGAAGACCTCAAGCAGGGGCTGGAGTCGATGGGCGATGGCCTGAAGACGGTGACCTACCAGGCCAAGCTGGGCAGCGTGGCCGACAAGGTCGCGCGCGTGGTTGCGCTGGCCGATGCCATCGCCCCGCAGGTCGGCGCCGACCCCGTGCTGGCCCGGCGTGCCGCGCAGCTGGCCAAGAACGACCTGCAGTCCCGCATGGTCAATGAGTTCCCCGAACTGCAGGGGATCGCAGGTCGCCATTACGCGGTGAGCGGTGGCGAGTCGCCGGATGTCGCGCTGGCCATCGATGAGTCCTACCAGCCGCGTTTCGGCGGTGACGACATCGCACTGTCGCCGCTGGGCAAGGTGCTGGCGATCGCCGAGCGCCTGGACACCTTGGCCGGTGGTTTCGCCGCAGGCTTGAAGCCGACCGGCAACAAGGATCCCTTCGCCCTGCGTCGCAATGCGCTGGGCCTGGCCCGCACGGTCATCGAAAGCGGCTTCGAGCTGGACCTGCGCGCGCTGCTGGCGCAGGCCAACACGGGGCTCGCACCGCGCAGCGTGCAGGCCGACGTGGCCGAACTGTACGACTTCATCATCGAACGCCTGCGTGGCTATTACGCCGACAAGGGCGTGCCGGCGTCGCAGTTCAACGCGGTGGCCGAACTGAAGCCCGCATCGCTGTATGACTTCGACCGACGTATTGACGCTATCGGCACGTTTGCAGCCTTGCCGGAAGCGCCGGCCCTGGCGGCAGCGAACAAGCGCATCGGCAACATCCTGCGCAAGGCCGACATCGAGATCCCCGGACAGATCGATCCGGCGCTGCTGCAGGAAGACGCCGAACGCGCGCTGGCCGAAGCGGTCGCCGCGGCCATCGACGATACCGGTGCCAGCCTGCAGCAGAAGGACTACGTCAGCGTGCTGGAACGGCTGGCACGCCTGCGCCCGCAGGTGGACGCGTTCTTCGACCAGGTGATGGTCAATGCCGACGACCTGGCCGTGCGCGGCAATCGCCTTGCGCTGCTGAAGCGGCTGGCCGACCGCTTCGATGCGGTGGCATCGCTGGCCCAGCTGTAACCCGGGCACCACCGGATCCAGGCCAACGTGGGGGCCGCCATGCAGCCCCCACCTAAAATCGCAATTCGGCTCATAGCCGTCTGCGGCATGACGCAACACCATGTGCGTCATGTCGTACTCCAGCCTCTCTCCACATTCGCAGGCGCAGGCGTCCAGCGTTTCGTACGTGGTGCCACGCGCTGAATCCGTGCTGCTGGTCGCTGGATGCGGGACCGCGGACGTCGAACTCGGTGCACTGCGCGGTTCGGCCGATGGTCACCATCGCATGGTGATCGAAACCGGCGGCAGCCTGCTGCTGGCCACCGGCGAGCGCCCGCTGATGCTGCAGGGCCGCAACCTGCAGGTGCTGCCGTTGCCGGACAGCGCCACGCGCCTGCTTGCCTTCCACGACCACGCCAAGGGCCTGCAGCGCACGCTCGAAGGCGACCGTCGCAGTGCCGCCCTGCTGCCGCTGCGCGGCGCGCTGGACCCCCCACACGCGCCGCAGCACTGGCTGCTGGGCGAACTGCTGGGCGACACGCCGGCGTTCCAGGCCATCGCCGCACGCTGGGCGCGGCGCGAGGTCTACCAGCTGGTGCGCTTCGTACTGGAAAACCCCGATCACGGGGTGCAGAAACTCGCTGATCGCTACGGCCTTTCCGTCGCGCAGTTCCGGCGTATCGGCCGACGCGCCTTCGGCCGCTCGCTGAAAGAACAGCTCAGGTTGCTGCGCGCCGGCCGTGTACTGCATCGCTACGCCGACACCGGACACACCTTCACCCGCCTGTCGTCGGATTTCGGATTCTCGTCGCCGTCGCACTTCTGCAGCGAGATCAAATCGCTGTTGGGCAGGTCGCCCAGTTCCATCTATCAATCAGTCCACTCCCTGTGAAATCCATGCGCTCTTTTCTCTGCCTGCTCGCACTGCTGGTCGCCGGGTCGCGATCGTCTTCGAGCCGTTGCTCGCAAGCCGACCGGAGGCGTTGCTGCTGGTAGCGCCGGACGTGCGCAGATTCGTCAAGCGTTTCATCGAAACCCGATTGCCAGGTCTTGCGGTGCTCTCCTTTTCGGAAATATCCGATGCCGTATCCCTTGATGTAGTGAGATCCCTATGACGCTCAAAGAAACCCTCTGCGAGGCCCTCGACCAGCTGGGTGCGAATTCCGGCGATTATCAGTTCGATGATCATTCCACCATCGTCATGTCCTTCGACGATGTGGGAGATATCTATCTCGACCCGCGGGAAGGTGAGCAGGTCTGGCTGTGGGGCGCGATCGAGGAAATCGGCGCGCGTGCAAGTGGCGTGCTGGCCGAACCCTTGCTGGCGGAAGTAATGCGTCCGGTAGCGCATTGGGATGCCGGTGCGATGGTGCTGCGCGAAGACGGCAGGGTCGGCGGGCTGCTGCACCCGGACTACGTGCAGCAGCCAGCCCGGCTTGCCGAGGCGCTGCAGGATTTCCACCAGTGTCTTGCGCGGCTGCAGGCGCTGCGATGACCCTGCTGCGCTCTCTCTGGCGACCTGCCGCGCATCCCGCCGCGATCATCGGCTCGATGCTGCGCGCGCCGTTGCCGCAGGTGGCGATAGGCGATGTATGCCGGCTGCAGCAGGCGGCCCATGACGATGCGCCTGTTGGCTCGGGCACCGTCGTGGCGATGGATCACGGCATTGCATCGATCGGCCTGCTACGTGACAGCGCGGGCCTGTCATCGCAGTGCCTGGTGATCCCGACCGGACACGGACCGACCATCACCGCTTCCGACGCGCTGCTGGGCAGTGTGCTGGATGGCCAAGGGGTGGAGGTGGAGCGATTGTCCGTCGCCGCTGCATCGCCCGCGGTGATCCTTGCGTTCTATGTCATGCATCCGATTGTCAGCTCCGTGCAGACGGCCTACCAGGAGCTCGACCAGCCGCTGACCACGATGCAGGCAACCGCGGATTTCCTGGACGGAAGCCTGGGCGAATACCGTGCCTACCTGGCCCGTCATGCGGACCCGGAACTGCTGCGCTTCTTCGAACGCGCGCAGGTCACCGACGGTGCGGACGTTCCACCGCCCGATCTCGCCGCTGAAGATCGATCGCTGTCCGCGTTGTTGCCGGCCTACGCGCTGAGCGAGCTGAAAGACGCGTTCCTGATGGGGTTCTACCTGTACCTGCCGTTTGTCGTGGTCGATCTGGTGGTGTCCAGCATCCTGCTGGCGCTGGGCATGATGATGATGAGCCCGGTCACCATCTCCGCGCCGATCAAACTGATCCTGTTCGTGGTGCTGGACGGGTGGAGCCTGCTGTCGCAGGGACTGGTGCTGCAGTACCTGGATGTTCCGGCATGACCCCGCCGCGTCCATCATCGGCCCGCAGGCAGGGCGCACGGCCATGAACGAACTGATGGCGATCGGCAACAAGACGCTGATGCTGGTGCTGGTGCTGTCGGCCGCGCCGGTCATCGTGGCAACCGTGGTGGGCCTGCTCATCGGCCTGTTCCAGACCGTGACCCAGCTGCAGGAGCAGACCCTCCCGTTCGGCGCCAAGATGCTGGCGGTGGTGGTGACGATGCTGGTGCTGATGGGTTGGATGGCGCGCACGCTGATCGACTTCGGCAGCCTGGTGTTCGTCCGCGCGCTGGGGGTGTAATGCAGATCGGCATGACCCCGCTGGATGGTGCGTTGCTGCAGGCACTCGGTGAGTATGCCGTGCCGGCCACGCTGGGCCTGGCCCGGCTGCTGGCGTGCTTTGCCTGGCTGCCCTACCTGTCCAGTGGCGCGGTTCCATCGCGGATGGTCAGGACGGTACTGGCGCTGGCGGTGCTGATCGGCGTATGGCCGGTGACCGAAGCGCTGCAGCGGCCGGCGGACATGCCATCACTGGCGCTGGCCGCACTGCGTGAAGTCATGGCCGGCACGGTGCTGGGGCTGCTGCTCGCGCTGCCTTACCACGTCTTCCACGCCATCGGTTCGGTGATCGACACCCAGCGCGGTGCCGGCGTCGGCGCGATGCTCGACCCACTCACCGGGGTGGAGGCCACCGAGATGGCCAACCTGCTGCAGATGATGAGCGCGGTGGTATTCCTGGTGGCAGGCGGGCTCGTGCCGCTGCTGGAGGCCATCCGGGGCAGCTACGTGCTGGTGCCGATGGGGGGCAGCTTCCTGCCGGAGCTGGGCAGCATCCACCACTTCGTGGATATCGTGCTGTCGGCCGCGATGCGCATGGCCGCGCCCGTGCTGCTGCTGTTGCTGCTGGTGGAAATCCTGCTGGGCGTGATCTCCCGTTTCGCACAGCAGCTCAATGCATTTTCGGTATCGCTGGCGGTCAAGTCGATGCTGGCCTTCGCCGCGATGGCGGTCTATTTCATGGCGGTCATGACCGATCAGGTGCCTGCCCTGTGGCGGCAGTACCCGGCGTTGCGCGGCCTGCTGCCCGGGGCGGCGGGATGAGTTCGGGCGCCAGCGAGAAAACCGAGAAGCCGACCGCGCAGCGGCTGGAAAAAGAGGGCAGGAAAGGCAAGTCATTCAACAGCCGTGACCTGGTGGCCGCCGGCGTGTTGTGGCTGGGACTGCCGGCGATCGCGCTGCTCGGATCGCTGGCGCCATTGGCCCAGCTGTACGTGGATATCGTGCGCGGCGGGTTTGCCATGACGCCCACCGCAGCGGCATTGGCCGCGTTGAAGGGGCTGCTGCTGGCGTTGGCACCGGTGCTGCTGGCGGCCGGGGTGGGCGTGGTGCTCTGTTCGCTGGCGATGAGCAGGGGACGCATCGCGACCGAGGCGATCCGCTTTGACCTGAACAAGCTCAATCCCATCAACGGCTTCAAGAACCTGTTCTCCGCCCGCGTGCTGAAGGACCTGCTGCGCACCGTGCTGTACCTGCTGTGCTGCGGACTGTTCGCGTGGCTGGCGCTGGGCATATGGGGCACCGATCTGTTCAGTCAGGTGCAGGCCAGCGATGCGCAGTTGGCCGGCGTCTGGCGGCACGTGGCGCTGATGTTCGGCCTGGGCCTGCTGCTGGCGATGGCGCCGGTCTACCTGCTCGCCGGCCTGCTGGACCACTTCCTGTTCATCCGGGAGATGAAGATGGAAAAGCACGAGGTCAAGCGCGAGCGGAAGGACAACGAAATCAAACCGGAGATCAAGCAGCGCCGGCAGCAGGTCAGCGAAGAGCTGTCGGCGCAGGTCCAGGCCGACACCCGCGGCTCCACCGTGGTGCTTGCCAATCCCACCCATATCGCCATCGGCATTTTCCTGATGGACGACAACATGCCCCTGCCGTTCGTGGCGGTGCGTGAACGGGGTGCGCGCGCACGCAAGGTGATCGCGCTGGCCGAAGCCCACGGGGTGCCGGTGGTACGCGACATCGCGCTGGCACGCGCCATCTACTTCAGCACACGCCGCTACCGGTTCGTGCACAACCGCAGCATCGAGCCGGTGATGCAGATCGTGCGCTGGCTGCGCGACGTTGAGCGCGCCGGAAAGCCGGACCGGGATACCGATGCCGCGCCGCCCGATCCCTCCGATTGACCCCTGTCCCACCACTGGAGCATTGCATGACCATTGACAACGATCCGAACCGCTCCCCCGAGTCCCCTGCCGAAGACCAGGACATCACCCGGCTCATCCTGGAAGGACTGCGCGAGGGCGCCACCGTTGCTGACCTGAAGGGCGTGAGCCGCGACACCCTGGAAGGCGTGTACGCCATCGCCCACCGGTACTACGAAAATGGACAACTGGACGAAGCCGAAGCCTTCTTCCGCTTCCTGTGCCTGTATGACTTCTACAACGCCGACTATGCGCTGGGCATGGGCGCGGTGCTGCACCTCAAGCGCGAGTACGACAAGGCCATCGGCATGTACGCGGTGGCGCAGGCGCTGAACCTGAGCGATGACCGTCCGATGTTCCATGTCGGCCAGTGCCACCTCGCCCTGGGGCGGTCCCGCAAGGCCCGGGAATGCTTTGAAGCGGTGGCCGCACGTGCCGTGGGCAACGATCTGGGGACGCGCTCGGCGGCGTATCTGAAGGTGCTGAAGGAGACCGTGGACGCTGCGGACGGCGCCGACACCAACGCCACCGAGGACGTGAGCGACGGCTGACAGGCCGGCGTCACAACGCCACGGAACGCGCCGGCACACGGGCGGAAACTGAAAGCCATGGCGCGGGCACAGCCGGATACTCACCCCACTGGATCCGTTGCCTGCCGCCACCGTGCAGTCCTGCAAGGCGACGTCCCATTCCCCGGCCCGCCCGGGCGCCACTGCAAGAGGATCACGCATGACCCTGTCCCTGTCCCCCGCTACCGCGCCGCACCTCCCGCTGGTGTTCCGTCGCAGCGGCCACGAGTCCGCCATCCAGGCCGCCACGCTGTTCGACGTGGGCCTGCCGGCCGCACAGATTGAACGGATCAACGCCGAGGTATTCGCCGCCTTCGCCGCCAGTGCGCCGCGCGCCCAGGGCGAACCCCGACCCCACAACGACGCGGTGGCCCTGCGTACCCCCGACCTGGAGCGGCTGTACCGCGCGGCCGGCGATGAAGGCCGGCGCATGTCGCCGCAGAGCCTGCGGACCTGGGCGTTGGGAGAGTTGCAGCAGTCCCTTGGCAAGCAGGGATTCGATCACATCGAGCAACGCCGGCACACCCATCGCAGCACCCTTGACGCGCGTGTGCAGCGCGCCGAACACCTGTCAGCCGAGATGCGGGCGGCGCTCGATGCGGCCACGGCAGCGCAGGACGCGGCCGAGGCCGCTGCGGGAGAGGTGGGTGCGGAGCAAGGTGCGCTGGAAGCGGCGCGCGAACATGTCCAGCAGCTGCAGAGCGAGCTGGACGCACTGCAGCCCAACGACCCGGCCCGCGCGGCGAAGCAGGAGGAACTTGCCGCTGCGCGTGAGGTCCTGCAGCAGGCGCAGCAGCGCTTCGATGCGGCAGCGCAGGCGTTGTGCGAGGCCGCGTTGGAGCTGGATGCCAAGCTGGGCGAACTGGACGAGCTGGAGGCGACGCTGCGCGGCTTCAACCAGGGCCAGGCAATGGTCGCCGGGTACACGGAGCGGAAACTGAGTTCTGCCGACACCTTGACCCTGTTGCTGGCCCTGCTGAGCAAGGAGGAGGCAAAGGACGCCATGGCAACGATGAAAACCATGAGCGAGTTCACTATCCGGACCCTCAAGGCGCGCCAGGCAAAAGAGCAGGAACGCATCCGCCAGCACGAAGAAGAACTGCAGCGCGCACGCGATGCCGAAAAGAAGACCGGCTGCGCGGGAAAGATCTTCGGCTGGATCGGCGCTGCGGTGGGTGCGATCGCCAGCATCGGCGCCATCGTGGTGGGGGCGTTGCACGGCAACGTGGCGCTGATCGCCGGCGGGGTGATGGGCATGATGCTCACCATCGACAGCATCGTCGGCATGACCACCGGATTTTCCGTGGTCGGCAAGGTGGTGGAGGGCGTCGGCTCGGTGATTGCCAAGGGATTGATGTTCTTCGGTGTTTCCGAGGACCTGGCCAAGCAGATCGGTTCGATCGTTGCCACCATCGTGGTCATGGCGGCGATCGTTGTGGCCATGCTGGTCACCGGGAATGCGGCCGCCGCGACCCGGACCGCAGCACTCGCCGTCAAGGGCGCCGTGGAAACGACGGCGGCGGCCGCGGCGCGGATTGTCGAGCAGGCGACCAAGGTGCTGCAGTTCGTGGCACAGGCGGCGGGCGCCATCGGCCAGACCGTGCACAACGTCGGCCAGGTGGTTGTCGCCGGCATCATGATCGACGTAAAAAAGCTGCTGAAACTGATCCAGGAGAGTCTGTTCGGCGATCAGCTGCTGCAGGACATCATGCGGATGTTCGCCGAGAGAACCAAGGAAAAGCTTCGCCGCTCGCTTGACCATGTGACCCAGATGAGCGACGTGCAGCAGGACCGCGCGGATACCAGCGCCTATGTCATCGGCCATATGCGCCAACGCGCCTGAGTGCGCCCCTTTCTTCAACGTCTACAGGAAAACCTTCCATGTCACAGATCTCCCCCGTCCTGCAGCCGGTGCTGCAGCGATTCGCGCCTGCGCCGAATCCCGCCCCGTCGCCCTCGTCGCTGGACGAGGCGCAGGCCCGGCGCGCTGCCGACAGCATTGCGCAGAACAGCGAACGAACGCGGCAGGAGCCGGCCCGCCGCAGCGCCCCTGATCTTGCTGCGCCGGCGGCGTCGGTGGCCGGGTTTGCCGGTTTGGGCGCGCTGCTGCCGCTGATCGCCGGCCAGCATCCGGCCATGGTGCCCGGAGCAACCGCCGAAGCGTTTGCCGTGCTGCATCGGAGCGCAGCGGTCGCGGTCGCCAGCGCGGACGCAGGCGCGCCCGCACTGCTGGCCCAGGCGAGAACACTGACGGACCTGGCTACGGTCGATGGACCGCTGGTGCTGCCGACCACGGCGGAACTGCGCGCACTGGCCGGCACTGCCGATGGCGCGCTGCCGGGCAGGGAGACGCTGCATGCAGTGTTGAGCGATGCACCGGCCGTGCGCGACGTGCTGGAGGAGCTGGCGCAGCCCGATGAGGAACCGGAGATCGGGCAGGGCGGTGATGCGCGCTCGGACTACGTGCTGCTGCTGGTCGCCCTGCTGATGAAGATGAGCGCCAGCCAGCGCGAGCAGTCGGTGGCCATGGTTCACTTGGCCGAGCAGTCGCTGGCCGCGATGACCACCAGCATGGTGGAAAGTGCGAAATCGACCCAGTCATCCAAGATCACCGCTGCCGTGGTCGGTGGGCTGATAGCCGCCGGCGGTGTCGGGCTGGGCGGCGTCGCTGCCTACAAGGGCGTACAGAATCTTCGCACCAACCGTATGGCGGCTGACGCCTCCAATGCCGAAGCCAACCATCTCAACAACCAGACGGCGGTCGGCATGAATACCGCACCGGCCGGCGCCTCGGCACGTCCGCCGCAGGTGGAAGCCCTGCGACAGCGTCCGCAGGCACTGCAGGAGACCGCTTCGGTAAGCGAGACACAATACGCCATCAACAATACGCAGCTCGGCGTGGTGTCCAGCGCGGGTCAGGCGGTCATCCAGACCGGGGGCAGCGTGGGCACCGTAGCGGGCACCCCGTTCGATATCCAGAGCACCGAGCACTCGGTCGATTCCGAGCGTGACCGGATCAACAAGGACATCGAGATCGACCTGGGCAGCAAGATCAACCAGGACGCCAACAAAAGCAGCGAAAGCCAGCAGGCGTTGTTCAACACGCTGGTCAGCCTGGAGCAGGACAAGCACGACGCAATGAAGCACGTCGTCGGCAACATGCGCCGCTGACCGCGCCCATCCACTTCCGGGGTCGGGGCGCATCGCGTGCCGGCTCCGCCTGCCACGGAGCATTCCATGACCATTGAATCCAGCCTGCCACTCGCCCGCAGTCCGTCGCCGTTGCCGCCGCCGACCCGTCCAGAACAGGGGGACGTGGTCGCGACGTTGGCTGAACGGCCTGTCCCCACGCGGCGGTCTCCCGCTTCGCCTCTATTAGCGCACCTTGCCCGGTTTGCGGAGGGCAGCCCGCTGCCAGCGGAAGACACCGAAGCCATGCTGCAGCTTGCGACCCATCAGGAAGCGCTTTTCCTGGCCAGGAAGCAGGCGGAGATAATCGATGTGCTGAGCCATTCGCCTTGGCCGGCGTTCGCCGACGCCGAACCGGACAATGCGCAGGCAAAGCTTACGATGCAGGAGGCACGCCGTGCCCTGCAGGAACGGGTTCCGCAGCAACTGCTGCAGGACGCCGAACAACGGGCCGGCGGCTCCCACGCCGATTTCTTCAAGGAGATCAGCGGGCTGATCGGTCGGCTTGATAAAGAGTGGATCGGCAAGTACAGCGGGTTGCTGGCGGGGTATGTCGGGTTCTACAGGGAACTGACCAATGCCCTGGCCTTGATCAAGGACCAGCTCGGAAAGCCGGATAAAGACGGCATGGTCGAAGTCGACTTCACTGCACTGCGCACGAAGCTTGATGACTTGAAGGCCAAGTGGGCAGGCCAGGGATTCGGTGAAGTATTTGGCACCGAGGCGGCGGCCCGACGGTATCTGGCGGAGGTGGGGATAGAGGGCCTGACCGTGGTCGAGCGAAAGCCTGGCGGCGGCTGGCAGATCAGTATCGATCCCGACCTGATCAACTCACTGCAGCATGTGTTTCCCTCGACGGTAGGTGGGATCAGCGCCAGTGCGCTGAATGAGATGATGGCCCAGAAGGAGATCATGCTGGAGCGCTTCAGTTTCATCACCCGCGCGATACCCGAGAAGTATCAGCGACAGCTGCAGATGTGGGACACGCTGGTGAAGATCCTCAGCAGCACTATCGATTCCACGACGCAGGCAGATCAGGGCGTCATCGCGGCAATGGCAGGCTGACAGGAGAATCACTATGGGCGCTGGCCCTTCAATTTCAATCTCGCCGTCCTCGACCCCTATTCTTCCCAGGGCGCACTCGAGCAAGAACAACGCGTTTGACAGCGTCGGCGTGGGCAACCGCGACCTCCCATCCAGGTCTGCTGGTGGCTACGCTGCAACCCCATCGGCGCAGGTCCGTGAGCCTGAAACGGGCGGTCCGCTGCGTCGCAGCGTATCGCTTGGAAGCCTGATCAGCGTCACCGACGTCTTGCAGAGGGCCGCGACTGCAGGCTTCGAAGATGGCTTTGGCCCGCAGGACGGCCCCGACAGCGGAGGCGTGCAGCGCGCAGACTACCTGCGCCAGCCCAGCCGAAGGAATCCGCTTGATCTTGGCGGGAATGCGCCCCGCTACCAGCAGCAGCACAGCCAGGATGTCTTCGATCTACTCACACCGGCGACGAAGCAGTGGGATGAAAGGGCCAACGCGACTGCCGGGATGCGGAGCGGGGATGGAACAACGCGGCCCCACGCGCTGTTCACCACGACAGAGACGGAGGCATCGACCATGGCGCGCGAGACCGCAGCACGCGAGGTGCTGAAGGAATTGGGTGTTTCAAGAAGCGAGGTGAACGCGCTGCTTACGCGTCACGCCGCGACAACCGGTGGCACGGCCGTGCTGAACGCATGCCGCCTGTTGTCAATGCCGAAACTGAAGGCAAACCGGCAGGCGCATGCAGCGCTGGAAAAGAAACTGGAGCGCTATCTGGAGGCCGACAAAGGCCGTTACACCGGCCTCTATCGTGCCTTCGGCACGGACGCGTCCAAGCCGCTGAAACAACTGAAAGAGTGTATCGAAGCGACCGGGCGGACCGTAGGGCCTGATCAGATCAATGCGCAGTTGTTGGAAGACCTGACGCCGACGCTGGTGCAGGCCCTGGCGGCAAAGAATCCCGAGATGTCGGCCGAGATGCTGCGGAAGCAGTTGCCGGACCTCATCAACGCGCAGGCATTGTCGGCACTCAGAACACGGCTGGACAGGGCAGATATCAGTGGCGCCCTGCAGGACGCCGAGCTGCTGCCGCAGCTGGTCCAGGCGGCCGAACGCCCCCAGCCGCCGGCCAACAAGGCGGCCGATCCGGTAGGCGATTTTGCCAAGGCGATGGCGATGGTGCTGAAAGCGTTTCCCGATATCCACATCGAAAACAACGCCCGCAACATCGTCAACCAGGACGGCTGGGTCTTCCAGGGCGCCAAGGAACCGCCCGTGCAGACGGCAGTGAAACCGCCCGTGCAGCCGGCAGTGGAACCCATCGTGCAGCCGGCGGTGACGGTGGTGCCAGCGGTGATCGAAGAGCAACCCAAGGTGGAGGCTGCGGGGGCGCAGGTGCCGGACGAGGGCATTGACATGACCGGGGACACCTCAGACCCCGACGAAGACGACGGTGTCCCGACGGAAGCCGAGCAGCCGGCAGCGCCGGCTCAACCAGAGCGCGAGGTCCCGCCGCGTACCTCCAGCGAGCGGACCTCGACGCAGTACCCGGCCGGGTTCCACGAGCGGTTCAACAGTGTGCTGAAAGAGTTGAAGAGCAGCAATGCCGCCGACCGCGTCAAATCGGTCTCGATAGGTGGCGTTGACCTGCGTCAAGCGCTCGTTGAGACGGGTCGTCCCCCGAGAGCCGCCGGGGAAGATGAGGGCGTGAACAGTGCAGCCAATGTGGCATTTACATCGCGCAGCCAGCTCAAAAAAACCACGCCCGAGAGCCCTCACGTGCAGTCGGCGACCGTCGTGCCGAATCCAGCTGCCAGTGACAGAACGCAGGAAGAAGAGGCGACTGCGGGGAGCGCACAGCCGAACAGTGGCAGGCTTGCAACGCATTCCTTCCACAGGCTGAAGGGGCCGATCCCGCGCGGGCAGCGCGCAAGCGACGTGCCTGAGCTGCAGCGCAGATCAGATGAGCGGGCCTGATACGCCCGCCAGCGGCGTGCGGCCGTTGATCGCCCTGGTCACCGGTTCGATCGCCGTGGCGGATATCCGCCACGGCGACCGACTGGTGGAAGACCTGGGCATGGACTCGCTGGAAATCGCCGATCTGCTGGTGGAGATCGAAGAGCGCTTCGAGGTGGTCATCACCGTCGATGCGCTGGCCGGTGCGCGCACGGTGGCCGAACTGGAGGCGACCGTGCGCCGGCTGCAATGTGCCACCGGATGATGCAGGCAGGGCGACTGGCAGCGGGCGTCGCGCTCGTTGTCAGTGCCGCTTCCGTGCAGGCGGCATCCTTCTACGCGGGGGTATCCGCCGATGGCCGCCTGGTGGTGGCCGAGCAGCCGATGCAGGGGCTGCACGCCTTTCATCCCGATCCCCTGCGCGAAGAGGAAAGGCGCCCGCAGGTGGGCCGTGGAGACGCATCACGATGGCATGCGCTGCTGCGACAGGTCGCCGAAGAAGTCGGAATCGAAGCGGCGCTGCTGCAGGCCGTGGTCCAGCAGGAATCCGGCTTCAACCCGCGGGCGGTCTCGCCTGCCGGCGCGGCAGGCCTGATGCAGCTGATGCCGGCCACCGCACGGCGTTTCGGCGTGCGTGACCGGTTCGATCCCGCGCAGAACCTGCGCGGTGGGGCGCGCTACCTTGCATGGCTGCTGCACCACTTCGATCAGGATCTCGACCTGGCCCTGGCAGGCTACAACGCCGGTGAAGGCAGCGTGCGCCGCTACGGCAACCGGGTTCCGCCATTTGCCGAAACGCAGGCTTATGTAAGTGCCGTGCGGCGACGCTACGCGCGCTGAATCGACGCGTCGGGAAACCATCATTTACAACTCGGCTTATATCGCCGCCCCCGGTGCGACCCCAACATAGCCAGCGCCAACCACGGCACGTCACTCTCTGTTGAACATCCCATGTTGCATGTACTGAGAATCCTTGCGGGTAACTTGAGCGGCGTCGAGTATTCCGTGTCTGACGGCGTTACCGTGTTCCATGTGGGGCCGCAGGAAGATCTGGCCAATGGCCGGGCCGCGCAGCTGCTCGGTGCCGATGAACGTGCCTATTTCATTCCTGCAGACCTGCCTGCCGCCGCATTCGCGCTGCAGGCGGCCGGTACCGGGCACGGGGTGCAGCTGGGCGAGCGCACGGACGAGCACGCCGCCTGGACATGGCGTGCGCTGCCGCTGCAGCACCCGATCCAGGTCGCCGGCGTGCATTTCGCCGTCCGCGAACAGCACGCACAATGGCCGGCGCAGGTACTTGCCTTCGTGCCACCGGCGCTGCCGGTGGAAGTTCCAGTCGCTGCAGCGTCGGCTGAGCAAAAGCCACCCGGTCGCCGTCGCCCGGTGTTGCTGCTGGGTATCGTGGCGCTGCTGGCCGCAGGCGCAGGCGCCGCATGGTTGCATTGGCAGCACCAGCCGGAAACCCGGGTGCGCGGCCTGGCTGGGGTACTGTCGAATGCACCGGCGGATTACGCGATCGCTCCCGGCAACGACGGCCGTCTTTATGCCTTCAGTGACAGCGCTTCGGCGCGTAGTTGGGGCGAGCGGGCCAGTCGCCGCGCGCAGCGGCGCAATGACATTCATCTGTTGCGCCGCGAAGAAGCCGCACGCCTGGAACAGGCATTGATTGCCGCCGGCCTGGACCTGGTGGTGGTGCGGCTGGACGACCCATCCCGGCCCGAGGTGGTGCTGAATGGCAGCGTGACCACTGCACGCACCACCCAGGTCGGTTCCGTGCTGGCGGCACACGCGCCGTACCTCAAGCAGGCGCGGGTGTCGGCCATCAGCGACCAGCAGCTGATCGCCCTGGCCCGGCAGCAGATGCGCGTATTGGGCATCAGCACCCGCACCGAGCCGCGCGGCGAGCGGGTCAGCATCGTCAATGACGTGTTCCTCGACGATGCCGGCCTCAACGCGATGGCCAGTGCGGCCCGCACGTTTCACCAGCGCTGGGGCATGCGCCGCATCAGCGTGTCTCCGCAACTCTGGGACGACCTGTTGCAGGGGCGTTCCTACCGTTACTCCCCGGGCCAGCTGCTGTCGGTTGGCAGTGGCCGCTGGGACTACAGCCGTGCTGCGGTATCGCAGGCGGCACCTTGACTACCCCTACCCCTATTGGAGAACACCATGAGCGATAGCACCCTCCCCATCACCAGGCCGGGCTGGGGCGACCCTGGCGAAGGCGGCGATGCATCACTGTGGAAGGGGTGGCTGAGCGAGCACTCCAAGATGTTCGACGACGGTGTGAAACACCTGAAGGCGGAGATGACGCGAATCATGGCAAAGCTGGGTGAGGAGGGTAACGCCAGCGATCCCGCCTTGTTGGCCGATTATCAGGCAGCACTTTCCCAATACAACATGTACCGGATGCTGCAGTCGAACTCCTCCAAAAGCCTGTCCGACCAGAGCAAGTCGGTCATCCGCAACCTGGCCTGAGCCCTGCGGCCCGTGCGTCACGCGGGCCGTCCTTCGCGACGAGGATCTTTCCATGATCAGTATTGCCCCGGTATCGGCGGGCGTTTCCCCGCTTGCCGCAGCGGAAGGTGTGTCCGTTCCCCTTTCCAGCCGCTTCAACCAGGCCCTGGCCGAACGCTATGTAACGGCGGGTCAGGAACGCGACGCCATCCTGGCCGCGGCCAATGATCCAGCGGTCGCCGCCGACCCGGCCAGGCTCCATGCGCTGCAGCTGCGGCTGGATGAATACACCAAGCAGATCGCATTGAGTTCGTCGTTGGTCAGCCACGCGACCAAGGGCATCGAAACGCTGGTGAAGAGCTGAGCCATGATCGGTTTCCCGACGCGCCGTGGGGTGGCCATGCTGTTGTGCCTGCTGCTGGTCGGCTGCGCGCGCTCCGAACTGCTGCAGGCACTGGACGAGCGCCAAGCCAATGAAGTGGTGGCCGCGCTGCTCCACCACAACATCCCCGCCGAAAAGCGCCTGCAGGGCAAGGCCGGCTTCGTGGTGCGCGTCGGCGCGGACGACCTGGCCGAGGCCATCGACCTGGTCCAGCTGAAGGGCCTGCCTTCCGCCCCGCGCACCCAGATCGCCGCGCTGTTTCCTGCCGATGCGATGGTCAGCACGCCGCTGGCCGAGCGTGCACGCCTGCTGTCGGCCATCGAGCAGCGCCTGGAGGAATCGCTGACCACGCTGGTCGGGGTGAAGCGGGCGCGCGTGCATGTGAGCTACGACGCCGGCCCGGTCGAGGGCAGCCTGCAACAGCGCAGGCCGCCGGCGATGCATGTCGCCGCGGTGCTGGCGCATTCGGCGGACATGGACCAGGCGGTGCTGCTGGCCACGGCCAAGCGCTTCCTGCGCAATGCCTTCGTCGATGTGGCCTACGACAACGTATCGGTGGTGCTGACGCCGGCCGCCGAGCCGCGCAGTCTGGCGGTGACGCCGGCCGAACCGCAACGTCCGATGTGGGTATGGCTGCTGGTGCCGTTGATCGGCTTGCTGCTGGTGGCTGGCGTCGGTGGGTGGCTGTGGAAGCGTGGCGATCCGCGGGTCCGTGGCATGTTCGATCGCCTTCGCCGCGGCCGCCAGGATGCGTCCGGTACGCCCCATGCATGAGCGACTGCGCATCCTGCATGATCCGGTTGCCTACTACCGGCCGTGGCAGGCCGCACCCGCGGCGTTGTCGGCATCACAGCGCAGTGCGTTGAACCGCTGGCTGTGCCAGGCCCATCGCCTGCCGCCCGCGCCCGCCGACGAAGGTACGCCGGCACCGCTGGTGGATCGGCTGACACGCGGCTGGGGACGCATCCCGACGGCGGCCTGGCTGCTGGCCTGCGCCGGTCATCGGCGACACGTGCTGGGCGCCCGCTGGCTGGCAACCCAGCCGCCTGCCCTGCACGCCTTCCTGCGGCTCGGGTTTCCCGAGGCCGGTGTCCGTTGGTCGCAGCCACCGCCGCCGACGATGCTGCTGGCCTGGGGCGGGCAGCAGCTGCAGCAGGGGCTGCGCAGCCAGCTTCCGGACTGGCTTCACGCGCGGATCGCCCTGTGGTTCGAGGGCCTGCCGGCCCTGCCGGAAGAAGCCCTCGCCGGCGTCCACCCGTTCGACATGACCTGCTTCCTGAGTGCCTGGAACCATGCTGAAGACCTATCCTGAAAGCCTGCTGGAACGCGCTGTCGACCATGTCATCCAGGCCGCCAGCATCCAGCAGGGCATCGACCTTGCCCGCGTGCAGGCGTTTTCCCGTCGGCGCGTGGCGCGCGAGCAGGAACAGGCCCGGCTGGAAGCGCGCGAACTGCGCGCCGCCGCCGCCTTCGAAGGCTATCGGGACGGTGTGCTGCTCGCACTGGGCGCCCTGCAGCACGTGATCGAGGGCGTGCAGCGGGCGCAGTTGACGCTGGCTGCGGCCGTCCGCGACCACGTCCACGCCACCCTGCAGGCAATGAACGCCGCACCGGACGTCGTCATCGAGCCGATCTGCAGTGCCCTTGTCCACCGGTTGGCGCAGGCCGACGCCGCCACCCAGGCCGTGTTGCATGTTCCGCGGCAGCACGAAGCGCTGTTGCAGGCACTGCGCGACGACCCGCGCCTGCGGACGCTGGATGTCCGCCCGGCCGATCGTCAGCTGCCACTGCTGGAGCTGGGGGCGCTGGCATGGGAGCTGGACCTGCAGGGCAGCCTGCTGGAAGACGTGGAGCTTGCACTGGGCCAGGCGCTGCCGGGCGTGCAGGACCGTTTGAACATCCTCGCCAGCGGTTACAGCGCCGAGGTGCTGGAGGCGCTGGATGCCGCCGGCCAGGGTCGCCGTTTCACTCACTTCAAGGACTCGCAATGAACCCTGTCGCTGCCGCAACCTCATCTTCTTCTTCGACCCCATGGCAGGAGGCGGGGCGCCCGCTGTCACTGTCCGAGCGCGTGCTGGCCCACGGCCAGCAGGCCGCGGCCAGCGGCGACGCTGGCGACCCCGGCGCGGGGGACGGCGAGGGCGAGCTCATTCCGCTGCCGAAACCGATCTGGGACATGGAGACCGCGATCAGAGCGTGGTCACGGCAGACGTTCATCGAGAGCATGATGAGCGAAGACGAAGAAGTCACCGGGATTCCCGCGCTCAGCATCGACATCTGATCTGACCGTACGAGCAGGCGCGGGGGCGATATCGTGTCGCCTTCATTCCCGATGTCATCGCCCCCCGCTATGCTGTAGCGATGCAGCTACCGAAAATCGCCCTTCCGCTGATCTGCCTTGCCCTGCTGGCCAGCCCGCTGGCCCATGCGCGCGGCACGATTGAAAAGGTGGACATCCACGGCCTGGATAAAGGCGACGACGCCGAGATCATCGAGAACATCGAGGTCTCGTTGTCGCTTTATGACACGATCGGCAAAGTGCAGGGCGAATCGCGGCTGGAGTATCTGCTGTCGCAGGCCGAGCGCCAGACCCGCGAGGCGCTGGAGCCGTTCGGCTTCTACAACCCGACCATCACCGTCGATGCGCCCCGTAACGGCGACACCCTGCGGGTGGTCATAAATGTCGTGAAAGGCGAGCCGGTGCGCGTCCGCAAGGAGCACATCGAGATCACCGGCCCGGCGATGTACGACCGCTACCTGCAGGACGACCTGGACGCGTTCAGCCCGCGCAAAGGCCAGCCTTTCGAACACACGCGTTACGAGGCCAGCAAGATCACGGTGACCCGCCGGCTGGCCGAGCGCGGCTATTTCGATGCTGATTACACGCAGCACCAGGTGCAGGTGACCCGTGCGGAAAATGCCGCCGACATCGACCTGGCCTGGGACAGCGGGCGCCGCTACAACATGGGCCCGATCACCTTCAAGCAGAACTATTTCGTCGACAAGCTGTTCGACCCGCTGGTGTATTGGGAAGAGGGCAGCTATTTCCACGAGGGCAAGCTGGACCGGCTGCGCGAATCGCTGACCAAGCTGGACTACTTCAGCACCATCGACATCCAGCCGAAGCCGGAAGACGCCGACGAAAACGGCAATGTGCCGGTGGACGTCAACCTGACGCGGGCCAAGCGCAGCATCTACACCACCGGCCTCAGCTACGGCAGCGAAAGCGGCGCCGGTGTGCGCGGCGGGCTGGAGCGGCGCTGGCTCAACAGCCGCGGCCACAAGATGAACACGCAGCTGGACTATGCCGAGAAGCGAAAAAGCCTGACGACCAGCTACCGCATCCCCGCATTCCGCTGGCTTGACGGCTGGTATACGTTTGCTGCCAGTGCCTACGATGAGCAGACCGATTACATCGATCTGCGCAACCTGAAGCTGATCGCCAGCCGCAGTGGCCAGATCAACGAGTTCTGGACCGCCACCGCGTCGATGAACGCGCTGCGTGAGCGCTGGGGCTACGCGTCCGGTACCGAATTCACCGACGCGGTCTATCAGTATTCCACCCTGGTCTATCCCCAGATCGCGGCCGACTACGTCAACGTGGATGACCGCCTGTTCCCGCGCAGTGGCATCAGCGGCAGTGCGACGATGCGCGGCGGCGTGGAAGGGGCCGGGTCGGATACCAGCTTCGTGCAGGCCAACATGGTGCTGCGCTGGTACGTGCCGCTGGGCGAAACCAACCGCCTGATCCTGCGCGGTGAAGGCGGCACCACCTGGACCAGCGACCTGGTGGCGATGCCGCCCAGCCTGCGCTACTTCGCCGGTGGTGACCGCAGCATCCGCGGCTATGCCTGGCGTGAAGTGGGCCCGCGCACGCCCGAACCGGACAAGTTCGCCCTGGGTGCCAAGCACCTGGTGGTCGGCTCGGCGGAATACGAACACTATTTCAACGATGGACCGTGGGGTGCGGCGGTGTTCGTCGACACCGGCAGCGCCTTTGACAACACCATCGATCTGCATACCGGCGTCGGTTTCGGCGTGCGTTGGAAGTCACCTGTCGGCCCGGTGCGGGTGGACATCGCCCATGGCCTGAACGATCCGGATTCACAGTTCCAGATCTACCTGAACATCGGAGCCGACCTGTGAGCACGCCGACCCCGACCCCGCCCAATGCACCCAACGCACAGGCCCCGGTGCCGCGTCGTCGCTTCTACCGCCGCCGTCGTTTCTGGGCGTGGTCCGGCGTGGGCGTGCTCGGCCTGGTGCTGGTCGCGCTGCTGGCGGTGTACTGGCTGCTGCAGACGGTGGCCGGCCGCGACGTGCTGCTGGCCCAGGTGATCGCACGCCTGCCGGCAGGGGCCAGTTTCACTTGGGACAAGGCCGAAGGCCCGGTGGCAGGGCCACTGACCCTGCACAACGTCGAATTCCGCTACAACGACATCCACTTCCATGCCGACCGCGCGCACCTGGAACCGGACCTGCGCCCGCTGCTGGGCCGCAAGCTGCTGCTGGACCGCCTGGAACTGGACAATGCCACGCTGAACCTGGCCAAGAGCGAGGAGCCGTTCGAGCTGCCGTCCTGGCCCGGTTCGTTGCCGCAGATCGAAATGCCGTTGGCCATCCAGGCCGACGTCATCCAGGTCAATGGCCTGCGCGTCACCACCGCCGGTGAGCCGACCATCGACATCGCCCGCATCGGCGGTGGCCTTGAAATCGCCAATGGCGAGTTCAAGGCCAACCAGTTGCTTGTCGACAGCGACATGGGCAATTTCCGCATCAACGGGCATTACATCCCGGCCAACGATTACGACACCGACCTGAGTGTCACCGCCCTCCTGCCGGCGCCACGCGGCCGCACCCCGGCCAGCCTGGGCCTGGTGGCCCGCGGTGACCTGGGCCATATGGAAGTGGCGGTGGCCGGGCGCGCACCCAACCCGCTGCGCGCGCTGCTGGTATTCGACGGGCGCACCGATCCCACCTGGAAGGCCAGCGTGCGTACCGACGCGCTGGACGTGCGCCTGCTGAACCCGGCCCTGGCCGCGTCCACCGTGGAACCGCTGACGGTGGATTTCAGTGCCGCCGGCAAGGGCGGCAATGCCGACCTGCAGGGCACCGCGCAGCTGGGTGGACAGACGATCGAACTGGCACCGTCCAAGGTGCAGCTGGAAGACCAGGTGCTGAATGTGTCGCCGCTGGTGGTCAAGGCCTTCGGCGGCCAGGTTCGGCTGAAGGGCAGCGCCGACTTCCGCCAGCAGGACCAGCAGAAACTCAATTTCTCCATCGTCGCCAATGACCTGACCTATACGCCGGCGGCCGATCCCAACACCGCCGGCGGCGTCGCTGTGCCGGTGACCCTGAAGGAAGCCCGCATGGGCCTGGCCGGCACCCTGCAGGCCTGGGCGGCGGTCGGTACGGCGGACATCGAGCGCGACGGCCAGAAGGCCGCGCTGCAGTTCGATGTACGTGGCAATGACAGCGCAGCACGCATCGAGCAGCTGCAGGCGCGTACGCCCGGCGGCACGCTGGGCGTGGAAGGCAACGTGGCGTGGGCACCGCAGCTGCAATGGGATGCGAAGGCAACGCTCAACGCCTTCGATCCCGGCTACTTCCTGCCGGGCTGGGAGG
This sequence comes from Stenotrophomonas chelatiphaga, assembly GCF_001431535.1. Classification (GTDB taxonomy): domain Bacteria; phylum Pseudomonadota; class Gammaproteobacteria; order Xanthomonadales; family Xanthomonadaceae; genus Stenotrophomonas; species Stenotrophomonas chelatiphaga. The sequence goes on from NZ_LDJK01000007.1 coordinate 32,167, forward strand.
GTCGACTGTCCGGCAACGTCGCCAGCACCGGTCGCCAGCTGCCGGTGCCGGCCAATGCCGCGCCGGGCACCACCGGTGTCATCGAAGCGACCGTGGACCTGCCGTCATTGAAGGGCACCCTGCGCAAGCGTGCGCTGGACGCACAGGGCAAGTTCGCGCTGCAGGGCAGCCAGGGCGAAGGCCAGCTGAAGCTGGCGATCGGCGCGAGCCGGGTGACCGCATCGGGCAAGGTGGGCGACCGCCTGGATATCGATGCACGCTTCGAGCCCCTGCAGCTCAGCGACCTGCTGCCCGGCGCCGACGGCGGGCTGCGCGGCACGGTGCAGGTCACCGGGCGTCGCGATGCGCCGGACATCACGGCCGACCTGGTGGGCAGCAGCCTGCGCTGGGGCGATTACGCCGCCGAAGCAATCAGCCTGAAGGGGCGCCTGCCGTGGAGCGGCGACAGCGGCACGCTGGCGCTGCAGGGCCGCAACGTCAACGCCGGGATGCTGCTGGAAAGCCTGAACGTGGATGCGCAGGGCAGCGTCAGCAACCTGCGGCTGAGCGCGCAGGGCCGCAACGAGATGGGCGCGCTGGACCTGCAGGGCAGTGTGCGCCAGCAGGGCCAGCAGTGGCGTGGCAAGCTTGAATCCCTGCGCCTGGCGCCGCAGAAGGGCGATCCCTGGGTATTGCGCGGCGCGTCTGATTTCGCGGTCAACGGCAGCAATTACAGCCTGACCGAAACCTGCCTGGCGCCGGCCACCGGCGGCGCGCTGTGCGTGCATGCCAACTGGCCGCGCGAAGGGCTGGTGGTGCGCGGTGACGCGCTGCCACTGACCTTGGTGCAGCCATGGTTGCCGCCCACGTCCGGGCGACGCATCTACCTGCGCGGCGAGGTCACCCTGGATGCGCAGATCCGTCCGCGTGGCAATGCCTGGGAAGGCAACGTGGAAGTGCGTTCGCCCGAGGGCGGCATCCGCCTGGGCGACAACGCACGCGGTGAGCTGGTGTCCTACGACCAGTTCTCGGTCAAGCTGGACATGACCCCGGCACGGATCGAGGCGTTCCTTGGCATGGGCTTCAAGGGCAATGGCTTCGTCAACGCCAAGGTGCAGACCGGCTGGGACGCCAGCGCCCCGCTGAACGGCGAGCTGTATCTCAACATGGCGCGGTTGTACTGGCTGGAACTGTTCTCGCCGGACATCGTGCGCCCGACCGGCCTGATCGAAGGGCACGTGAGCCTGCGTGGAACCCGCAGCCAGCCGCTGCTCGGGGGCGAGGCCACGCTGAGCGACTTCAAGGGCGAATTCCCCGCGTTGGGCCTGACCTTCGAACAGGGCAAGGGCAACTTCACCGCACAGCCGGATGGCTCGGCGAAGATCACCGCACAGGCCAACTCCGGCAAGGGCACCCTGTATGTCGACGGCGGGCTGTCCTGGTTCGGTGATGCGCAGCCGCTGCAGCTGCATATCCATGGCGAGAACGTGCTGCTGTCCAACACCAGCGAACTGCGCGTGGTGGCCAACCCGAACCTGGACTTCACCCTGGCCGGCACCACGATGCAGCTGAAGGGCGAGGTGCTGGTGCCGGAGGCGGACATCGACCTGGAGCGGCTGGACCGCGGTACGTCGGTGTCCGAAGACGTGGTGGTGCTGGACCCGGTGGATCCGGAAGAGACCGCCAGCTCGCCGCTGGACATGGACCTGACCGTGAGCCTCGGTGACAACGTCAAGATGGCCGGCTTCGGCCTGAAGGGCGCACTGACCGGCAAGATGCAGGTGTGGGCCAAGCCGGGCCGCGAAATGACCGCCAATGGCGGGCTGGAAGTGAGTGGTCGCTACAAGGCCTACGGGCAGGACCTGACCATCACCCGGGGCCAGCTGACCTGGAACTACAACCCGGTGTCCGACCCGCGCATCAACCTGCGTGCCGAACGCCGGATCGGTGATGTCACCGCCGGTATCGATGTCACCGGCCGCGCGATGCAGCCACGTGCCCAGGTGTGGTCCGATCCGTCGATGTCGCAGTCCGAAGCGCTCGGTTACCTGGTGCTGGGCCGTAGCCTGACCGGGGCCACCAGCGACCAGACCCAGCAGGTCAACGCCGCATCCGCCGCGTTGTCGGCCGGCAGCGGGCTGCTGGCATCGCAGCTGGGTGCCAAGCTGGGCCTGGACGATGCCGGCGTCAGCCAGTCGCGCGCGCTGGGCGGGTCGGTACTGGGTGTCGGCAAGTTCATCTCGCCGAAATTGTATGTCGGCTACGGCGTTTCACTGGTGGGCAGCGGTTCGGTGCTGACGCTGAAGTATCTGCTCAGTCGTGGCTTCGATATCGAAGTGGAATCGAGCACGGTGGAGAACCGTGGTTCGTTGAACTGGCGCCGCGAGAAATAGCGGCGCCACGTTCAACGTGAACGGACGGCCGGGGTCAAACCCGGTGGTGCGCTCGGTGAAGGCGGAGCTGCCCAGCGTGTGGCAGAACCCGCAGATGCTGGGTCGCGTGACCGGCACGGTTGCCCTGTTTTCGGACCGGGTGCCCTGCCTGAACATCGGCCAGTTGCTGATGCATGCGGCAGCGGAGACATTGCCGGGTGTGGACATCAAGATGGGCTGTGGCGATCCGCCGGGCCTTGGCGGGGTGATCCGGCCGCACCGGAACCCGCCGCGCCTGTTTCCGCTGCCATGAGCCCGAACCCACACAATGGCAGATATCGCTCATCAGCGTCGTCGGTGCCCTCGGGCACCGGCTCCTGGCCTTAGGCTTTCCGCCCACCCATCCGGTCCACTCCATGTCCTCCATCGATTCCTCACTTCCTCCAGCCGCCTGCGCGCGCTGGTCTGGTGGCGGGAGGCGGCATGGACGCTGCAGCTGACCGACCACGGCGATGGCCAGCGCATCGTGCAGCTGTCCGGGCTGCCCGACTGACCAACATTGCCCTTCATGAGGATGTACGAATGAACGGATCACCCGTGACGCCGCCTTCCGGCGCCTCTCCTGCCGCAGCGCCTCCTTCCGACGCCGACGCTGCCCTGCAGCAGGCGTGGACACGCCACATCCTGGATCGCAGGAACACCCTGCTGCTGGATGCAGCGGTCGGCTACATCGACGAAGCCACCCTCGAGCAGCGTCTGGATTGGCTTGCGAGGCCGCTGTCGCTGCCGTTCGGCCGCGCCCTGCAACGCGCCGCCGTGGCGCAGGGCGCCAGCATCGCCCGCGAAGACGCGGCCACCGCCTTGTCGTTGCTGCTGCAGGACTGTGCCGCGCCTGGGCAGGTGCCGCAGGGCGCGGATCGTGCGCTGCTGGTGCGCTGGCGTGGCCCGGACTCCGCGCTGGAGCTTGCCGATGACGCGCTGGTGGTCGCCGATCTGCAGGCGCCGGTGGATGCAGGTCTACAGCATCGGTTCTGGGTGCTGTGGCGTGGTGAAACCGGGATGCCCACCGGCTACCGGCTGGACCTGCTCCGCCAGCAGCCGGAACCCCTGTTCGAAACGTGGGATGAGCAAGAAGCCACGGTGACGTTGGGCGTGGAGCAGGTGTCACCGCCACTGTAACGGCGCGGTGCAGGCGGCCCGGTGTCCGGCGATCATCGTGCCGACGTTGAAGCATCTGCTCAGTCGTGGCTTGGATATCAAACTGGAATCGAGCACGGGAGAGAACCGGGGTTCATTGAACTGCCGCCGTGAAGAGCAGCGGCACCGCGGCAAAGCAGGCTGACTTGAAGGCGGAATCATCAAATTGATGCCTGTCCATAGGCAAGTTTGCAGCAAAGAAGTGCGGGCGTGAACGGGACCTTTCCTGCGCTCGGGCAGGGACCGGAAATGCACCATTCGTGGAATGGGGGGAAAGAAGGGATCGGTAAAGATCCGCGGCACCGGAATTCCCGCTGCTTCCTTTCCCCCCGGATCCATCCATGCACCTCGATCACGCCGCCGCTTCGGCTACGCGCCGTACGCCATGCCCCGCACTGCATCCTGCTGTGCCCACCCCATCGTCCCGACCCGCTCCTTCCCCTGCCCTGGTCCGTAACGGCACGGCCAACGAGGTACCGCGCAGCGAACGACGTCCCGATCCCGAGCAGCGCCTGAGCGGTGCCGCTGCGCTGGAAGCGCTGCTGCAGGGCCGGCCTGAGGCCCGCTGGATCGCGCCACTGCTGGATGGCTCCGCCAACGCCGACGGGTTTCCCTATCCGCGCTTCCTCATGTGGCTGCAGGGTGCCTACGAAAACTGCGCGCCGGACGATCTGCCGGCGCTGCAGGAACGGGTCTGCCAGCTGCTTGGCGACCGTGCGCGCAACGGCGGGTTCGATCCGCCGGTGATGAGGCAGTTCGGTGCGGGCGTGCTGGGCGGCGTGCCGTGGACCGCCCTGCACAAAGTAGCCGAGGCGCTCTATGGACCGCAGGCGCGGATGGCGATGATCGTCGCGCAGTGCGCCAGCACGGTGATCCCGCAGCTTGCCCAGCGGCCCCTGCAGGCCGCCCTTGCCGCAGTGCAGATGCTTCCGATCGAAGCGCTGCTACCGCAGCTGCGCAGCATCGAACAGGTCGACCAGTTCATCGGCAGCCTGCCGGAAAGCCTGCGCGCGTCTTTGTCGGAGCTGCACACCACGCTGACCGAGCTGGAGGATGCGGTAGTGCCGGCGCAGCCGGCGACCCTGGCGCTGCTCGCCGTGGCGGCGGTGCTGTGGAAACTGCATGACAGTGTCCTGCCGCCGCCGCCGGCGGTGCAGGGAGACGCCGCCGGACACGTTGCCGCGCTGCCACAGCACGCGCGCAGCGCACTGCATGTGCATCGTCGCCTGGCCGCGCTTTTTGCGCCGGTGTCGGGCGACGCCGCATGGCTGAAGCAGGTGCAGGAGGACATCGCTGCCTTCGCCGAAATGAAGCATCAACTCGACCACGCTGCCGCCGAAAACATCGATGACAACGTGGCGATCGGTTCGTTGATGGAATTGATGCAGGCACGCCTTGAAGAGCAGCGCGACCAGGATCCTGCCACCGCCAACGAACGCCCGCTGCGCGTGCTGCAGAACGTGGTGAGCGGCTACATCGCGGATGTATCGCCATCGACGGGCCTATGCGCCCAACTGGGCGTATGGCTGGAGGAGCATCTGCAGACCCTGCGCGCGGCCGTGCCTGCTCCCGCCGATACCTACGACGCCCTCGACGCCGATCCGCATGTGGCCGACGCCCTGTTCCCGTCGGGCACGGCCATCCCTTCTGCAGACGCGGGAGGCGCTGGGGTGGAACCGCCGGACGCTGGCGCAGGCGCAGATCCCGCAGCCGCGCGCGAGGCATCGAACGGCGCAGCGGGGGCGACCCATGGCCCGGGCGGTCGCTGGTGGTCGTGGGCGGCGCTGGCACTTCCCGCAGCGCTGCGCGGTGTAGCCAACCACGTCGACGCTGAGGCCGCAGCCCATGAACAGATTGCGCTGCAGCCACCTCCGCCGCAGGAGCCGGCCGAGGACACGCTGGAGAGCGTGCTGGTGGTCGGTGCACAGGCGGCACAGGGTGCGCAGCGTGCGGTGCGCACGATTGCACCGCCCGGATTCGCCGCGCGCCATCCGGGCGCATACACCGCGCTGGTCGGCCTGGGCGGTACGGCGGCCACGTTCGTCGCCGTCCGCTTCGGCCAGATGCTATGGCCGGAATCCCCGGAATCCTTGCCTGCGCCGGCACACACGCCGGCACCGCCGCACCATGCGGTCAGCCCGGCATCGCCTGCCGGCGTGATCGAATGGCCGCATGCCCCGATGGTGGACGTGGGCAACGGAACGTGGGGCAGCACGCTGGATCTGCAGTTGCCGCACGAGCAGCCGGTGGCAGCGCGCCAGCAGGCGTCGCCGCCGGGCACGGCACCCTCTGCCGCGCAGGCGCCGACGGTGGAAGAAGGCAACCCGTCCGATGGCGAACAGGACCTGCTGGCCGTGCGTAACCTGGCCGTTGCGGTGGCCGAAGACATCGCCGAGCATGCCAACCTGCCCTGGTTGCGGGCGGCAGCGGAATCGGAGAAAGCGCTGTACGCCAGCGCACTGCATGATCTGCGCGAGGCCGGCAAGGCGATCGAGGCCGCCCGGCAGCAGGCCGCTGCGGACCTGGGCGGCGACGCGCGACAGCAGGCTGCCGAAATGCACCAGCTGCTGTTCAAGGCGGCATGGTGCCGGCTCACGCTCGACGCGGTGGAAGCCAAGATCCGCGGAGTGATAGGACCCGGCAGGAGCGCGGACACCGTGCTGGAGTTCCTGAAGGCATCGCCCACGGTGGAACGTGCGCGGATGTTCTTCTCGGCCGTGATCGATGGCGGAGAGCGGGTCGAGGTCGAGCTCCCCGACTATCTGATCCTGCGTCGCAACACGCCGGGCGAACCGGGCCATGGCGAAATCGTGGTGTACCGCGTGCAGAGCGGCTCGTTCCGGACCTTCATCAGCCAGGACTCTCTGCGCGACTATCTGAATGAAGAACGCGCCAAGCAGGACACGCTGTCCGAGCAGGACGTCCCGTGGTCGCTCTCGCGGGACGTGCTGCAGGCCGTGCCGCAACAACACCTGCAGGCGGTCCGCGATCTGCTGGCCGACCGCGATCGCAGGCCTACCGACTGGGATCTCGAAAACAACCTGCGTTGGGAGTTCGCACCGGTGGACAACGCGTCACTGCTTGGCATGACGATCGCGTTGGCCGACCAGGAGCAGGCACGGGAGCAGCAGCAGGCGGCGCTTGCCGCGCTGCAGTCCAGCCCCAAGGGACTACGCCTGTCACGTGCCAGGCAGGCATGGGACCAGCAGATCAACGGGCTGGCGAACTTCCACGATCACGCCAGGCCAGCGGTCCAGACCTATTTCCGCACGATCCTGCAGCACATCGACCAGGAACACGGTGGGTCGATGGATCCGGACCTTGTCGAGATCGAACTCAATGAGCGCGTCGGCGATCTGACGGACTGGGCGACCCACTTCTGGATCAGCAGGGGAATCAAGCGCGGCGCTCTGCCCGGTGCGGGCCAATGGCCCTCGGCCAGCGAACTGAAAGGCATGAGGATCACCGTCTTCCGGCGCGGCCCGGAGGGGACGCGGAGCATCGATTCGGCGCTGACCGAAAAGCTGTCCTGGGAAAGCAATCGCCGCTACTTCTGCAGGAAGCTGGACGACCTGGTACATGGCAACAAGCTGGGAGACGCCTACCGGCGTTACCTGGAAGGCATCCAGGGGACGCCCAAAGAGCACCAGCTGGCGGGCGGACAGGCGGAACTGGCCATCGCCAGCGCGCAGGTCATGATCGAAGAAGCGCGCATCCGCGGCGCGCTGTCCGGCAGCGCCTGCGATGCGCTGGCCGCTGCGGCCGCCCAGGAAGGCGGTGGCCACCGCTCGCCTTACCGGGCGGTCGCGCTGGACGGCATCGTCATCCCCGGGGTCTGGTCGCTGCAGGCCGAAGGCACCGACCATGTGTTCGTCACCGAAGGGCCGCAGGGCGCGCAGGTGATGGAGGCAGGAACGTTCCAGCGCTGGCTGGAACGTTCCAACGAAGCGGAAGCCTATATCCGTCAGCGGGCGCTGTATGACGATCACCCAAGACTGGCCGAACTGTTTGCCGGCCGGCGGACCTCCAAGGGGATACCGGTGACGTTCCAGCAGACCGAGGGCCCGCTCAATGAGGCCAGGAAGCTGCTGACGCACCGGCTGGACAACCTGGACACGCTGACCACCAGCCAGTTGGAGCGATTGGGCGAGGCCCTGGACGTGCTGGGGACCGTGGTGGCAACCGGGGCGTGTCTGATTGGATCAGGCGGCATGGCGGCATCGCTGTGCCTGACCGGCACGCTGGCGATATTCGCGCGCGGGGTGAGCGAAGGGGTGGCCGCGGTCGAAGACGGTGACAGACCGCGCGCTGCGGCCGCGATCACCGGTGCGGTCCTCGATGGCATCGATGTGCTGGACGTCACCCGTATCGGCGCGCTTGCCTTCCGCGTGGGCAAGGGAGCAATCGGCACCGTGCAGGATGCGCGTCGGGCCATGAAGACCCTTCACCAGCAGCGGCATGCTTTCACTGACACCGGCCATGTGAGCAGCGCCTTGACACGCGTCGACCTGCCTGCGGGCCGGACGCCGGTGCTGGGTGGTGGCAGTGCGCCGGACTGGCCGGTCTACACACTGGACGGCAAGGACTACATCCGGCCGGCCGCCGGTGGCTTCATCGAAGCGCCGGTGGATGCGCAGGGAATCCGCCGCCTGAAGCATGCCGAGGATCCGCAGGCGCCGATGGCCCCTGTTTCCTTCAGTCAAGGGGCATGGCAACGTCTGGAAGGGCAGCCGGACCCCTTGTTGACCACGCCTGACCGGATACGCGAGCTGCTTCCCCTGGCACGCGCACTGGATGTGCCCGCCCTGCGCAGCCTGCTGGCCGTGCACGGCGTGGCCCATGCCGGTCAACTGACCGCCACTGCGCGCAGCGCGATCGAACAGGCCGGTCGCCGGGCGTTGATCGTCCGCGCCGGCGCGGACGCGGATCCGATGCTGCTGCAGGGAACCGCTGCGCTGGCAGCGCTATGGGCAAGAACGCCGCGGGTGAACGGCGGGCTGCGCGTGGATATCGTTCCGCCGGTCAACAGCGGGCTGCCGCGCGTCCGCCTGGGGCAGGGTGACGGGCCGCTGCTGATGCTCGCTCCGTCGGCACTGGACACGCTGACCGTGCAGACGCTGATCGAGCGGGCCGGACCGGCGGCACTGCGGGTGCGCCTGGGGCTCGCTGCCGATGCCAGCGCCGACGTACTGCAGGCCGAGGTCGTGCGCCATCTACAGGCGACGTTGGCCCAGGTGCAGCAGGCAATCGGCACGGACTGGGAACGGGTACTGCGCGCGCTGGCAACACCGCCGAACGAGATGCGGGTCCTGCGCGACCACTACCCCGCGCTCAGCGTCGCCGAAGCCACCGACGCGCTGCGCCGCGACGAGGGCCTGATGACGCGGCTGCGTCGCGACGAGCCCATAGCGGCGGCGATGTCAGTCATCTCCGCGCGTCGGCATGAGCGACGGGTGCGGCAGAACGTGCTCGATGGCCGGATAAGCCGACTGGATGAGATCAGCGCGCTGGCCGTCCTGTTGCAGGATGTCTTCCCCGGCACGACCACCCGGGTGCTCAGCGATGGCCCCCAGATCCAGCTGCAGCTGCAGCGGACCGGACCGGCAGCCGGCACAAAGCGACCGGCCACGATCCGCTTTGATGCATCCGGTGCCGTCCAGTTCCGCGGGTCGCGGGGTTGGCAGGACGCAGGTGACTGGAAGCAGGCCCTCTCCGCGCAGCTGACCGATACCGAGCGCAGGCTGCTGGCCGACACGCCGCTGCAGGAACGCCTGGAACGGGCGATGGCCGCAAACCCACTGGAGGTCAGCTGCCTGCGGTCGGGAAAGCGCAGCCCCTGTGACGTCGCCGATCCGGACCTGTCGGTCGCTTCCCCGCAGCCATCCGTCTCCCTGCTGGCCGGACCGCTGAAGACCCGCGCGCACCAAGCGCGCCTGGCGTCGCGCGCCGCTGCGCGCGACGCACAGAACGCGGAGCTGCAACGCAGCTACACCGCTGCGCGGGAGCTCTTTTCAAACGTAGTGGCCGACCGGCTGCGGGCGCTGGACAGCATGGAACTTGAACCGCTGAAAAAGCTGGGCAGGCTCTATGCCACCATCTGGCAGAGCACGTTCACCATCGACCAGTACCGAAGCCGGCTGGGGGAGGCCCTCACTGCGTGGAAGGAGAACCTTGCGCAGTGGAGCGACAGCAAGATACTGGACACGGCCAAGCGCTGGAAGGGCGGAAAGGGCGAGGCGCTTTCAGCAGCGCAGCGTACGGTATTGACCCAGCTCGACGCAGCCGTGAAAGCGACCACGAGGGACCCCTACCTGCTCGCCAACATCGCCACGGTGGATGCCAGCCTGGTATGGGAAGGCACGCCGATCCGCATCAGCGCGACCTACACCAGCAATCCGGTCGTTGCCCGGTACGGTACGGATATCCGGCCCGCCATCGAACCGGAGCACCTGGTCGTCAAGGCGCATCTGAAGCCCGGCGCCACGCTGGGCGATGTGCCGAAGAGTGGGGACTTCTACCATGTGGAGAGTGAACTCAAGGGACTGATGCCCGGCGAGTATCTGCATGGGATGGACGCCTGGCCGATGGGTGACATAAAAGAAGCGCCCGATGGTTCGCTCGAATTTCCGGCACCCAAGCGCATGACCGCTGAAGGCCGGGCCGCACTGGCATCGAAACCGGGATTCAAGCAGCAGACGCTGGAGCACATCCAGGACGGTGAATACTATTACGAGGTCGGCTTCCGGCCCTGCTCCGAAGCGGCGTTCTTCAAAGAGCTGTACGACCAGCTGCGCAAGCTCGATCCGGTCGCCTTCTCGCCCGAGCACGTTGCGGAGAGCCTTTCCAGGCTGGAAGGCCACCTCGATATGTACACGGAAACCGTGCGGGCAAGTCTGCCGACGCCGGGTCAGCGCGTTCATCAACGGCTCTCCCAAGGCCACGATCCGTGTCGGCTCGTCCTACATCGACGTGCCCGCAGCCAAGGCGTATCGCAGCGGCGGAAGGCTGGTGGACGACGTGGCGATCTTCGAGCCTGATCCGGCCGCCGGGATCGCAGACGATCTGGCCGACTGAGTCACAGACCGTGATGAACACCCCTTTTCTCAAGCTCCATCAGCACGGCATGGCCCGCGCTTACGACGACACCCCACGTGAGGATGCACGAATGACTCTACTGACCGGCACGCCACCCACCGGCGCCTTGCCTGCCACAGCCGCTCCGCGTGACCTGGACGCTACCCTGCAGCAGGCGTGGACACGCCACGCCCAGGACCGCGGGAACACACTGCTGCTGGATGCAGCGGTGGGCTACATCGACGACGCCACCCTCGACCGGCGCCTGCAATCGCTTGCGACACCACCGTCGCTGGCCTTTGGCCAGGCCTTGCAGCGGGCGGCCCTGACGCAGGGCGGCAGCATCACCCAGACAGACACGGCCACCGCCTTGTCGCTGCTGCTGCAGGATTGTGCTGCGCCCGGGCCGCTGCCGCAGGGCGCGGATCGCGCGCTGCTGGTGCGCTGGCGTGGCCCGGACTCCGCGCTGGAGCTGGCCGATGACGCGCTGGTTGTGGCCGATCTGCGGCTGCCGGTGGATGCGGGTCTGCAGCATCGGTTCTGGGTGCTGTGGAACGGGGAAAACGGCACGCCTGCCGGCTACCGCCTGGACCTGCTCCGTCAGGACGCCGATCCCCTGTCCCAGGCGTGGGACGAGGAAGACGCGGTGGTGACGCTGCACGTAGAGCGGCTGTCACCACCGCTATGACGGCGCAGTGCGGGCGGCCGACTGACAGCCCGCAACCCAACCTCCGGCGGTTGTCGCGTGGGGCACGCAGAGGCTAAGGTCATGGGCTCACCTGATCCGCCGGATGCCCCGCATGTCCCTCCGCAGAACCCTTCCCGTTTCCCTGGCCCTGGGCCTGACCATGGCGGCAGGCGCACAGGCCGATGAAGGCATGTGGATGCCGTCCCAGCTCCCCGAGCTGGCCAAACCGCTGAAGGCGGGGGGCTTCAAAGGGGATCCGGGCGCGCTGGCGACGGTCACCGCGCCCCCGCTCAGTGCGGTGGTGCGCGCGGGCGGTGGCACCGGTTCATTCGTTTCGCCCTACGGCCTGCTGTTGACCAACCATCACGTGGCGATGGGGGTCATCCAGTACAACAGCAGCGCCGGGCACAACCTGATCGACGATGGCTTCATTGCCCGTGACCGGGCCGATGAGCGCCCGTCGAATCCGGATTTCCGCGTGCTGGTCACGGTGGGCTTCGACAACGTGACCGACCAGGTTCTGGCGCAGGCCAGGGGCAAGACCGGCCGCGCGTACTTCGATGCGGTGGATGCGGCCAGCAAGCAGATCGTGGCGGACTGCGAACGCGCAGGCAACGTGCGCTGCAGCGTGGCCGATATGTACTACGGCACCGATTTCTACCGGATTTCGCAGCTGGAACTGACCGACGTGCGCCTGGTGTACGCACCGCCGCGGGCGATCGGCAACTACGGCGACGAGATCGACAACTTCATGTGGCCGCGGCATACCGGTGACTTCACCCTGCTGCGTGCCTACGTCGGCAAGGACGGCAAGCCGGCCGCCTACAGCGCCGACAACGTGCCCTACCAGCCGCCGGCACATCTGCAGATGTCGCTGCAGGGACCGAAGGAAGGCGATTTCGCGATGCTCGCCGGCTATCCCGGCATCACTTACCGCCACCGCACCGCGGCCGAGTTCGCCAGCCAGATCGACGCCGTGCTGCCGCGCCGCGTCGCGCTGTTCCAGCAGATGATCGACACCATCGAAGCGGCGACCAAGGACGACACGCAGGCGCGCACGCGCTACGCCTCGCAGTTGCAGTCGCTGAAGAACAACCGCAAACGCGCTGCCGGTGAACTGGAGGGCCTGCTGCGCAGCGATGCCAAGACCCGGCGCGCCGCCGACGAGCAGGCGATGCTGGCCGATGCCGATCCGCGCTATCGCGGCGATATCCAGGCCCTGCTGGGCACCCTGTCGCAGGGCGCGGCGGTGGGCGAGCGTGACCTGCTGCTGGACCAGGTCGCCAACCAGACCCAGTTGCTGCGCTCGGCGCTGCTGCTGGAACGGCTGCGCATCGAATCGGCCAAGCCGGACGCGCAGCGCGAAAGCGGCTTCCAGCAGCGCGACCAGGCACTGATCGAAGGGGTGTTGAAGCAGGCCCAGCGTCGCTACGACCCGGCCGTCGAGAAGGCCTTGTTGAGCGCGCTGCTGGCGCGCTACCAGCAGCTGCCCGACGCCCAGCGCCTGCCCGAATTCGATACGGCCTTCGGGCGCACGCCGCAGGCGCTGGCGACGGCACTGGATGGGCTGTACGCGCGCACCACGCTTGGCGAGGAAGCGCAGCGGCTGTCGCGGTTTGCAGCGGCACGCGAAGGCAAGGCGCTGGCGCCGGACCCGTTGCTGGCCCTGGCCGGCCCGTTGGTAGCCGCGCAGCTGCGCATCGAAGACGAGAAGAAGACCCGCGACGGTGAGGGCCTGCGCCTGCGACCGGCGTACATGCAGGCCCTGTTCGCCTGGCGCGCAAAGCAGGGGCGTGCGGTGTACCCGGATGCCAACCGCAGCCTGCGTATCAGCTATGGCAAGGTGGAAGCGCTGAGCCCGCGCGATGGCGTGCATTACGATCCGGTGACCACCGTGGCCGGCATCGTCGAAAAGAACACCAACGCCTACCCGTTCGATGCGCCACGCCCGCTGCTGCAGGCGATCGCCAAGGCTGACTTCGGCAGCACCGCCGACCCGGCGCTGAAGACCCAGACGGTCAACTTCCTGACCAACCTGGACACCACCGGCGGCAACTCCGGCTCCCCGGTGCTGAATGCCAAGGGCGAGCTGATCGGCCTCAACTTCGACAGCAACTGGGAGTCGGTCAGCGCCAGCTGGTGGTTCGATCCGCGCTTCAAGCGCGCCGTCCACGTGGACATGCGCTACCTGCGCTGGCTGCTGGCCAAGGTCTATCCGGCGCCCGCACTGCTGCAGGAAATGGGCGTGCCGGCGGAATAAGCCACCGGCAGGGGTGCGGGCGACAGAACCCTCTACACTGTCGCCATCTGCTGATCACGGAAACTGGCCTGAGTGTCGAGCTGGATCCTGCTGCTGGTGTCCGTTGCCTATGCTGCGCTGCTGTTCGGCGTGGCGTGGTGGGGTGACCGACGCCCGCTGTACCCGGACCGGCCCTGGCTGCGGCCGGTGGTCTACAGCCTGGCGCTGGCGGTGTACTGCTCGTCGTGGACCTTCTACGGCGCGGTCGGCACCGCCGTGCGCAGCGGCATCGGCTACCTGTCGATCTACGTCGGCCCGCTGCTGATGATGCTGTTCGGCTGGCGCATCATCGAGCGCCTGGCGCTGGTGGCGCGCAGCCAGAACGTGGTCTCCATTGCCGATTTCATCTCCTCGCGCTTCGGCCGCTCACGGCGGCTGGCCGCGCTGGTGGCGATCATCGCGCTGATCGGCGTGGTGCCCTACCTGGCGCTGCAGTACAAAGCCGTGGCCATGAGCCTGCAGGTACTGACCGGCGACAGCGGCCCGACCGGCTACTTCAGTGATCCGGCGCTGTACGTGGCGCTGCTGATGGCGCTGTTCGCCACCCTGTTCGGTACCCGCCAGGTGGACGCCACCGAACACCACCACGGCATGATGCTGGCCATCGCGCTGGAGTCGGTGATCAAGCTGCTGGCGATGGTGGCGGTGGGCGTGTTCGCCTACCTGTGGCTGAGCGAGCGCACCGATGCGGTGGTGCAGTCGGCGCATACGCTGTTCACCTCGCTGCCGCCGGTGGGATTCATCTCGCAGACGCTGCTCAGCTTCCTGGCCATCGTGTGCCTGCCACGGCAGTTCCACGTGGCGGTGGTGGAATGCGGTGATGTGCGCGACGTGCGCCGCGCGCGCTGGATGTTCGGCGGCTACCTGGTGGTGATCTCGGCCATGGTGATCCCCATCGCCACCGCCGGCGTCACCCTGTTCGGCACCGGCGGCACGGTGGCCGACGATGCCATGGTGCTGGCGCTGCCGCTGCATGAAGGCCGCAATGCGCTGGCGCTGATCGCCTACGTGGGCGGCTTCTCGGCTGCCACCGGCATGGTGATCGTGTCGTCCATCGCGCTGGCCACCATGATCAGCAATGACCTGGTGATGCCGGTGCTGCTGCGCCGCAGTGGCGGCACCGGTGAAGCCGCGGACGTGGCATCGCGGGTGTTGTGGATCCGCCGCCTGGCGATCCTGTTCCTGGCGTTGATCGCCTATACGTACTACCGCAGCAGTGGCAACGACAACTCGCTGGCGTCCTACGGGCTGATGGCCTTCGCCGCGGTCGCGCAGTTCGCGCCCGGGCTGATCGGCGGGCTGTACTGGCGCGGCGCCAGCCGTCGCGGCGTGGAAACCGGCATCGTGCTCGGCTTCGCCACCTGGATCTACACCCTGCTGCTGCCTGCGCTCACCCAGTCCGGGCTGCTCGATGCGGGCTGGTTGAACGAGGGGCCGTTCGGGGTGGCGTGGCTGCGCCCGCAGCAGCTGTTCGGCATGAGCGGCTGGGACCCGTTGACCCACGGTACGTTCTGGTCGCTGCTGGTCAATGCGGCGACGATGATGCTGGTGTCGGCGCGCTGGCGGCCCAGCGTGGACGAGCGCCTGCGCGCGGCGCCTTTCCTGGACCCGTATGCGCAGCGGCCCTCGGTGGCCAGCGGCTGGCCCGGCCACGTGCACGTCGGCGACCTGCTGGCGCTGGCATCGCGGGTGGTGGGCGAGCGCCATGCACGGCGTTCGTTCTTCGAACAGGCACAGTCGCTGGGGCGCGAACTGCAGACCCAGGTGCCGGCCGACCGGCCGTGGGTGCAGTTCACCGAACGCCTGCTGGCCGCCTCCATCGGCGCGGCATCGGCGCGCCTGCTGCTGACCAGCCTGCTGCGCGGATCCGGCATGGACCTGGGCGAAGTGGTGGCGGTGCTCGACGAAGCGGGCCAGGAGTTGCGCTTCAACCGCGAGATCCTGTCCACCACGCTGGAAAACATCAGCGCCGGGGTCAGCGTGGTCGACCCGGACATGCGCCTGACCGCCTGGAACCGTCGCTACCAGGACATGTTCGGCTATCCCGACGGCATGCTGTACGTGGGCCGCCCGGTGGCCGACCTGATCCGCTACAACGCCGAGCGCGGTGAACTCGGCGAAGGGGAAATCGAACGCCAGATCAGCCGGCGCATCCGGTACATGCGCGCCGGTTCGCCGCATGTGTTCGAACGCACGCGCAGCGATGGCAAGGTGATCGAGATGCGCGGCCAGGCGTTGCCGGGCGGTGGCTATGTCACCAGCTACAACGACATCACCGATTACAAGCACGCGGAAAAAGCCCTGCTGGAAGCCAACGAAACACTGGAACAGCGCGTGGCCGAACGCTCCAACGCCGCCGAGGCCGCGCAGCAGTCCAAGACGCGCTTCCTGGCGGCGATCAGCCATGACGTGCTGCAGCCGCTCAACGCGGCGCGCCTGTTTGCTTCGGCACTGCGCGAAAGCCACCACAACAATGAAGAGCAACGCCACCTGGCCGAGCGCGTGGACGCCTCGCTGCGTGCCGCCGAAGAGCTGCTGGATGGCCTGCTGGATGTCTCCCGCCTGGATGCCGGCGGACTGCACCCGGTGATCGGCGAGTTCGATGCCAGTGCCCTGATGCGCGAACTGGCGGCGCAGTACTCGCCGGTCGCCGCGGGCCGCGGCCTGCGCCTGGACCTCTTCGCACGCCCGGCCTGGGTACGCAGTGACCGCCGCCTGCTGCGCCGGGTGATGCAGAACTTCCTGGCCAACGCGCTGCGTTACACCCGCCAGGGCCGCATCGTGCTGGCCGTGCGCCTGCGTGGCAACGAAGTGGAGCTGCAGGTCTGGGATACCGGGCCGGGCATTCCCGAACACCACATGCAGCAGATCTTCGATGAGTTCCACCGTTACCAGCAGCCGTTCGACTGGGGCGAACAGGGACTGGGGCTGGGGCTGTCGATCTGCCAGCGCATCTCGCGCCTGCTCGACCATCGCCTGAATGCCCGCAGCCGGGTCGGCAGCGGGTCGATGTTCTCCATCGCGCTGCCCCGCGTGGCGGCCACGCCGGGTGCCAGCGAGCAGGAGCTGATGGCGGCGGCCCCGGCTGCGGTACGCGCCGATTCGCTGGCCGGCATGCGCGTGCTGTGCGTGGACAACGACGAAGAGATCCTGGACGGCATGCGCGCACTGCTGGGCCGCTGGCAGGTGCAGGTGATCACCGCCAGCACGGTAGACCAGGCGTTGGAAAAAATGGCCGAGCATCCGGACGTGATGCTGGTGGATTACCACCTGCACGACCGGCTGGACGGACTGGATACGCTGGTCGCCCTGCGCGAGGCGGCCGGCAGCGACCTGCCGGGCGCGTTGCTGACCGCCGATGGTCGCGACGAATTGAAGCGGATGGCCCGCGACCGTGGCTATCGCCTGCTGACCAAGCCGATCAAGCCCGCATCGCTGCGTGCGTTCCTGGCGGCCTACGCGACCCCGCGCGACTGATCGGTGCCGGGCGCGTCGATGCGCGATCGCTGGTGGCTGACGCACAGGCGCGCCCGGTATACAGGCTCTCTTTACCGCGGACACCAGGCCATGCAGGTCGTTTCACCCGGCGCGATTCAACAGGCACCCACCGTCAACCGGCACCTGCCTGCAAGCGCATCAGCGCTGCCCGGTGTGCTGCACGCCGTGCTCAACGCGCCCGTGGATTCGTCGCTTGCACCGGCACTGGCCATTGCGGTGGGCGGGGCCGCAGGTGCCGGCGTATCGCTGCTCTGCAACGGCAGCAGCAGGCTGTTCGGCGATGCGCTGATCGGTAGCGCGCTGGGTGTGATATCGCATTCGTTCGCGCGCGGTCGCCACCGTGAAGATGCCGCGCATGGCCGCCGTTGGGACGTGTTGAACCAGACCCCGAAGCTGCGTGCCTGGCTGCAGAAGCACGATATCCGCTTCGTTGACCGGGAGCGGGTGGCGTATATGCATGGCGCCATGCAGGGGTTGGTGCAGGGCACGGTGGATCACTACCGTGGCTACTGCGCCGACCATGCCATGGTCTGCGATCCGCAGGCCGTCGACGCCATCGTCCGCTTCTGCTGGAGAGAGTGCGTGGACCGCGGACCGTTCCTGGCGCTGCAACCGAACAAAGGTTTTTTCTATCTGGCCGCCATCGAGGATCACGCAGCCGATGCGCTCAACCGCGAACTCAGGGCGGGTGAGGCCGCCAGCGTGGCATTCCGCCGGCGTGGCTATGTGTTCATGCGCTGGGAACTGGTGCCGGTCACCCACCGGGCCGGGGCACCGGCGCAGCAGGATCGGCCTGCATCACCGGTGTGCCACCTGCTGCCTGCGCCGGATCCGGCGTCCACGGCGCTGGCCGAATGCTACCGACCGTCGGTCGACTCTGTGGTGATCATCCGCCATCGACGGACGAGCAACCTGCGCGTGGATACCGCGCGCAGGCCCCAGCGCTGGTGGGAGAACTGACGCGCGGCGTGGCGATCAGGCCGCGCCGCTGAGGTGTTCGTACAGGATGGTGGAACCGATGATCATCAGGATGATCCCGCCGATGATCTCCGCCCGCTTGCCGACCATGTTGCCGAGTACCCGGCCCAGCATGATGCCGGCAGTGACCATGGTCAGCGTGCACAGGCCGATGACCAGGGCCATCACGCCGATGTGCACGTCCATGAAGGCCAGGCCGATGCCGACCGCCATCGCATCGATGCTGGTGGCGAAGCCGGTGACTGCCAGGCGCCAGAAGCCATGATGGCGCGACGGATCCTCGTCGGTTTCATCGTCGTGCGGGCGCAGGCCGTTGACGATCATGTGCAGGCCGAGCGCCACCAGCAGGCCGAACGCGATCCAGTGATCGAAGGCCTCCACGTAGTCCAGCGCGGCGCGGCCGAGCAGCCAGCCGATCACCGGGGTGATGGCTTCGATGGCACCAAAGATGAGACCAGCGCGCAGCGCATCGCGGAACACCGGCTTGCGCATGGCGGCGCCCTTGCCGATCGCCGCGGCGAAGGCATCGGTGGACATGGCAAAGCCGATCAACAGAATCGAAACAGGGGACATCAGGATCACGGCAGGTCGGGCGAGGACGGACACGACGGCCCGCGTTCGCGCCCAACCTGTCGTTGCGCACGCGGACCGCTGGTCTCGCCAACCAAGATGGCTGCCCGCACCACGGCGCACTGGCCGAGCATGTTGATACGGGCGTTTCCCGGTGACAGGAAACAGGCTACTCCCCAAGGGGACGCGAAGCTTAGCACCGGGATTGCGGCCTGCGGCGTCACCGCGCGATTGCGCAGGTGAAGCTGGTTTTCATAGCTCAGGCTATACCGCGACCTGGCAGCGCCGAGCCACGCTCGGCGAGCGCAGCGGCCGCGCTACCCGCAATGGCTCAATCTTCTTCGGGCGGCAGCACGATCTGCTCGTCGTCGATGGCCAGCTTGCCGGCCATCAGCACCGCCTGGGTGCGGTTGGTCACGCCCAGCTTTCGCAGGATGGCGGTGACGTGGGCCTTGATGGTGGCCTCGGACACGTTCAGGTCGTAGGCGATCTGCTTGTTCAAGCGTCCCGCGCCGAGCATCTGCAGCACGCGGAACTGCTGCGGGGTGAGTTCGCGCAGGCGTTGGCCGACTTCGCGCTCTTCGCGCCCGGTCGGCGGCACGTTGTGCGCTTCCGGTGGCGCCCAGGTTTCGCCATCCAGGATCATTCCGAGCGCATGGCCGATGGTGTCCGAATCGGCCGATTTGGGGATGAAGCCGAACGCACCGTGGTCGAGCGCGCGGCGCATCACCGTTGGTTCTTCGCGGGCGGACACCACCACCACCGGCAGGTGCGGGTGCAGTGAACGCATGTGCACCAGGGCATTGAAGCCCTGGGCACCGGGCATGTTGAGGTCCATCAGGACCAGGTCGGCGTCGTTGTGCTGGTCGGCCAGCGCATACAGCGCTTCCACGCTGTCGGCTTCGAACAGCTGCACGCCGGGGATGACGCGCTTCACCGCGCCCCGGAGGGCTTCGCGGAACAGCGGATGGTCGTCGGCAATCAGGAGGGTGGGCATGGCATCAGCTTACGGAAAACAGGAGGGAAGGGGGCGGGCGCCGCTCGCTTCGCCATGCGCAACAGGCGGCTCCCGACGCGCGGACCGGGCCCTCCTCCCGGTCCACGGCGTGGCGTGTTACTTGACCTTGCGTTCGTCCACCAGCGATGCCACCACCGACGGATCGGCCAGGGTCGAGGTGTCGCCCAGCTGGTCCGGCGCGTTCTCGGCGATCTTGCGCAGGATGCGGCGCATGATCTTGCCCGAACGCGTCTTCGGCAGGCCGGGGGCCCACTGCAGGTGGTCGGGCGTGGCGATCGGGCCGATCTCCTTGCGCACCCACGCCACCAGTTCCTTGTGCAGTTCCTCGCTGGGCGCCTCGTCGGCGATCAGCGTGACATAGGCATAGATGCCCTGGCCCTTCACCTCGTGCGGGAAGCCGACCACGGCGGCTTCGGCCACCTTCGGATGCGAGACCAGCGCGCTTTCCACTTCGGCCGTGCCGATGCGGTGGCCCGACACGTTGATCACATCGTCGACGCGCCCGGTGATCCAGTAGTAGCCGTCTTCGTCACGGCGGCAGCCGTCGCCGGTGAAGTAGGCCCCTGGGTAGGTGCGGAAATAGGTATCGATGAAGCGCTGGTCGTCGCCGTACACGGTGCGCATCTGGCCCGGCCACGAATCGCGGATGATCAGGTTGCCTTCGGTGGCACCGTCCTTGATTTCGCCATCGGCATTGACCAGCGCCGGCTGCACGCCGAAGAACGGCAGGCTGGCCGAGCCCGGCTTGAGGTCCACCGCGCCCGGCAGCGGCGAGATCAGGATGCCGCCGGTTTCAGTCTGCCACCAGGTATCGACGATCGGGCAGCGGCTGTCGCCGACGACCTCGTAGTACCAGCGCCACGCTTCGGGATTGATCGGCTCGCCGACGCTGCCGAGCAGCCGCAGCGACGCGCGGGAGGTGCGCTTGACCGGCTCCTCGCCTTCGCGCATCAGGGCGCGGATGGCGGTCGGCGCGGTGTAGAACAGGCTGACCTTGTGCTTGTCGATCACGTTCCAGAAGCGCGAGGTATCGGGGTAGTTCGGCACGCCTTCGAACATCAGCGAGGTCGCGCCATTGGCCAGCGGGCCGTAGACGATGTAACTGTGGCCGGTGACCCAGCCGACGTCGGCGGTACACCAGTAGATGTCGTCTTCGCGCAGGTCGAACACCGCCTCATGGGTGTACGCCGCGTACAGCAGGTAGCCCCCCGTGGTGTGCAGCACGCCCTTAGGCTTGCCGGTGGAACCGGAGGTGTAGAGGATGAACAGCGGATCTTCGGCGTTCATGCGCTCCGGTTCGCACTCGGCCGGCTGGCTGTCCACCACGTCGTGGAACCAGCGGTCGCGCGGGGCCTGCATGTCCACCGCGCCGCCGGTATGCCGCACCACCAGCACGGTTTCCACCGTGTTGGTGCCGGGCAGCTTCAGCGCCGCATCGACGTTGGCCTTCAGCGGGATCTTCTTGCCGCCACGCAGGCCTTCATCGGCGGTGATGATCAGCTTGCTGGCGCAGTCGCTGACGCGATCGGCGATCGAGTTCGGGGCGAATCCGCCAAACACCACCGAATGGATGGCACCAATGCGCGCGCAGGCCAACATGGCCACGGCGGCGTCGACGATCATCGGCAGGTAGATGGTGACCCGGTCGCCTTTCTTGACCCCGAGGTTGCGCAGCGCGTTGCCGAGCCGGCAGGTGCGCTCGTACAGCTCGCGATAGGTCACATGCTGGGCCGGCGCGTCCGGGCTGTCCGGTTCGAACAGCAGGGCGGTCTTCTCGCCGCGCTTTTCCAGCTGGCGGTCCAGGCAGTTCACGCTGGCGTTGAGCTCGCCGTCTTCGAACCACTTGATGCGGAAGTCGGCCAGGTCATAGCTGACGTTCTTGATGATGCTCGGTTGCTTGAACCACTGCAGCCGCTGCGCCGCTTCGCCCCAGAACGCATCCGGGGCGTCGATCGACGCCTGGTACTGCTGCTGGTAAGTGGTTTTGTCGATCCGCGCGTTCTTGGCGAACTGCGGGTCGACGGGATAGAGATCAGCCATGGCACCCTCACTTGCACGTGGACTTTGATGTGCGGTTGCAGCATACGGCGCAACCGTTGCCACCCAGTTTGCCCGATCCGTCCGCCCCCGCCACACCGCGGCGCTTAGACCATGGTCGCAAGCGCGAGGCGCAGCGGCCGCACCCGGTGGCGATAGCTCCCGCCTCGTCCCCCAGGTACGACTAATGGCCAATAGCGGGTGTGCGTCAACCGGTCGCACCCTCGGCTTCGACCGTGCCCCACGCGCGTCTTTCGATTTGCCACTTGGGAGAGAGGGCAACATGAATCACCGTACGTTGAAGACGCTGCGCACGCCGTTGGCTGCCTGCATGCTGGTCGCACTGGCTGCACCGGGCATGGCGTTCGCCGAAACCGCGAGGGAAAAAGCGCTGGAAGCACGCGTGGGCGAGCTGGAACGCCAGGTGCAGTTGCTGCTGTCATCGCAGCAACAGCAGCAGAGCCAGATCAGCCAGACCCAGCAGGCGGTCACCGAAGTCAGGACGGTGCAGGCCGAACAGAAGCCGGCGGTGCCGGCGGGCAAGCAGCCGATCCAGGTCACCACCATCACCCCGGGCGCTGCGCCGGGCACCACGGTCAAGATCGGCGGCTTCATCAAGGCCGACTTCCTGGCCACCCAGACCGGCGATGGCCAGCTGGCCGATGACGCGACCGGCCGCGCGCTGTACCTGCCGGGCCAGACCCCGGTGGCCGGCGCAGGCGGAACCGGTGAGCGTTCGGACGTGGACTTCAACGCCCACGCCAAGTTCTCGCGCTTCAACATCGGCGTGGACAACGTCAGCGAAAGCGGCAACAAGGCCGGCGCGTTCTTCGAGATGGATTTCTTCGGCAATTCGCTCGGCAACCAGACCGCCACCAACACCTACGGCGTGACCCTGCGGCATGCCTACATGTACTGGAACAAGTGGACCGCCGGCCAGACCTGGACCAACTTCATGGATGCCGCTTCGATTCCCGAAGCTGCCGATTTCGTGGGTCCCACCGATGGCGTGGTGTTCATCCGCCAGGCACAGATCCGCTACACCACCGGCGGCCTGAGCGTGGCGCTGGAAAACCCGGAAACCACCACGCTGACCGGCGTGCGTAATCCGGTCACCGGTGCCTGGACCAACGCCAGCGCCAACTCCGATCGTGGCGGCCTGCCGGACCTGACCGTGCGGTACGGCTGGAAGGGCGACTGGGGCACCTTCGGCGTGGCCGGCCTGGTGCGCCAGCTGAAAGTGGACAACCAGACCACCGGCGCGGACGCCGACAAGATCGCCGGCGGCCTGACCCTGGGCGGCAAATGGGTGATGGCCGACTCCGATACGCTGCATTACCAGCTCACCGGCGGCGAGGGCATTTCGCGCTACATCGGCCTGGGTATCACCGCCGACACCGCCTATGACATCGCCCGCGACGAACTGGCGACCACCGGCGTGCTGGCCGGTTACGTGGGCTGGCGCCATGCCTTCACCCCGAAGCTGCGCACCAACCTGATCTACGCGCGCAGTGACTACGACAACGACGGAACGCTGGGCCCGCTGGTTACCAAGAGCGTGCAGAGCATCCGCGGCAACGTGTTCTATACGCCGATGCCGAAGGTCGATATCGGTGCGGAATACATGTACGGCGTGCGCGAAATCGAAGACGGTCGCAAGGGCGACATCAACCGCGTGCAGTTCACCACCAAATACAGCTTTTAATTGAGTGCCGGCCCCGGTCGGCACCCACCGTCAACGATTGCTTCGGAGGGGAAGCGTCCCATGTCAACAACACCTGCACCCGCACAACTCACCAAGGGTCACAAGAAGGTCATCTTCGCGTCGAGCCTTGGTACCGTCTTCGAGTGGTACGACTTCTTCCTGTACGGCTCACTCGCCGCGATCATCGCCAAGCAGTTCTTCAGCGGTGTCAATGAAACCACGGGCATGATCTTCGCCCTGCTGGCCTTCGCCGCCGGCTTCTTCGTGCGCCCGTTCGGCGCGGCCTTCTTCGGCAGCCTCGGCGACCGCATCGGCCGTAAATACACCTTCCTGGTCACGATCCTGATCATGGGCATCTCGACCTTCCTGGTCGGCGTGCTGCCCAACTACGCCTCGATCGGCTTCGCCGCACCGGTGATCCTGATCATCCTGCGCCTGGCCCAGGGCCTGGCGATGGGGGGCGAGTACGGTGGCGCGGCGACCTATGTCGCCGAACATGCCCCGGCCAACAAGCGCGGCCTGTACACCAGCTTCATCCAGTGCACCGCCACGCTGGGCCTGTTCATGTCGCTGCTGATCATCCTGGCCTGCCGCTACTTCCTGGGCAACGAAGCCTTCGAAGCCTGGGGCTGGCGCATCCCGTTCCTGGTGTCGATCGTGCTGCTGGGCATTTCGGTGTGGATCCGCCTGCAGCTGAGCGAGTCCCCGCTGTTCCAGCAGATGAAGGCCGAAGGCAAGGGCTCCAAGACCCCGTTCCGTGACAGCCTCAAAGACGGCAACCTGAAGCTGATGCTGCTGGTCCTGCTGGGTGCAGCGGCCGGCCAGGCGGTGGTGTGGTACGGCGGCCAGTTCTACGCGCTGTTCTTCCTCAGCAGCATGCTGAAGGTCGATGCCACCACCTCCTACCTGCTGATCGCCGCGGCGCTGGCGCTGGGCGTGCCGTTCTTCATCTTCTTCGGCTGGCTGTCCGATCGCATCGGCCGCAAGTGGATCATCCTGGCCGGCTGCCTGCTGGCTGCGGTGACCTACATCCCGGTGTTCAAGGGCCTGACCCATTTCGCCAACCCGGCCATCGAAGAAGCCCGCAGCAGCTCGCCGGCCCTGGTCATCGCCGATCCGAACACCTGCTCGTTCCAGTTCGATCCGGTCGGCCTGCGCAAGTTCACCAGCTCCTGCGACGTGGCAACCGCCGCGCTGACCAAGGCCGGCGTGCCGTACGACGTACAGCCGGCACCGGCCGGTTCGCTGGCGGTGGTCAACGTCGGCACGTCCAAGGTGAGCTCGTATGAAGCGGCCGGGCTGGCCAAGGAAGACGGCAAGGCCAAGGCCGATGCTTTCGGCACCGAGCTGAAGGCCGCGCTGGTCGAGGCAGGTTATCCGGCCAAGGCGGACAACGCGCGCATCAACATCCCCGGCACGATCTTC
Source organism: Stenotrophomonas chelatiphaga (assembly GCF_001431535.1). GTDB lineage: Bacteria > Pseudomonadota > Gammaproteobacteria > Xanthomonadales > Xanthomonadaceae > Stenotrophomonas > Stenotrophomonas chelatiphaga. The sequence continues at coordinate 57,007 of NZ_LDJK01000007.1, forward strand.
ATGCTGTGGATCCTGGTGCTGTACGTGACCATGGTGTACGGCCCGATCGCCGCCTACCTGGTCGAACTGTTCCCGACCCGCATCCGCTACACCTCCATGTCCCTGCCGTACCACATCGGCAACGGCTGGTTCGGTGGCTTCCTGCCGGCGATCTCGTTCGCGCTGGTGGCCGGCACCGGCAATCTGTACTACGGCCTGTGGTACCCGATCGCCATCGCGTTGATGACGGTGGTCATCGGCGGCCTGTTCCTGCACGACACCAAGAACGTGGACATCACCAAGTAACGGTGGCGGACACGTAGTGAACGAAGGGCCGCGGCGAAATCCGCGGCCCTTTCGCGTTCAAGTCCGGTAGTGACGGCCGCTGGCCGTCATGCACGTGCCGCCGCCCACGCCGCTGCGCTCGCCGAGCGTGGCTCGGCGCTACCTCCCGTTCAGCCTGTTCAGGCACAATCGCGGAAACCTTATCCGGTACTCCGCCATGCGCTTCCTGCTGATCTCCACCCTGCTGCTCGCCACCACCGCCTGCACGTGGGTGCCGATCGAGTCGTCCGGCAAGACCGTGCGCGTGCTGGCCCCCGGCGCAGTCCCGGCCGGCTGCCTGACCAAGGGCGAAGTCGTGGTGACGGTGAAGAGCAAGGTCGGCTTCTACAACCGCAACCCGCTGCGCGTGCAGGAAGAGCTGGAAACCCTGGCCCGCAACGAGGCGCCCAGCGCCGGGGCCAATGCCGTGCAGGCCGCCGCGCCGCCGGCCGACGGCAGCCAGCGCTTCGCCGCCTTCCAGTGCCCGCCGCGCTGAACGGCACCATACGGCCAAGGCTGAATCGGTAAAGGTGCGGTCAGGCCAAGAGGGTTATAGAATGACGCCCCCTTTGCCTGAGCCTTGGCGCTAACTCGATGCTCTTCAAGAATGTCTCGATCGCCGGCCTGGCGCATGTCGACGCGCCCCACACGCTAACGACCAAGGAAATCAACGAACGCCTGCAGCCCACCCTGGACCGCCTCGGTATCCGTACCGACGTGCTGGGTGATGTTGCCGGGATCCATGCGCGCCGCCTGTGGGATGAGGGCACGCTGGCCTCGGACGCGGCCACCATGGCCGCCCGCAAGGCACTGGAAGACGCCAACATCGGCCCGGCCGACGTCGGCCTGGTGATCAACACCTCGGTCAGCCGCGACTACCTGGAGCCGTCCACCGCCAGCATCGTGTCCGGCAACCTGGGCGTGGGCGAGGAATGCGTGACCTTCGACGTGGCCAATGCCTGCCTGGCGTTCATCAACGGCATGGACATCGCCGCGCGGATGATCGAACGCGGCGAACTGAACTACGCGCTGGTCGTCGATGGTGAAACCGCGAACCTGGTGTACGAGAAGACCCTGGAGCGGATGACCGCCCCGGGCGTCACCGCCGAAGACTTCCGCAACGAGCTGGCGGCGCTGACCACCGGTTCGGGCGCGGCGGCGATGGTCATGGCGCGTTCGGAACTGGTGCCCGATGCCCCGCGCTACAAGGGCGGCGTCACCCGTTCGGCCACGGAATGGAACCAGCTGTGCCTGGGCAACCTGGACCGCATGGTCACCGATACCCGCCTGCTGCTGATCGAAGGCATCAAGCTGGCCCAGAAGACCTTCGCTGCGGCGAAGATCGCGCTGGGCTGGGCGGTGGAGGAACTGGACCAGTTCGTCATCCACCAGGTCAGCCAGCCGCACACCGCCGCGTTCATCAAGAACTTCGGCATCGATCCGAAGAAGGTGATGACCATCTTCGGCGAGCACGGCAACATCGGTCCGGCTTCGGTGCCGATCGTGCTGAGCAAGCTCAAGCAGCTGGGCAAGCTGAAGAAGGGCGATCGCATCGCGCTGCTCGGCATCGGCTCGGGACTGAACTGCTCGATGGCCGAAGTGGTCTGGTAACCCAGGCCCGGTAACGTCTTCCCAAGGGCCGGTACTACCGGCCCTTTCTACAGGTGCACCGCATGCGCGATCTTCCCGGCTACCCGTCCACCCCCCATCGGTTCGAGGTCCGTCCGGGCCTGTCGATGAGCTACCTCGACGAAGGTCCGCGCGACGGCGAGGTGGTGGTGATGGTCCACGGCAATCCGTCGTGGAGCTATTACTGGCGCACGCTGGTGGCCGGCCTGTCCGACCGCTACCGCTGCATCGTGCCGGACCACATCGGCATGGGCCTGTCGGACAAGCCGGCCGACGATCGTTACGACTACACCCTGCAGTCGCGCGTGGATGACCTGGACGCGCTGCTGGTGCATCTGGGCATCACCGGTGCGGTGACCCTGGCCGTGCACGACTGGGGCGGGATGATCGGGTTCGGCTGGGCCTTGTCCCACCATGCCCAGGTCAAGCGCCTGGTGGTGTTGAATACCGCGGCGTTCCCGATGCCGGCGGCGAAGAAAATGCCCTGGCAGATCGGCCTGGGCCGGCACTGGAAGGTCGGCGAGTGGATCATCCGCCGCTTCAACGCGTTTTCCGCCGGGGCTTCATGGCTGGGCGTCGAGCGCAGGATGCCGGCCGCCGTGCGCCGCGCCTACGTGGCGCCGTATGACAGCTGGGACAACCGCATCAGCACGATCCGCTTCATGCAGGACATCCCGCTGTCGCCGGCCGACAAGGCGTGGTCCCTGCTTGAGCGCTCCGGCCAGGTGCTGCCGTCGTTCGCCGATCGTCCCGCCTTCATCGGCTGGGGCCTGCGCGATTTCGTCTTCGACCATCACTTCCTGAAGGGCTTCCAGGCGGCGCTGCCGCAGGCGGAAGTGCACGCGTTCGAGGATGCCGGTCATTACGTGCTGGAAGACAAGCACGACGTGCTGGTGCCCGAAATCCGCGCCTTCCTGGACCGCAACCCGTTGTAAGCAGGACGGCGGCGGCTGCCCGGCCCTGTGACATGGTGCGTGGTCCTGCGGCGAGCCATGGTGACGGGGTCTGACCCCCGACTCCGACCCCTGACTCCGACCCCACTCAGGCCGCGATCGGTGCCTGCGGCGAGGGGCTGTTGCCGTTGTCGTCCGGGTGGTCGTCATCATTGCCGGCGGCGTCGCGCCAGCGCCAGTCGGCCGGGGTCAGCGGGTCCAGGCCGTAGGCGATGCGGGCTTTCTCGCACTGCGCGCTGGGCTTGCCGTATTCCCATGAAGCGTCCACCTCGCGGCACACGCTGGGCCGGTTGGGATGGATGGTGCAGCGTGAATACACCCCGATCTGCGCGTCCAGCGCCACGCAGCGCACCGGTGCCGAATGGGTGCCGCGCATGCACAGGCGATGCGGGTCGAGCGCTTCGGTCAGCTGGTGCGGTACGCCGCCGGGCGTCACTTCGTCCGATTCCATCCAATGGAAGGCGACACGGTACTGGGTGCAGCAGGCGCCGCAGGTCATGCAGGGGTGTTGCATGGGCAAGGCCGCCTCGGGGCAGGCATAGGACAGGGACGAAGACGCGGATTTTCCACGATGCGGGCCCGCGCGCAAGAAATTCCGTATCCGGCGACAATGAACGGATGAATCGATACAGCAATATCGCCGCCCGGCTGCCTGAACTGGCGCGTGAGCGGCCCGACCAGATCGCCATCCGCTGCCCGGGACGCCGCGGCCCGGGCAATGGCATGGCCGCCTATGACGTCACCCTGGACTACCGTCAACTGGACGCCCGCAGCGATGCGATGGCCGCCGGACTGGCCTTGCACGGCATTGGCCGCGGGGTGCGCGCGGTGGTGATGGTGCGGCCTTCGCCGGAGTTCTTCCTGTTGATGTTCGCGCTGTTCAAGCTGGGCGCGGTGCCGGTGCTGGTGGATCCGGGCATCGACAAGCGCGCGCTGAAGCAGTGCCTGGACGAGGCGCAGCCGCAGGCCTTCATCGGCATCCCGCTGGCCCACGTGGCCCGTCTGGCGCTGCGCTGGGCGCCGTCGGCCACGCTGCTGGTGACCGTGGGCCGCCGGCTGGGCTGGGGCGGTACCACGCTGGCTGCGCTGGAGCGTGCCGGCACGGGTACGCCGCCGATGCTGGCCGCTACCGATGGCGAAGATACCGCTGCGATCCTGTTCACCAGCGGTTCCACCGGCGTGCCCAAGGGCGTGGTCTACCGCCACCGCCATTTCGTCGGCCAGGTCGAGCTGCTGCGTTCGGCATTCGGCATGGAAGCGGGCGGGGTGGACCTGCCGACCTTCCCGCCGTTCGCCCTGTTCGACCCGGCACTGGGCCTGACGTCGGTGATTCCGGACATGGACCCGACGCGGCCGGCCAAGGCCGATCCGCGCCGCCTGCACGATGCGATCAAACGCCATGGCGTCACCCAGTTGTTCGGCTCGCCCGCGCTGATGCGGGTGCTGGCCGATCATGGCCAGCCGCTGCCGGGGGTCAAGCGGGTGACCTCGGCGGGGGCGCCGGTGCCCCCTGACGTGGTCGCCAGGATCCGTCGGCTGTTGCCGCCCGACGCCCAGTTCTGGACGCCGTATGGCGCCACCGAATGCCTGCCGGTCGCGGTGATCGAAGGGCGCGCGCTGGAAAACACCCGGGCCGCCACCGAAGGCGGTGCAGGCACCTGCGTGGGCGGGGTGGTGGCGCCGAACCAGGTGCGGATCATTGCCATCGATGACGCGGCGCTGCCGGACTGGACGCAGGTGCGTGAGCTGCCGGTGGGCGAGGTAGGCGAGATCACCGTGGCCGGACCCACCGCGACGGAAAGCTATTTCAACCGTCCGCAGGCGACCGCGGCGGCGAAGATCATCGAGACGCTGGCCGACGGCAGCACCCGCGTGGTGCACCGCATGGGCGATGTCGGCTACTTCGATGCGCAGGGCCAGCTGTGGTTCTGCGGGCGCAAGACCCAGCGCGTGGAAACCGCGCAGGGGCCGCTCTACACCGAACAGGTCGAGCCGGTGTTCAACACCGTGGCCGGCGTGGCGCGCACTGCGCTGGTCGGCGTCGGCGTGCCAGGTGCGCAGGTGCCGGTGCTGTGCGTGGAGCTGCTGCCCGGGCATTCCGATTCCGCCGCCCTGCATGAAGCGCTGCGCACCAAGGCCGCCGTGCGCCTGCCCGAGGCACGCCTGCAGGACTTCCTGGTGCATCCGGGCTTCCCGGTGGATATCCGGCACAACGCCAAGATCGGCCGCGAGAAGCTGGCGATCTGGGCCACGAAACAACGGGAAAAACAGGCATGAAGATCCTTGTCACCGGCGGCGGTGGATTCCTGGGACAGGCCCTGTGCGCCGGCCTTGCCGAACGCGGCCACCAGGTGCTCAGCTTCAACCGCGGCCAGTACCCGGCGCTGCAGGCCATGGGCGTGGGCCAGATCCAGGGCGACCTGGCCGATGCGCAGGCGGTGCTGCATGCCGTGGCCGGGATGGACGCAGTGCTGCACAACGCGGCCAAGGCCGGTGCCTGGGGCAGCTATGACAGCTACTACCAGGCCAACGTGGTCGGCACCGACAACGTGATCGCCGCCTGCCGTGCGCAGCAGGTGCCGAAGCTGGTCTACACCTCCACCCCCAGCGTGACCCATCGCGCCACGCATCCGGTGGAAGGGCTGGGCGCGGACGAGGTGCCGTATGGGGAAGACTTCCAGGCACCGTACGCCGCAACCAAGGCGATCGCCGAACAGCGCGTGCTGGCGGCCAACGATGCCGCGCTGGCCACCGTGGCGTTGCGCCCGCGGCTGATCTGGGGGCCGGGTGACCTGCAGCTGGTACCCCGGCTGGCGCAGCGCTCGCGCGCCGGACGCCTGCGCCTGGTCGGCGATGGCAACAACCTGGTGGACACCACCTACATCGACAACGCCGCGCTGGCGCACTTCCTCGCATTGGATGCACTGGCGCCCGGCGCGGCGTGTGCGGGCAAGGCCTATTTCATTTCCAACGGCGAACCGCTGCCGATGCGCGAGCTGCTCAACAAGCTGCTGGCCGCGGCGGGTGCACCGGCGGTGACGAAATCGGTGAGCTTCAAGACGGCGTACCGCATCGGTGCGATAGCCGAAAAACTATGGCCGCTGCTGCGCCTGCCGGGCGAACCGCCGCTTACCCGCTTCCTTGCCGAACAGCTGTGCACGGCCCACTGGTACAGCATGGAACCGGCGCGCCGCGACTTCGGTTACGTACCGGTGGTGAGCATTGACGAAGGACTCACGCGGCTGAAAGCTTCATCAATCGGCGAGATTTCCGTCACCCGATGAACACCGCCGGCACGTGAGTATGGTCCCCAACGCCACCCCGGCACGTTAACCGCGAGGATCGCCATGCTGCACTACGCCGTCATCTTTTTCGTCATCGCCCTGATTGCCGCCGTGCTCGGTTTTTCCGGTATCGCCGGTGCCGCCAGCAACATCGCCTGGATCCTGTTCGTGGTCTTCCTGGTGCTGGCCGTGATCTCGATGTTCCGCAAGCGAACCTGACCTTCGGTCACGTTGCTTGAAGACGAAGCCGGGCATAGCCCGGCTTTGTTGTTTCTGCGGGATGCTGCCGCAGCGTGACGGCCAGCGGCCGTCACTACCAGGATTGCGGTAGCGCCGAGCCGTGCTCGGCGAGCGCAGCGGCAGCGGCTACGGCGTGACGACCAACGGTCGTCACCCACCACGGGCACCGAATGACGGCCAGCGGCCGTCACTACCGTGTTCGGCGGCGGTCAGTACCGCATCGCAGGTAGAATGCCCGCCATGCCTCTTTCCCTGCTCAAGTCGCTCAAGCCGGTTGCCGGCCGTGCCCTGCAAGCCGCGCTCAACCGCGCGCTCGCGCTGGATCCTGATACCCGCCAGGCGCTGACCGCGCTGGATGGCCGCCATATCGACCTGACCCTGGAAGCGCCCGCGCTGGCGATGCGCATCAGCGTGCACGGCGAGGCACTCGAAGTGGGCCCGGTGGACCATCGCGAAGCCGACCTGGCCGTGCGCAGCAGCCTGTCCGGTGTGCTGGCCCAGCTGCCGCTGCTGGCGAAATCGCGCGGCGCGCAGGCCAACCCGGCCGGCCGGGTGCGGGTTGCCGGTGATGCCGAACTGGCGCGCCGCCTGCAGCAGCTGGCGAAAGGATTCGACCCGGACTGGCAGTTGCCGTTCGTGCGCGTGTTTGGTGAAGTGCTGGGCGTGCAGGTGGCCAATACCCTGCGCAGCGCCCTGCAGCACGCGCGCCGCGGCGCGTCCGACCTCGCGCATACCGCCGCCGAGTTCGTCACCGAGGAATCGCGTGACGTGGTGCCGCGCGGCGAACTGGACGCCTTCCATGACGACGTGGACGTGCTGCGCGACGACGTCGAGCGCATCGCCGCGCGCGTGCAGCGCCTGCGGGGTGCCGCATGAAGGCGCTGCTGCGGGCCAGCCGGATCGGCCGCATCATCCTGCGCTACCGCCTGGACGACCTGCTGCAGGGCACCCCGGCCGAGCGCTGGCTGCGGCTGGCCAAGCCGTTCGTGCCGCGGGCATCGGCCGACATCGCCGCGCAGACCCGTGGTGCGCGGCTGCGCCTGGCGCTGCAGGACCTTGGCCCGATCTTCGTCAAGTTCGGGCAGATCCTGTCCACCCGCCGCGACCTGGTGCCGCCGGACGTCGCCGTTGAATTGACCCTGCTGCAGGACCGGGTCAAGCCGTTCGATGGCGATACCGCACGCCGCATCGTCGAACAGGCGCTGGGCATGCCGGTCAGCGCGGCCTTCGCCAGCTTCGACACCGAACCGCTGGCGTCGGCGTCGATCGCCCAGGTGCACGCCGCCACGCTCGGCGATGGTCGCCAGGTGGTGGTCAAGGTGCTGCGCCCGGATATCGAAAAGCAGATCGTCGCCGACATCGCCCTGCTCAACTCGCTGGCGACGCTGGTCGAGCGCACCCATCCGCGCGCCGACAAGATCCGCCCGCGCGAAGTGGTGGCGGAGATCGAAAACACGCTGTCGGCCGAACTGGACCTGCAGCGCGAAGGGGCCAACGCCAGCGTGCTGCGCCGGTTCTGGGAAAACTCGGACGACCTGTACGTGCCCGAGGTGATCTGGAGCCACACCGCCGAACGCGCGCTGACCCTGGAGCGCGTGTGGGGCATTCCGTCGGACGACATCGAAGCGCTGGACCGCGCCGGCATCGACCGTGTCGCGCTGGCGGCCAAGGGCGTTCGGGTGTTCTACACCCAGGTGTTCCGTGACAACTTCTTCCACGCCGATGCGCACGCCGGCAACATCTGGGTCGATCTGGATCCGCAGCGCCGCGCCAATCCGCGCTTCATCGCGCTGGATTTCGGCATCATGGGCCAGCTCTCGCAGGAGGACCAGTACTACCTCGCCGAGAACTTCATGGCCATCTTCAACCGCGATTACCGGCGCATCGCCGAACTCCATGTGCAGGCGGGGTGGATGCCCGACCACGTGCGCATCGACGAGCTGGAATCGGCGGTGCGCTCGGTCTGCGAACCGTACTTCACCCGCCCGCTGTCGCAGATTTCGCTGGCGGAAGTGCTGATGAAGCTGTTCCGCGTGGCGCAGCGCTACCAGCTGACCCTGCAGCCGCAGCTGATCCTGCTGCAGAAGACCCTGCTCAACATCGAAGGCGTGGGCCGCCAGCTGGATCCGCAGATCGATATCTGGGCGGTGGCCAAGCCGGTGCTGGCGAAGATCCTGCGCGCGCGCTACAGCCCGCGCCGGGTGCTGCGCGAGATCGGCAAGCGGGTGCCGGAAATCATGACCCATGCGCCGGACATGCCGCGGCTGGTGCACGCCTGGCTGAGCCAGCAGGTGGAAGGTCGGCACGAGCTGTCGATGCGCTCGCGCGACCTGGCGGCGCTGGACGCCAGCCTGCAGCGCCTGCAGAAACGCGCCGTCGGCGCGATCACCGGTGTCGGTCTGCTGGCGATCGCCGCGCTGATGTACGTGCTGCAGCCGCCGGGCCTGTACTTCGGCGACATGCCGATCTGGAGCGGGGTGTCCGGCGCGCTGGGTGCGCTGGCGCTGGCGCGGGCGTGGTGGCGATGACGGGCAGCGCGACAGTGATCGATGAAGTGAGTCCGGACGACGACACCGCCGCCGCAGCGCAGCTGCCGCCGCTGCAGCTGCTGCACCAGGACGAGCGCCTGGCGGTGGTCAACAAACCGGCCGGGCTGATGGTCCATGACAGCAAGCTGGCGCGCGGCGAAGATGACTTCCTGGCCGATCGGCTGCGTGAGCAGCTGGGCCGGCAGATCTTCCTGGTGCATCGGCTGGACCGCGCCACCAGCGGCTGCCTGCTGCTGGCCTTCGACCGCGAAACCGCCAGTGCGCTGGGCAAGTCGCTGATGGGCGGTGAGGTGCAGAAGGACTACCTGACCGTGTGCCGTGGGTGGCCGGCAGAGGAAAGCTGGCAGGTCGACCACGACCTGGATGGCGGTCCCGGCAAGCCGGTGAAGAAGCCGGCGGTGACGGATTTCCAACGCCTGGCGACCGGCGAGCTGGCGGTGCCGAGTGGGGAGTTCAGCACCTCGCGTTATGCGCTGCTGCGCTGCCAGCCGCAGACCGGGCGCTTCCGCCAGATCCGCCGCCATCTCAAGCACCTCTCGCACCACATGATCGGCGACACCAGCCATGGCGATGGGCGGCACAACCGCATCTTCCGCATGCAGGGCGTGCACCGCATGCTGCTGCATGCCGAGCGCCTGCGTTTCCCGCATCCGGATGGCAGCACGCTGGACGTACGCGCGCCGGTGGATGCGGCCTTCCAGAAAGCGCTGGACCTGTTCGGCTGGGACGTCCCGCCGGGCGGGCTACAATCCCCGCCATGAAAATCGCCTCGTGGAACGTCAATTCGCTCAATGTCCGCCTGCCGCACCTGGAGCAGTGGCTCAAGGACTTCGGCCCGGACATCGTCGGCATCCAGGAAACCAAGCTGGAAGACCACAAGTTCCCGGATTCGGCGCTGATCGCCGCCGGCTACCGCAGTGTGTTCGCCGGCCAGAAGACCTACAACGGCGTGGCGCTGCTGTCGCGCGAGCCGGCGCAGGACGTGCAGATCGGCATCCCCGGCTTCGAAGACGAGCAGAAGCGCGTCATCGCCGGCACCTTCGGCGACCTGCGGGTGATCAACCTGTACGTGGTCAACGGCCAGGACGTGGGCACGGACAAATATGCCTACAAACTGCGCTGGCTGGAGGCGGTGCACGCCTGGATCGCCAGTGAACTGCAGCGCTACCCGAAGCTGATCGTGATGGGTGATTTCAACATCGCCCCGGACGAGCGTGACGTCAACGACCCGTTGGTCTGGAACGAGAACCACATCCTGACGTCCACCGCCGAACGTGGCGCGTTGAACAAGCTGCTGCAGCTGGGCCTGCACGATGCGTTCCGCCTGCACAGTGACGAGGCCGGGGTGTTCAGCTGGTGGGATTACCGCGCCGCCGGCTTCCGCCGCAACCTGGGGCTGCGCATCGACCTGACCCTGGTATCGGATGCGCTGAAGGCGTCGGCCGTGGCATCGGGCATCGATCGCGAACCGAGGACCTGGGAGCGCCCCAGCGACCACGCCCCCGCCTGGGTGCAGCTGGGCTGAAACAACGAGGCCCGGCAGTTGCCGGGCCCCGTCGTGATGCCGCATCCGGCCAGCGGCCGGGATTACCGCAGCGTCAGCGTATGCTCTTGCGGGTGAACAGGTTGACGATCGCCAACAGGATCACCGCGCCGATCAGCGAGAACAGGAAGGTCCGTATCGTAATCGCTTCGTTGATGCCGCCGCCGAACAGCCAGCCCGCAATCAGCGCACCGACGATGCCGACCACCACGTTGAGGATGATGCCCTGCTGGCCATCGCGCCTCATGATGATGCTGGCCAGCCAGCCTACGATGCCGCCTACGATCAACCAGATGATGATGCCCATCGCCTCACCTCCACGTCCCAAGGGACTTCAGTTGACGCGTACTGCCGTGAACCGCTTGTGCAGCCGCGCCGGCAGGTCCGCGCAGTGAGCGCGTCGGCGACCCTCGAAGGCCCGTGGCGCTTCGGTCCGGTGACGGTCTGGCGCCGCCCGCACGTACCGGGGCAGCGCGGCGAACCGCAGGCGCGACAGGTGCTGGCCGAAGCGCTGGGCGGCGATCCACTGGCGCTGCCGCTGGTCCGTGACCCGCGTGGCCGCCCGGAGCTGTCCGCTGCGTTGTCCGGCTATGGCACCGGCTGGAGCCACAGCGGCCAGCTGCTGCTGGTGGCGCTGGGCGAAGGCGTGCGGCTGGGCGTGGACCTGGAACTGCTGCGGCCACGGCCGCGCCTGCTGGAAATCGTCCGCCGCTTCTTCCACCCGGCGGAAATCGAATGGCTGGAGAGCCTGTCCGAGGCCGATCGCGAACACTGGTTCTTCCGCGTCTGGTGCGCCAAGGAGGCCATGCTGAAGGCGGACGGGCAGGGCATCTCCTTCGGCCTGCACCGGCTGCAGTTCGCCCCCGCCGGCGACGGCAGCCTGCAGCTGCACTGGTGCGACCCCGCGCTCGGACCGGCCGCGCGTTGGCACCTGCACGAGTGGCAGGCGCACGCCGATTTCCGCGCCGCGCTGGCCTGGCACGCCGTCTGAAGGTAGCGCCAAGCCATGCTCGGCGAGCGCGAAGCGCGGCGTCGGACAGCGTCCGCCGAGCATGGCTCGGCGCTACCAAGGCCGGCCCGATCAACGCAATGGCAATAAACCGGCGATAATCACGCCATGAGCGAACACAATCTTCCGCCTGCCGTCGCCGACACGCTGCAGCGTGGCCTGGCCGACATGGGGCTGGCCGCCGAGCTGGCGCCGCCGCTGCTGCGTTACCTGGCCCTGCTGCACCGCTGGAACCAGACCTACAACCTCACCGCCGTGCGCGATCCGCAGGAGATGGTGACCCGCCACCTGCTGGATTCGCTGGCGATGCAGCCGCACGTGGCCGATGGCACGCTGGCCGATCTGGGCACTGGTCCCGGGCTGCCCGGCATTCCGCTGGCCATCGCCTGTCCCGGCCTGCAGGTGACCCTGGTGGAAAGCAATGGCAAGAAAGCGCGCTTCATGCGCGAAGCCGTGCGCCAACTGCAACTGGGCAACGCGCGGGTCGCCGAATCGCGCGCCGAAGCCCTGGACGAACCCGGCCAGTACGACCAGATCACCGCGCGTGCGATGGATACGCTGGAAGGCATCGTGCGCGTCGGCGGCCACCTGCTGCGTCCCGGTGGGGTGCTGCTGGCGATGAAGGGCATCCATCCGCACGAAGAAATCGCCGCGCTGCCGGCCGGCTGGCGCGTGCGCGATGTGGTGCCGCTGCAGGTTCCCGGGCTGTCCGGCGAGCGCCACCTGGTGACCATCACCGGTCCTTGAAGGGCTGCGCCGATCCTTGTCCGGCAAGGTCCCGGCACATCCCGATTTCCGCCCGGGGCCGGTTGTACGCATAATGACCAGCCCCAGCAACCGTCGACGAGGCTCACCCGCATGGCCCGCATCATCGCCATCGCCAACCAGAAGGGTGGCGTCGGCAAGACCACGACCGCCGTCAACCTGTCCGCCGCCCTGTCCCACGCCCCCAAGCGCGTCCTGCTGGTGGACCTGGATTCGCAGGGCAACGCGACGATGGGCAGCGGCGTGGAAAAACGCGAGCTGGTCTCGTCCACCTATGACCTGCTGCTGGGCGAGAGCACCGCGGCGGAAGTGCGGGTGAAGTCGGCTGAAGGCTACGACCTGCTGCCAGGCAACATCGACCTGACTGCCGCCGAGATCCAGCTGATGGGGCAGGGCGAGCGCGAACAGCGCCTCAAGCGCGCGCTGGCACCGATCCGCGATGAGTACGATTACATCCTGATCGACTGCCCGCCGGCGCTCTCGCTGCTGACCCTGAACGCCCTGGCCGCCGCCGATTCGGTGCTGGTGCCGATGCAGTGCGAGTACTACGCGCTGGAGGGCCTGAGCGCACTGGTGGAAACCATCGAAGCGCTGCGCGGCAACCTCAATCCGGCACTGGAAATCGAAGGCGTGCTGCGCACCATGTTCGACGTGCGCAACAACCTGGCCAACGCGGTGTCCGGCGAGCTCACCGAACACTTCGGTGACCTGGTGTTCCGCACCATCGTGCCGCGCAACGTGCGCCTGGCCGAAGCGCCCAGCCATGGCCAGAGCATCGTCGGCTACGACCGTGCATCGCGCGGCGGCGTGGCCTACCTCGGCCTGGCCGGCGAGATCATCCGTCGCAACAACGATCGCAACAAGGCCGCCAAGGCCGTGGAGACTGCCTGATGACCACCAAGCCCGCCGCAGGGAAGAAGCGTGGCCTCGGCCGCGGCCTGGACGCCCTGCTGGGACCGAAGGCTTCGGTGAGCCAGGTGCAGGCCACTGCGGTGATCGAGCCGCTGCCCGGTGAAGTGCTGCGCCGGCTGCCGATCGGCGAGCTGCAGCCGGGCAAGTACCAGCCGCGGCGCGAGATGGACCAGGCCAAGCTCGCCGAGCTGGCCGATTCCATCCGTTCGCAGGGCGTGATCCAGCCGATCCTGGCGCGCCAGCTGCCGGGCGGCAATTACGAAATCGTCGCCGGTGAACGCCGCTGGCGTGCATCGCAGCTGGCCGGGCTGGACGAAGTCCCGGTGGTGGTGCGCGAACTGGAAGACCGCACCGTCATCGCGATGGCGCTGATCGAGAACATCCAGCGCGAAGACCTCAACCCGTTGGAAGAGGCCGAAGCGCTGCACCGGCTGATCAGTGAGTTCACCCTGACCCATGCCGAAGCGGCCGAAGCGGTCGGCCGTTCGCGTGCGTCGGTGTCCAACCTGCTGCGCCTGCTGGAACTGCCGATCGCGATCCGCGTGCTGCTGGAATCACGCCGGCTGGAAATGGGCCACGCCCGCGCGCTGCTGACGCTGGCCCCGGAACTGGCCGGCAAGCTGGCCCAGGAAGCGGCCGACGAAGGCTGGTCGGTACGCGAAGTGGAGCGCCGCGCGCAGGCATTCGCCGCCGGCAAGATACCGGGCAACCGCCCGCAGCCGGCGCCGCGCACCGCACCGCAGGCCGATATCGCCTCGCTGGAAACCGAGCTGAGCGAATCGCTCGGTGCCAAGGTGGCGATCAACCACGGGCGCGGGGGCAAGGGCAAGCTGGTCATCCACTACACCGATCTGGACACGCTCGATGGCGTGCTGGAAAGGCTGCGGGCCCAGCGCGGCTGAGCCACGGCATGACGATCCTGCTCACCGGTGCTGCGGGATTCATCGGGGCCTACACGGCGCAGGCGCTGCTGCAGGCCGGCCAGGCGGTGGTCGGCCTGGACAACTTCAACGCCTATTACGATCCGCAGCTCAAGCGTGACCGCGTGGCCGCGCTGTGCCCGCAGCTGGATCTGCGCACCCTGGAGCTGACCGACCGCGACGGCCTGGCCGCGCTGTTCGACCAGGTGCAGCCGCGCGCGGTGATCCACCTGGCGGCGCAGGCCGGCGTGCGTTATTCGCTGGAAAATCCGCAGGCCTACGTCGACAGCAACCTCAGCGGCTTCGTCAACATGCTGGAGGCCTGCCGCCGTCATGGCGTGCAGCACCTGGTCTACGCCAGCAGCAGTTCGGTGTATGGCGATTCGGCGATCCCGCCGTTTTCCGAAGACCAGCGCGTGGACCAGCCGCGCTCGCTGTATGCCGCCACCAAGGCCGCCAACGAACTGATGGCCTACAGCTACGCCCAGCTGTACGGCCTGCGGGCGACCGGGCTGCGCTTCTTCACCGTGTACGGTCCTTGGGGGCGACCGGACATGGCGCCGCTGCTGTTCGCGCGTGCGGTGCTGGCCGGGCGGCCGATCGAGGTGTTCAACGAAGGGCGGATGCAGCGGGATTTCACACATGTTTCCGACATCGTGGCCGGCATCCTTGGCGCGCTCTCCCATCCCAGCGCTGAGCCGGTGCCGCACCATGTGTTCAACCTGGGCAACCATACCCCGGTGGAGCTGGAGCGGTTCATCGACGTCATCGAGCGTGCTGCCGGTCGTGCTGCCTGCAAGGTCTACAAGCCGATGCAGGCCGGCGACATGGTGCGCACGATGGCCGATACCCGTCGCGCCCATGACGCTTTCGGCTACTCGCCGTCGCTGTCGATCGAACAGGGCCTGCCGCCGGTGGTGGCATGGTGCCGGGCGTATTTCGGCGAGCGCGCCTGAAAGCGGCGCATCTGGGCAACCAGGTTCATCTTCGGATAACCTCGGCTGCGGAGAATGCGCGCTGTTTGTCCCTCCCTTCGCCGAGTTCCCGATGAGTCATCCTGAGCTTTCCGTCGTCGTCCCGGTGTTCAACGAGCGTGACAACGTCGCCGCGCTGGTGGCTGAAATCACCGCGGCATTGCGCGGACGCACCGCCTTCGAGATCGTCTACGTCGACGACCACTCCCGCGACGACACCCTGGCCGTGCTGCAGGGCCTGAAGGCCACCACGCCGGAGCTGCGCGTGCTGCACCATGTCAGCCAGAGCGGGCAGAGCACGGCGGTCCGCACCGGGGTCAAGCAGGCGCGCGGTGCCTGGATCGCCACGCTGGACGGCGATGGCCAGAACGATCCTGCCGACATTCCGAAACTGCTCCAGGCCCGCGCCGCCGCCGATGCCCGGGTCAAGCTGTTCGCCGGCTGGCGGGTCAACCGCAAGGACAGCGGCAGCAAACGCTGGGCCAGCCGCTGGGCCAATGCGATCCGCGCGCGCGTGCTGCAGGATGCCACCCCCGATACCGGCTGTGGCATCAAGCTGTTCGAACGCGAGGCGTTCCTGGACCTGCCCTACTTCGACCACATGCACCGTTACCTGCCGGCACTGATGCAGCGTGCCGGCTGGAGCACGCAGAGCGTGCCGGTCAACCACCGCCCGCGCACCGCGGGGGTATCCAAGTACAACAACCTGCAGCGCGGGCTGGTCGGACTGCGCGATCTGCGCGGGGTGGCGTGGCTGATCACACGCAGCCGCCGTACCGCCGTGGAAGAGCGCTGATGGAGCTGTCCCTGCTCGACCAGCCGCTGACCTGGTTGTACTGGACCGGGCTGCACGTCACCGGCTGGAAGCTGATCGGCTACACCGGCGCGCTGATGTTCGGCGGCCGCTGGCTGGTGCAGTTCGTCGCCTCGCGGCGCGCCGGCAAGCCGGTGATCCCGCGGCTGTTCTGGTACATGAGCGTGGTCGGCAGCCTGATGACGCTGAGCTACTTCCTGTTTTCCGCGAAACAGGATTCGGTCGGCGTGCTGCAGAACCTGTTTCCGGCGTTCACCGCGCTGTACAGCCTGAAGCTGGATATCGCCCACCGCGGCTGGAAGCGCGACAAGGCCGTTCACTAGGCAGCGGGCAGGACGTTCGACCCATGTAGCAGGGCCGCATCGGTGCCATCATCGAAGGCCTGCCTCCCCGGGAATCTGTCGCTCGTGAAAACCCGCCTTGCCGTTGCCCTGCTGCTTGCCCTGTCTGCTCCCGCGCTTGTCCATGCGGCCCCGCCGGTTGCCACGGCGGCGCCGGCCAGCGTTGCCAATGAAAGCGCAGCCGACGCTGCCTTCCGCGCGATCTACGAAAAGGAATGGGCGTGGCGCCAGGCCGGTGGAGGCGAAGCCAGCGAGGACGGTGACGCTCCGGAAAGCGCCGCGCGCATGCCCGATGTCGGCCCGGCCGCACAACAGGCACGGCTTGCGGTCTGGGACGGCGTGCTGAAGCAGCTGGATGGAGTGGATGCCAAGGCCCTGTCGGCGGTCAACCAGGTCAACCTAGCGATCTACCGCGACCAGGTGTTCAACCTGGCCGAGGAAGTGCGCCTGCGCAGCTACGAGATGCCGTTCAATTCGGATTCCTCGTTCTGGTCCAACCTCTCCTTCATGGCCCGTCGCGAGATGAAGACCGCGCAGGACCATCGCAACTACATCGCGCGCCTCAACGACGTGCCGCGCTATTTCTCCCAGCAGACCGACAACATGCGGGCCGGCCTGGCCCGTGGCTTCAGCGTCCCGCGCGCGGTGCTGGATGGCCGCGAAGTAGCGATTTCCAACGTCGCCGACCTCACCGATCCGACCCAGTCGCCGCTGTACGCACCGTTCAAGAAGCTGCCTTCCAGCATTCCCGCCGCCGAGCAGGCGCAGCTGCAGGCGCAGGCCCGCGAGGCGATCGCCGGCAAGGTCATCCCGGCCTTCCAGCAGCTGCGCAGCTTCTTCCTGCAGGAGTACGTGCCCAAGGCACGCACCACGCTGGCCGCCGAGGCCATGCCCGACGGCAAGGCGTTCTACAGGCAGCAGATCCACGAATACACCACGCTGGACCTGAGCCCGGATGAGATCCACGCGATCGGCCTGGCCGAGGTGGCACGCATCCAGTCGGAAATGAACGCCATCATCAAGCAGGTGGGCTTCAAGGGCAGCTTCGGCGAGTTCCTGACCTTCCTGCGTACCGATCCGCAGTTCTATGCCAAGACCCCCGACGAGCTGCTGCATCGCGCGGCATGGATCTCCAAGCGCGTGGACGGGGTGATCGGCAGGTACATGACGCTGCCGCGCGCGCGCTTCACCATCGTGCCGGTGCCGCCGGACATCGCCCCGTTCTGGACCGCCGGCCGCGGCGGCATGGGCACCTACTGGCTCAACACCTACAACCTGCCTGCGCGCCCGTTGTACAACCTGCCGGCACTGACCCTGCACGAGTCCGATCCGGGCCATGCGCTGCAGGGTGCGCTGGCGGCCGAACAGGGCGAACTGCCGGAGTTCCGTCGCAACAGTTACATCTCCGCCTACGGCGAAGGCTGGGGCCTTTACTGCGAAAAGCTGGGCGTGGAGATGGGCATCTACGAAACCCCCTACGAAGACTTCGGCCGGCTGACCTACGAAATGTGGCGTGCGGCGCGGCTGGTGATCGATACCGGCGTGCACAGCAAGGGCTGGAGCCGCGACCAGGCGCTGGCCTACCTGCGCGACCACACCGCGCTGAGCGAGCACGAAGTGTCCACCGAAGTGGACCGCTACATCTCCTGGCCGGGCCAGGCGCTGAGCTACAAGCTGGGCGAGATCGCGATCGTGCGGCTGCGCGCGCAGGCGGAAAAGGAACTGGGTGACCAGTTCGACATCAAGGCCTTCCACGACGCCGTGCTGCAGCAGGGCTCGGTGCCCTTGCCGGTGCTGGAAAAGCAGATCCAGGCATTCATCGTCGAACGGCGCAAAGGCTGATTACTGGTAGCGCGGATCCTGCGTTGCGGCAGGCTTGTCTGAATGCACAGACAGGCCTCCCGCATGTTGCAACCGGTACATCACAGTCCGGTCGTTCCGGCCGCGTCGACAAGCCGCGGCGTTGCTGTCCGCTCCAATGCGGACAGCGCGTTGCGACCCCATGCGGTAACAAACGCGGCCGCTGATGCCAGCGTGATCCTGATGTGCGGCATGCCGTGTTACGGCGAGCATGCTCCGCCGGGCATCAGCAACGTACTGAGCGCCCCGGAACGCTTCGTCATCGAAGCCGATTATCGCCGGCACCGTGGTTACCTCAACAACCCGGAGTATCTGTTCAATCTCGATGCCGGCAAGGTGCCGGCCCACGCCGCCTATCGGGTGCTGTGCACGCAGTTCCAACGGCCAGGCAGCTTCGCCATACGGCAGGCGGAGCAGGGTGCCTTCATGCTGGTGCATCGCTCGCAGCGGACGCCGCAGCTGGTGCGTACCGCGCTGGAGCACTCCGACAGGGGCTGGCATCTGCACGTCGCCGACACCGCGAACAGCGGCTGGAACGGCGTGCGCGGCAGGCACTTCGAGACGCTGGACGCCCTGAAGGGCGCCTTGCCGCCCGGCATGCACGAGGTCGCCGGCGCCTCCCTGCATGATCTGGAGACCACCCATCTCTAGCATCGGCACGGCTTCGCACTGCGATTGTGTAACGCGCGCTGCGCTCGCTACCCTGCCGGTGATGATCCGCTCGCTGCGCCACCGCCGGTTGTTCCTGCTCCGCCTGCTGATGCTGGTGGTGGTGGCGCTTGGCACGGCCGGGGGCGCGTTGGCGTCGGCGCTGGGTGACCTGCACGAACTGTCGCATGCCGATCATCCCGCGCTGCCCCATGGGGACGCAGAAGCCGAAACCGGCCATGACGACGACGACACCAGCGCGCGCCTGCTGCATGCGCTGGTGCACTGCGGTCATTGCCATGGCCAGGGCGGCGTGCTGCCCTTCGCCCATGCAGGCTGGGAACTGATCGCCGCGCCGGCCCGGGCGACCCACGGCCCACTGGATGCCAGCTGGCGTCCCGCCCCGCAGGACAGCCCGCTGCGTCCCCCGATCCAGGCCTGATCCGCGATCCGCCGCTGGCGGAGCAACCGATCCTGTCCTGAGATTGCTGGAGAAACCCCATGTTCAAACGCCTGGCCGCGCTTGCGGTCCTGGTGCTGTCGCCATGCGCCAACGCGCAGGTGACGTTGCCCGCTGCCCCGTTGACGCTCGATGCGGCGGTCGACCGTGTTGCACGCACGCATCCCGACCTGCGCCTGCTGCCGTTGCAGCAGCAGGCCGCCCGCGCCCGCTTCGACGCTGCCGGCCTGGCACCGCCGCTGGTGTTCGGCGTGGACCTTGAAAACGCACTCGGCAGTGGCGACAGCCGCGGCGTCGACGCGCTGGAGACCACCGTGTCGCTGGCCGGTGTACTGGAAAGGGGCGGCAAGCTGGATGCCCGCCGCGCCGTCGCCCAGGCCAACCTTGATGCGCTGGCGCCGCAGCGCGAGATCATCCGCCTGGACATGATGGCCGAGGTAGCGCGTCGCTACCTGGCGATCACCCTCGCTGCCGCTCGCCAGCGCATCGCACTGGATGACATCGAACAGCGTCGCCGCGCGGTGCAGGCGGCGCAGCTGCGGCTCACCGCCGGCGCCTCGCCGGCGTCCACGTTGATGACCGCGCAGGCGGCGCTGGCCCAGGCCGAGCTGGACAGGGACCGTGCCCTGCAGGAGGGCAGCGCGGCGCGGCTGTCGTTGGCTGCGCTGTGGAACGCACGCGAGGTCGACTTCGACGTGGCCACTGGGGATCCGCTGCAGCTGCCTGCCCTGCAGGACTTCAGCCAGCTGGCCGACCTGCTCGAACGGACGCCGGAGCTGGCGCTGATCGCTGGCGAACAGCGCATGCGCCAGGCCCAGCTGCAGCTGGCCGGCAGCCAGCAGCGCGGTGATGTGTCCTGGCAGTTCGGCGTGCGCAACGACCGCGCCAGTCGCGATTCGTCGCTGGTGGGCAGCTTCAGCGTGCCGCTGGGCAACGCCCGGCGCGCGGATCCGGAGCTCCGTGCCGCTCGCAGCGAACTGGAAATGAGCGGCGTGGAGCGGCAGGGCCGCGCGCTGCAGCTGCACGCCACCCTGGCCGAAGCACACGGGCGTTACAGCACCGCCCGGCTGGAGGTCACCCGCATGGACCGCGACGTGCTGCCGCAGCTGCGTCGTGCCGAAAAAGCCGCCGAAACCGCGTGGCGTGCCGGTGCCATCAGTTACCTGGAATGGGCCCAGCTGCAGGCGATGCGGACCGAGGCCCGGCAGCGACAGCTGGATGCCGCGCTGTCCGCGCAGCTCGCCCTGATTGAACTCCAGCGGCTGACCGGTCAGCCGCTGGTCGCAACCGTCACCTCCACCGCCACCGAAGGAACCGCACCATGACCCGCACCCCCGTGGCCATGCGCCGCATGCTCGCGATCCTGCTGCTGTGCGCCCTGCTGGCAGGCTGCAGCGGCAAGCCGGCTGACCCCGCCTCCGCCGAAGACACCCACGCGCACCCCGAAGGCGAAGCGCATGAGGATGAAGCGGCTGCGGAAAGTACCCGCATCACCGACGCGCAGGCACGCGCCGCCGGCATCGTCAGCGCCGCGGTGGGCCCCGGCACCATCGCCGATGAGCACGAAGTACAGGGCCTGCTGGCGCCGGTCGATGGGCGCAGCGCACAGGTCACCGCGCGTTTTCCCGGACCGGTGCGCGCGCTGCGCGCCAATGTCGGTGACCGCGTGCGTGCGGGCCAGCCCTTGGCCAGCATTGAAAGCAACCTCAGCCTGACCACCTACAGCATCGCCGCGCCGATCTCCGGCGTGGTGCTGTCGCGGCAGGTGCAGCTGGGTGCGGTGGCGGCCGAAGGCCAGGTGCTGTTCGACATCGGCGACCTGTCCCAGCTGTGGGTCGACCTGCACATCTTCGGCGCTGACACCCAGCACATCACCGCCGGTGTGCCGGTCACCATCACCCGCATGACCGACGGCATCACCCAGACCGCGACCCTCGAACGCGTGCTGCCCGGTACCGCCACCGCCAGCCAGAGCACGGTGGCCCGGGCCACCATCGACAACGCCGATGGCCTGTGGCGGCCGGGTGCCGCGGTGCGCGCGCGCATCGTGGTGGCCAGCACACCGGCGCCGCTGGCGGTACCGCTGACCGCACTGCAGTCACTGGAAGGCAAGGACGTGGTGTTCGTCCGCGAAGGCGACACCTACCAGGCACGCGTGGTCCAGTTGGGCGCACGCGATGCGCGCCAGGTCGCAATCACCGCTGGCCTGCAGGCCGGGGAACAGGTGGTGGTGGAGCAGAGCTACACGGTGAAGGCCGACATCGGCAAGGCGGGGGCAGCGCATGAGCACTGAGCCGCGCGACGATCGCGCTCGTCCGGGCCTGCTGGAACGCATGATCGGCGGCGCCATCACCCATCGCTGGCTGATGATGGCGCTGACCGCGGTGCTGGTGCTGGTGGGCATCTGGAGCTTTGGCCGGCTGCCCATCGATGCCACGCCGGACATCACCAACGTGCAGGTGCAGATCAACACCGCAGCGCCCGGCTATTCGCCGCTGGAGAGCGAACAACGCATCACCTACGCGGTGGAAACCGCGATGGCCGGGCTGCCGGCGCTGGAGCAGGTGCGTTCGCTGTCGCGCTACGGGCTGTCCCAGGTAACCGTGGTGTTCGACGACGGCACCGACCTGTACTTCGCCCGCCAGCAGGTGGCCGAACGCCTGCAGCAGGTCCGCTCGCAGCTGCCCGCCGGACTGGATCCGCAGCTCGGGCCGATCGCCACCGGGCTCGGCGAAATCTTCATGTACACCGTCGACGCCGCGCCCGGCGCGCGCAAGCCCGATGGCACGGCGTACACCGCCACCGACCTGCGTACCCTGCAGGACTGGGTGATCCGGCCGCAGCTGCGCACCGTGCCCGGAGTCACCGAAGTCAACACCATCGGCGGCTTCCAGCGCCAGGTCCACATCACTCCGGACCCGGCACGCCTGCGCGCACTCGGCTTCACGCTGGAAGAGGTGGCCGCTGCAGTGGAAGCCAACAACCAGAACGTGGGCGCCGGCTACATCGAACGCAACGGACAGCAGTTCCTGGTGCGCATCCCCGGCCAGGTGGCCAACCTGGAAGAGATCGGCAACATCGTGCTGGACCGCCGCGAAGGCGTGCCGATCCATGTGCATGACGTGGCCGAGGTCGCCGAAGGCGCGGAGCTGCGCAGTGGCGCGGCCACCCAGGACGGCCACGAGGTGGTGATGGGCACGGTGGTGATGCTGGTCGGTGCGAACAGCCGCGAGGTGGCCCAGGCCGCCGCCGCGAAACTGGCGCAGGCACAGCGCAGCCTGCCCGAAGGGGTCACCGCCACCGCCAGTTACGACCGCACCGCGCTGGTGGACCGCACCATCAGCACCGTCGCCAGGAACCTGCTGGAAGGCGCGCTGCTGGTGGTGGTGGTGCTGTTCCTGCTGCTCGGCAACGTGCGTGCGGCGCTGATCACCGCGGCGGTGATCCCGTTGGCGATGCTGTTCACCCTGACCGGCATGGCCCGTGGCGGGGTATCGGCCAACCTGATGAGCCTGGGTGCGCTGGACTTCGGTCTGATCGTCGATGGCGCGGTGATCATCATCGAAAACTGCCTGCGCCGCTTCGGTGAGCGCCAGCATGCGCTGGGACGCGACATGAGCGCCGCCGAGCGCTTTGCCGAAACGGCCAGCGCGACCGCTGAAGTGATCCGCCCGAGCCTATTCGGCCTCGGCATCATCACCGCGGTCTACCTGCCGATCTTCGCGTTGACCGGCGTGGAGGGAAAGATGTTCCACCCGATGGCGATCACCGTGGTGCTGGCGCTCAGTGGCGCGATGCTGCTGTGCCTGACCTTCGTGCCGGCCGCCATCGCGCTGTTCCTTGGTGGGCGCGTGCAGGAAAAGGAAAACCGGGTGATGGCGTGGCTGCGCCGGCGCTACCAGCCGCTGCTGGGCGTCGTGCTGCAGCGTGGGCGCTGGGCGGTGGCCACCGCGCTGGTGCTGGTGGTGGGTTGCGGCGTGCTGGCCAGCCGCCTCGGCAGTGAGTTCGTTCCCAGCCTGGACGAGGGGGACGTGGCGATGCATGCCATGCGCATCCCCGGCACCAGCCTGGGCCAGTCGGTACGGATGCAGGTGCAGATCGAAACGCGCCTGCTGCAGGTGCCCGAAGTGGCCAAGGTGTTCTCCAAGATCGGCACGCCGGAAGTGGCGTCGGACCCGATGCCGCCGTCGGTGGCCGACACCTTCGTGATGATGAAGGACCGCCGCGACTGGCCCGATCCGCGCAAGCGACGCGACGTGCTGCTGGGTGAACTGGAAGCGGCGGTGGAACAGCTGCCCGGCAACAACTACGAGTTCACCCAGCCGATCCAGATGCGCATGAACGAGCTGATTTCCGGCGTGCGCGCGGACGTGGCCGTGGTGGTCTACGGCGATGACCTGGACATGCTGGCGCAGGTGGGCCGGCGCGTGCAGCAGGTGGTTTCCGGCGTGCCCGGCGCCGCCGACGTGCGGCTGGAGGAAACCAGTGGACTGCCGCTGCTGACCCTGCGCCCGGACCGCCAGGCATTGGCCGGTTACGGGCTCAATCCGGGCCAGGTGCAATCCACCGTGGCCACGGCAGTGGGCGGCACGGTGGCCGGACAACTGTTCGAAGGCGACCGCCGTTTCGACATCGTGGTGCGCCTACCCGAAGCCCTGCGCCAGGATCCGGCGGCGCTGGCGGACCTGCCGGTGTCACTGGAGCCTGCGTTGGCCAACGGCAACGCCGACGAGCTGAGCCGCGGCGGCAGCGCGGCCAGCGGCGGACCGCGCACGGTACCGCTGCGTGAACTGGCGCGGATTGAAACCAGCGAAGGGCCGAACCAGGTCAACCGCGAAAACGGCAAGCGACGCATCGTGGTCACCGCCAACGTGCGTGACCGTGATCTCGGCGGTTTCGTCGCCGAACTGCAGTCCGCCGTGGGTACGCAGGTGGTGGTTCCCAATGGGTACTGGATCGACTATGGCGGCAGCTTCGAACAGCTGATTTCGGCCAGCCAGCGCCTGGCGGTGGTGGTGCCGGTCACCCTAGTGCTGATCTTCGCGCTGCTGTTCTGGGCCTTTGGTTCCGGTCGCGACGCGCTGGTGGTGTTCAGCGGGGTGCCGCTGGCGTTGACCGGCGGCGTGCTGGCGCTGGCACTGCGCGGCATGCCGCTGTCGATCTCCGCCGGGGTCGGCTTCATCGCGTTGTCCGGCGTCGCCGTGCTCAACGGACTGGTGATGATCAGCTTCATCCGCCAGCTGCGCGGGCAGGGACTGGCGCTGCCGGACGCGGTGCGCGAAGGAGCGCTGGGCCGCCTGCGACCGGTGCTGATGACCGCCCTGGTCGCATCGCTGGGCTTCGTGCCGATGGCCTTCAACGTCGGTGCGGGTTCGGAAGTACAGCGGCCGCTGGCGACGGTGGTGATCGGCGGCATCGTGTCGTCCACGCTGCTGACCCTGCTGCTGCTGCCGGTGCTGTACCGCTGGCTGCACCGCCGCGAACACTGAAGGAAGGCCAAGTGGGTGACGCCCCGCTCCGGTGGGTGACGACCTCCTCTGGTGGGTGACGACCGTTGGTCGTCACTGCTTCTGACACCGGACAGCGTGACGACCAACGGTCGTCACCCACCGGAGAGGGTCATCCCCCCACCCGGTAGTGACGGCCGCTGGCCGTCAACGCCGCTACGCCGGCAGCTTCGCGATCACCTTGATCTCGAACTGGAATCCGTACAGCCAGGTCACGCCGATCCCGGTCAGGGTGGGATGCGGCGCCTCACCCCAGTACTCCGGCACGATCGCCCAGGCCTTTTCGAAATTCTTCTCCGGGTCGACGATGAACACCGTTACGTCGACCACGTCGTCGAAGCTGCAGCCGGCCGCCGCCAGCACCGCGTTGAGGTTGTCGAAGGCGCGGCGGACCTGGGCTTCCAGCTCGGGCTCGGGCGAGCCGTCTTCGCGGCTGCCGACCTGCCCGGACACGAACAGGAAGCCGTTGGCACGCACCGCCGGCGAATAGCGATTGCGTTCGTACAGGGCCTGGCGGCCAGCGGGAAACACGACATCACGGGTCATGGGATTGCTCCATCAGGGCCGCGGCAGGCCGCCGCAGCACGGGGTTACATGCTGGACCGCCTGCTCTGCTGGATAAACCGACAGAAGCCGCCTAGATTGTTCGGCAAATCCGACAGATCAGGCCCTGCATGGACCGTTTCGACGCAATGCGCGCCTTCGTCCGGGTAGTGGAAACCGGCAGCTTCACCAAGGCGGCGCAGACCCTGCAGCTGGGCCGTACCCGGGTGACCGAGCGGGTCCAGCAGCTGGAGGCCCACCTGCGCGTGCGCCTGCTCAACCGCACGACCCGGCAGGTCAACCTGACCGCAGAAGGCGAGCTCTACTATCCCCGGGCGGTGTATTTGCTCGCCGAACTGGACGCGGCCGAAGCCAGTCTCTCCACCGCCACCGACGCCCCGCGCGGGCGCCTGCGCATCGATGTGCCCAGCCCGTTCGCCCGCCTGCTGCTGGTGCCGGCGCTGCCGGACTTCCACGCGCGCTATCCGGACATCGAACTGCAGATCGGGGTCAGCGACCGCGAGGTCGACCTGATCGGTGACAACGTCGACTGCGTGATCCGCGGCGGTGAGCCGATCGAGCAGTCGCTGGTGGCGCGGCATATCGG
This sequence comes from Stenotrophomonas chelatiphaga, assembly GCF_001431535.1. GTDB lineage: Bacteria > Pseudomonadota > Gammaproteobacteria > Xanthomonadales > Xanthomonadaceae > Stenotrophomonas > Stenotrophomonas chelatiphaga. Next base: position 82,868 of record NZ_LDJK01000007.1, read on the forward strand.
TGATCTCCGCTTCGGCATCCATGCCAGCGCCGGCTACCTGGAACGCCATGGCGTGCCCGCCCATCCCCGCGAACTGGAAGGGCCGGACCACCTGACCGTCGGCTTCCTGCGACCCCGAACCGGACGCACGCGCCGCTTCGTGATGCAGCGGGGCGAGGAACAGATCGACGTACGCGGGCGCCACGTCATCGCCATCGACGACGGCGATGCCTATCTCGCCGCCGGCCTGGCCGGCCTGGGCATCATCTGCGTGCCGGAGTACATGGCGGCCGCGCCGGCCGCGCGCGGCGAACTGGTGCAGCTGTTCGACGACTGGCGGATCGAATCCATGCCGATGCACGTGATGTTCCCGCCCACCCGGCATGTGAGCCAGCGCCTGCGGGTGTTCATCGACTGGGTGACCGCGCTGATGCAGGCATGAACCGACCGCGCTGCCTCTGGTGGGTGCATGCCGGTGCCGCCTAGGCTGCAGGCACGGCGCGCCTGCCAGTCATGCGCGCCGTGCAGATCGCCCGGCCGGGCGTCCACAGGGCTGCCAGCGTGCACGTAGAAGCCATCCGCATCCAGAACCTGCGCGCTTTCAGCGACGCCAGCATCGATTTCCGCCGCGACGGCGACGCCGCCGTGGGCGCGCCGCTTGCCAACGTGCATGTGCTGCTCGGCGGCAACGGCGCGGGCAAATCCAGCGTGCTGCGGGCCATCGCGCTCGGCGTGCTGGCACCGGTATTCGAACGCGATGCCACGCTGGAGCGCACCGGCTGGGTACGCAGGCCGCCAGGCACCGGTGGCGGCAGCGCCTGCATGGCCGAGGATGCCGCGCGCATCGACATCGACCTGCGCCTGCATGGCCAGGACCTGCTGGCGTGCGCCGGACGGCCGCTGCAGGCACTGCCGATACAGGCCCGGATCGAGCGTGTCGGCGACATGGAGCTGCTTGACTGGCTGCGCCCGCAGCAGGCCGAGCTGGGCCGCGAAATGCGGCTGATCCAGCAGGTGCGTGAGCCCAGTGCGTTCTTCCTGGTGGCCTACGGCGCCTCGCGCTGGGTCGACCACGCGCAGGCGGCCGCGGATGCGGCACCGGTGCCGGTGGGACGGCAGCGACGCCAGCGCGTGGCCAGCCTGTTCGACAACCGCGGACTGCTGCCACTTGCCGCCTGGCTGCCTGCGTATGCGGCGCAGAATCCCGGCCGCCATCGACAGGTGGTCACCCTGATGAACCGGCTGCTGCCGGACGGCTGCCGGATGGCGACCACGGCGTCCCAGGACCCGCCGCTGTTCGAGATCGACGGCGCGCAGCTTCCCTTCTCCGGCCTGTCCGATGGTTACCAGGCCTACGTCGGCTGGATTGGCGACCTGCTCCACCAGTTGTGCCTGGGCGCACCGTCGGGCCGTCGGCTGGCCGACAACCAGGGCGTGGTGCTGGTCGATGAGATCGACCTGCACCTGCACCCCGCATGGCAGCGCTCGCTGCTGTCCACCCTGTCCCAGGCGCTGCCCAAGCTGCAGTTCATCGTGACCACCCACAGCCCGCTGGTGGTCGGTGCGCTGCAGCCGCAGAACCTGATCGTGCTTGATCGCAAGGACACGCTCGGAACGCGTTGCCGTCGGTTGCCTGAGCGGGTGCACGGGCGCAGCGCCGACGAGATGCTGCTCAGTCCGTACTTCGGGCTGGCCACCACCCGGCCGGCGGCGGTGGGCGGCCGGCTGGAGCGCCTGCGGCTGGCCAGCCAGCACGGCGATGCCGCCGCGGCGGTGGCCTATCTGCAGCTGCTCGCCTCGGGGGAGGGCCTGGCATGATCCGCATCCGCGTGGCCGAAGCGCAACTGCGTGCACTGGTCAGCGCGCACGACCGCCGCTGGCTGGACAAGGCGCGGCTGCGTACCGCCGAGTACCGGCGACAGGGCCGCTACGTCGAAGGCAGCGAATTCTGGGGCGACATCAAGCAGGTCTACATCGAGCTGCAGCATGAGAAATGCGCCTACTGCGAAAGCCGCCTGGCCGGCCATGCGCTGGCCAGCAAGGTCCACGAGGTGGAGCACTTCCGGCCTAAATCGAGGGTCAGCGCGTGGCCACCCGCCACCGGCAAGGGCGCGGTGGGCTTCCTGCCGCCGTGTGCGGTGGGCCGGGCCAGCACGCGCGGTTACTACCTGCTGGCCTACCACCCGCTGAACTATGTGATTGCCTGCACGCGCTGCAATTCGACGTTGAAGGCCGACTTCTTCCCGGTACGCGGCAGACGCAGCACGCGCGCATCCACGCCACGCGCGGCGCGCGCTGAAGATCCGCTGCTGGTGTATCCGCTCGGTACCCTGGACACCGACCCCGCGCGCATCCTCCGCTTCGATGGCGTACTGGCCGTGCCACGTCGCACGCGCGGTGGCGACCATGAGCGCGCGCGGGTGACCATCGAATTCTTCCAGCTCAACCACCAGGACCTGACCAGCCGGAGGGCACGGCTGCTGGGGGCGTTATGGCTGTCGTTGCGCGCCGTGCAGCTGCCGGGCTTGCCGGATGACCTGCGCCAGCTGCAGCAGCAGTCGATCGCCTACGCACAGTCCGATCGTGCCGAGTTCGCCGCCTGTGCACGCGACTTCGTCGCGCTTCATGGTGCTGACAGGGAACGCGCGGATACGCTTGGCGGCTTGGCGCTGCAGTTGGCCACGGGCTGACCGAGCAGCCGCGCCACGGCCGCCACGCCGGTCGCCACGCCGTCTTCGGCTGCCATCTGCCGGCCCAGTGCCGCCGCGCGCCCGCGCACGTCCGGGCGTTCGGCAAAGGCGAGTGCCGCGGACAGTCGCCGGGGGTCCAGCCGCCGGGGCGAGAGCGCCGCCGGCGACACGCCGAGTCGATGCAGGCGGTCGGCCCAGAAGAACTGATCGGCCGCGAACGGCATCACCATCGACGGCACGCCGGCGCGGCAGGCCGAATGCGTGGTACCGCTGCCGCCATGGTGGATCACCAGCGAGGTCAGCGGGAACAGGGCTTCATGCGGCACCGGCCCCACCACGTGCACGTCGTGCGGCAGCGCCAGCGCCGGCGTGCCCGACCAGCCCGGCGACAGCAGCACGCGGCGCCCTTCAAGCATGCGCAGCAGGGCCGACAGCACGGCGTCGCGGTCGAATCCGGTCATGCTGCCGAAGCCCACGTAGACCGGCGGCGCGCCGGCATCCAGGAACGCCTGCAGGGCGGGCGGGGGCGACCACCCGGCGCTGTCGGGCAGGCGCCACTGGCCGCATACCAGATGGTCGGCCGGCCAGTCCGCGGGTGCGGCCACCAGGCTGGGCGACACGCCGTACAGCATCGGCGCATCGATCCACGGGGTGGTTGCCGGGGGCAGGCCCAGCACCGCTTGCCGGGCCTGGTTGATCGGTGCGCGGAACTGCTGCCAGATCAGCCGGGTGACCAGCCGGTGGCTGATCCGGTTCAGCGCGGCCGGTGTCCAGCCCGGGGGCAGGAAGGGGGAGGGGAAGGCGCGGGTCGGGGTGATCGGGATCATGCCGGTGCCGATCACCGGGATGCGGTGGCGTTCGGCCACGCTGAGGCCGACGAAGGCGGCCAGCCCCCCGGCCAGCACCGCGTCACAGCCTGCAGCGGCCCGGTCGGCCTGGCCCATCCAATCGGCCACATGCCGCCGCGCCATCCGGGCCAGTCCGCTGCTGGCGGCCCGTGGGCTGTTGCCGCGCGACAGCAGCGCCACCACTTCTTCGTGGATGTCGCCCTGCAGGGCGGCGTGCGGCACCTCCAGTGCCTGCGCGCTGCCCAGCGTGCCGGCGTCGGCGAGCAGCATCACCTCGTGGCCGGCATCGATCAGCCCGCGGCACAGCAGGGTAAGGGGGCGGGTGTCGCCTTCGGTGCCGTAGGTGAGTGCGAGTAATTTCATCCCGCCTGTGTAGCAGGCCGCGGGCGAGGGCACCGTGGAGCTGCCCTGGCTTGCAGGTTCGGTCTGATCCGGGCATACTTCGCGGCTCGCTGTGTCCGGTCAACCCCGGGTGGCGGTACCGGCAACACGTCCTCCGGTATGCCCAGGTCAGCGTAACCCTTTGATTCTCTTGACGTGTGATGGAAAACCATCGAGGCCGCCGTCGCCCGGGCTACGGGCTGACAAACATCATTATCGAGGTGCGCAATGTCCCGCGTATGCCAAGTTTCCGGCAAGCGAGTGCAGACGGGTAACAACGTCTCGCACGCCAACAACAAGACCCGTCGTCGTTTCCTGCCCAACCTGCACGAGCGCCGCTTCTGGGTCGCCAGCGAAAACCGCTGGGTCAAGCTTCGTGTTTCCGCGCATGCACTGCGCACCATCGACAAGAACGGCATCGACTCCGTTCTGGCTGAGCTGCGTTCGCGCGGCGAAAAGGTCTGAGGAGTAAACGATCATGGCAGGCAAGCGCGACAAGATCCGTCTGATTTCGACGGCCGGTACCGGCCACTTCTACACGACGGACAAGAACAAGAAGAACACCCCCGGGAAGATGGAATTCCTGAAGTACGATCCGGTCGTGCGCAAGCATGTCCCGTACAAGGAAGGCAAGATCAAGTAATCCGCCAGGATGCTTGAGCTTCCCGAGTGAAGAAACCCGCCGCGAGGCGGGTTTTTTTATGGCCGTGACCCACCCCGTGCCAGAATGGCGCTCCCTTTGCGCGGGTGGGGCGATGCTCTTGGAATGGACGCTGGGCTCATGGCTGCTGCTGCTGGACTGGCTGATCCGGCTGGCCGCGCTGTTGTGGATCCCCGCCCGCACCACCCCCGGCGCCGCACGCAGCTGGCTGCTGCTGGTCGGCTTCGTGCCCCTGCTGGGCCTGCCGCTGTACCTGCTGTTCGGCCACCCGTGGCTGTCCGGCGAGCGCCTGCGCCGCCAGGCCGAGGCCTCGCAGGTGATCCGCGAAGAACAGGCGCTGCAGTCCGCCCTGCGCTGGCAACCGGACGCGGACACCACCGTCGCCGAAATGGTGCCGCTGGTGGAACGGCAGGGCGATTTCATGCCGGTGCACGGCAACGCGCTGGATCTGCTGACCGGCTATGACGATTCGCTGGCGCACCTGATCGCCGATATCGACCAGGCCGAAGAGCGCGTCCACCTGCTGTATTACCTGATGTTCGACGATGCGGTGGGCGATGCCATCGTGGAGGCGCTGCAGCGTGCCGCTGCGCGCGGCGTGCAGTGCCGCCTGCTGCTGGATGCGGTGGGCGCCAAGCGCGGCCTGCGTGCCTACCGCAAGCGCCTGCTGGCGCGCGACGTGGACGTGCGTGCGATGCTGCCGGGCGGCCTGCGCTGGCGGCGCAGCGGGCGCATGGACCTGCGCAATCACCGCAAGATCGCGGTGATCGACAACAAGGTCGGCTACATCGGCTCGCAGAACCTGGCCGATGCCTCGTTCGTGCGCGGCCGTCCCAACCGCGAACTGGTCGCGCGCCTGCGCGGTCCGGCCGTCGCCCACCTGGAGGCGGTGTTCGCCAGCGACTGGTACATGGAAACCGGCCAGCGGCTGGACGTGATGGCCGACGTGCCGGTGTGCAGCGAAGACGTGGCCACCCAGCTGCTGCCCAGCGGCCCGGCGTACCCCTTCAGCAACGCGCGCGATGCAGTGAACGCGATGATCCACCTGGCACGCCGCCGCATCGTGCTGGTCACCCCGTACTTCGTGCCCGACGAGGCCACGCTGAGTGCGCTGCGCATCGCCGCGTTGTCCGGGGTGGACGTGCAGCTGATCGTATCGGCCACCAGCAATGCACGGCTGACCGCATGGGCGCAGGAGGCGTACTACGATGAGCTGCTGCGCAGCGGCGTGCGCATCGCGCTGTACGAGCCGCATTTCCTGCACGCCAAGCACCTCAGCGTGGATGAGGACATCGCGCTGCTGGGATCGATCAACCTGGACATCCGGTCCTTCGCGCTGAATGCCGAAATCGGCCTGCTCTGCTATGACCGCACGATCGTGCGCCAGCTGCTGGATATCGAAGAAGACTACCTGCGCCAATCGCGACCGCTGGAGCTTTCGCAGTGGCGCAAGCGGGCCACCTGGCGGCGCAGCCGCGAAGGCATCGCGCGGCTGGCCGATGCGCTGATGTAAAGGCGCTGGTCGATCCTTCGCCTACAATCACCGCATGAACGATACAGCGACTCCGCACCGCATCGACCTGGCCATCATCGGCGGTGGCGCCGCCGGTGCGCTGACCGCCCTGCACCTGCTGCGCCACGCCAAGGCCCCGCTGCAGGTCCAGTTGTTCGAGCCGGCCTCGACCCTGGCCGAGGGCATCGCCTATGCCACGCCGGCACCGCAGCACCTGCTCAACGTGCCGGCCGGCCGGATGAGCGCGCTGCCGGACCAACCCACGGATTTCACCGATCACCTGCGCCAGGTCGACGCCTTCCCGCAGGATGATGATGCGTCGCTGGCAGGCCGCTTCGTGCCGCGTCGGCATTACGCGGCGTATCTGCGCCAGCGCCTGGCCGAGGCGGGCGAGGGCAGCCCGGTGCAGCTGCAGGTGGTTCCGCAGGCGGTGCTGTCGCTGCGCCGGCACGCGGGCGCGGCACGGCTGGAACTTACCGATGGCACCGTTGTCGATGCCGGCCACGTCGTGCTGGCCTGCGGCAACAGCGTGCGCCCGATCCCGCTGGCCGGCGCCGACGCCCTGCCACACCACTGCATCGCCGAAGCCTGGGATTACGATGGCGTCCGCCTGCTTGCGGGCGAGCAGGCCATCGGCATCATCGGCTCCGGGTTGAGCATGGTGGACAGCGTGGTGGCGTTGTTCGCGGCAGGCCAGAGCGGCGTGCTGCACGTGTTTTCGCGGCACGCGCTGATGCCGTTGCCGCATGCCCACGGGGCGCCGGCGTCCTATGACCCGCAGCCCTTGCTGGCGATGCCGCTGCGCACCCGGCTGCGCACGCTGCGCCGGCATGCCCGCGAGGCCGCAGCGCAGGGCATTCCGTGGCAGAGCGTGATGGAGCGCATCCGTCCGCTGGGCAAGGCGCTGTGGCAGACCCTCGATGACGCCGACCAGCGCCGCTTCCTGCGCCATGGGGTGCGGCACTGGGACGTGCATCGGCACCGGATTGCCGAAGAAGTCCACGTACAGCTGCGCGATGCACTGGCCGACGGCCGCCTGCAGCTGCACCGCGTGCGCCTGCAGGGCGTGGTGGAAACCGAGTCGGGCCTGCGCCTGTCCGCCTTGTCCCACGGCGCAGCGGTGCAGTGGGATCTCGGCGCACTGGTCAACGCCACCGGCGTGGAGACGCGTGCCGAGGGCCTGCGCAATCCATTGCTGAGGCAGCTGCTGGCCGAAGGCATCGCGCGCCCCGGGCCGCATGGCCTGGGCCTGGACAGCCAGGCCGCAGGTGACCGGCTGATCGATGCCGACGGCAACGCGGATGACGCCATCGGCGTGCTGGGCAGCCTGCGCATCGGCACGTTGTGGGAAAGCCTGGCCGTGCCTGAACTGCGTCAGCAGGCGGAAGATGCGGCACGCCACGCGGTGCGGGAGCTCGAAGCAGCGATGCCGTAAAATGGGGGCATGGATGTCTCCCACCTGCTTGATGGCCTGAACCCGGCCCAGCGCGATGCCGTGTCCGCCCCCCCTGGCCACCACCTGGTGCTGGCCGGTGCGGGCTCCGGCAAGACCCGCGTACTGACCCACCGCATCGCCTGGCTGCACGAAGTGTTCGGCGTGCCGACCCATGGCATTTTCGCGGTGACCTTCACCAACAAGGCTGCCGGCGAGATGCGCCATCGCATCGACGCGCAGCTGCCGAATGGCAGCCGCGGCGCCTGGATCGGCACCTTCCATGGGCTGGCCAACCGCCTGCTGCGCCTGCATTGGGCCGAAGCCAAGCTGCCTGATTCGTTCCAGGTGATGGACTCCGATGACCAGCTGCGGCTGGTCAAGCGCGTGGTGCAGGCACTGGAGCTGGACGACGGCAAGTACCCGCCCAAGCAGATCGCCTGGTGGATCAACGAACAGAAGGACGAGGGCCGCCGCCCGCAGCATATCCAGCCCGAACCTAACGACGCCTGGCTGGACACCATGCGCCAGGCTTACACCGAATACCAGGCGCGCTGCGACCGCGCCGGGCTGGTCGACTTCGCCGAACTGCTGCTGCGCGCGCATGAGCTGCTGCGCGACAACCCCGCCTTGCTGGCGCACTACCGCGCGCGCTTCCGCGAGATCCTGGTCGACGAATTCCAGGACACCAACTCCATCCAGTACGCCTTCGTGCGCGTACTGGCCGGCGACAGCGGGCATGTGTTCGTGGTCGGCGACGATGACCAGGCCATCTATGGCTGGCGCGGTGCGAAGGTGGAGAACGTGCAGGGCTTTCTGCGCGATTTCCCCGGCGCGCAGACCATCCGGCTGGAACAGAACTACCGCTCCACCGCCAACATCCTGGGCGCGGCCAACGCGGTCATTTCGCACAATCCGGACCGCATCGGCAAGGAGCTGTGGACCGACAGCGGCGACGGCGATCCGATCGACCTGTACGCGGCCTACAACGAAATGGACGAGGCACGTTACATCGTCGAGCGCGCCCGCCAGTGGGTGCGCGATGGCGGCAGCCACGGCGAAGTGGCGGTGCTCTACCGCAGCAACGCGCAGTCGCGCGCGCTGGAAGAAGTGCTGCTGAGCGAGCAGGTCCCGTATCGGGTGTATGGCGGCATGCGCTTCTTCGAGCGCGCCGAAATCAAGGACGCACTGGCCTACCTGCGGCTGCTGTCCAACCGCAACGACGACGCGGCCTTCGAGCGCGCGGTCAACACCCCGACCCGTGGCATCGGCGACCGCACCCTGGACGAGGTGCGCCGTGAGGCGCGCGCGCAGGGCATTTCGCTGTGGGAAGCCACCATGCTGGTCACCCAGGGCAACGCGTTGGCGGCACGCGCGCGCAATGCGCTGGCGGGCTTCCTGGTGCTGGTCAATGAACTGCAGGGGCAGACCCTGCACATGACCCTTGCCGAGCGCATCGACCACGTGCTGGCACGTTCGCTGCTGCGCGAACACTGGAGCAAGGAAAGCCGCAACGCGCTGGACTCCGAATCGCGCACCGACAACCTCGACGAACTGGTGTCGGTGGCCTCGCGCTTCGTGCGCCGGGCCGACGATGTCGAAGAAGTGGAGGACATGGACGAGCTGGTCGCCTTCCTCGCCTATGCCGCGCTGGAAGCAGGCGAAGGCCAGGCCCAGGCCAACGAAGACGGCGTGCAGTTGATGACCCTGCATTCGGCCAAGGGCCTGGAGTTTCCGCTGGTGTTCCTGGCCGGCATGGAAGACGGCCTGTTCCCGAGCGCGCGTTCGCTGGAAGAAAGCGGGCGGCTGGAAGAAGAGCGCCGGCTGGCCTACGTCGGCATCACCCGCGCGCGGCAGAAGCTGGTGCTGTGCTACGCCGAATCACGGCGCATCCATGGCCAGGACAACTACGGCGTGCCGTCGCGCTTCCTGCGCGAGATCCCGCGCGAGCTGCTGCATGAAGTACGGCCGAAAGTGCAGGTCTCGCGGCCGGCATCGCTGGGGGCCAGCCGTGGCGGGCATGCCGCGCTCGAAGCGCCGCCGCTGAAGCTCGGCACGATGGTCACCCATCCCAAGTTCGGCGAAGGCATGGTCACCGACTACGAAGGCAGCGGCGCGCATGCGCGCGTGCAGGTGGAGTTCGCCGATGCCGGCAGCAAGTGGCTGGTGATGGCCTACGCCAACCTGACCGCGCTGTAGGGTTGGCAGGCCGCGCCCTGGCGAGGAGCCATCCTGACCAGCGCGGTATTTATGAAAGCCCACGCCTATGGCTGGAGGCAGTATTTCCTTCTTGTTCAATGGAGGAAAGCGCATGCCCGCTGTTGGCCCCTCGTTGCAGGCAACACCCGAAGGGATCCGCACGCGGCATCGCTCCGATCCCCCGCAGGAACGCGTCGCAGGATCGGCCATCGGCAGTCTGCTGGTCAGCAACACCGCGCCGTTGCGCATGCGCCACCCGTCTGCACCCTCAGGTGCCCGACGGGTGTCCACGGAGAACTACCCGCCTGTCGCCGGTTCACCCGACGCGATGCGGCAGACGACCACGCTGCGCGCCCTGCATTGCACGATGGACGGGGTGCGGCGCGCATTGCAGAGCGGAGATACGGAGGCTGGCCGACGCGCTGCGGCAGCCCTGCTGGGTAGTGGTGTGCAGCGGCGGCTGGTGCTCGACCTGCAGCTTTCTTCTGCCACGCCCGCATTGAGGCAGGCCGGCGTGGACGGGAACCTGCACTGGCTGCACGCCGTGACGGGTCTGGTGCGGGAGCAGGCGCTGCCGGCCGCCGAGGTGATCGACTATCTGCTCGTGCCAGGATCGGATGGACGCAATGCGCCGTCCACCAGCCGTTATCTGCGTGATCCGGCGCTTGGCCAGGCTTTCGTCACCCTGCTCGACACCCTGCATGAAAACGACAGCAGCAACGGGGCACTCACCGCCATGCGCGGACGGGCGCGGAGCCATCTGGTGGCAGCGGGACCGGCGGTCGCGGCCCCACCTGCATTGCACGATGTGGTCCAGCAGGCCTGCGAGGCGACGCAACCCACGCGTCTGGCGGGGCTGGAGTCATCGCTGCTGCGACGAAGCGTAGAGGCGAACATGCCGGCCTTGATCACCGCTTCCGAAGCCGAAGCCGTGGACCGCATGGTCGTGAAGGAGTTCCAGTCCGGCGGCGCCGATGGCCTTGGCAGCAATCCCGTGTTCCAGTCCACGCCATCACGGGTGCGCACGCTGGAAGAGCAGATGCAGGATGCCCGCGCCACCTACACGCGGGAAGTCGGCGGCCTGCGAAGGCGCCAGGGCGAGGAGCTGGTGGCCAACATCCAGCAGGAATATGAAGAGGCCGTGCTGGCCGAGGATCCTGCGTTGTCCAACGTCCAGCGCGGTGCGCTGCTACGGCAGCTTTCCGGACACGCCGTGCAGGGGGTGGATCGTATCGTCCACATTTTTCATCCGGGTCCTGAAGCCGAAGAAGAAGACCCGGCACCGGTGCGGACATGGACCGGTGCCGGCAGCCGCCCCGCCGCGCTGGTCACCATCGAGGGTGCAGACTGGCGGGTGAAGGAGACCGGGGACACCGGTCTCAGCGCGATGGAGGCCAGCCTGTCGCGGGTGTTCCAGCTTACCGGCCTGGCGGCGCCGGACGCACGTGTGGTGGATGCCGATCCTTCCCTGCCAGGCGACAGCCAGCGCTTCGCCTCGCGCTACGAACCCAGTTTCATGGATCTTGGCCGTTACCTGGATACGCCGGCCGCCGAAGCACTGGCCGCCGCAGGCGATGAAGCCGCCAGGATGGGCTATGCCCAGCTGCGCGGCGACCATGCAGCGGCGGTTTCCGACTGCGATGCGATTCTGCAGCGCGCTGGGGTCGATCATTTCTGGCAGCTGCAGGATGCGGGACTGCAGGCCGCGCACGCAGCCGCCGACCGGCGGCGATTCGATGCGCTGGAGGCGATGAATCGCCTGCTGCCGACCGCACAACGCAGCGACCAGGTCCGGCATTTCATTGCCTCGCGATGGCTCGGCAACTGGGACCACCTCAACTTCCGGATGGAGAATTTCGGCTACGCCGAGCGCGACGGACAACCCTTGGCGATGACCGTCGATTTCGGCTCGTGCGGGCCACTTGGATTCGCCACGCTGGACGCGCGCAGGGTGATGCTGCCCAAACGGGCCAGTGCGGACATCGCCCTGCTGCAACGCCCCGCTTCGCTGTTTCCCATCCCGGATGCGTTTGTTGAAAATGCCGCGGAATTCGACGCGATGGGCGCAGATCCGGGGCGGCTGCACGACACGCTGGGCTGGCCGTACGGGTTCCAGTCGGAAAGCGTTGCCGACCTGATGCGCACGCCTGCCGTCCCCGATCCGGCCATTGCCGATGCGATGGCGGAAATGGGGTACCGTCTGGCCCTGATTCCTGCAGCCACCGTGCATGCGGTGATCGGCGCCGGGTGGCAGGTTCCCGCCGACGCGCCGGAGGGTCGCTGGCCGGACGCCGCAACGATGGCCGGCGTCCTGGTACAGCGCCGGCAGGCATTGCTCGCCCAGTACGCACCGGGGCAGATCCGTGACTGGATCAGCACCGACCCCGAGCGCGCCGCCCAGGTGCGGCAGCAGATGCTGGATGGTATCGGTGCTGCACTGGACGGTGCTGGCGACTCCACGGTCCAGCAGGAACATGCCGCTGCACTGCAGGCCAGGCATCAGATGCTGCTGGACGGCGATTTCGCCGCCATCGTGGGCGATCCCAATGCACGCGAGCCCAATGCCGTCACGGCACGGATCAGGGCACTGCAACGGCTGCATGACTGCAATCGCAGACTGGCCGCCGCGCTGGACACCCATGCCGAGGCGGACATCCGCGCGATCGCGGGAGAGCTGCTGTCCCCATCGGTGTTCGGAGAGCTGCTGACCGACCTGGAACTGGGTGCGGGCGCGGATGAGCGCAGACGCACCAGCTTCGAAGCGAACCGCGATTGGCTGTTGCTGGTGAAGCGCCTGGTGGACGACGGTTACCTGGCTGCCGCACAGGTCACGCACTGCCTGTTGCAGACGTTCGAAGGGGCCACCTATCCGCCCAACATCGGCGCGCACGCACATCGAGACCCCGCGCTCGGGATGGCGTTCATCGAGCTGATGGAGACCCTGATGGCCAGGTCGGTGGACATTACCCCGGCCCTGCTGCGCGAGGGCCTGTTGACGGCAAAGGTGAAGGGTTTCCCGAACTATTACGCCGCGTTGGCGGCATCCGGTGCATCGATCGCCTGGGACCAGCGCCTGCAACAGGCCGAGCTGCTGCCAGGCAACGCAGAGTACATCCGCCTGAGGTCGCTGCGCAGCTGGGCGGTGAAGAAGGTGTCCTACGAGCTGCGGCGCGGTGACGAGCCGCTCCACGTCGATGGACACGCACAACGGCTGGCGGCGCTGCCGCTGCGCGACCTCATCCAGCACGTGGACGCCGCGTATGGTACCCGCCGCGTGATCGAACTGGAGCTGCCTGAGATACGTGCGAGCCTGCGCATGAAGCTGACCAGCCAGGTCGAGGAAGAGGCGCTGACGGAACTTGTCCAGCGCAGCGTGGAAGGCGCCTGGAAAGAAGCCATCGTCAAACATCGGCTTCCGCGTGACACGCCGGTGCCGCCCAGAATGCTCGAAGAGCTCGAACGCAGCGCACTGGGCACCTATCGTGACCAGATGAAGAAATCACGCATGCCGGAAGCCGAGGCGCTTATCCGGGCCGGTGAGCAGCACTACACGGACGCGGTGCTGGCGCAGCCGGACATGGCGTTGGCGGAAAGGCGCCAGTTGCTCAAGCAACGTGCCGAGGAGATCACCTCTGCCATCAGCAGCATGGTCCGCGCTGCCGGCGACAGTGACGAACCGGCGGTGGATGCAAGGGCCATCGGGCAGCGTGCACAGCAGCAGGGCGCCAGCACGGCCGCCGAGCTGGCCGCGCATGCGACGGCCCAGGCGCAGCAGGATGCGCAGGCACAGGCACAGGCACAGGCGCGTGCCAGGGCCGAACAGCAGGCACGCAGCAAGGCCGGTGAATCGGCCCAGCGCGCATCCACGAGCGCCGCGGCCAAAGCCAGCCACGCCGCGGCTCTCGCCGCCTCCTCCCAGGCCCGTGCGCAGGCCCAGGCCGCCGCACGTAGCGAGTCAAAGCGCCGTGCAGATGAAAGAGCAGCCAAGGACGCATCGGCACGTGCCACGCGTGATGCGATCGTCCACAGCACCCAGTTCAATAATGAGGTGCAGACGCGCCTGGCCATGCTGCGCGCGCCAACCCCGCCCGGTGCGGCGCCCTCGTCCTCCCGGCAGACGCAGCGGCAGATAGAGCAGCGTGCGGCCGCGCTCAGGAATGATCGCCGGAATGCACAGCTGTACGCACGCCTGGAGGCGCTCAGGGCGGACGTTCCAGGCGCAGCGTCGGCCCCTCGCTCCAGCGCCGGCCGTCAACGCACCCGGCAGTACGTGGATCCGAGCAGCGGCGCGTCCGGCAGCACGACCCGATGATCCGCAGGTCGTGCGTCAGCAGTGCGGGCTTGTGCCCACCGCATAGGCCAACCCACGCCGCAGCAGCGCGCGCACATGGGGATCGGCATAGACCGCCGCATCGTGGCCGAAACCGGTGTACCAGCTGCGTCCGCGGCCCATCGGCCGGCACCAGGTGATGGGATGGTCAGCGCCCATGGTGCCGCCCGGGTAGCTGGCCTCATCCACCGTCGCCAGCACCTGCACCCAGGGTCGCGGGTTGCGCCGGTAGTTGTAGATCTCGTCGGTGATCGACCATTGGCGGCCTTCGTGGCCGCCGCCGTGCAGGGTTACCTTGGCGGTCTGCAGGCCCGGTGGATGCTTGTGGAACCAGGCGCCGACCAGCTCGCCGTAGAATGGCCAGTCGTACTCGGTATCGGCCGCCGCATGCAGGCCGAGGTACCCGCCGCCGCCTTCGATGTAATCCTTGAAGGCCGCCTGCTGGGCCTCATCCAGCACATCGCCGGTGGTATTGGCGAACACCACGGCGCGGTACGCGGACAGTCCCTCGCCGGTGAAGACCGCGCTGTCTTCGCCGTGCACCACCCGCAGGCCCTGTTCGGACGCCAGGGACCGCAGCGTATCCACGGCCACCGGAATCGAGTCGTGGCGGAATTTGGACGTGCGGGTGAAGACCAGGATCGCGTCGTCGGCAACGGCCGGCCAGGGCAGCAGGAACAGGGCCATGCAACAGCAGAGGAGGGTACGCATGCGGCGGATTCTGCCACGCACCGCGCGTCGGGCCATGCTGCACTGCATTGATCCTGCTCAAGGCATGGCCTGCACGGCGGGTGTGTAATGCTCGCGTTCCAACACGGCAGACCACCGAGGAGCCCGGCCATGTACAAGCGCATCCTGATTGCCACCGACGGATCGGAACTGGCGGAAAAAGGCCTGATGAAGGGCCTGGAGCTGGCCAAGGACCTGGACGCGGAGGTCGATATCGTGACCGTATCCGAGCCTTGGGCCGTCGGCATGTACGACGCCATGGGCTGGAGCGTGGGCTACATGAACAGCCCGGAATACAAGGCCGACCGCGAAGAGACGGCGCAGAAGATCCTGCAGCCCGCACTGGCCACGGCGCAGGCGCAGGCCGTGCGGGCCAATGGCGTGCACGTGCTGGACCGCTATGCCGCCGACGGCGTGATCGACGTGGCCGGCGAGCGCAGCTCGGACCTGATCGTGATGACCTCGCATGGCCGGCGCGGGATGACCCGCGTGCTGCTCGGCAGCCAGACCGCCGAAGTCCTGGCACGCAGCAGCATCCCGGTGCTGGTCATCCGCTGACGCCGGCCGACCGGGGTCGGCGCCAGCGGGCACAGCGTTCCCTGGGGAGGGGACCCGGCGTCGGTCGCAGGAAGCGGCCGGCGCCGTTTTTCTTCCGGCCCCAGCCCCCGCGCCACGTTCAGTCGCGCAGCTTCAGGGTCTGCGATTCGTCGAGGCTGCCATCGGCCAGCAGCACCACGTAGCGCTCGCCGCTGCGGTCGAACAGCACCGGGATCGGATCGCGGAACAGCGGCCGCCGCACGAAGCGCAGCTGCCAGCCGAAATGTTCCAGGGTCTGCACGGCGGACAGCTGTTCGGCGGTCAGCCCCTGGCGAAGGGCGGCCTGGTCGATCGGCAGGTTGCGGCGTTCTACGTTGCTCATTTCGAAAGAACGTGCATCACCAGCTGTAGAGCTTCCAGTACACCGGTGACACGCCATCCTTGGAATTGTCCATGCGGCCATCGCCGTTCTGGTCGTAGATGAAATAGGGGGAACCGCGCAGCGGGGTCACCTTGACCATGCGCAGCTGGCCCGCCACCCGGTACTCCTCCAGCACGTCGCCGTTGTCCAGCGTGCGCTTGGCGATGTCGGCACCGGCCACGTCGACCGGCGGTGCACCGGCGCCACCGGAGGTCGCGCAGCCGGCCAGCAGCAGGGCCAGCAGCAGCGGTGCGGCGAGCATCATGGGTTTCATGGGCAGGAGTCCTTGGCCGGGTGTGCAGGGGATTATGCCCCAGCCGGCGTGACCGACGCGCAGGCGCGGGGCGCGTAGAATCGTCGCATGAGCAGATTAGTCCTTATCGACGGGTCCAGTTACCTGTATCGCGCGTTCCACGCGCTGCCGCCGCTGTCCAATCCGCAGGGTGAACCGACCGGTGCGTTGTTCGGCGTGGTCAACATGCTGCGCGCAACGCTGAAGGAGCGCCCGGCCTACGTGGCGTTCGTGGTCGATGCGCCGGGCAAGACCTTCCGCGATGACCTGTACGACCAGTACAAGGCCAACCGCCCGCCGATGCCGGACGAGCTGCGCAGCCAGGTCGAACCGATGTGCCGCATCGTCGAAGCGCTCGGCATCAGCATTCTGCGCATCTCCGGCGTAGAGGCCGACGATGTGATCGGTACGCTGGCCCTGCAGGGCGTGGCGCGCGACCTCAGCGTGACCATTTCCACCGGGGACAAGGACTTCGCCCAGCTGGTGCGGCCGGGGATCGAACTGGTCAACACCATGACCGGCAGCCGGATGGATTCGGACGCTGCGGTGATGGAAAAATTCGGCGTGCGCGCCGACCAGATCGTCGACCTGCTGGCGTTGATGGGCGATGCCGTGGACAACGTGCCCGGTGTCGAGAAATGCGGCCCCAAGACCGCCGCCAAGTGGCTGGGCGAGTACCAGCACCTGGACGGGGTGATCGCCGCCGCGCCGGGCATGAAAGGCAAGATCGGCGAGAACCTGCGCGCGGCGCTGGAGCGGTTGCCGCTGAACCGCGAGCTGGTGACCATCCGTACCGACGTGGCGCTGGAGTCCGGCCCGCAGGACCTGCCGCTGCGCGAGCGCAACGTCGAGGAACTGCGCGAACTGTACGCGCGGTATGGCTTCACCCAGGCATTGAAGGAGCTGGAAGGCAGCGCCGGGCTCGCGCCCAGCGTGGCCAGCGAGGCAGCGCCGAGCCTGCGCGGCACCGCCGCCGGCTTCGCCCGCGGTGGCAGCGACGCGACGCCGGTGGCTGACCTGGACCCGTCGCTGTCGTTGCCGGGCGAGTACGAGACGGTCCTCGAGCCGGCCCAGCTGCAGGCCTGGGTCGAGCGGCTGCAACACGCGGACCTGGTCAGTTTCGATACCGAAACCGATGCGCTGGATGCCATGCGGGCGCGGCTGGTGGGCATCAGCCTGGCGGTGGAGCCGGGCAAGGCCGCCTACATCCCGATCAACCACGATTACCCCGGCGCGCCGGCCCAGCTGCCGATGCAGCAGGTGCTGGATGCGCTGCGCCCGGTGCTGGAAGACCCGGCGAAGAAGAAGCTCGGCCAGCACGGCAAGTACGACCTGCACGTGCTGCGCCGGCACGGCATCGACGTGCGCGGTTACCACGACGACACCATGCTGGAAAGCTTCGTGCTCAATTCCACCGCCACGCGGCATGACATGGATTCGCTGGCGCAGCGCTACCTCGGCTACACCACGATCAAGTTCGAGGACGTCGCCGGCAAGGGCGCCAAGCAGATCTCGTTCTCCCAGGTGGGCATCGACGAGGCCAGCCGCTACGCCGCCGAAGATGCCGATGTGACCCTGCGGTTGCACCGCGCGCTGGCGCCGCAGTTGCTGGCGCTGCCGTCGCTGGACCAGGTGTACCGGGAAATCGAAATGCCGCTGGTGCCGGTGCTGGCCAGCATCGAAGCCAACGGCGTGCAGGTGGACGTGGCCGAACTGCGCCGCCAGAGCCAGGACCTGTCCACGCGCATGCTGGCCGCGCAGCAGAAGGCCACCGAACTGGCCGGGCGCAGCTTCAACCTGGATTCGCCCAAGCAGCTGCAGGCGGTGTTGTTCGACGAACTCAAGCTGCCCGCCCTGGTGAAGACGCCGAAGGGCCAGCCGAGCACCAACGAAGAAGCGCTGGAGGCCATTGCCGAACAGCACGAGCTGCCGCGGGTGATCCTTGAGTACCGTGGGTTGGCCAAGCTGCGCAGTACCTATACCGACAAGCTGCCGGAGATGGTCAACGCCGATACCGGCCGGGTGCACACCAGCTACCACCAGTCCGGTGCGGCCACCGGGCGGCTGTCATCGTCCGATCCAAACCTGCAGAACATTCCGATCCGCACCGACGACGGCCGCCGCATCCGTCGTGCCTTCGTGGCACCGGAGGGCAAGCTGCTGCTGGCCGCCGATTACTCGCAGATCGAGCTGCGGATCATGGCCCACCTGTCCGAAGACCCGGGCCTGGTACGCGCCTTCGAACAGGGGGCGGACGTGCACCGCGCCACCGCCGCCGAAGTGTTCGGGCGCCGCCTGGACGAGGTGACCAGCAACGAACGCCGCGCCGCCAAGGCGATCAACTTCGGCCTGATGTACGGCATGAGTGCGTTCGGCCTGGCACGCAACCTGGGCATCGACCGTGGCCAGGCGCAGGATTACGTCGCGCTGTATTTCAGCCGGTATCCGGGGGTGCGTGATTTCATGGACCGCATGCGCGAGCAGGCGCGCGAGCAGGGCTATGTGGAAACCCTGTTCGGCCGGCGCCTGTATCTGAACGACATCAACGCGCGCAACCAGGGCCTGCGTGCCGGTGCCGAGCGGGCGGCCATCAATGCGCCGATGCAGGGCACCGCGGCCGACATCATCAAGCGGGCGATGGTGGACGTGGATCGCTGGCTGCAGGCATCGGCGGCGCCGGCCCGGATGATCCTGCAGGTGCACGATGAACTGGTGTTCGAGTGCGAGGCCGGTTTCATCGACGAACTGCGTACCGCGGTGGTCCTTCAGATGTCGCAAGCGGCACAGTTGAAGGTGCCGCTGGTGGTCGATACCGGGCACGGCCAGAACTGGGACGAAGCCCATTGAGTCGTATCCAGCGCTTTATGACGCTGAATGGGTTAATCGGTGAGATTTAGCTGACTAAATGATGAATATTCTGGTGGAGGTGGTTGGCTAAATGGGCCGCCTTCACGATTCATCAATGTTCGAAGTGCTTCCATAGGTTCCAACAGGCGCAACGCCTGTTGTGGATCTCTCCCATCCCCTGGAGAAGATCTCGGAACGGGGGCTCCTCCCCAAGCGCCCGTTCCCCGGCCCCGTTGACCTCCCCCTGGTCAGCGGGGCTTTTTATTTGCGGCGTCGGCAAGGTGCCGTCGTTACAGCCAGTCGCGCGGTACCAGGTAGTCGGCCAGCCGCGCTTCGGCGCTGCCGGGTTCGGGCTGGAAGCCGTATTCCCAGCGCACGCGTGGCGGCAGGCTCATCAGGATGCTTTCGCTGCGGCCCCCGCTCTGCAGGCCGAACAGGGTGCCGCGGTCGTAGACCAGGTTGAACTCCACGTAGCGGCCGCGCCGGTACAGCTGGAACTCGCGCTCGGCATCGCCGTACGGGTCGTCCTTGCGCCGCGCCACGATCGGCAGGTAGGCGTCCAGGAAGCCATCGCCGACCGCGCGCAGGTAGTCGAAGTCGCGCTCGAAATCGCCATGCAGGTCATCGAAGAACAACCCGCCCACGCCGCGCGTCTCGTTGCGGTGGCGCAGGAAGAAGTACTCGTCGCACCAGCGCTTGTGCGCCGGGTAGCGCTCGGCGCCGAACGGCGCGCACAGGTCATGCGCGGTCTGGTGCCAGTGCTGCACGTCTTCGTCGAACGGATAGAACGGGGTCAGGTCGAAGCCACCGCCGAACCAGCGGGCCACCACCTGTCCCTCCCGTTCGGCCTGGAAGAAGCGCACGTTGGCGTGGGTGGTGGGTACCCGCGGATTGAGCGGGTGGAACACCAGTGATACGCCGGTGGCGCGCCACGAGGCGCCCGCCAGCTCCGGCCGGTTGGCCGAGGCCGAAGGGGGCAGGCGGCTGCCGGCCACGTCGGAAAAGCCGATGCCTGCCTGCTCGAACACGGCGCCGTCGCGCAGGATGCGGGTGCGGCCGCCGCCGCCTTCGGCGCGCTGCCACAGGTCTTCCTGGAAGCGGGCCTGGCCGTCGACGCCTTCGATGGCGGCGCAGATACGGTCCTGAAGGTCGGTGAGGTAAGCGCGGACGCGGTCGAACTCGTTCATGCGTGCAGTTTAGCCGGTGCCCGCGGCCCGCGGCAGGTCGCGCCGCGCGTTCGCCGGGCACGGCGCGGCGCCAGCGGCCGGCAGAGGGACCTCAGCGCTTGTGGTTGCCGGTGCGCGGGGCGGCCGGTGCATCGTCCTTGCTGCTCTGTTCGGCGGCGTCCTGCAGCGCCCGGCCCAGCTCCATCAGCGTCCAGTTACGGGTGGCCACCACGTCGCAGGCCACGTGGCGGCCGCTGCGGTCGGCCTCGCACAGCTGCTGCAGCTGTGCGCGCGCGTCCACGTCGGCGCTGTTTTCCTGTGCACTGGCCAGGTTCTCGCAGCCTTCGCGCACGCCGGCGCGGCACACCTGCAGGTAGCTGCCGGCGGCCTGTACCCACTCACCGGACAGCGCCTGCCGGTTGCCCAGCGTGTTGCAGCCCTGCAGGCTGCCGGCCTTGCAGCAGGCGGCAGCCCCGTCGGCGCTGCCGGCCTGCGGGCAGTCCCGCGGCAGCGGCACGACGTTGAAGACCACCGGCGCGGTGCACTGCGCGGGACCCCCGCTGCGCTGGAAGACGCGCATCCGGGTCCACTCGTCCATGCCGACCAGCTTGCCGCCGGGCAGGGCCTGGAACACGAAGTCCCCGCCCTTGTCGTGGCGCAGCCGGATCTCACCGTCTTCCAGCCGCGCGCGCGCCTGCGCGCCCATGCCCATTCCCACCAGGCCGCCGTCAGCGAAGTCCAGCGTGTCCAGCAGCCCGCCGTCACTGCGGTACTCACCGCAGGGCAGGGCGGTGGCCGGCTGCGGCCGCGCCGCGCTGCCGAGCGCCTGCAACGGCGCATGCAGCTCGCAGGCGCGCTCGTCGCCGCTGCGGCAGCTGAGCTGCAACGCCGCCACGGCCTGCACGAAGGCGCCGGCCTTCCACTGTTCCTCGGCCACCTCGCGGCAGAAATCGCCGTCCGGATGGGCCACGCACAGCGACTGCAGGGACGCCAGCCGGCCTGCCGGCAGCACGATCTCACGCTGGTCGAACACGCCGGTCAGCGCCATGCCCATCGCCTTGGACAGCGCCGCCTTGGCCGCTACCTCGCAGGCCTGCGCGTCATAGGCGGGGTCGGCTTCCCTGCACACCGCCGGTTCCTGCAGGTCCGGGTCGTCATTCGGGGCGCGGGTGTCGGCCTGGCGCGCCTCGCTGACCCATTCGCGCAGCAGGCCGCTGCAGGCCACGCCGGTGCCCTGTTCGCACCACTGCTGCAGGCGCGTTGCATCGGCGCTGTACAGCTGGTTGCCACAGGTGGCCTCATCGTAGACGGCGCAGTCCTGCGCGTTGGCCACGGCAGCAGCGGACAGGAGGAAAAGCGCGGCGATCGCGCGCAGCGGCAGCGTCATCACTGACATGCAGACTCCGGGGGAAGAAAAGAAGAAAGAGGGGGAGGTCAGTAACGCGAACGGATGTCCGGGCGCATCAGGCGCCACGCCAGCCAGCCCTGCAGCACCGCGAACAGCACGCAACTGCCGAGCACGGTGGCGGTGAACAGGATGCGCTGGGCATTCAGTGCCTCGACCACATCGGCCTCGCCGAGTTTGCCGATCAACACCGCGGCAACGCGATCCATCCACCACGCCACGCCGATGTTGGCGATGCCGGTGATCACCAGCAGCCAGACAAAGCTCAGCAGCCCCCAGCGGGTGCCCTTGTACAGGCCCCAGCTGGAGACCAGTGACGGCACGCAGACCGCGGCCAGCAGCAGGCTGGTGGCCACCGGGTGGGCCAGCATCCAGCGCAGGCTGGACGGCCACTCGCTTTCCTCGGCCAGCGCGACCAGCATCTGCCACGGTTGGCTGGCGGCGATCGGCCAGGCCACCAGCGCCTGCAGCAGGAACCACACGATCATGGCCACGCAGACCAGCAGGGTGGTCAACGCGATCGGGCGCACGAAATCCGTGCGCGCGGGTGTGCCATGGCGCGGCGTGGCCAGGGTGGGGGGCAGCTGTGACATCCGGTGTCCTTGCAGGGGGAAACGACGCCAGCCGGGTCGTGCCGATCGCAACCGGCACGACCCCGTTGGTTACTTCACGTTTTCGTTGAACAGCTTGAGGATGCGCTTGTACTGGTCCAGCCAGGAATCGGCACGGGTGTAGCCATGGCGTTCCAGCGGGTAGGGCGCGATGGTCCAGTTGTCCTTGTGCAGTTCGATCAGGCGCTGGGTCAGGTTGACCGAATCCTGGAAGAACACGTTGTCGTCCATCATGCCGTGGCCGATCATCAGGTGGTCCTGCAGGTTCTGCGCGTACTCGATGGGCGAGGAAACGCGGTAGGCCTCCAAGTCGATGTCCGGCGTGTTGAGGATGTTGGCGGTGTAGGCGTGGTTGTAGTTGTGCCAGTCCACCACCGGGCGCAGTGCGGCGCCGGCCTTGAACGTGCCCGGCGAACGGAACAGCGCCATGAAGGTCATGAAGCCGCCGTACGAGCCGCCGTAGATGCCGGCGCGGTCACGGTCGCCCTGCTGGGTTTGCGCCAGCCAGTCCAGGCCGTCCTTGTAGTCTTCCAGCTCCGGGTGGCCCATGTTGCGGTAGATCGCGGTACGCCAGTCGCGGCCGTAGCCCTCGCTGCCGCGGTAGTCCATGTCCAGCACGATGTAGCCCTGCTGCACCAGCAGGTTGTGGAACATCTGTTCGCGGAAATAGGCCGGGTAGCGCTGGTGCACGTTCTGCAGGTAGCCGGCACCGTGCACGAACATCACGATCGGATACTTTTTGCCGGGTTCCTTGTTCTCAGGCTCGTAGTACTTGGCCCAGACCACGCCGGCACCGTGCTTGGACGGCACCGCCACCAGCTTCGGCTGGATCCACTCGCGCGCCTTGAATTCGGCGCTGCGGGTATCGGTCAGCACGCGCGCCTGGCCGCCGGTCGCCGGCACCACGGCCAGCTGTGCCGGCAGGTACGCGCCGGAGTAGCGCACCAGCAGCTGCTGGCCATCCGGAGACACGCTGAAATCCTCAACGCCGTTGAGGGCGGTCAGCTCGCGCACCTGGCGGCTGGCCACGTCGACGCTGCACACTTCATAGTCGTGCGGGGCCTGCTGGTTGCACAGGAAATAGAAGCCCTTGCCATCGGCCGACAGCGCCGGCGCGGAGGTCTCCCACTTGCCGCTGGTCAGCGCCTGCGGCTTGCCGGCACCGGCCTGGGTGTACAGGTGCGAGAAGCCGGATTCCTCGGACAGCAGCCACAGCGTGCGGCCGTCGGCCATCCAGCCGTAATCATTGAAGCCCCAGTTGATCCAGGCCTGGTCGGTAAGGCGGTGGCGGTTCTGCAGGCGGCCATCGGCCGCGGCCACGCTGACGATCCAGCGGTCCTTGTTGTCGTTGGCGCGCAGCATGATCGCGGCCTGCTGGCCATCGGCGCTCCAGCGGATGCCGCCGCCCATGAAGTCGCTCATCAGTTCCAGCGGGCGGTTGCCCTTCAGCGCGTCCTTGCCGGCCTGTCTGCGCAGGCTGGCCAGCGGATCGGTGCCGATGCCGGGCAGCGCGTCCAGCGACACCTTGTCGGCCTTGCCGGTGCGTGCATCGACCAGCCAGAAGGTGTGCGGTTCCGGGTCATTGCGTCCGACGCGCGTGCGGGTGTCTTCGGTTTCTTCGTAACCGGATTCGGTCACGTACAGCGGCATCTTGCTGGTGCGACCTTCTTCGAAGCCCTTCGGCTTGGTCACCACCACCAGGTGCACGCCATCGGGCGACAGCACGCTGTCGACGATCTCCACATCGGCGCCGAGGAACACCGGACCCGGCGCGCGGGTCGGGTCGGTCTCGCGCCAGCGCTGGTCCTGCTCCTTCAGCGCCTCGCGCTGTTCGCGGTCGCGGCGCAGGGTTTCCAGCGTGCGCAGCTGCTGCTCGCGCAGGGTATCTGCCTTGGGCGCGTCGGACGGATTCTTCTCGGCCTTCAGGCTGGCCACCTGGGCCACGCCGCTGGCGGCGGTCCAGTGGAACCAGTTCTGTCCGTTGCGCCAGATCACGCCGCCGTCGGTGGCGAAGTTGATGCCGCTGGAGCGTTCATTGCCACGGGTGAGCTGGGTCAGTGCGCCACTGCGCAGGTCGCGCACGAACACATCGCCGTTGCGGGCGAAGGCCATGCGGCTGCGGCTGCTGTCATACACCGGATTGGCCACGTCCAGGCTGCCGCGCTGGTCGTCGGCCACCTGGGCGGCGACGCCCCCGCTGAGCGGCTGGCGGAACGTGTCGCGCACCGGGCTGCCCTTGCGCTTGAGCTGATACTCGACCTGCTGGCTGTTCCAGGACCACCAGGCGCGTTCCACCGGCGGCCCGATCCAGTCCGGGTCGGCCATGGCCTGTTCGATGGTGATCGGGGTCGGCGCGGCCTGTATGGCCGGAGCGGCCAGCAGGGCGGACAACAACAGGGACAGCGGCAGCACTCGGGACATGGACGGGACGCACCGTGAAGGAGAAAACCGGCCAAGGGTAGCAGTCCCTCCCCGGCAGGGGCTGGCCCACAGGTCATGGAAGGGTGTGCGGCTGCTGGCGGCTTGGGGGTCTTCCAGCGGTGGCTGGGCCGGTCGGGGTACCTATGCGGGGCACGCGTGAATACGTCCATGTAGCTCTTCGCGGCTCCTGCCGCTCAAGGCCCCGCACAGCCACCCCGACCGGCCCCCGGACAGATGCGGTGGCCGCCAGCCACGCAGGAAAAGAAAAAAGCAGGGGTTTTTCCTGCCCCGCCAACACGCAGCCCTGCAGTACCTGCTTCTGCCGTTGCCAGCCACCGCTGCGACAAAGTGAAGCAGGGCGGCATCCGGTCGCATCCCCTGTTAACGCAAATCCACCCAGACTGGTCCGGTATCCCCACCCGCGCCCGGCAGGAGGCGTCCCTTGGACGCATTGTTGTTGTCCCGTTTCCAGTTTGGATTCGTGGTCAGTTTCCACGTGCTGTTCCCCGCCTTCACCATCGGCACCGCCAGCTGGCTGGCCTTTGTCGAGTGGCGCTGGCTGCGCACCCGCAACCCGATCTGGCGCGAGCTGTACTTCTTCTGGCAGAAGATCTTCGCCGTGTCCTTCGGCATGGGTGTGGTCAGCGGCATCGTCATGGCCTTCCAGTTCGGCACCAACTGGCCGCGCCTGACCCAGGTGGCCGGCTCGGTGATCGGCCCCTTGCTGACCTACGAAGTACTGACCGCCTTCTTCCTGGAAGCCAGTTTCCTCGGCGTGATGATGTTCGGCTGGGGCCGGGTGTCGCCACGGCTGCACTTCCTGTCCACCTGCATGGTGGCCCTGGGGACGCTGTTTTCCACGTTCTGGATCCTGGCCTCCAACAGCTGGCTGCATACCCCCGCCGGCTATGAAATGGTCAATGGCATCGTGCATCCGGTCGACTGGTGGAAGGTGGTGTTCAACCCGTCCTTCCCGTACCGGCTCACCCACATGGCGCTGGGTTCGTTCATCACCACCTGCTTCGTGATCGGCGGCATCGGCGCGTTCTACCTGCGCCGTGGCGTGCACGTGGAAGCAGGTCGCCGCATGCTCACCGCCGCGGTGATCTTCGCGGCGATCACCGTACCGGCGCAGATCTTCGTCGGCGACATGCATGGCCTGAACACCCTCAAGCACCAGCCGATGAAGATCGCCGCGATGGAAGCCCACTGGCACCAGACCCCGCCCGGCGAGGGCGTGCCGCTGGTGGTGTTCGCCCTGCCCGACGAACAGCAGGAACGCAACGATTTCGAGGTCGCCATCCCCAGGCTCGGCAGCCTCATCCTGACCCACTCGCGCGACGGAACCTTCGCCCCGCTGACCTCGGTACCGGCCAGCGAGCGGCCGCCGGTGACCCCGGTGTTCTTCGCCTTCCGCATCATGGTCGGGCTGGGCACGTTGATGCTGCTGCTGGCGCTGGTGTCGGCCGTCGCGCTGTGGCGCGGCAGGTTGCTGCAGTCGCGCTGGCTGCTGCGTGGCTGGAACTGGATGCTGCCCAGCGGCTTCATCGCGCTGGTGTCGGGTTGGTTCGTGACCGAAATGGGGCGCCAGCCGTGGGTGGTGTACGGCCTGCTGCGCACCGCCGATGCAGTGGGGCCGCAAAGTGCCTGGATGACCGCACTGTCGCTGGGGGTGTACGTGGTCGGCTATGCCTTCGTGTTCGGCTGGGGCATCTGGTACCTGGTGAAGATCCTGCGCCAGGGCCCGCATCCGCATGAAGAAGGACCGTCGCTGGACGGCGGCCACCACACCCCGGCGCGTCCGCTGTCCGCTGCCGATGAACCGTTGGAGGAGCGCTGACATGGACCTGATGACCTGGCTGCCGGTGGCATGGTTCGCGGTGATCGGCTTCGGGGTGCTGATGTACGTGGTGCTGGACGGCTTCGTGCTGGGCATCGGCATCCTGGCGCCCTTCGCGCACAGCGAAGAAGAACTGGACCAGATGATGAACACCGCCGCGCCGATCTGGGACGGCAACGAGACCTGGCTGGTGCTCGGCGGTGCGGGCCTGCTGGCGGCCTTCCCGAAGGCCTATTCGGCGCTGCTTTCGGCGCTGTACCTGCCGGTGCTGCTGCTGGTGATGGCGCTGGTGTTCCGCGGCGTGGCGTTCGAGTTCCGCTTCAAGGCGCACCGCTCCAAGCGGCTGTGGAGCGTGGCGTTCGGGCTGGGTTCGCTGCTGGCCAGCTTCGCCCAGGGGGTGATCCTGGGGGCGCTGGTGCAGGGCCTGCCGATCGTCGACGGGGTCTACCAGGGCGGCGCGTTCGGCTGGTTCAGCCCGTTCGCGATGCTGACCGGCGCCTCGCTGGTGGCCGGCTATGCATTGCTGGGCAGCACCTGGCTGATCCTCAAGACCACCGGCCCGGTGCAGGTGCTGGCGCGGCAGCTGACCCGGCCGCTGGTGGCGGCGGTGATCGTGGCGATGGGGCTGGTCAGCAGTTGGCTGCCGTTCCTGCAGTCGCACCTGATGCAGCGCTGGTTCGCCGATGGCAATTTCTGGTGGCTGTCGCCGGTGCCGATCCTGACCCTGGCGGTGGCCGGTGCGCTGTGGCGCAGTGCCGTGCATCCCAAGCGCGACCTGCCGCCGTTCCTGCTGACCCTGGCGCTGTTCGTGCTCGGGTTCGCCGGGCTGGTGCTGGGCATGTGGCCCTACCTGCTGCCACCGAGCATGACCCTGTGGGATGCAGCGGCACCGGCGTCTTCGCTGGGCTTCAGCCTGGTCGGCCTGGTGGTGCTGCTGCCGGTGATCCTGGGCTACACGGCATGGTCGTACCGGGTGTTCCGCGGCAAGGTGGAAGCCGGCGCGGGCTACCACTAGGCCCGGCTGGTGACGACCGTCGGCCGCGCTGGGTGACCAACGTTGGCTGCGGTGGGTGACGACCGTTGGCTGTGGTGGGTGACGACCGTTAGCCTCGGTGGGTGACGACCGTTGGTCGTCACGCTCTTCGCCCCGGCCGTGCTAGCGTGCGGCGCTCCGCGCAACCGCAGCCTGTTCTCCCGCAATGATCGAGTTTTCCGTTGTCGACTGGGCCGCCTGGGCGCCCGGGCTGGCCACCCGCAGCGCCTGGCAGGACTGGGCGCAGGCACCGTGGCTGCCCGAAGGCGAGGACACCCCCGGGCTGCCGGAGGTACCGGCGATGCAGCGTCGCCGGATAGAACGGCTGGGTCGCATGGCGATCCAGGCCGCCTGCTGGTGCGAAGCCGGCGAGGGCGCGGACAGCCGCGTGCCGCTGGTGTTCGCCAGCCGCCACGGCGATGTCGCGCGTTCGATGGAACTGCTGGCCGCGCTGGTGGCCGAAGAAGCGTTGTCACCGACCACCTTCGGCCTGTCGGTACACAATGCGATCGGCGCGCTGTACTCCATCACCCGCGGCCACCGTGGCAACAACCTGGCACTGGCGGCGGGCAAGGCCACCGCCGAAGCGGCCTGCCTGGAAGCGGCCGGACTGCTGGCCGATGGCGCCGAGGAAGTCCGCATCGTGGTCTACGACCCGCCGTTGCCGGCACTGTATGCGGAATTCATCGATGAGCCGGCACCGTTCCATGCCTGGTGTTGGCGCGTCAGGCGCCCCGATGCCGCTGGCGTGCGCCTGCAGCTGCACTGGCAGGCCACCGATGCGCCCGATGATCCGCCCGGTTTGCTGCCGCATGCGTTGGACCTGCAGCGTTTCCTGTTGTCCGCGCAGCCGCGCTGCGAACGGGTGATCGACGGCCAGCGCTGGACCTGGGCGCGTGGCGGCTGAGGCCCTTGCTCGCGGCCTGGACCGGGCCTGGCGGGTGCTGGCCACCGGCGTCAGCTTCGCGGCGTTCGGGCTGGGCGGGTTGATCGCCGGTGTGGTCGTGGGGCCCTTGCTGCTGGTCCTGGTGCGCGATCCCGCGCGTCGCCGTCGCCTCGCGCGGCGCGGCGTCCAACACGGATTCGCCCTGCAGGTGGCGATCATGCGCGGCCTCGGCGTGCTCACGGTGTCGGTCAGTGGCGCGCCACGGCTGCAGCGTGAAGGCCTGCTGGTGCTGGCCAACCATCCCACCCTGATCGACGTGGTGCTGCTGGTCGCGCTGCTGCCGAATGCGGACTGCGTGGTCAAGCGCGCGGTGGCCCGCAATCCGTTCATGCGCGGCACGGTCGGTGCCGCCGGCTACATCGTCAATGACGACGGGCCGGCGCTGGTCGACGCCGGCATTGCCGCGGTGCGCGGCGGGAGCTGCCTGGTGATCTTCCCCGAAGGTACCCGCAGCGAGCCCGGCCAGCCGCTGAAACTGCGCCGCGGCGCGGCCAACATCGCCGTGCGCGGCCGGCTGGACATGACCCCGGTACGGATACGCTGCAACCCGCCAACGCTGGAAAAGGGACGGAAATGGTATCGTGTGCCCCCGCGACGCTTCCACGTTTCGCTGGAGGTCGGTGAGGACATTCCGATCGATACGTTTCTCGACGAAGACGCAGTGGCAGGAGGGGAAGCCCTGGCCGCGCGGCGCGTCACCGATTACCTCACCCATTACTTCCAACCCTGTGGAGAGCTGCCCCGTGCAGGAACTTGAGCACGAGATCAAGGAGCTGATCATTTCGGCGTTGTCGCTGGAAGACGTCTCCGCCGCCGATATCGATGCGGCCGCGCCGCTGTTCGGCGAAGGCCTCGGCCTGGATTCCATCGATGCACTGGAGCTGGGCCTGGCCCTGCAGAAGCAGTACGGCGTGAGCCTGTCCGCCGATTCGGAAGAAACCCGCCGTCATTTCGGCAGCGTGCAGGCCCTGGCGGCCTTCGTCGCCAGCCACCGCGCGTGAGTGCGGGTGCCGCCATGACCAAGACCGACCTGTTCGCGCATATCGCGCGGCTGCTGACCAGCAGCTTCGAGATCGATCCGGCGCTGATCGTGCCCGGTGCACGCCTGCATGCCGACCTGGATATCGACAGCATCGACGCCGTCGACCTGATCGTGCAGTTGAAGCCACTGCTGGGCCGCAACCTGCAGCCGGATGCCTTCAAGACCGTGCGCACCGTGCAGGACGTGGTCGATGTCGTGCATGGCCTGTTGCCCGACCCGGCTGCTGCCTGACCACGCGCGCCGGACCGCCATCGTGTCCCATCCGCGCAGGGTCGCTTTCGTGCTGCTGTCGCTGGCCTATCCGCCGCTGATGTACCTGGCGATGGGCCGGTTCGAACCGCGCTGGCTGTCGTTGCTGTTGTTCGCGGTGGCGCTGCTGCGCGCACTGGGCACCCGCGAACGGCTGTGGATCTGGTCGGCCGCCGGCACCGGGCTGTTGGCGGTGGTGGCGCTGCTGGGCAATGAGGCGCTGCCGCTGAAGCTGTACCCGGCGCTGGTCAACGCGGTGCTGCTGGTGTTCTTCCTGGTCAGCCTGCGCCATCCCCCGACCGTGGCCGAGCGCTTCGCACGCTTGCAGGATCCCCAGTTGCCGCCGTTCGCCATCGCTTACACGCGCCGCGTGACGCAGGTCTGGTGTGGCTTCTTCGTGGTGAACGGCGCACTGGCGCTGGCCACGGCCCTGTGGGCGTCCGATGCCACCTGGGCGCTGTACAACGGCTTGCTGGCCTATCTGTTGATGGGCCTGCTGCATGCCGCCGAATGGACCGTGCGGCGACGGGTGAAGGCGGCCCACGGCCATGTCTGAGTGGATTCCGCTGCACCTTCTGCTGCAGTCCGCACGGCCTGGCCGCACGGTGGGCGCGCTCGACGGCGCGGTGCTGGACCACGCCGGGCTGCTGGCCCGGGCGCGCGGCTGGCAGGTGGCGTTCGCGGCCGCCGAAGGGCGCGACTGGGCGCTGTACTTCACTGACAGCCTGGCTTTCGCCGCCGCGCTGCTGGGCGCCTGGTCGGCCGGCAAGCGGGTCCACCTGCCGGGCGATGACCTGCCCGGGACGTTGCAGGCGCTGCGACCGCACGTGGATGGTTTCGCCGGCGATGTCGATGCGTGCTGGCAGCCGCTGCACGCGGCGGCGCCCACAGACGTGCCGCCGGTCGGCGTCGTGCTGGATCCACAGGCCTGCCGGCTGGTGGTGTTCACCTCCGGCAGTACCGGCGAACCTGCGGCGATCGAAAAGCGCCTGGAACAGCTCGGCGCCGAAGTCGAGGCGCTGCAGCAGGCGTTCGGCGCGCTGCTGGCCGGTGCCCACGTGCACGGCACCGTCTCCCACCAGCACATCTACGGGCTGCTGTTCCGCGTGCTGTGGCCGCTGGCCGCGGGCCGGGCGATCGAGCGGCGGCGTTTCTTCCATGAAGACCTGGTCGCCGCGCTGGCCGCCGCACCCAGCGTGCTGGTGGCCACCCCGGCGCACCTGAAACGACTGCCACCGCAGCTGGACTGGGCCGGCGCGCGCGGCCAGCTGCGCGCGGTGTTTTCCTCCGGCGGACCGCTGCCGGCACAGGCTGCCACGGAGGTGCGTGCGGTGCTGGGCATCGCGCCGATCGAAGTGTTCGGCAGCAGCGAAACCGGCGGTATCGCCTGGCGCCGTTGCGAGGGTGAAGCCCCCGCGTGGCAGCCGTTGCCCGGCGTGCAGTGGCGCATCGATGACGGTCAGTTGGCGGTGGCATCGGCGCACCTGGCGCAGGACGGCTGGTGGCGCAGCGAAGACCGTGCCGAAGCCAGTGCTGACGGCGGTTTCCGCCTGCTCGGGCGCGCCGACCGCATCGTCAAGATCGAAGAGCGCCGGGTATCGCTGGGTGCGCTGGAACAGGCCCTGTGCCGCGACGCGGGCGTGGCCGAAGCGCAGGTGCTGGTGCTGCCCGGCGCGCGCGCGCAGCTGGCCGCGGTGATCGTGCCGCACGACCGCACGCTGGCACAGGCCGGCGATGCCGAGCGACGCGCCTTCATCGGCCGCCTCACCGCGCGGTTGGCCGAAGGCCATGACGCCGTGACCCGGCCGCGGCGCTGGCGGCTGGTTGCCGCGACGCCGGTCAATGCGCAGGGCAAGCCGACCCAGGCGCTGCTGCAGGCGCTGTTCCAGAAAGCGCTTCCAACGCCGCAGTGGCTGGCACGCGACGCCACCACGGCGCGGCTAGCGTTGCTGCTGGTGCCGGAACTGATGGCGTTCGAAGGGCACTTCCCCGGCGTCGCCGTGCTGCCGGGCGTGGCCCAGGTGGACTGGGCGATCCAGCTGGCGCGCGAAGCCTTCGACCTGCCGCCCCGGTTCCTGCGCATGGATGCGTTGAAGTTTCAGCAGGTTGCGCGCCCGCACGACGTGCTGCAGCTGCACCTGGACTGGGACCCGGTCCGGTGCGTGCTCGGATTCCGGTTCAGCTCCGATCACGGCATTCACGCCAGTGGCAAAGTACTGTTCGCCGATGCCGATTGATTCCCTGGTTCCCGCCGCCGAGTACGCCCTGCTGGTCGTGGTACCGGTGTACGACCATGAGCACGCCATCGCTGACGTGGTGGCCGGTATCCGCGCTGCGGGACTGCCGTGCCTGCTGGTCGACGACGGTTCGCATGCGGACTGTGCCGCCGTGCTGGGCGGGCTTGCACGGCAGCCGCACGTCGGCCTGCTGCGGCTGCCACACAACCAGGGCAAGGGCGGCGCGATGCTGGCCGGATTCAGCGAGGCGGCACGGCTGGGCGCCACCCATGTCCTGCAGATCGATGCCGATGGCCAGCACGACACCACTGAGCTGGGCCGTTTCGCCGCGCTGTCGCAGAGCCACCCGGACGCGGTGATCTGCGGCATCCCGGCCTATGACGAAACGGTGCCGAAGATCCGCCTTTACGGCCGTTATGGCACCCATGTGTGGGTCTGGATCAACACCCTGTCGCTGCACCTGCGTGATTCGATGTGCGGCTTCCGGGTGTATCCGCTGGCGCCGGTGCTGCAGGTGATGGCCGAGGAAACGATCGGCCGGCGCATGGATTTCGACACTGAGATCCTGGTGCGGCTGTACTGGCGCGAGGTACCGGTGCATCACCTGGCCACGCCGGTTACCTATCCGAAGGATGGCGTGTCGCACTTCGATGTGTGGCGCGACAACCTGCGCATCAGCGGCATGCACGCGCGGCTGTTCGGGGGGATGCTGCGGCGCGCTCCGCAACTGCTGCGGCGACGCCTGCGGGGACAGCCCTGATGGCGGCGCGTCCCGGTCCTGCCGCACCGCACTGGGCCGACATCGGCGAGCGCACGTCGGTACGCGGCGTGCTTGCGCTGTGCTGGATCCACCGCTGGTTCGGGCGTTGGCCGTACCGGCTGTGCGCCTGGCCGGCGGTGGCCTGCCACTGGCTGGCCAACGGCCTGGCACGCCGCGCCTCGCTGCAGTACCTGCAGCGGTTGCAGGCGCACAGCGGGGTGCTGGGCCGCGCGCCGAACTGGCTGGACAGCCTGCGCCACTTCGCGCTGTTCGGCGACACCATGCTGGACAAACTGCTGGCACTGGGGCGGCGTTATCCGGCGCAGCGCCTGCGGCTGCACGACAACCCCGCCCTGCAGCGCATTGGTCGCGCGCAGGGCGGGGTGTTCCTGACCGCCCACGTCGGCTGCCTGGAGCTGTGCCAGGTGCTGGCCGAAAAAGTCCCCGGCCTGCATCTCACCGTGCTGGTCCACACCAAGCACGCGCAGCGCTTCAACAGCCTGCTGGCGCGGCTGGATCCGCTGGCATCGGTGGAACTGGTGCAGGTGACCGACGTCGGCCCGGCGATGGCGATGACCCTTGGCCAGCGGGTCGCCGCGGGCGGCTTCGTGGCGATCGTCGGTGACCGCGTGCCGGTACACAGCGAACGCGTGGTGCACGCCGACTTCCTCGGCCATCGCGCGCCGTTCCCGGTGGGCGGCTACGTGCTCGCCGCCGCGCTCGGCTGCCCGGTGTATACGCTGTCCTGCCTGCACCAGGACGATGGTTATCGGATCCGCTTCGATCTGTTCGACGAACGCATCGTGCTGCCGCGCGGATCCCGCGACGCCGCGCTGCAGGACTGCGCGCAGCGGTATGCCGCATGGCTGGAACAGCAGGTGATCGAATCGCCGCTGGACTGGTTCAACTTCTTTCCGTTCTGGGACCAGGCCGCCGATGCCGATTGAACCGCTTCCCTCCTGTCGCTTCGGTGCCGGCCCGCTGACCATCGAAGACGTCGTTGCGCTGGCGGACCGTCGCGCGCAGGCCGTGCTCGACGACGCACCCGGGTTCCGCGCCCGGATCCAGCGCGGCGCGGATTTCCTCGACCGCCTGCTGCGCGAGGACGGCGTGGTCTACGGGGTGACCACCGGTTACGGCGACTCCTGCACCACGGTGATCCCGCCGTCGCTGGTGGCCGAACTGCCGCACCATCTGTACACCTACCATGGCTGTGGGCTGGGTCGTTTCCTCGATGCACAGGAAACGCGCGCGGTGCTGGCGGCGCGGTTGGCGTCGCTGTCGCAGGGCATGTCCGGCACCAGCGTGGCCCTGCTCGAAGGCCTCGCCGCCCTGCTGCAGCATGACGTACTGCCGCGCATCCCGGCCGAGGGTTCGGTCGGTGCCAGCGGCGACCTGACCCCGTTGTCGTACGTGGCGGCCGTGCTGTGCGGTGAGCGCGAGGTGCTGTTCGAAGGCAGCGTGCAGTCCGCCGCCGAGGTGCTGCCGCGGATCGGCCTGCAGCCGCTGCGGCTGCGACCCAAGGAAGGCCTGGCGCTGATGAACGGCACCGCGGTGATGACCGGACTGGCCTGCCTGGCCTGGCACCGCGCGGACTACCTGTGCCGCCTGGCCACGCGCCTGACCGCCTTCAACGTGCTGGCCAGCGATGGCAACGCGCACCATTTCGACGAAACCCTGTTCGCCGCCAAGCCGCACCCGGGCCAGGCGCGCATCGCCGCGCGACTGCGTGCCGACCTGCACAGCGATCGCCCACCGCGCAACGAACAGCGCCTGCAGGACCGTTACTCGCTGCGCTGCGCACCGCATGTCATCGGCGTGCTGGAAGACACCCTGCCGTTCCTGCGCCAGTTGATCGAGACCGAGCTCAACAGCGCCAACGACAACCCGCTGATCGATCCGGACGAAGAACGCGTGCTGCACGGCGGGCACTTCTACGGCGGGCATATCGCGCTGGCGATGGACACGCTGAAGAACACCGTGGCCAACCTGGCCGACCTGCTGGACCGCCAGCTGGCGCTGCTGGTGGATGCGCGGTACAGCCACGGCCTGCCGGCCAACCTGTCCGCCGCGACCGGTCCGCGCGCCGCCATCAACCATGGCCTGAAGGCGCTGCAGATCAGCGTCTCGGCGTGGACCGCCGAAGCGCTCAAGAACACGCTGCCGGCGTCGGTATTCTCGCGTTCCACCGAATGCCACAACCAGGACAAGGTCAGCATGGGCACCATCGCCGCGCGCGACTGCCTGCGGGTGATCGAGCTTGCCGAACAGGTGGTCGCCGGCATGCTGATCGCCGCACGCCAGGCGGTGGCCCTGCGCCAGCGGGTGGGCCTGCAGGCGCAGCTGCAGGGGGAGCTGGCCGCGATGCACGATGACCTCGGCCAGCGCATCGCGCTGATCGAAGAAGACCGCGCGCTGGATGGCGAGCTGCGCCAGCTGCTGCAGGACATCCGCAGCCGTCAGTGGGAGCTGTACCGCGATGCATGAGCTGGTCGAAGAGATCACCCTGGCGCCCGCCTTCCACGACT
Organism: Stenotrophomonas chelatiphaga; assembly: GCF_001431535.1. Classification (GTDB taxonomy): domain Bacteria; phylum Pseudomonadota; class Gammaproteobacteria; order Xanthomonadales; family Xanthomonadaceae; genus Stenotrophomonas; species Stenotrophomonas chelatiphaga. The sequence goes on from NZ_LDJK01000007.1 coordinate 117,965, forward strand.
GCGACCCGATGCAGGTGGTCTGGCATGGAAACTACTTCAAGTATTTCGAGATCGCACGCTGCGCGCTGCTGCAACGATACGACTACGACTATCCGCAGATGCAGGAATCGGGCTACCTGTGGCCGGTGGTGGATGCGCGGGTCAAGTACGTGCGCCCCCTGCGCTTCCAGCAGCAGCTGCGGGTGCGGGCACGCATCGTCGAATGGGAAAACCGTTTGAAGATCACCTACGAAATCTTCGACGCCGGCAGCGGCGAACGGCTGACCCGCGCGCACACCGTGCAGGTCGCCGTCGCTGCCGCCAGCGGTGAAATGCAGTACCTGTGCCCGCCGATCCTGTGGCAGAAACTCGGAGTTCCCGCGCCATGAAATTGCGTCACTGCCTGCGCCTGCTGGCGCTGTCCAGCCTGCTTGTCGTTTCGTTCGTCGCCGGCGCTGCCGACGACGCAGTGCAGGCGATCGCCCGCGATGTCGCACGGCCGGCGGTGCTGCGCGGCGAGTTCAGCCAGGAAAAGCAGGTCGCCGGCTTCCGAAACCCGCTGCGTTCGCAGGGCCGCTTCGTGGTGGCGCGCGAGCGCGGGGTGATCTGGACCACGCTGAAGCCGTTCCCTTCGGAGATGGTGATCACCGCCGAGCGCATCCTCAGCCGGCAGCCCGATGGCAGTACCCGGGTAGAGCTGGATGCACGCGAACAGCCGGCGATGCGTTCGGTCAACGCGATCCTGTTCGCGCTGATGAGCGGCGACGTGCAGGCCCTGTCCAGCCAGTTCACGGTGGAGGCGCAACGCGATGCGAAGGGCTGGACGCTGTCGCTGACACCGAAGTCGCCGATGTTGGCCAAGGCCTTCAGTTCGTTGCAGCTGCGGGGTGACCGTTACGTCCGCCAGGTCGACATCGTCGAGGCCAGCAAGGACCGTACCCGGCTGACCTTCAGCGCCCTCACCGAGGCGCCGGCCACGCTGGCAGCGGACGAGGCGGCACGCCTTGACTGATCGCGGACCGGTGGCCGACACCCCCCATCGCGGCTGGCGCTGGCTTGCCCTTGCCTGGCTGCTGGTGCTGCTGGCGCTGGGCGTGCAGCAGGCCCTGCAGTGGCGGCAGCATGCGCCGATCGACACCGATATCCTTGCGCTGCTGCCACAGGATGCACAGGACCGCCTGCTGTCCGACGTAACCCGGCGCATCGCCGATGCGAACTCGCGCGACGTGGTGGTGCTGCTGGGCAGTACCGACGCGGCCGCCACGCTGCGCGCGCAGGCGGCCTTCGCCGCTGCGCTGGCCGGCGATGCCGACGCCGCGCTGCTGCAGCCGGCCGGTGCGCTCGACGGCTGGTTCGATGAGGCGCGCACGTTCTACGCGCCGTACCGTGACCGCCTGTTGACCCCCGCGCAGCGCGACACCCTGCAGCACGCCGCGCCGGATGCGCTGGCGCAACAGGCATTGGCCCAGTTGTACGGGCCCATGGGTGGGCCGCGGCTGACCGCCTGGCTGCAGGATCCGCTGGGACTGTGGCCGGCATGGTGGCAGCAGCAGGCAAAGGCGGCCGGCCTGCGACTGGGTGAAGACGGCCTGCTGCAGGCGGAAGGAAAGCAGTGGGCGGTGCTGCGCCTGGGCACCCGCGATTCGGCGTTCCAGCTGGACGGCGAACCGCATATCGGTGCGCTGCTGGAACGCGCGGGGCAGGCCGCGAGCGCCGCCACGCCCGGACTGGAGATCCTGCACGCAGGCGTGCCCCTGCATGCCGAAGCCGCGGCGGTGCAGGCCAACCGCGAGATCAACACGATCGGCTGGGGCTCGCTGGCCGCGGTGCTGCTGCTGGTGTGGCTGGCGTTCCGTTCGCTGCGCCCGATCCTGCTGGTGGCGATGTCGCTGCTGGTCGGCTGCGGGGTGGCGCTGGCCGCGACCGTGCTGGTGTTCGGCAAGGTGCACCTGCTGACGCTGGTGTTCGGTGCCTCCCTGGTCGGCGTGGCCGAAGACTATGGCATCCACTGGTTCGCCTCGCGCCAGGCGGCGCCGCGTCAGAGTCGCTGGTCCCTGCTGCGCTACCTGCTGCCCGGGTTGTGGCTGGCCCTGCTGACCAGCGCCTTGGCCTATCTGGCGCTGGCCATCACCCCGTTCCCCGGCCTGCGGCAGATGGCGCTGTTTTCGGTGGTCGGGCTGGCGGCCGCGTTCGTCACGGTGATCCTGTGGTTCCCGTGGCTGGATGGTGGAACGGTACGCCAGACCCGCTTCTCGCACTGGCTGGGCAACACGCTGCAGCGCTGGCCCCGGCTGTGCGGCCGGTCGCTGGGTGGCGTGATCACCGCGCTGCTGCTGTTCTGCGCCGGTGGCATGCTGTTCCTGCACGTGGACGATGACCTGCGCAGCCTGCAGTCTTCGCCACCGGCGCTGATGGAACAGCAGATCCGCATCTCGCGCCTGCTCGGCATGCCCAGCCCGGCGCAGTTCTTCCTGGTGCAGGGCGCCGATGCCGGCCAGCTGCTGCAGCGCGAAGAAGCCTTGACCGCGCGGCTTCGCGCGCTGGAAGGGCAGGGCCGCATCGGCAGCCACCGCGCACTGAGTGACTGGTTGCCGTCTCCGTTGCAGCAGGACGCCGACGCCCGGCTGGCCGCGCAGGCGGAGTCAGCGGTGCTGCAGGCGGTCGGCGCGGTCAGTGGCGAGGCGCTGCAGCGACCCACGTTCGCCCGCACCCCGATCGACCTGCAGGCCTTCCTTGCTTCGCCGGCCTCGGCGCCGTTCCGGCCGCTGTGGATAGGTGCGCTTGGCGGGGGCGTGGCCAGCGTGGTGCTGGTCGATGACCTCTCGCAGCCGAGTGCACTGGCCGACCTCGACCAGGCCGGCGCCGGCCTGCCCGGCGTGCGCTGGGTCGACCGCACCGCGGATTTTTCGCGCCTGCTGGGGCATTACCGCAAGCTGATGAGCGGCATGCTGCTGGCCGGCGTGGCGCTGGTGTTCGCCGCATTGTGGTGGCGCTACCGCCGCGATGCCTGGCGGGTGATCGTGCCGACCCTGCTCGCCGGGGGCCTGACGCTTGCCGTGCTGGCCCTGCTTGGCCACCCGTTGCAGCTGTTCAACGTGCTGGCATTGATGCTGCTGCTGGGCATGGGCATCGACTACGGCATCTTCCTGCTGGAACACCGCGGCGATCCCAGCGCGTGGGTGGCGGTGTGCGTGGGTGCGGCCAGTACCTGGCTCTCGTTCGGCCTGCTCGGGCTGTCCGCTACGCCGGCGCTGCGGGCCTTCGGCATGACCCTGCTGCTCGGCATCGGGCTGGTGTGGCTGCTGTCGCCGCTGTTCCGCCCCGCGCCCCCTCCCACCACAGGAACCCCGTGACATGAGCCGCCTGCTGCCTGCGATCCTGCTCACCCTGCTGCTCGCCGCCTGTGCCGGCCGGCCGGTGCGTACCGAAAGTGCGCTGCCGCCGCTGCGCCTGTCGCCGGCCAGCCTGCAGGGCACGCTCGCCCTGCAGCAGCAGCTGCACTTCCGTTTCGGTCGCGCCGAACGCGACCTGGACGCCCTGCTGGAAGCCGATGCCGGGCAGGTGCAGCTGCTGGTGCAGGCAATGGGCCAGACCGGCTTCCGCGTGCAGTGGGACGGCCAGGAGCTGCAGGAACAGCGCGCTGCGTGGCTGCCGAAGCAGGTACGTGCCGACCGCGTGCTGGACGACCTGCAGTTCGCGCTGTGGCCGACCGCGGCGATTGCCGCGGTGCTGACCGACGGCTGGCAGGTGGTCGATGATGGCCGCGTGCGCCGGCTGCAGCGTGGCGGCGTCGAAGCCTTGCGGCTGCAGCGCAACGACGATGGCAGCCTGCAGCTGGACAACCGCGTTGAAGGCTATTCGCTGACCATCCGCTCAGTGCCGACCGGCGACCCAGCGCCATGAACGCGCCGATTTTCCTCAACGACATGGGTGTCGTCTGCGCGCTCGGCGCCGGACGCGCGCAGGTCGCCGCCGGCCTGTTCGCCGACCACCCCGGCGGCCTGACCGACTGTGACGACGTGCTGCCCGGACGCACCCTGGCGCTGGGCCGCGTGCAGGCCGCGCTGCCGGACCTGTCCGCGCTGCCCACCGCGCTGCGGGGCCGCAACAACGCCTTGCTGGACCTCGCGCTGGCGCAGATCGCGCCCGCCGTGCAGGCCGCCGTTGAGCGTTACGGTGCCGGGCGGGTCGCGGTGGTGATCGGCACCAGCACCTCCGGCATCGGCGAAACCGAGCCGGCCCTGCGTGCGTGGCACGCAACCGGGCACTGGCCGGAAAGCTTCGCCTATGCCCAGCAGGAAATGGGCAGCGCGGCGGCGTTCGTACGCCACCGCAGCGGTGCAACGGGGCCGGCGTGGACGCTGTCCACTGCGTGTTCGTCCGGGGCCAAGGCGCTGGCATCGGCAGCGCGCCTGCTGCGTGCCGGCATCGTCGATGCGGTGATCGCCGGCGGGGCCGATTCGCTGTGCCGCTTCACCGTGGCCGGTTTCAACGCACTGGATTCGATCTCCGACACCCGCTGCCTGCCGCTCTCGGCAACGCGTGCGGGCATCAACATCGGCGAAGGGTCGGCGCTGTTCCTGCTGACCCGCGAACCGGGTCCGGTACAGCTCGCCGGCTGGGGTGAAAGTTCGGACGCTCACCACATGTCCGCCCCCGAACCGAGTGGTGCAGGCGCCATTGCGGCGATGCGCGAGGCGTTGGACCGCGCCGGCTGGGCACCGACGGACGTGGACTACATCAACCTGCACGGCACGGCCACCCGGCACAACGATGCGATGGAATCGCGTGCGGTGCAGGCAGTGCTCGGCGGGCAGGTCGCGGCCAGTTCCACCAAGCCGCTGACCGGCCACGCGCTGGGCGCGTCCGGTGCGATCGAAGCGGCGCTGTGCTGGATCGCGCTGGCCGACAATCCGTCCGGCCGCCTGCCGCCGCACTGGTGGGATGGCCAGCCCGATCCGGAGCTGCCCGCGCTGGCGCTGGTGGCGCCGGGCGCGGTGGCGGCCGGCCCCCTGCAGCGCGTCCTCAGCAGTTCGTTCGCCTTTGGCGGCAGCAATGCCGTGCTGGCCCTGCAGCGGATGCCCGGCGCATGACGCTCTACCCGATCGAAGACGTGGTGCCGCACCGTGGCAGCGCGCTGCTGCTGGACCAGGTGCTGCGCTGGGACGAGGACAGCATCGACGTAGCGCTGGTGGTGCCGGCTGCGGGCCTGTTCAACGAGGCGGCCGGCGTACCGGCGTGGATCGGCATCGAATACATGGCACAGGCCATCGCGGCGTGGGCGGGCTGCCGCGCGCGGCGTGACGGGCGCCCGCCGCAGATCGGTTTCCTGCTCGGCAGCCGCCGCTACAGCAGCCAGGTTCCGCTGTTCCCTGCCGGTACCGCGCTGGTGGTACACGCGCGGCGCGAACTGATGGGCGACAATGGGCTCGGCCTGTTCGCCTGCCGCATCACTGCGGGCAGCGAAACATGGGTGGACGCCAACGTGTCGGTATACGAACCGGCCGATGCGCAGGCTTACCTGGAGAGGGGAAACGCATGACCGCCAACCTTGCCGTGCTGGTGACCGGCGCAAGCCGCGGCATCGGCCGTGCGATCGCCCTGCGCGCCGCCCGCGATGGCTTCGACGTGGCAGTGCACTGCCGCAGTCGCATCGACGAAGCCCAGGCCGTGGTCGCGGAGATCGCCGCGATGGGCCGGCAGGCCCGCGTGCTGGCCTTCGACATCAGTGACCGCGCCGCCGCGCGCACCGCGCTGGAAGCCGACGTGGCCGCCCATGGCGCGTACTACGGCGTGGTGTGCAATGCCGGCATCGCCCGCGACGGGGCCTTCCCCGCACTCAGCGAAGCAGACTGGGACCAGGTGCTGCACACCAACCTGGATGGGTTCTACAACGTGCTGCACCCGCTGGTGATGCCGATGGTGCGGCGCCGCCAGCCGGGGCGCATCGTCACCCTGGCGTCCGTTTCCGGTCTGATCGGCAACCGTGGCCAGGTCAACTACAGCGCCGCCAAGGCCGGCATCATCGGTGCCACCAAGGCGCTGGCGCTGGAGCTGGCCAGTCGCCGGATCACCGTCAACTGCGTGGCACCCGGGCTGGTCGATACCGAGATGCTGGACGCCGAGGTGGTCGAGCACGCGCTCAAGCTGGTTCCTGCGGGCCGGGTCGGCACGCCGGACGATGTGGCCGCGGCGGTGGCGTTCCTGCTGTCGGCCGATGCCGGCTACATCACCCGCCAGGTGATCTCGGTCAACGGAGGCCTGGCCTGATGCAGCGCGAAGGACGCCGCGTGGTGGTCACCGGCGCAGCGGCGATCAGTCCGCTGGGCCAGGACTGGCCGAGCATCCACGCGCGCCTGCGTTCGCTGCGCAATGCCGTGCGCGCGATGCCGGAGTGGGATGTCTATGCAGGCCTGAACACACGGCTGGCCGCGCCGGCCGAGGCGTTCGAGCTGCCCGAGCACTACAACCGCAAGACCACCCGTTCGATGGGGCGCGTGGCGCTGATGGCCGTGCGCGCCAGCGAACTGGCGCTGCAGCAGGCCGGCCTGCTCGACCATCCGGTGCTGCACGGCGGGCGTACCGGCGTCTCCTACGGGTCCTCGGCTGGCAGCCACGAGGCGATCAGCGAGTTCGGCCGCATGCTCAACAGCTTCACCACCGCCGGCATCACCGCCACCACCTATTTGAAGATGATGAGCCACACCGCACCGGTGAACATAGGGGTGTTCTTCGGCCTGAGCGGGCGCATCCACACCACGTCCAGCGCGTGCACGTCGGGTAGCCAGGGCATCGGCGAAGCCTACGAGACGATCCGCGCCGGCCGCCAGACGGTGATGCTGGCCGGCGGCGCCGAGCAGCTGGACGCCACCGCGGCCGCGGTGTTCGACACCCTGTACGCCACCAGCGTGCGCAATGAGGCGCCGCAGGCCACGCCACGCCCGTTCGATGCGGGCCGCGACGGGCTGGTGCTGGGCGAAGGTGCCTGCACCCTGGTGCTGGAAGAGCGCCAGCATGCGCTGGAGCGCGGCGCGCCGATCCTGGCCGAAGTCCGCGGTTATGGCAGCAACAGCGACGGCCAGCACGTGACCCAGCCCAGCAGCCCGACCATGGCGCGTGCCATGCAGTTGGCGCTGGACGACGCCGGCCTCGCGCCGTCGCAGATCGGCTACATCAACGCCCATGGCACGGCCACCGACCACGGCGACATCGCCGAAAGCCAGGCCACGGCCGCAGTGTTCGGCGCCGGGGTGCCGATCAGTTCGCTGAAAGGCTACGTCGGCCACATGCTGGGCGCCTGTGGTGCGTTCGAAGCCTGGCTGAGCATCGAGATGATGCGCGCGGGCTGGTTTGCCCCCACCTTGAACCTGGACGTGGTGGATCCGCGCTGTGCCCCGCTGGACCACGTGCGGGGGCAAGGCCGCACGCTGCAGGTCGACCACGTGATGAGCAACAATTTCGCCTTCGGCGGCATCAACACCTCGCTGGTATTCGCCCGCCATCCGGCGACCCAAGACTGAACCGCGTCACGACATTGATGAATCCCGTGTCGGGAAACGGTGCGCAGCGGGTCCATGCCTGACCTGACGCCTTCCGCCGGTGACGGGTTTCCGACACAATCATGTCTTGAGGGGTAAACCTGAAAGCATGCAAGCCTACGTCTACAAGAGCCAACGCAAAGACGATACCTACGTCTATCTCGCCGAGCGGGATGGCTTCGGCGTGCTGCCCGGGCCATTGGCCGCATCGCTGGGCCGGCTGACCCTGGTGCTGGAAGTGGAACTGGTCGAAGGCCGTCGCCTGGCACGCGCGGATGTCGCGCTCGTGCGCAGCGAACTGGCCAGCCGCGGGTTCTACCTGCAGGTGCCGCCGAGCATCACCAGCATGATGCCGCGTCACAATGACTGACCCGCATCCCCGACTGGTTCCTGCCGCGCTGGTGCTGGGTGCAGTGCTGGCCGCGGCATCGGCCGTGGGCGGCCTGCCCGGCGTACTGCTGGCCGCGCTTGCGCAGCCGGCCTTCGCGCTGGGCGTGTCCTGGCTGCGCCGCAGCCGGGTACCGCGTGCGCTGCCGCAGGTGATCCGCGAAGAACTGCCCGCGCTGCTGGTGCTGTGGCTGGCCGGGCCGGCGGTGCTTGCCTTGCTGATGGCCTGGCCGTTGGCGGCACTGCGCGAAAGCGGCAGCCTGGCCGCCGCGCTGGGACTGGCGGTATTGCTGGGCGTCGGCCTGCTGGCGGTGTGGCGCACGTGGCCGCTGTGGAGTGACGTGGAACGCCTGGCCGGTGGACTGCAGCGCCATGCCACGGGCCTGGCCGGCCGCGAACTGGGCGCCTGGCGTGGCCTGGCGGTGGCGGCGCTGGTTCTCGCGCTGTGTACGCTGGTGGTGATGCCGGCGTGGCCGGAACTGCTGCCGCCGGCACTGCGCTGGCCTGCGGTGGTGGTCACGGTGCTGCTGTCGCCCCTGCTGCACCTGCTGCTGCAGCGGGTGGTACCGGCGGGTACCGCACCCTCCGCACCGTCCCACGGCATGCAGGAGCTGCGCAGTGCCTGGCAGGCACACGAGCAGCCGGACGCCGATACCGCACCGGTCGCATTGGAAGCCATGCCCGCCGACGCGCTGTCGCCGGCGCTTTATGAAGCGGCACGCCATGGCCGCATCGACCGCGCGCTGCAGCTGCTGCAGGCCGGTGCTGATCCGCATGCCGCGCCGGACCCGCAGTGGCGCGACCAGCGCAACCTGCCGGTACTGGCCGCGGTGCTGCCGGACCTGCGCCTGCTGCGCGAACTGATTGCCCGCGGCGTCGATGTGAACGCACCGCACAAGGGCATGACGCCGCTGCTGGCGGCCACGCGTGACAGCTGGCATGGGCGCCCGGAAGCGGTGATGACCCTGCTGGCCAACGGCGCGGATTCGCGCGCCACCGATGCCGACGGCAACACGCCGCTGCACCACGCCGCGCGCAGTTCCGATCCCGGCGTCGCCGCGCTGCTGCGCGATGCGGCCGCCGAAATCGACGCGCTCAACAACGAGGGCTGGTCGCCACTGGCGGTCGCCTGCCAGGTCGGCAACTGGCGCCTGGCGCGCTTCCTGCTGGAACGTGGCGCCCGTACCGAAACGACGGAAGGCATTCCGGTGCTGCTGGCCGCGGCGGCCACCGAAGACGATGATCCGGCTGGCGTGCAGCTGCTGCTCAAGCACAAGGCGCGCGCCGATGCGCGCGATCGCCAGCGCCGCAGCGCGCTGCACGAAGCCGCACTGGCCGGGCATACCGCGATCCTGGATGCGCTGCTCGCTGCCGGGGCCAACCTGGAAGCCCGCGATGCGCTGGGCCGCACGCCGTTGCTGGAAGCGGCCGCCGGTGGGCGCGCAGCGGTGATTGAACACCTGCTGCGGCACAAGCCCGACCTTGCCGCCGTCGATGCCGATGGTCGCAATGCCCTGCTGCTGGCCGCCATGGCCACCGACGTACCGCCGTTGATGGTGAAACGTCTGCTGGAGCTGGGGCTGGTCGCCGACCTCGACGACCCGCTGGCACGGCGCGCGGTGGACAGCGCGGCCGAAGCGGGCCGTTGGGCGATCGTGGCGATGCTCGATGCGTCCTACGCGCTTCCGGCCGCGGTCAGTGATGGCTTGTTGGCGTCCAGCGAAGACGGCGAAGTGGCCACGTCGTTGTTGCCGGACCGGCCGCCGCTCGAGCTGCTGCGCGAATCACTGCGCTTCGGCAACCTGGACGGCATGGAATCGATGGCGCGGCTGTGCCGTGCCGAAGAACTGGGCAGCCTGCTGCACGAACCCGAACTGGCGCTGGATCCGCGCGCGGTTGCCTGGCTGCTGAAGCAGGGCGCCTCGCACGAGGTACTCGATGCCTGCACGGATACGCCGATGTTCGCGCTGCTGGCGCGTGGCGTGGATGCGGTGCCGGCGCTGCAGGTGATGCTGGAGCAGGGCGTATCACCTGCCGGCGGTGGCGGGCTGGCACGCTTCCTGGCAGCCTGCGCGCAGCACGACCAGGCCAGTCGCGGGCTGGAACAGCTGGCGCTGGAGCTGCTGGAGCGTGGCGCCGATCCGTTCGCTGCATCGCCGGCCGGCGACCCGCCGCTGGCGCTGGCCGTGCGCCTGGGATGGCTGCGCCTGCAGCAGTCGCTGTTGGGCCTGGGCGTGGATCGCGAAGCACGCGACAGCCACGGCATGACCGCGCTGCACCTGGCCACCGCGCTGGGACGCGAAGCGGCGCTCAAGCTGCTGGTGCGCCATGGCGCGTCGCCGGAAGCACGCGCCGCCGATGGCCAGACGCCGCTGGGTGTCGCGCTGTCCAGTGGCCGTCGCGATCTGGCGGACTGGCTGGACTGGCGCGTCTGGTCGCTGCCGCGGCGCACGCTGCGCGAATCCGACCTGGCCGCTGCGGCCACCGCCGGGGACGTGGATGCGGTACGCCGGCTGATCGACCTCGGCTTCGCCGTGGACAGCGTCGACGCGCAGGGCTGCACGGCACTGCTGCGCGCCGCCGGTGGCGGCCATCTGCCGGTGGTGGACCTGCTGCTGGCACGCAGTGCCGATCCGCAACATGCGTCGGCCAGCGGCGCCACGCCGCTGTCGGCAGCGGTCAGCATGCGCCAGATGGACATCGTGTCGGCGCTGCTGGATGCCGGCGCGCAACTCGAACACCGCCTGCCCGGCGGCGTCACGGTGCTGATGCTCGCCTCTGCGCTGGGCCTGCCGGATATCGTGGCGCGGCTGTTGACCGCCAGCGCCGACGTGCATGCCAGCGATGCGCAGCAGTTGGCGGCGCTGCATTGCGCTGCGTTGTACGGATTCTCCGCCCGCGACCGCTCGCGCCTGCTGGCCCTGCTGGACACGTTGCTGCTGGCCGGCGCGGAGCCGGACAAGGCGGCTGCCGGCGAAGTAACCCCGCTGCTGCTGCTGCTGGGCGCGCGTGCCGAGCCGGGAACCGCCTGCGACGAACAGGTGGTGCTGGCCGGCGTGGAACGCCTGCTGGATGAAGATGTTTCGCTGGAAGTGCGCGATCCGCGCGGCTTCGGCCCGCTGCACCTGGCGGCGCTGCATGGATTGCCGCTGCTGGTGCAGCGCCTGCTGCGCGCCGGCGCCGATCCGGAGGCGCGCGACACGCTCAACCGCAGCCCGCGCGAGATCGCGGTGATGCGCGGCTTCATCGACGTGGCCGCCGAATTCCAGCCGCGCGTGCCCGGCGTGTCCTCGATGGCACGGTTCCTGCGCGAATGAAGCGCCGGTAGTGACGACCGCTGGTCGTCACGCCTCTGTGCTGGTGGGTGACGACCGTTGGTCGTCACGCCTCTGGTTTCCGCTGCGCTCGCCGAGCGCTACCGGTCCTGCGGCGCGTCCTTCCCGCTTCCCGCATCGGCTTCGAACAGATGCATCAGGTCATTGCGTGCATCGCGCGAGGTCTGGATCACCGCTGCCTCGTCGTCGTACACCAGGTACTGGTCACGCAGCAGCTTCTCATCATGTTCGCGGAAACGCTGCACATGCCGGCGCGCCGTTTCTTCGGACACCCCCAGCAGCTTCAGCACCTGTTCGCTGAGTTCCAGGCTGGTGCCGAACACCTCGCGGAACGGTTCGGCGCCCATGTCCATCAGCCGCCACGCATGCTGGCGGTTGCGTGCCCGCGCCAGCACCCGCGCGTCCGGATACAAGCGCCGGATCATCCGCGTCGCGCGCAGGTTGGTTTCCGGATCATCCATGGTCACCACGAACACCGCGATCTCCGCCCCGCCCGCCGCGCGCAGCATCTCCGGCCGGGTCGGATCGCCGTAGTACAGCTGGTTGCCGAACCGGCGCAGGTCGGCAACGGTATCCGGATTGACCTCCAGCGCGACGAACGGCACTTTCTGCGCGGTCAGCAGTCGCGCCACCACCTGGCCAAAGCGTCCCATCCCGGCGATCAGCACCTTCGGTCGCTGGTCCGGGTTCACTTCATCGGCCGGCGGTGGCGCTGGCCTGGCCTCGGTTTCGCGGCCGATCAGGCGCAGCAGGGCGATCAGCAGCAGCGGGGTCAGGCCCATCGACAGGCCGACGATGGCCACCAGCCGGTCATGGTTGGCGCTGCCCAGCAGCAACGCGCGCTGGGCTTCGTTGAACACCACGAAGGCGAACTCGCCACCCAGCCACAGCACGCTGCCCAGCATCAGCGCCTGGCGCGCGCCCAGCCGGGCAAGCCGTCCAATCACATACAGCAGCCCGAACTTCACCAGCAGCAGCACGCCGACGCCTGCGGCGATCATGCCCGGTTCGGCGACGATGCGGTCCAGGTCGATCCCCATGCCCACCGCAATGAAGAACAGGCCCAGGAACAGCCCCTTGAACGGTTCGATCTGCGCTTCCAGCTCGTGCCGGAACTCGGAATCGGACAACAGCACGCCGGCCAGGAACGCGCCCAGGCTCGGGCTCAGGCCGGCTTCCTGCAGGAACCAGGCGGTGCCCAGCACCACCAGCAAGGCGGTGGCGGTGAACATTTCCGGGCTGCGCGTGCGCGCGACCATGCCGAACACGCGGCGCAGCAGCGGCCGGCCACACAGGATCACCACCGCCAGCGCGCCGATGGCCACCGCCACGTCCTGCCAGTGCAGGGTCTGGTTGCGCGCACCGCCCAGCAGCGGAATGGCGGCCAGCAGCGGGATGGCGATCAGGTCCTGGAACAGCAGGATGGCAAACGCCAACCGGCCATGATCGCTGTTGAGCGCCTTGTGTTCGGACAACAGCTGCAGGCCCACCGCGGTGGAGGACAGCGCCAGCGCCACGCCGACCACCAGCGCACTCTTCCAGTGGAAATGGTCCAGCATCAGCAGGCCGCCCAGCACCAGCGCGCAGGTCGCAACCTGCAGCGCGCCGGCACCGAATACCGAACGCCGCATCACCTTCAAGCGCGACGGCGACAGCTCCAGCCCGATCACGAACAGCAGCATCACCACGCCGATCTCGGCCGCGCCCAGAATGCGGTCGGTATCCTGCACGAAGCCCAGTCCGTCCGGACCCAGCACCACGCCCGCGGCGAGATAGCCGAGCACTGCGCCGAAGCCCAGGCGGCGGAACACCGGCACCGCGATGACTGCCGCAAGCAGCAGGACCAGGGCAAGTTCGAGCACGCCGCTATGCATGGGAAGTCGAGGTCATGGCCGCAGGGGGGAGGGCACGCCGGGTGGCAGCCGGCCCTTGCGCGACATTATGCGCCGCCCGCTGCCGCGCGCACGGCGGTGCAGCTGAGCCGCGCCAAACCGGCGGCCGCTGCGGGGTTGACCCATCGTGCCCACGGGTCCATCCTGCCCCCCGCCAGCGTTCTGCCCGCTGGCTACACCCCTCCGGAGTCCAACCCCCATGTCCAGCGACAGTAGAAGTCGACCTCGTTCGACGCCAGCGACGGCCACCGCCTGACAGGGACGGTTCGCCTGCGTTGGCGTTGCACCTGCAACGACGAAAGGCGAACCACGATGAACCAGAAGCAGATGCTGCGTCCTGCCAACGACGCTGCCACCACGGCCGCCCCCCTGGCCAACTTCAACACCGCCGATGCGGTGGAATATCTCAACACCCTGCCGCTCGCCGGCGCGGTCGAGCTGCTCGCCGCGCTGCCGCTGCCGCGCGCGGTGAAGCTGCTGGAGGCCCCCGAACTGCATCGCGCAGGCGAGCTGGTGGCCGCGCTGCCGCCGGCGCGTGCTGCCGCGCTGCTGGGATTGATGGCCGACGACCGTGCCACCGATATCGTGCACGAGCTGGACCAGGACGAGCGCGCGCGGCTGGTGCCGCTGATCGGCGCCGAGGCGCGCCAGGTCATCCAGACCCTGCTCAGCTACCCGCCGGATACCGCCGGCGCACTGATGACCACCGAGTTCGTCAGCGTGCCGGCCAACTGGACGGTGGGCCAGACCCTGCAGCACATCCGCGAAGTGGAGCGCACGCGCGAGACCGTCTATGCCATCTACGTGCTCGACCCGGCCAGCCGCCAGCTGCGCCAGGTGGTGACGATGCGCCGGCTGATCACCGGCCTGCCCGATGAATCGATCCTGGACGTGGCGCAGGTCAACGCGCCGGTGACGGTGGACGTGGCGATGGACCAGGAGGAAGTGGCGCAGCTGATCCGCCGCCACGACCTGCTGGCGATCCCGGTGGTGGATGCCGGCATGCAGATGCTGGGCATCGTCACCGTGGATGACATCCTGGATGCGTTGATCGAGGAATCCACCGAGGACGCGCACAAGTTCGGCGGCATGGAGGCGCTGGAAAAGCCGTACATGCAGATCGGCTTCGTGGAAATGCTGCGCAAGCGCGGCGGCTGGCTGAGCGTGCTGTTCCTCGGCGAAATGATGACCGCCAGCGCAATGCAGCACTACGAAGACGAACTGGCCCGCGCGGTGGTGCTGACCCTGTTCATTCCGCTGATCATGAGCTCCGGTGGCAACTCCGGTTCGCAGGCCACTTCGCTGCTGATCCGCAGCCTGGCGCTCCGCGAACTGCGGCTGCGGGACTGGTGGAAGGTGGCGCTGCGCGAGGTGCCGACCGGCATCGTGCTCGGCACGATCCTGGGCAGCCTGGCGATGCTCCGCATCGTGGTCTGGCAGCTGGGCGGCCTGCATGACTATGGCGAGCACTGGCTGCTGCTGGCGCTCACCGTGGCCGCCGCGCTGGTCGGCATCGTCACCTTCGGTTCGCTGTCCGGATCGATGCTGCCGTTCGCGCTCAAGCGCCTCGGCTTCGACCCGGCCAGCGCTTCGGCGCCGTTCGTGGCCACCCTGGTCGATGTCACCGGCCTGGTGATCTACTTCAGCATCGCCGCCACTATTCTCCACGGTACGCTGCTATGACTTTTTTGCTCTACTAGCGGCATGAGCACATACCACCTGCAGTCCGTGTTCCGTCCGCAGTCGGTCGCCGTGATCGGGGGCAGTCCGCGCGATCGTTCGGCCGGCCGGGCGGTGATGCGCAACCTGCGCGGGGCGGGATTCGCCGGCAAGGTCGCCTGGGTCAACCCGCGCCATGCGGAGATCGACGGCATCCGCACCACCAGGCGATTGAAGGACCTGGATTGGGTACCGGAGCTGGTGGTGGTGACCGCGCCGGCCAGCATCGTGCCGCAGGTGATCGCCGATGCCGCCGCGCTGGGCGTGGCCGCGGCGATCATCCTCACCGCGCACCTGGGCGAAGGGCCCGGTTCGCTCGCCGCACAGGTGGAAGCCAGCGCCCGCGCCAAAGGCCTGCGCATCCTCGGGCCGCATTGCCTGGGGGTCATCGCACCGCATGCGCGCTTGAATGCCAGCATCGCCGCGCATGTTCCGCAGGCCGGTGACCTGGCGCTGATTTCCGAGTCCAGCGCGATCGCCGCCGCGCTGGTGGAGTGGGGCGTGGCGCGCTCGGTGGGCTTCTCGGCGGTGGTGTCGCTGGGCGATACGATGGACGTGGACTTCGGCGACCTGCTGGACTACTTCGCCACCGACTACCGCACCCGCGCCATCCTGCTGTACGTGGAACAGATCAAGGACGCGCGCAAGTTCATGTCGGCCGCGCGTGCCGCCGCGCGCTCCAAGCCGGTGATGGTGGTCAAGTCCGGCCGTGCCGAACGCATCATGCCGGGCAACGATACCCACGTGCAGGCGCTGGCGCGCGCCGATGATGTCTATGGCGCGGCCTTCAACCGCGCCGGCCTGCTGCGGGTGAGCGCGCTGGACGAACTGTTCACCGCCGCCGAGACGCTGGGGCGGCTGGGCTCGTTCCCCGGACGCAGGCTGGCCATCCTCAGCAACGGCGGTGGCGTCGGGCGGCTGGCGGTGGACCAGCTGGCGGCGCTGCGCGGTACCCTCGCCACGCTGTCGGACAGCACCGTGCAGCAGCTCGATGCGGTGCTGCCGCAGGGCTGGTCACGCTCCAATCCGGTGGACATCGTGGTCGACGCCGATGGAGACCGCTATGCCGCCGCCATCGAAGCGCTGCTGGCCGACAATGAGAACGATGCGCTGCTGGTGGTCAACGTGCCGACCGCCTTCACCTCCTCCGCCGATGCCGCGCAGGCGCTCACCCGCACCCTGGGCCTGCGGCCGCGCCACCAGCGCGACAAACCGGTGTTCGCGGTGTGGCTGGGCAACGATGAGCGCGCCACCGCGACCCTGAACGCTGCGCGCGTGCCGACCTATCCCACCGAAGCAGAAGCCGTGCGCGGCTTCCAGCACCTGGTGCGCTACCGCGACGCGCAGAGCGCGCTGATGGAGACGCCGCCCAGCCTGCCGCAGGATTTCGTGGTCGATGCGGTGGCCGCGCGCGCGATCGTCGACGCGGCGCTGGCTGCTGGACAGCGCTGGCTGGATCCTCTGGCCACGCATGCGTTGCTGAAGGCATACGGCATTCCTTCGGCGCCGGTGCTGCATGCGCGCGATGCGCATGAGGCGATGGACCTGGCCCAACCACTGCTGGAACAGGGCGCCAGCGTGGCGTTGAAGATCCTGTCGCCGGACATCCCGCACAAATCCGACGTGGACGGCGTGCGCCTCAACCTGTCCACGCTGGCAGCGGTGCAGGCGGCGGCGACCAGCATCCTGGCGCGTGCGCGCGAACTGCGCCCCGATGCGCGCATCGACGGCCTGCTGGTGCAGCCGACCATCGTGCGCCCGAAGTCGCGCGAGCTGATCGCCGGCATCGCCGACGATGCGACGTTCGGCCCGGTGATCGTGTTCGGTCGTGGTGGCACGGCGGTGGAAGTGATCAATGACAAGGCACTGGCGTTGCCACCGCTCGACCTGCGGCTGGCACATGAACTGATCGGCCGGACCCGGGTCTCGCGCATCCTCAAGCCGTACAGCGATTTCCCGGCCGCCGACGAGCGTGCCGTCGCCCTGGTGCTGGTCAAGCTGGCGCAGCTGGCAGCGGATATCCCGGAAGTGCGCACGCTGGACATCAATCCGCTGCTGGCCGATCGCGAAGGCATCCTGGCCCTGGACGCGCGGGTCGCGATCGCGCCTTCGCGCATCCTGCACAAAGGCCGCGGCCACCCGCGGTTCGCGGTGTTCCCGTATCCCAAGGAATGGGAGCGCACGCTGCAGCTGTCCGATGGCAGCCACGCCTTCGTGCGGCCGGTGCGACCGGAAGACGATGCGCTGTTCCGCGCGTTCTTCGCGCGCGTCAGCGATGAAGACCTGCGCCTGCGCTTCTTCCAGTCGGTCAAGCATTTCAGCCACGAGTTCATCGCCCGGCTGACCCAGCTGGACTACGCGCGCTCCATCGCGCTGGTGGCGATCGATCCGCGCAGCGGTGACATGCTGGGTGCCGTGCGCCTGCATGCCGACGCCGATTACCATCGTGGCGAGTACGGCATCCTGATCCGCTCGGACCTGAAGGGCCACGGCATCGGCTGGCGCCTGATGACGATCATGATCGAGTACGCGAAATGGCTGGGCCTGGACCTGGTGGAAGGCCAGGTGCTGCGCGAGAACAGCACGATGATCGCGATGTGCCAGAGCCTGGGCTTCAGGACCCGGCTGGATCCGGATGATTCGACGGTGATGATGGTGAGCCTGCCGGTGCAGCAGGTGGCCGCGCAGCTGCTGGAATGATCCCGCTTCCGGCAGTGACGGCCGCGGGCCGTCAGGCTCCTGCTTTGCCGCTGCGCTCGCCGAGCATGGCTCGGCGCTACCGATCCCGCTTCCGGTTGTGACGGCCGCTGGCCGTCACGCTTCTGGCTGCTGCTGCGCGCGGCGCATGCTTTCCCGCGACCTCAATCCCGCAGCAACCATTCGCGCATGGCCGCACTGACCTCGCCCGGCTTCTCCATCGGGGCCAGGTGCCCGCACCCGGACACCACCACCAGCGTGGCCTGCGGTGCCAGTGCCTGCATCTCCCGGCTGATCGGCAACGGGGTGATGCGATCATTCTCACCGCACACGATCAGCAGCGGGTCACGGTAGGACGCCAGCAGCGCATGGCCGTCTTCGCGGTCCAGCCCGCTCTGCCGCAGGAACACCTCTGCGCCAAGTCGCGCGGTCATGTCGCGGACGCGTTGCACCAGCACCTGGTCATCCAGCCGCGAAGCGTCGATGTAGCTGCGCATCAGCGTGTCGCCGAACCCATGGAACCGGCCGGGCAGGCGGACACTGGCGATCTGTGCCGCACGCTGTGCAGCACGCTGCGGCGAATCGGCATGGATCGAGGTGTCGATCAGGGCCAGCCGCAGCACCCGCTGCGGCGCACTGCGCAGGATCTGCTGGGCCACGAACCCGCCCAGGGAGAAACCGGCAAGGGCAAAGCGGGGCGGTGCCTGTGCGAGCACGGCGTCGGCCACCGCCTGCATCGTGTCGCCGCGGGTGAGGTCACCGACGGTCGCCTCGGCGATGTCGGCCAGGTCGGCCAGCTGGTCACGCCACAGTTCGGCGTCGTTGAGCAGGCCGGGAAGCAGCAGCAGGGGAATGCGTTCTGTCATCGCGCCATTGTAGAAGACCAACCGGTCAGCGCCGGGGCATGCTCGGCGAGCGCAACGGCAAGCAGGGGTGTGACGACCAACGTTCGTCACCCACCACGGCAGGGGTGTGACGACCAACGGTCGTCACCCACCACGGCAGGAGCGTGACGACCAACGGTCGTCACCCCCCAGGGGAGAGGTCAGTCCCAGGCCGGGGCGATGCCGTCCGGATTGGCCAGCCGATGGCCGCGGTCCAGTACGGCGATCTGGGCGAGGTCTTCGTCGGTCAGGCGCAGGCTGGCAGCTTCCAGGTTGCTGGCCAGGTTTTCGCGCCGGGTCGAAGACGGAATGACCGCGAAGCCCTGCTGCAGCGCCCAGGCCAGCGCGACCTGCGCCGGGGTGGCCTGGTGGCGGCCGGCGATCGCCTGGATCACGGGATCCTTGATCACCTCGCCGTAGGCCAGGCTCATGTACGCGGTGACGTGGATGCCCTGTTCCTGCAGGAACGGCACCAGCAGGCGGTTCTGCAGGTACGGATGGATCTCTACCTGGTTGGTGGCGATCTCGCTTGCCCCCAGGATGCTGATCGCGCGGCGGGTCTGGGCGATGGTGAAGTTGGAGATGCCGATCCCGCGCGTCAGGCCCTGTGCCTTGGCTTCGGCCAGCGCCGGCAGGTATTCCTCCATCGGCACCGCGTCATCCGGCGACGGCCAGTGGATCAGGGTCAGGTCGACGCGGTCGGTTCGCAGCTTCTCCAGGCTGCCGTGCAGGCTGGCCAGCAGCGCGTCACGCTTGAATTCGCTGATCCAGATCTTGGTGGTCAGGTAGATGTCATCGCGTGGCACGCCGGATTCGGCGATCGCCTGGCCGACTTCGGCTTCATTGCCGTAGATCTGTGCGGTATCGATGGCGCGGTAGCCGACGTCGAGCGCATTGCGCACCGAATCGATCACCGCCTGGTCTTTCAGGCGGAACGTGCCGAGGCCAAAAGCAGGAACGGTCATGGGGATACTCCAGCGGGGGACAGGAAGAGGGTAGGGCAGCTGCCGTGTGCATGCGGGCAACGCTGCGTTGTGGTGCCCGGCCGCAGCGGGCCACCCGGCAGCGGGCCGTTCAATGCGCCGCCACGGTGATGCCGTCGGCGCGGTCGTCGATGCCATCGCGGCGGTCCAGCCGGCCGCTGAGCGCGGTCAGCGCGTAGGCGCCCACCACCACCAGCGCGCCCAGCCACGGGGTGTGCATCAGGCCGATGTGTTCCACCACCAGCCCACCCAGCGAGGCGCCGAGGGCGATGCCGATATTGAACGCGGCGATGTTCAGCCCCGATGCCACATCCGTTGCCTGCGGCGCATAGCGCTGCGCCTGCTTGACCACGTAGACCTGCAGGCCGGGCACGTTGCCGAATGCCACCGCGCCCAGCGCCAGCACGGTCAGCAGCACCAGCCAGGTGTTGTACGCGGTGAAGGTCAATACCAGCAGCACCAGCGCGAGCAGCGCGAAGATGCGCTTGAGGGCCGGAATCGGGCCGAGCCGGTCGGCCAGGCGGCCGCCCCACACGTTGCCGAACGCCACCGAGATGCCGTACACCAGCAGCACGCCACTGATCGCATTGGCGGAAAAACCGGTGACCTCCTGCAGGATCGGCGCCAGGTAGGTGAAGGACAGGAACGTACCGCCGTAGCCGAGCGCGGTCATCGCATACACCATCAGCAGGCGCGGCTGCGCCAGTACGCCCAGCTGCTGGCGGAAGGTCGCCGGCGCGCTCTGCGCCAGGTTGCGCGGCACGAAGGCCAGGCTGCCCAGCAGCGCCACCACGCCCAGCCCGGACACCGCCAGGAAGGTCGCGCGCCAGCCCAGGTGCTGGCCGATGAAGGTGCCCAGCGGGACGCCGGTGACGAGGGAGACGGTCAGGCCGGTGAACATGATGGCGATCGCGCTGGCGGCTTTTTCCTTCGGCACCACCGACGTGGCGATGATCGAGCCGATGGAGAAGAACACGCCATGGGCGAGGCCGGTCAGGATGCGCGCGACGATCAGCGAGTTGTAGCCCGGCGCCAGGTAGGCGACCAGGTTGCCTACGGTGAACACCAGCATCAGCGCCACCAGCAGGGTCTTGCGCGGCACGCGGCCGGTCAGCGCGGTCAGCACCGGCGCGCCGATCGCCACGCCGAGCGCGTAAAGGGACACCAGCAGGCCGGCCGAGGGCAGGCTGACCTGCAGGTCGGCGGCGATGGTGGGAAGCAGCCCGACGATCACGAACTCGGTGGTGCCGATGGCAAAGGCACCGAGGGTGAGCGCCAGCAGGGCGAGGGGAATGCCACGGGTCATGACAGGGTCCGGCAGGAAAGGAAGGAGCGCAGTCTGCGCCGCTGACCTTTGCCGAAAAACACGTCTTGACGCCAATCACTCTTGCCTGATGGTCAATAATGCGGCGATGAAGATCACCCTGGATGAAATGCAGGCCCTGTTGGCGGTCATCGACAGCGGCACCATCAGCGCGGCGGCCGAGCAGTTGGGCCAGACCCCGTCCGGGGTCAGCCGCGCGCTGGGCCGGCTGGAAGAAAAGCTGGGCACCACCCTGCTGACCCGCACCACGCGCCGCCTGCACCTGACCGCCGAAGGCGAGGCCTTCGTGCGCCAGGCGCGGCAGATCGTCGAGGCAGTGGAGACCGCGGAGGAACAGATGGCGCTGCGTCGCCAGCGTCCGGCGGGTCGCCTGCGCGTGGATGCGGCGATGCCGTTCGTGCTGCATGTGATCGCCCCGCTGGTGACCCGCTATCGCCAGCAGTTTCCGGAGGTGGCGCTGGAAGTGAACAGCTCCGAGCGCTACATCGACCTGCTGGAGCGGCGCACCGACCTGGCCATCCGCATCGGCCCCCTGGCCGATTCCACCCTGCACGCCCGCCTGCTCGGCCGCTGCCGCCTGCAACTGGTGGCCAGCCCGGCCTACCTGCGCCAGCACGGCACGCCGGAAAACGTGGCCGCCTTGTCGGCGCATACGCTGCTGGGCTTCAACGAACCCGAATCGCTGAACCGCTGGCCGCTGCCCGGCGACGACGAGGGCCAGTTGCGCGTACGCCCGGACATCGCCGCTTCCAGTGGTGAGACCCTGCGCCGGCTGGCGGTGGAAGGCGCCGGCATCACCTGCCTGTCTGATTTCCTGACCCACGCCGACCGCGCCAGCGGCGCGCTGGTGCCGGTGCTGATCGCGCAGACGCTGGATGTCTACCAACCCATCCACGCGGTGTACTACCGCAACACGGCGGTGTCGGCGCGCGTGCGGTCGTTCGTGGATGTGCTGGCAGATGGCATGCAGCGCGAGCCGTTCGTGGTGTAGCCCGAAGCGTGACGACCAACGGTCGTCACCCACCGGGAGCGCATCGGCTGACGGCCAGCGGCCGTCACTACCGGGAGCGCAAGGGCTGACGGCCAGCGGCCGTCACTACCGGGAGCGTAATGGCTGACGGCCAGCGGCCGTCACTACCGGGCCAACGGTGCCATGCGTCAGGCCAGGGTGAACACGCCCACCGATTCGACCAGGCGCGCAGCCTGCTGTTCCATGCTGCGCGCGGCAGCGGAGGCTTCTTCCACCAGCGCGGCATTCTGCTGGGTGGCCCCGTCCATCTGCACCACGGTCTGGTTGACCTGCTCGATGCCGGCGCTCTGTTCCTGCGAAGCGGCGGAGATGTCGGCCATGATGTCGGTCACGCGCTGCACCGAGGCAACGATCTCGCCCATCGTGTTGCCCGCCTGGCGCACCAGCGCGGAGCCATCGGCAACCTTTTCCACCGATTCATCGATCAGCCCCTTGATCTCCTTTGCAGCGGCCGCCGAACGCTGTGCGAGCGTGCGTACTTCACTGGCCACCACGGCGAAGCCGCGGCCCTGGTCGCCCGCCCGCGCGGCTTCCACGGCCGCGTTCAAGGCCAGGATGTTGGTCTGGAAGGCGATCCCGTCGATCACCGAAATGATCTCGGCAATCCGCCGCGAAGACGTTTCGATACCGCCCATCGTTTCCACGACCTGGCCGACCACGTCGCCACCCTGCGAGGCCACGCCCGCCGCGCTGCGGGCCAGCTCGTTGGCGGTGCGCGCATGTTCTGCGTTCTGGCGCACGGTGGAGGTGAGCTCCTCCATCGAGGCGGCGGTTTCTTCCAGGTTGGCGGCCTGCTGTTCGGTGCGCTGGGACAGGTCGCTGTTGCCGCTTGCGATCTCCATCGCGGCTTCGCGGACGCCACCAGCCACCTGCTGGATGTCGGCGACGATCGTCGCCAGCTGCGCCGCCGTGGTGTTGGCGTCGCCGGCAATGCGGGCGAACACGCCCTTGAAATCACCGTCCATGCGCGCGCGCAGGTCGCCGTCGGCGATTGAACGCAGCACAGCGGATACCTGGCCAAGGTTGCCTTCGGTGACCTGCATCAGCTGGTTCAGCCCAAGCACCATTTCACGGAAATCGTACTGATACCGCGCGACATCGCCACGCTGGCTGAAGTCGCCTTCGGCAGCGGCCGCAGCCAGCTGGCGGATCTCGGCATTGATCGCGCCCAGGTTGGATTTCACCGTATCCAGTGCCTCGGTGATGACGCGCTTTTCGCCCGGCAGCCGCTCCATGTCCTCGGACAGGTCACCCACCGCGTAGCGGGCCATCAACGACACGGCGCGCATCTTCACCTGGATATGTGCGGCGACCAGTGCATTGCAGTCGGCCACCATGCGTCCGTAGGCGCCGGGGAAGGCTTCGGCGTCCATGCGGTGGCTGATCTGCCCGGCTTCGTGCGTGCGCGCCATCTCCGCCTGTGCACCCAGCACGCCGCGCAACGTCTCCTGCACCGCCCGCATGGCACGCGCAAGCCGGGCGACTTCATCGTTGCC
Source organism: Stenotrophomonas chelatiphaga (assembly GCF_001431535.1). Lineage (GTDB taxonomy): Bacteria > Pseudomonadota > Gammaproteobacteria > Xanthomonadales > Xanthomonadaceae > Stenotrophomonas > Stenotrophomonas chelatiphaga. The sequence goes on from NZ_LDJK01000007.1 coordinate 141,229, forward strand.
AATGACCTGTACCTGGTGGTCCAGGTCACCCGCGGCGACCGCGCGTGCGGCCGCTTCCACCGCGACCACCGGACGCACCACGGCGCGGCGCAACCACCACGACAACGCCAGCAGCAGACCGATGGCGGCCACCACGGTCACCGCCGCGCTGGTGACCAGTAGTTCGCGGGCATGCTGGGAACGCGCGGCGATCGCAGCTTCGGCCACCTGGCCGGTATGTGTGGCCAGCGCATCCAGCGCCTGCGCCAGCGGACGGTCGCGTCCGCGCACCGGGGCATCGCCTGCAGCCGGGTCGTAGCCCGCGGCGATGAAGGTGGCCAGGGCGGCCTGGTAATCGCGTTCCAGGGCCTGCTGGTCGACCAGGAAGGCGGCCACCAGCTCGCGCGTCTTCGGATCCTCGGCCTGCGCCACGACGGCCGCCAGCTCGCGTACCCGACGGCCTTCGTCGGCCAGCGCGGCGGCATGTTTCTCCCGCAGCGCATCGTCGGATCCCCGCAACAGCACGTTCTTCCACTCCTGCACCTGCAGGCGGAACTCGCGCTGGAGTTTCTCTGCGTCACGGCTGACCGCATAGGAATCGGGCATTGCCGCGCCCAGGTCAAACCATGCCGAGGCCAGCCCGGCCAGGGCGCTGACGACCAGCAGCAGCACGCCCAGCGCGCTGGCGCCGATCAGCTTGAACTGGATGCCGCGAGTGGAAGAAGGAGGAGACGGAGAAACGTTCCGCATGAGCGCTGGTCCGGGAAGGGGAATTCCGTTATCGGATGGCTGCTTGGATGCTGAAGTGCGAATTGCGTCACGATTCCTGTTCCATTCAACGACGTGATAACCATGTGATTTCCGGTAATGGTCACCGTTGGAACAATCGACCGGTATCCGGGCTGCGCAAGGGGCCGGGGATGCACGCAACTCGAAAGTCCGCGGGTGATCAGGCGATGGATCATCAAGCCATGCCGTTCACGCCTTCGATCCCGCATGTTCCCTGCGCCACCACCGGTGCGATCAACCGGCACGACCTGCCTGCCGCCGGCACGTCCGATGCTTCGCTGGCGTTTGCACGGCATGACGGCATCGAGGCAGATCAGCCGCCGACGCCGATGGAGATCAGCTTGCGGCTCAACGGCAACAGCCTGCTGCGGACCGGGGTGGCCGCGCCGGGCCTGCCGGAGTAGGGACCCGCACGCCATGTCCCCTGTCGCGCCCTCTCACGGTCACTGCGGAACCCAGGCCCCGATCAACGCCGGTGCGTGGGTGTGCAGGATGCTGCAGCCGGTAAGGCTGCCATCGGCGATCTTCAACGGTGTCCTGCCGGAACGCGCGCGGCAGCCTGCGGTACCACCGCCCTGGCGAAGCGAACTCCATTCGATCGGCGACAACCTGGGCCACGAGCTGGTCCGCTGGGGTACGGCGCGGGCGTTCTCGCAGCTGGTGCAGCAGGCCGACCAGCTGCTGCCCGGGATATCCATTCCATGGACCGCCTATGCAACGTACTGCGGCCTGTCCGAAGCGCGCAGGGGCAATGTGCTGCGAGCGCTTCAGTCGATCCCACTCACCCGCATCGCCCCCATCGTGATCCTGCAGGCCGTGGCAGACCGCCTGCGCTGGCTGCCCGAGGTTGCCGATGGCGGTGCCGATCCTGCCCCGCTGGTGCTTGGTCTGGCCGCGTGTGCCCTGGTGCACGCGCTGCAGCACCAGCGGCCGGTCCGTTCGCCGTCCACGACAGCGGGCAAGCACCTGGTCCGCCTGGTACACATGCTGCACGTCGCGACCAACGCGTATGCAGGGCTGCAGTCGCTGCGTGGTGCCGCCTGGGCGGGCAGCGTGAACGTGGCACGGGTGCCGGCAGCAGGGGCGGCATCGCGCTGCACCGCCCGCGACGGGCTGCCGGCCAATGGCACCGAAGGACCGATCATGGTGCCGTGGCATTGTGCATCCGGCGTCGCTGGGCAGTCCGTCGATGATGCGCAGGGCGCTGGCGCTGGCGCCTGGCCGTTGCCCGGAGCCGACGCGCGCCGGGCCAAACCCAAGGCCAGACCGAAGCCGCCGCCGCCCTCTTCACGCGGTGGGGGGCGAACGCCCACAGGAGCGGACGCAGGGCGCGGACACGCCCCTCCGGGTCGCCGGCCGACGGGCGCCCGATCAGCGTCCGTGGACGGCGCCGCGGGTGTCCCGGGCCCCGCCGCGCAGGGACCGCGGAAAGAGAGTGCATCCACCATCAGGAAGCAGGCCGCGCTCGGCCAGATGGCCCAGCAGAGCAAGGAAAGCACGGCAGTCAGCAAGCAGTCGAGCGCGCATGCCAAGGACGGCCTCCATCCGGCCATGGGTCAGGATGACCGACGGGTAGCCGCACCGCAGCACCCCCTGGTGGCCGGTGACCGCGCCAAGCCAGTGGAATGCGCTGGCCACTGCACGCCGGCAGCAAACGCCAATGGCAGCAGTGATGGCGTCGAACGTGCGGCTGGCGCCCATGCCGCCCTGGCCTGCCTGCGCTTCCACGATACGCGTGAGGCGCGGCTGCAGGTGCGGAAGATGCGCTTCGGCCCGGTCCAGGCCAGCTTCTGCGTACCGCAACGGGCGCACGACCATTTCATGGATGGCTTTGCCGGCGCGCTGCGCGACCGCAGCGCTGCCTGGGTAAAGACCGAGGTCGTGCACGAACACATCCCCGCAGCCCAGCGCGGACGAGGCGCGCGCAAGTACGACGGACTGGGCCAGATGCAGCGCGCCGAGCCCCGCGATCCCACCCCGCTGGTCGATGAGGACGTGTTCTCGGTGCTGAGCGTGTCCCCGCTCAGTGATCACCTGCTGCATCGGCGGCGCATCCGGTCATCGCACATCCTGGCGCCCAATACCTTCCGGTTGATCAGCTACGAAGATCCGGCCCAGCGGCGCAGGACATTCGTCGCCTACTTCGTCAGGCCGTCGTCGGAGGCGTGCCGCGGGCTGCGCGTTGGCTACCTGGAGGTGACCAGCACCCCCCAAGGGGGCTACGCGCTGCAGGATGCGGAGGCGGGGTTCAGCCTGGACGCCCGATCGATGGCCACCCTGGTCAACGGCACGCAGGCCATGTCGGGTTGCCGCTTTGAACCGGGCGACGACGTTGGGCAGGCCGATGGCGACCGGGTACACGCGCAGCAGACACGGCATCTGTTCCTCCGCGAACGATCCACCTGGTGCGGCGAGGAAGCGTTCACCCCGCAGGCGGTGAACGACCGCCTGCCGTTCCTGATCGCCAGGGAGGTCCGTATGCCCGGCCGGGCCGGGAACGTGATCCTGCATCGCAACAGCTTCGCCTTGGGCGCCGACGCCCTGGTGTTCCTCGACGAACGAGGCAGCCTTGGACGGCTGCGGATGGTGGCCTCGCCCACTGCGCCGGATCAGTGGCTGCTGGTGACGCAGCAGGCGCACGCGGTGGGCTTCATGCAACGTCACAAGCTGCAGGACGATGTTTCCTACCGCCTCGCCGACCTGGTCGAACTGCTGGAACAGCAGGGCATCACGTGGATCCCTCCAGACCCGGACCGGACCTCCCCTGGCGACGACCCGCATGTGCCTGCTGCAGACCCTGCTGATCCGTGCGGGCTGACGCGGCTGCAGCCGTCGGGACAGGTAACCGCGCCGGCAGTGACGCGCCGCTCCTGGTTCTCGTGGCGGCAGGGGGTGTTGCAGTACGTGGATCATGAAGGCCGCGAAGGTCGCCTGGGTTTCGAACGCCATGGCACGCATGGCCGCAATTACAGGATGGCCGCTGGCAACACGGCAGCGGCGCTCGCCTTCGCCCAGCGCAACCAGCTGCTGCCCCACGCCCGCTACGCAGAGGACGAGATCCTGTGGCTGCTGAAGGGGCAGGGCCTGGTCCGGCGCGACGACGACCTGCCCGATGCGCAGGACGATGCTTCCGCTTCAGTGGAAGCATCCTGATTCCCACTCTGATCGTCAGCCGGCGGCGCTGGCCTCATCAAGCTCGGCGATATCCTGCGCAGACAGCGCCAGGGTGGCCGCCGCCAGCACGTCGTGCAGCTGCTCCACGCTGGTCGCGCTGACGATCGGTGCGGTGATGGACGGACGCGCGATCAGCCAGGCCAACGCGACCTGCGAAGCGGTTGCCGTGTGCCGGCTGGCGACATCGTCCAGCGCTGCCAGGATGCGGTTGCCGCGCGGGTTGAGGTACTTCGCCACCACGGACTGGCCGCGCGCAGGGCTCCTGGACGCGTCTTCAGTGCGGCGGTATTTGCCGCTCAGGAAGCCGCTGGCCAGCGAGTAGTAACTGATCACGCCGAGCTGCTCACGCTGCACCAGCGCTTCCAGCCCGGCTTCATAGCCGGAGCGGTCGTAGAGGTTGTATTCCGGCTGCAGCGTTTCATAACGGGGCAGCTGGTAGTCGGCTGAAACCTTGAGTGCATCGGCCAGTCGCTCGGCACTGAAATTGGAGGCGCCGATGGCGCGGACCTTGCCCTGTTCGATCAGCCGTGCGAAGGCTCCCAGCGTCGTCTCCAGCGGCGTGGATTCGTCATCTTCGTGCGCCTGGTAGAGATCGATGACATCGGTCTGCAGGCGACGCAGCGAACCTTCCACCGCCGCGGTGATGTTGTCCGCCGACAGGCCGGGCTGTTCGGACCACTTCGCCACCTTGGTGGCCAGAACCACTTTGTCGCGCTTGCCGCTACGCGCGAACCACCTGCCGATCAATGTTTCCGATTCACCGCCCTGGTTTCCCGGTACCCAGGCCGAATAAGCATCGGCGGTATCGACCAGGTTGAAGCCGGCATCGACAAAGGCATCAAGCAGGGCGAAGGTCGTTTTCTCGTCCGCGCTCCAGCCAAACACATTGCCGCCGAAGGCGATGGGATGCACCTGCAGGCCGGAGCGGCCCAGTTCGCGGGTTGCCGTCATTCGAAATCTCCTCGGGTAGCGACCACTGCAGCATACGGGCAGGGAGATGACGCTGCTGCGGCAGCTGCCGCAAAACTGTGTTGCGGCGTGGCGCGTGGCGATAACGCTTTGTGAACACCGGGGCCGCTTGGGCTGCTAGTCTGCGCCCACCATCCAAGGGAGCCCGGCCATGAAGAACCTGATCAACGTGTCTGCCTGTTGCCTCGCCGTGGCAGTGGCGCTGTCCGCTTCGCCGCTGTACGCGCGCACGCCCGCTGCCGCCGGCGCGGCGTCGCCGGTACAGGTCAGCCCGGCGATCGAGGCAGCGGTGAAGTCCACCACGCGTGATCCGGCCAATGTCACCCGCGATGGCTTCCGCCATCCGGCGCAGACGCTGTCGTTCTTCAAGCTGACCCCGGCCAGCACGGTCATCGAGATCACCCCCGGCAATGGCTGGTATTCGGAAATCCTGGCGCCGCTGGTGCGCCAGCAGGGCCAGTACATTGCCGCGGTGGTGGATCCGGCAGCGGTGCCGGAAGGACGTGGACGCGACTACCAGCAGCGCAGCCGCGATGGCCTGCAGAAGAAATTCAGCACCGCGCCCGCACAGTTCGACAAGGCTACCGAAGTGGCCTACGACCCGGCCGCGCCGGTGTTCGGCAAGCCTGCTTCGGCCGATGTGGTGCTGACCTTCCGCAACGTGCACAACTGGCGCAAGTCCGGCCAGGCACCGGGCATGTTCAAGGGCTTTTACGACGTGCTGAAGCCGGGCGGCGTGCTGGGCGTGGTCGAACATCGCGCCAAGGCCGATGTCGGCGACGACGACGGCACCGGCTATGTCGGACAGCAGCAGGTGATCGCGATGGCCGAAGCCGCCGGCTTCAAGCTGGATGGCAGCAGCGAGATCAACGCCAACCCGCGCGATACCAAGGATCATCCCAACGGGGTGTGGACGCTGCCGCCGTCCAACAACCATGACGCAGCCGACGCGGCGAAGTACCGTGCCATCGGCGAGAGCGATCGCATGACCCTGCGCTTCATCAAGCCGCGCAGCTGACCGCGGCGGAGACAGCGGCATCCCGGCGCATGACCGGCATGCCGCTGTGCCTGTGATCACCGACTGGGCGCAGCGGCATCGCGGTTGCCTGCGACACCGGCGACAATGGCGGCTGCGTTTCCCGTCGTCCTGTTGATCTGCCCATGTCCCTGATCCTGTTCAACAAGCCCTTCAACGTGCTGTGCCAGTTCACCGACCGCAGCGTGCCGCCACGGCCCACCCTGGCGGGGTTCGGCCTGCCCCCGGATGTGTACGCCGCAGGCCGCCTGGACCATGACAGCGAGGGCCTGCTGCTGTTGACCGATGACGGTGGGCTGGCCCACCGGCTGACCGACCCGCGGCACAAGGCGGATAAAACCTACTGGGTGCAGGTGGAAGGCGAACCGACACCGGAACGGCTGGCGCAGCTGCGCCGCGGCGTGGTGCTCAAAGACGGGCCCACCCTGCCTGCCCGGATCGAGCAGATCGATCCACCTGCCCTGTGGGTGCGTGACCCGCCGGTGCGTTTCCGCAAGACGGTGCCCGATGCTTGGCTGGCCGTGACACTGCGCGAAGGGCGTAACCGGCAGGTGCGACGGATGACCGCCGCCGTCGGCCTGCCGACGCTGCGGCTGGTCCGTGCATCGATGGGCCCGTATCAGCTGGGCGGGCTGCAGCCGGGGCAGTGGCGGCAAGTGGAATAAGGGCATGTGCGGGGGTGCGGGCGGCGAGTGCCTGCGCAATGGGTTCCACGTGCAGGCCGGTGTGTTCGTCGCCCAGCTGCGCGGCCATGTGGTACAGGATGAAAACGTACGCCTGGGCGCACTGGCGTGCGCTTTCCCCCACCCCCGGCAGCCAGGCGAGCACCCGGCACCCGGCAAGCAGTGCGTTGTCATCCGGTCCGATGTTGATCGCCAGCGCAGCCCGATTGGCCAGTACCCAGCGGCCGAACACTTCCAGGCGCAGTGCATCGAAGGCGTAAGTGGCCCCTATCTGCGCCACAAGCGGTGCGTGGATGGCATCCACCATGCTGGCGTAACGGCGGTCTCTTGCCATCGCCACGGCCATGTCGGCAGCGGTAAGCGCAGGGCCCAAAGGCCGTAACGGCGCCGGCGGGCACGGTGAGGCAAGCAGGCGCAGATCGAATTCGGCGACCGGTGAGTTGCCCACGGCGCAAGGGCGGAGTGCAAGCGCGGCAGGGCCTGGGGTGCTGGCCGGCGGGGCGTGCCTTGCCAGCGCAAGGGAGGCAGCGGCGGCGGTGCTGCTGGCGGAAAACATGGGCGGCTCCTGCGCACGACGGTGGATGGTCCACCGAACATGCAGGCACTGCAGCGGCCAACGCAATTGGCAACAGCGACATCGCCACCGCTAAAACGACGAAGGGTGTGGCATCCGCCACACCCTTCGTATCTGTCAAACCGGCCAGCACAGCGGCGGGTCTTCACCCGCGGCAGACGCTCAGGCGTCGCTGCCGATATCGCTGTGTTCGTCCACCACCGTGTTGACGCGGCGGTCACGTGCGGCAACCCGCTGCGCCTGTCCGTTGACGACATGGCCACCGGCCAGCTTCTTCTTCTGCTGCTTGCGATACAACGCGTAGCCCAGCAGGCCGACGCCAACGGCAGCAGCCGCGATGGTCACCGCCGGGTTACGGCGCACTGCCTTGGTGGCGATCCGGCCGCCGGTCTTCACTGCGCCCAATGCTGCGCCGGTCTTCAGCCAGTCTGCAGCGGTGGGGCCGAGATGGCGCAGGCTGCCGCCCAGGTTGCCGCCTGCGTGCTTGATGCCATCGCCAGCGCTATGGGCCAGGTCCAGCGCGCGTTCCAGTGCACGGTCGGTGATTACGGTCAGTCTGCTCATGTGGGGTCCTTTGCCTCGGGTCGAACTCCAGTGTCGCGCGCTTGCTGTAAACGGCATGTCAGTCAGGGTCGGATGGGGCGTGAGGCCGCAGCCCCCGTTCAGCCTGTCAGGTACCCCGCGGCTTGGCACGGTGCGTGGCCGTCGCGGTCCACGGGTCGTCAGGCCACGGATGGCGGGGATAGCGCCCCTTCATTTCCTTTTTCACTTCGGCATAGGTGTTCGCCCAGAAATTGCGCAGGTCCTGGGTGACCTGCAGCGGGCGACCGCCCGGAGAGAGCAGATGCAGGGTGAGCGCGACACGGTTGTCGGCGATGCGGGGCGTGTCGGCCAGCCCGAACAACTCCTGCAGCTTCACCGCCAGGATCGGGGGCAGCGGTTCGCCGGATTCGCTGTCCAGGCGGTAGCTGATGCCACGTTCCAGGCCGGACGGCACACTGATCCGGATCGGCGCATGGCGGTCCACGAGTTGCCGTTGCGACCAGTCCAGCGGCGTCTTCAGCGCCTCGCCGAAGCTGGCTTCATCCAGCGCGTCCAGGCGCGTCCTGCCGGCGAAGGCCGGCTGCAGCCATGCCGCGCGGGTGGCCAGCAGGGCGGCGTCGCTGACATCGGGCAGTCCGAGTTCGGGCATCCAGCGGCGCAGTCCTTCCACCCGTGCCTGCCACTGCCGCAGGCCGTCGGTCCACGGCAGGGCCTGCAGGCCGAGTTCGGCCACCGCCTCGGTCAGCGCCGCGGCGGCCTGCGCCGGATCGACGCGTCCGGCCGATCGGCTGTCGAACACCATGCGTTCGAAGCGGCTTTCGCGCAGCGCCACCAGCGCCCGGCGCTCGGCGTCCCAGCGCACGATGTCTTCGCTGACGAAGCGCGACGCGAACACGCGGCGCAGGTACTGCTCATCCACCGGCGAGGCGCGCAGCAGCAGCCCATCGCGCGCTTCGAAACGCAGTTCGCTGGCCACCAGCCAGGGTTCGCCGCGCAGGTCGCTCAGCTCGTGCAGGCGCGCGCTTCGGCCGTTGGCCAGCAGGTAGCGCAGCGGATCGTTCGGGTGGCGGAAGGCGATGCGGTCCGGGAACGCATGCGCCAGCAGGTCACCCAGCTGGTGCGCTTCGATGCTCGACGGCGGCGCGGCGTCACAGCGCAGGCGTCGCCGCCACTGTCGGGCTGCTGCGTCGATGGCGGCCAATCCGCTGCGGTTCGCCTCATGCGGCGCGCGGCCACTCCGGAACGCCGCCAGTGCGCGCCAGCGGGGTGCCAGCGCGTCGCCGCCCTGGCGCAGCGGATCACGTGCTTCCAGCAGGGCGGCGACATCGGTCGCCAACGCCTGCTCGGTGCCGGCGGTTGCGGCCAGCAGCATCGCCGCCAGCCGCGGATGGGTGCCGATCGCCAGCATCCGCCGGCCCTGTGCGGTGATCGCATGGGTGGGCGACAACGCGCCCAGGCGCTGCAGCAGCTCGCGCGCGGCGGCCAGTGGCCCGGCCGGTGGCGCGTCCACGAAGCGCAGGTCACTGCTGCCCCACGCCGCCAGTTCCAGGGCCAGCCCGGTCAATTCGACCTGTTCGATTTCCGCCCGGCGTTGCGGCTCGAGCCGCTGTGATTGCGGCCACAGGCGCCATGCCCAACCGGCTGCCACGCGGCCGGCACGCCCGGCGCGCTGGTCGGCCGACGCCTGCGCCACGGCCACCACGTCCAGCCGGGTGAAGCCGCTGTTGGGGTCGTACTGCGGCTCCCGCGCCAGCCCGCTGTCGATCACCACGCGTACCCCGGGCAGGGTGACCGATGATTCGGCCACGTTGGTGGCCAGCACCACGCGGCGGCGGCCATCGGCCGCAGGCTGCAGCACGCGCCCCTGCTGTTCCACCGGCAGCTCGCCATGCAGCGGCAGCACCTCGGTGGCCGCATCCACGGTGTCCTGCAGGCCCGCCAGCACGCGCTGGATTTCGCGTTGCCCGGGCAGGAACACCAGCACGTCACCGGGATGGGTGGCCAGCGCCTGCTGCACCGCGCGGCGCACCTGCAGGTCGAGGGCTTCGTCGCGGCGGGCGGGGAAGTGCGAGACCTCCACCGGGAAACTGCGGCCCTCGCTGGACAGACGCGGCGCATCAAGAAAGCGCGCCAGCCGCTCGCCGTCCAGCGTCGCCGACATCACCACCAGGCGCAGGTCGTCGCGCAGCTGCGCCTGCACGTCAAGCGCCAGCGCCAGGCCGAGATCACCGCTGAGGTGGCGCTCGTGGAACTCATCGAACACGATCGCACCGATGCCCTCCAGCATCGGATCGTCCTGCAGCATGCGGGTCAGGATGCCCTCGGTGACCACCTCCACGCGGGTGCGCGCAGAGACCTTGTTCTCGAAGCGGATGCGGTAGCCCACGGTGTCGCCGACCTCCTCGCCCAGCTGCCGTGCCATGAACTGGGCGGCACTGCGCGCGGCGACCCGGCGCGGTTCCAGCAGGATGATCTTCTGCCCGGCGAGCCACGGCGCGTGCAGCAGCGCCAGCGGTACCTGGGTGGTCTTGCCGGCGCCCGGCGGGGCTTCGAGTACCAGTCGCGGGTGCTGGTCGAGGCTGTCCTTGACCTGCGGCAGCAGCGCGGAAATCGGGAAGTGCGGGGTGCTCATCGCACAAGGATAAGGGGCCATGGGGCCGGCAGGTACAATGAGCCGGCGTTCCCCACTGCGATGACCATGCAACTGATCGATATCGGCGCCAACCTCACCCACGACTCCTTCGACCGTGATCGCGATGCCGTGCTGGCGCGTGCGCGCGATGCCGGCGTGGCGCAGATGGTGATCACCGGCGCCAGCCGCGAACATTCACCGTTGGCGCTGCAGCTGGCGCGCCAGCACCCTGGCTTCCTGTATGCCACCGCCGGCGTCCACCCGCACCATGCGGTGGATTACACCGACGAATGCGACGCGGAAATGCGCGCGCTGCATGCGCACCCGGAAGTGGTCGCGGTGGGCGAGTGCGGGCTGGATTATTTCCGCGATTTCTCGCCGCGTCCTGCGCAGCACCGTGCGTTCGAGCGCCAGCTGCAGTTGGCATCCGAGGTCACCGCGGCCGACGGTGCGCGCAAGCCGCTGTTCCTGCACCAGCGCGACGCGCACGCCGATTTCATGGCGCAGATGAAGAACTTCGAGGGCCGCATCGGCGCGGCGGTGGTGCATTGCTTCACCGGTGAACGCCAGGAAATGTTCGATTACCTGGACCAGGACTGGTACATCGGCATCACCGGCTGGTTGTGCGACGAGCGCCGCGGCGCGCACCTGCGCGAGCTGGTCAAGCACATCCCGGCCAACCGACTGATGATCGAAACCGACGCGCCGTACCTGCTGCCGCGCTCGCTGAAGCCGATGCCCAAGGACCGCCGCAACGAGCCGATGTACCTGGCGCATATCGTGGAAGAGTTGGCCCGCGACCGCGGTGAAGCGACCGACGTCGCGGCGGCCACCACCACCGCCGCTGCGCGCGCATTCTTCCGACTGCCGGGCTGATCGCGGCAGGCCGGTGGGCGACCATCGGCGGTTCTGGTCAGTGACGATCGCTGATTCTGGTGGGTGACTACCGCTGACTCTGGTTAGTGACGATCGCTGATTCTGGTGGGTGACGACCGTTGGTCGTCACGCCCCTGCAGGCAAGCGCTGCCCATCCCCGTGTTCCCACGCATCCTGCAGTCCCTCGCGGTAGCTCGGAAAGCGCGGCTGCCACTGCAGCATCGCGCGCGTGCCGCGGCTGTCGATGCGTTTGTTGCCCTCGTAGAACCGCCGCAGCGACGGGCTGACCGCCGGATCGTCCCACTGCTGCTGCGCCGGCAGCGCATACCCGCCCAGCTGCGCGGCATAGGCCAGCACCTGCTGTGGCGGGGCCGGTTCGTCGTCGGCCGGCAGATACCGTGCGGCAGGCCGTGGGTGCTGCAGGGCCGCGACCACCACATCGGCCAGGTCCTGCACATGCAGCCGGTTGAAGACCAGCCCGGGACGTACCACGTGGCGTGCACGTCCGGCAGCCAACTGCACCAGCGCGTTGCGGCCGCGACCGTACAGACCCGGCAGCCGGAACACCGCCGAGTCGATGCCCCGTTCGCTGGCCAGCGCCTGCCACTGCCGTTCGGCATGCAGCCGCTGCAGCGCCGACGGCGAGCTGCCATCGGCCAGCGACGCCTCGTCGACCCAGCCACCGTCGCGGCCTGCGTAGACTGCCGTGGACGACAGATACCCGACCCAGCGCAGCGCCCTGCTGCTGGCCAGTGCGGCACGCACCAGGCGCATGGCCGGATCGCCATCGGCATCGGGCGGCACCGTGCACAGCACGGCATCGGCGCGGCCGAGGGCCTCCAGCAGCGAGGCATCGACGGGCTGGTCGCTGGCAAGTCGGTGGCGCGCCAGGCCGTCGATGGCGTGTGCCGCCGGCTCCCGCACCGTGCCGTCCACCGTCACGCCCAGCGCCAGCAGGCGGCGGGCAATGGCCTGGCCGCTGTAGCCAAGCCCCAGGATGAAGATCCGCTTCGGCAGGTCTGCCACGATGCTCAGCCCGCGCGCTGCGCCTGGTAGGCCTGCAGGTCGTCGTAGGCCTGTGCCAGCAAGGGAGCCTGCTGGCCGAAGCTGCGCGCACGCGCCAGCATGTCACCGACGATGTGGTCTGCTTCGACCTGCCGCCCGGCTTCCAGGTCGCGCAGCATCGACGCTTTCAATGCCGAGCCCGGCTGGGTCAGCGCGGCCAGCGCGGTTTCCTGCGCCGGCTCCGGGATGGGTTCACCGGTGGCTTCGGCCACCGCCACGCATTCGGCGTACAGCGCGCGCAGGAAATCCTCGCCCCCCGGCGTGGCCACGATGCTGCCGATATCCGCGCGCCGCAGGCAGGTGGCGGCCGCAAGCGCGGTCAGGAAGGTGTACTTCACCCACTGTTCCTGTCCGATCTTTTCGCTGGCGGTGTGGTCCACGCCGCCCTGCACGCAGGCAGCGGCGAAGGCCAGCACACGGGCGCTGAGGCCGACGTCATCGCGCTCGCCGAAGGTCAGCCGGGCTGGCTTGGCCAGGTGCTGCACGGATCCGTCTTCGGCCTTGGTCGCGCTGATGAAGCACAGTCCGCCCATCACCGCGTCGCGGCCGAAGCGTGCATCCAGCGCGGCATAGTGGCGCAGACCGTTGAGGATCGGCAGCACGCTGGTACGCGGTCCCACCGCCGGCGCGATCGCCTCGATGGAACTGTCCAGGTCGTAGGCCTTGCAGCTCAGCAGGACCAGGTCGAACGGGTACCCGGCGACCAGTGCCGGCAGTGCATCGGCGGTGACCTGCTGCA
>NZ_LDJK01000070.1 GCF_001431535.1 Stenotrophomonas chelatiphaga
TTTTGCCGTTGCCGTTGCCGTTGCTCCAAACGGCAGGACCCCGGGCGCAGCCCGGCATACCCTCAGCCTTCGACAGGCGCGCCGTGCAGATAATCCAGGCTGACCTGCAGCAACGCCCGCAGGCCCACATCCAGCGCCTTCTCATCCAGCAGGAACTTCGGCGAATGGTTTGCCGGCGCCTTCGCCGGGTCGATGCCCTCGCTGGTGGAACCGACGAAGAAGAACATTCCCGGCACTTCCCTGGCGAACAGCGAAAAGTCCTCCGCGCCCATCTGCAACGGCGGCTCGTACACATTGTCCTTGCCCACCACCGCCTGCAGGCTCGGCAGCATGCGTGCGGTCAGCTGCGGGTCGTTGACCGTGGCCGGGTTGCCCTCCGCCTCGTAGATTTCCGTCACCGCCGTCGCCCCGTGCGCCGCCGTGGTGTGCTCGGCCACGTTGCGCAGGTCGGCGAAGATCTGCTGGCGCATGCCCTCGTCGAAGGTGCGGATGGTGCCCACCATCTCCACCTCGTCCGGAATGATGTTGTAGCGGATGCCGCCGTTGATCGCACCGAAGGTCACCACAGCCGGCTGCTGCGCCAGGTTGGTGCGGCGGCTGACGATGGTCTGCGCGGTGCCGATCAGGTCGGCCGTGGCCACGATCGGGTCCACCCCGTTCCACGGCGCCGAACCATGGGTCTGGCGGCCGATCACCTTGATCCCGAAGCGATCCGAGGCCGCCATCAGCGGGCCGCCCCGCACGGCGATCTTGCCGGCCTGCACGCTGGAAAACACATGCAGGCCGAACACCGCCTCCGGCTTGAAGTCGGCAAACACGCCCTCTTTCAGCATCAGCGCCGCGCCGCCCTCTTCCGGCGACGGCGCGCCCTCTTCGGCGGGCTGGAAGATCAGCATGACCTGGCCCGGCAGGTCCTTGCGCATCGCCACCAGCGCTTCGGCCACGCCCAGCAGCGTGGCGGTATGCGCATCGTGGCCGCAGGCGTGCATCACCCCGACCTGCTGGCCGCGGTAGGTGCTGGTGGCCTTGGAGGCGAACGGCAGCCCGGTCTGTTCGGTCACCGGCAGCGCGTCCATGTCCGCGCGCAGGGCGATCTTCGGACCGGGCTTGCCGCCTTCGATGATCGCCACCACGCCGTGGTGGGCAATGCCGGTCTTCGGCTTCAGGCCCATCGCGCGCAGCCGCTTGGCCACCTCCGCCGAGGTGCGCTCCTCGCGGTTGGACAGCTCCGGGTGCTGGTGGAAATCGCGGCGCCACTCCACCACCTGGGCCTGCAGGCGCTGGGCGGCGGCGGCCACTTCGGGGCGCTCGGCCGCCTGGCCATGGGCGAGCATCGGCAGGGCCAGCAGCAGGGCGGATGACAGCAGCGCGCGACGGGGCATCGGGATCTCCACGGTAGGGTTGCGCTTGAATGTAGGCCAAGCTGTCGCTTTCGGGAACCTTCGGGCCCGAGCAGGGTCCGAGCATCCGGCCCTTTTGGCATGCAGGCAGCGGCATCGCCCGCAGGTATGCTTGGCACCTTGCCAGCCGTGCGCCTTGCCCGGCCCAGCCCCCAGGAGTGATTGGAATGTCGCGTTTGTGGAAGATCGTGCTGCTGGTGGTGGCAGTGTTGGTGGTCGTGTTCGTTGGCCTGCGCATGGCCGGTGGCGGCAAGGACAAGCCGTCGGGCGAAGCCGCCGCCAGCGGTGAGCGTGGTGGGCCGCAGGCCGACGCCGGCCCGGTGCCGGTGACGGTGATCGAAGCCCAGCGCCAGGACGTGCCGGTGTACGCCAGCGCGCTGGGCACGGTGAGCGCGATGAATACCGTCACCGTCAGTCCGCAGATCGGCGGCCAGCTGATGAGCCTGAACTTCCGCGAAGGCCAGGAAGTGAAGAAGGGCGACGTGCTGGCGGTGATCGACCCGCGCAGCGCGCAGGCGAGCTACGACGAGGCATCGGCAGCCAAGCGCCAGAACCAGGCGCAGCTGGCCACCGCGCGCTCCAACTACCAGCGCTCCAGCGCGCCGGAGTACGCGCAGTACGTCGCAAAGACCGACCTGGACACCCAGCGCAACCAGGTGGCCCAGTTCGAAAGCGCGGTGGCGGCCAACGAAGCCAGCATGCGCGCTGCCCAGGTGCAGCTGCAGTACACCAAGGTCACCGCGCCGATCACCGGCGTGGCCGGCATCCGCGCGGTGGACGCCGGCAACGTGGTCAGCGCCGGGACCGCCCTGGTCACCCTGACCCAGGTGCATCCCATCCACGTGGTGTTCAACCTGCCCGAGCGCCAGCTGGGCGACGTGCGCACCGCCCAGCAGGCCGGCGCGGTGCAGATCGCCGCGCTGGACCGCACCGATGCCCATGTCATCAGCGGCGACGGCACCCTGGACGTGGTGGACAACCTGATCAGCAGCGACAGCGGCACCTTCCGTGCCCGCGCCCTGTTCGACAACCAGGCCAACGTCTTGTGGCCGGGCCAGTTCGTCAACGTGCGGTTGCAGCTGCGCACCATCGGTGGCGGCATCGTCATCCCCACCCAGGCCGTGATGCGCGGCCCGGACGGCGAATACGTCTACGTGGTGCAGGCCGACAACACGGTCAAGATGCAGACCGTGCGCAGCGGCGTGGAAGTCGGTGACAGCCACGTGCAGGTCACCGAAGGCCTGAAGGGCGGCGAGCGGGTGGTCAGCGAAGGCCAGTTCCGGCTCAAGCCGGGTGCCAAGGTCAACGCGCTGAAGCCGGGCGAGACCCCGGCCGCGCCGACCGAAGCCGAACTGAAGGCGGCACAGCAGCAGAACGGCGGCGGCCGCCGCGGTGGTGGCCCGCGCTGAGCGCGGGCATCGCCTGAGTTACCGGCGCCGGCACTTCTGCCGGCGCTGTCATGACGTTCCAGCAAGGATCCGCCCGTGGGCTTTTCGACCCTCTTCATCCGCCGCCCGATCGCCACTTCGCTGCTGATGGCGGGCCTGCTGCTGCTCGGCATCCTCGGCTACCGCCAGTTGCCGGTGTCGGCGCTGCCGGAAATCGATGCGCCCAGCCTGGTGGTCACCACCCAGTACCCGGGTGCCAACGCGACCACCATGGCCTCGCTGGTGACCACGCCGCTGGAACGCCAGTTCGGGCAGATCTCCGGGCTGGAGCTGATGACCTCCGACTCGTCGGCCGGACTGTCCACGATCATCCTGCAGTTCTCGATGGAACGGGACATCGACATCGCCGCCCAGGACGTGCAGGCCGCGATCCGCCAGGCCACCCTGCCCTCCTCGCTGCCCTACCAGCCGGTCTACAACCGGGTGAATCCGGCCGATGCGGCCATCGTCACCCTGAAGCTGACGTCCGACACGCGCCCGCTGCGCGAGGTCAACAACTACGCCGATTCCATCCTCGCCCAGCGCCTGTCGCAGGTACAGGGCGTGGGGCTGGTGTCGATCGCCGGCAACGTGCGCCCCGCAGTGCGAATCCAGGTGAATCCGGCGCAGCTGTCCAACATGGGCCTGACCCTGGAAGACCTGCGCAGCGCGCTGACCCAGGCCAACGTCAGTGCGCCGAAGGGCTCGCTGAACGGCAAGACCCAGTCCTACAGCATCGGCACCAACGACCAGCTGACCAGTGCCGCCGAATACCGCGACACCATCATCAGCTACCGCAACGGGGCGCCGGTGCGCCTGTCCGACGTCGCCAACGTGGTGGACGGCGTGGAGAACGACCAGCTGGCGGCCTGGGCCGACGGCAAGCCGGCGGTGCTGCTGGAAGTGCGCCGCCAGCCCGGCGCCAACATCGTGCAGACCGTGGAGCGCGTCCGCGCCCTGCTGCCGCAGCTGCAGGGCGTGCTGCCCGCCGACGTGCATTTGGAGATCTTCTCCGACCGGACCGAGACCATCCGCGCCTCGGTGCATGAAGTGCAGTTCACCCTGATCCTGACCATCGGTCTGGTGGTCGCGGTGATCTTCCTGTTCCTGCGCCGCCTGTGGGCCACCATCATTCCCTCGGTGGCGGTGCCGCTTTCGCTGGCCGGCACCTTCGCGGTGATGGCCTTCGCCGGCATGTCGCTGGACAACCTTTCGCTGATGGCGCTGGTGGTGGCCACCGGCTTCGTGGTCGACGATGCGATCGTGATGATCGAGAACATCGTCCGCTACATCGAACAGGGCAAGAGTGGCAAGGAAGCGGCCGAGATCGGCGCCCGCCAGATCGGCTTCACCGTGCTGTCGCTGACCGTCTCGCTGGTGGCGGTGTTCCTGCCGCTGCTGCTGATGCCCGGCGTCACCGGCCGGCTGTTCCATGAGTTCGCATGGGTGTTGAGCATCGCGGTCACGCTGTCGATGCTGATTTCGCTGACCCTGACCCCGATGATGTGCGCCTACCTGCTCAAGCCGGACGAACTGCCGGAAGGCGAAGACGCGCATGAGCGTTCGGCGGCGGCCGGGAAACAGAACCTGTGGAGCCGCACCGTCGGGCTGTACGAGCGCAGCCTGGACTGGGTGCTGGCCCACCAGCCGATCACCCTGGCGGTGGCAGGCGCGGCGCTGGTGCTGACCGTGGTGCTGTACCTGCTGATCCCCAAGGGCCTGCTGCCCGACCAGGACACCGGCATGATCACCGCGGTGGTCCAGGCCGACCAGAACGTGGCCTTCCCGCAGATGGAACAGCGCACCAAGGCGGTCGCCGAGGCACTGCGCAAGGACCCGGACGTCACCGGCGTGTCGGCGTTCATCGGCGCCGGCAGCATGAACCCGACCCTCAACCAGGGCCAGCTGTCTATCGTGCTGAAGGAGCGCGGCGAGCGCGATGGCATGGACGTGATCCTGCCGCGCCTGCAGCACGCCGTGCGTGACATCCCGGGCATCGCGCTGTACCTCAAGCCGGTGCAGGACGTGACCCTGGATACGCGCGTGGCCGCGACCGATTACCAGTTCGTGCTGTCGGACGTGCAGGCCGATGAAGTGGCCACCCATGCCACGCGCATGACCGAAGCGCTGCGCAAGCGCCCTGAGCTGGCCGACGTGGACAACAACCTGTCCACCCAGGGCCGGGCGCTTGAACTGAACATCGACCGCGACAAGGCCAGCGTGCTCGGCGTGCCGATGCAGACCATCGACGACACGCTCTACGATGCGTTCGGCCAGCGCCAGATCTCCACCATCTTCACCGAGCTCAACCAGTACCGCGTGGTGCTGGAAGTCGCGCCGGAGTTCCGCACCAGCACCGCCTTGATGGAGCAGCTGGCGGTGGCGTCCAATGGCACCGGCGCACTGACCGGCACCAACGCCACCAGTTTCGGCCAGGTCACCTCGTCCAACTCCTCCACCGCCACCGGCATCGGCAACCAGAACACCGGCATCACGGTGGGCGGCGGCGGCATCATTCCGTTGTCCGCGCTGGCTGACAGCAAAGTAACCAGCGCCCCGCTGGTGGTCAGCCACCAGCAGCAGCTGCCGGCGGTAACGATCTCCTTCAACGTGGCGCCCGGCTACTCGCTGTCCGCCGCGGTGAAGGCCATCGAAGAGACCCAGGCCGAACTGCAGCTGCCCACCCAGGTGCATGCGCAGTTCATCGGCAAGGCAGCTGAATTCACCGGCAGCCAGACCGACGTGGTGTGGCTGCTGCTGGCTTCGCTGGTGGTGATCTACATCGTGCTGGGCGTGCTGTATGAAAGCTACATCCACCCCATCACCATCATTTCCACCCTGCCGCCGGCCGGCGTCGGTGCGTTGCTGGCGCTGATGCTCAGCGGCCTGAGCCTGTCGGTGGACGGAATCGTCGGCATCGTGCTGCTGATCGGCATCGTCAAGAAGAACGGCATCATGATGGTCGACTTCGCCATCGAAGCACGGCGCACCGGTGCCAACGCGCACGAGGCGATCCGCCGCGCCTGCCTGCTGCGTTTCCGCCCCATCATGATGACCACCGCCGCGGCGATGCTGGGTGCGTTGCCGCTGGCATTGGGCACCGGCATCGGCTCGGAACTGCGCCGTCCGCTGGGCATCGCCATCGTCGGCGGCCTGCTGCTGTCGCAGCTGGTGACGCTGTACACCACGCCGGTGATCTACCTGTACATGGAACGCTTCTCCGAATGGCTGGCACGACGCCGCGAACAGCGTGCGGCGCGTCGTGGCGACGGCCCGGTGCAGGAGCCGCAGGCGTGAGCATGACCGACGTGCTGGCAGGAGCGTGGCGTTGAACATCTCCGGCCCCTTCATCCGCCGCCCGATCGGCACCGCGCTGCTGGCGATCGGCCTGTTCATCATCGGCCTGATCTGCTACCTGAAACTGGGCGTGTCGGCGCTGCCGAACATCCAGATCCCGGTGATCTTCGTGCATGCCAACCAGTCCGGCGCCGATGCGTCGACCATGGCCTCCACGGTCACCGCGCCGCTGGAACGCCACCTCGGCCAGCTGCCCGGCATCGACCGCATGCGCTCGTCGAGCTCGGAAGGCAGCTCGCTGGTGTTCATGATCTTCCAGAGCGATGTCGACATCGATTCGGCCGCGCTGGACGTGCAGACGGCGATCAATTCGGCCCAGGCCGACCTGCCGTCCGGGCTGGGGTCGCCGATGTTTTCCAAGGCCAACCCCAACGATGACCCGGTCATCGCGATCGCGCTGACCTCCGAAACGCAGTCCGCCGACGACCTGTACAACGTCGCCGATTCACTGCTCGCCCAGCGCATCCGCCAGATCACCGGGGTGTCGTCGGTGGATATCGCCGGTGCCTCGACGCCGGCGGTGCGGGTGGACGTCAACCTGCGGCTGATGAATGCCCTGGGGCTGACCGCCGACGACCTGCGCAACGCGGTACGCGCGGCCAACGTCACCTCGCCCACCGGCTTCCTCAGCGATGGCAACACCACCACCGCGATCATCGCCAACGATTCGGTGGCACGCGCGGCGGACTTCGCCAACCTGATCATCAAGACCGGCGCCGACGGGCGCATCATCCGCCTGCAGGACATCGCCAACGTCTACGATGGCCAGCAGGATGCCTACCAGGCGGCGTGGTTCAACCACAAACCGGCGGTGGTGATGTACGTGTTCACCCGCGCCGGCGCGAACATCGTGGAGACCGTGGACCGGGTCAAGGAACAGATCCCCACCCTGCGCGATTACCTGCAGCCCGGGACCACGCTGACCCCTTACTTCGACCGCACCCCGACCATCCGCGGCTCGCTGCATGAAGTACAGATCACCCTGCTGATCGCGCTGGCGATGGTGGTGCTGACCATGGCGCTGTTCCTGCGCCGGCTGGCGCCCACGCTGATCGCCGCCGTCACCGTGCCGCTGTCGCTGGCCGGTGCGGCGCTGGTGATGTACGCACTCGGCTTCACCCTGAACAACCTGAGCCTGCTGGCGCTGGTGATCGCGATCGGGTTCGTGGTCGATGATGCGATCGTGGTCATCGAGAACATCATGCGCCACCTGGACGAGGGCATGCCGCGCATGCAGGCGGCCTTCACCGGCGCGCGCGAGATCGGCTTCACCATCGTCTCGATCACCGCCTCGCTGGTCGCGGTGTTCATTCCGCTGCTGTTCGCCAAGGGCATGATGGGCGCGTTCTTCCGCGAGTTCACCGTCACCCTGGTGGCGGCCATCGTGGTGTCGATGATCATCTCGCTGACGCTGACCCCGGCGCTGTGCAGCCGCTTCCTGGACCCGCACGCCGATGCCGGCAAGCCGACCCGTTTCGGCCGTTGGCTGGATGCCGGGCACGACCGCATGCTGCGCGTGTATACCCGCCTGCTGGACTTCTCGCTGCGCCACGCGCTGCTGCTGTCGTTGACCCCGTTGATCCTGATCGGGGTGACCATCTTCCTGTTCGGCGCGGTCAAGAAGGGCGCCTTCCCCCCGCAGGACACCGGCCTGATCTGGGGCCGTGCCAACTCCAGCGCGACGGTCTCCTTCGAGGACATGGTCAACCGCCAGCGCCGCATCACCGACATGCTGATGGCCGACCCGGCGGTGAAGACCGTCGGCGTGCGGCTGGGCAGTGGCCGGCAAGGCTCCAGCGCGCAGTTCAACATCGAACTGAAGTCGCGCAAGGACGGCCGCCGCGAAACCACCGCGCAGGCGTTGTCGCGCCTGAGTGCCAAGGCCGACCGCTACCCCGACCTGCAACTGCGCCTGCGTGCCATCCAGGACCTGCCGAGCAATGACGGCGGCGGCTCCAGCCAGGGCGCGCAGTACCGCGTGTCACTGCAGGGCAACGACCTGGCCCAGCTGCAGGAGTGGCTGCCCAAGCTGCAGGCGGTGCTGAAGAAGAACCCGAAGCTGGCCGACGTGGGCACCGATGTCGACGATGCCGGACTGCGCCAGAACATCGTCATCGACCGGGCAAAGGCCGCGCGCCTGGGGATCTCGATCGGCGCAATCGACGGTGCACTGTACGGCGCGTTCGGCCAGCGCCAGATCTCCACCATCTATTCGGACATCAACCAGTACAGCGTGGTGGTCAACGCCCTGCCCGAGCAGACCGCCACGCCGGGCGCGCTGGACCAGGTGTACGTGCGTGCGGGCAATGGCGAAATGGTGCCGCTCACCGCAGTGGCCGAGCAGGTCCCCGGCCTGGCACCTTCGCAGATCACCCACGAAAACCAGTACACCACGATGGAGCTGAGCTACAACCTGGCGCCGGGCACCAGCATGGGCGAGGCCAAGGCGATCATCGACAGCACCGTGGCCGGCATGCGCATGCCCGGCGACATCCGGCTGGCCGAGGGCGGTGGCTTCGGCTTCGACTCGGACCCGATGGAAATGCTGGTGCTGGTGATGGCCGCGATCATGACCGTCTACCTGGTGCTGGGCATGCTGTACGAAAGCCTGATTCACCCGGTGACGATCCTGTCCACGCTGCCTGCTGCGGGCGTGGGCGCGCTGCTGGCGCTGTACGGCACCAACACCGAACTGTCGGTGATCTCGATGATCGCGCTGGTGCTGCTGATCGGCATCGTCAAGAAGAACGCGATCATGATGATCGACTTCGCGGTGGTGGCCCAGCGCGAGCACGGCAAGAGTGCGCTGGAAGCCGCGCGTGAAGCCAGCATCGTGCGCTTCCGCCCGATCATGATGACCAGCATGGTGGCGATCCTTGCCGCGGTGCCGCTGGCGATCGGCATCGGCGAAGGCTCCGAACTGCGCCGCCCGCTCGGCATCGCGATGATCGGCGGCCTGCTGTTTTCGCAGAGCCTGACCCTGCTCAGCACTCCGGCGCTGTACGTGATCTTCTCCTGCCTGGCCCAGCACTGGCGCAGCTGGCGCAGCCGCCGCCGCGAAAAGAAGCAGCTCAGACGCGCCGCCCGCGCCTGACCCGACAAAAAGGGGACGGAGGGGATTAAGTCGCTTTCAGCTCGTAAAGGGCCATGAACGACTTAATCCCCTCCGTCCCCTTTTTGCTAAGATGCGCGCCAGCCACGGTCTGACGCCCCCTTTGCGGCGCCCCCGCTGCCGGTTCCCGGCCAGCCTGCCTGATCCAGCCATCGACCCTCTCCCGCCATCTGCTGATCGCGGACGGCGCTGTGCTGTCCGCGGAGGACCCCTTCGATGCCGTTGTCCCGTTTCCCCCGTCGCGCCCTGCTGGCTGCTGCCCTGTCCTGCGCCTGCACCGTGCATGCGCAGTCCGCCACTGATCTGGACGCGGTGAAAGTCACCGCCGAACGCACCCATGCCAGCACCGGCGCGCTCGGCGATCGCAGCCTGCACGACACCCCGTTCGCGATCACCGCCGTCGGCCGGGAGCAGCTCGAGCAGCGCCAGGTGGTATCGCTCGGCGAAGCCTTCCTGCTGGACCCATCTGTCACCACCCAGGTCAGCGCGTATGCCAGTGGCTGGAGCTCGCCGATCCGCAACCGCGGCATCGACCTCAGCTACGACAGCTACCGCGTGAACGGCCTGCAGGTGTCCTCGTGGGGCACCGAGTGGCCGCTGGAAGTGATGGAGCAGGTTGAACTGCTGAAGGGTCCTGGCGGCTTCATGTATGGCTTCGGCCAGCCCGGTGGCATCGTCAACTACGTGACCAAGAAACCGACCGACCTGCCGACGCTGTCCGCCCAGCTCGGTTGGCGCGAGCAGGGCATCGTCAGCGCCGGCGTCGACAGCGGCGGTCGCTTCGGCCACGAACAGATGTTCGGCTACCGCTTCAACGCCTATCAGGAGAAGGGCGAAACCTTCAACGGCGGCGACGTGGATCGAAAGGTCGCCGCGCTGTCGCTGGACGCACGGCTGAGCGATGCGGTGACGTGGACCTTCGACGGGGTGTTCCAGCAACGCGACCTGTCCGGGGAATCGCCGCAGTATTACTTCATCGGCCTGACCTCGCTGCCGCGCGCGTTGGCCGGCGACGTCGACAACGGTGTTCCGGGCACCTACTACGACACCCGCTCCAGCCTGTTGTCCACCGCGCTGGACTGGCAGATCAGCAGCAACTGGAAGGCCAGCTTCAGCTACGGCTTCACCAGCTCCTGGAATGACGTCAACAAGATCTTCGCCTACATCGACGATACCAACGGCGACTATGACGTCAACGTCTACGAGCTTGGCGGCAAGAGCGAATGGAAGCTGGCCCAGGCACTGCTGCAGGGCCGCTTCCAGACCGGCCCGCTGAAACACCAGGTGGTGGCCGGCGCCAGCCACCAGACCGGGCTCGGCTGGGACCGCCCGTATGAGTGGAGCACCATCGGCCGCGGCAACCTCTACCAGCGCCCGACGCTGCGCCACGATGCGGTGGGATCGCGCGTGCTCAGCCGCGGCAGCGAGACCGTGCAGAAGGCGTTGTTCGCCAGCGATACGGTCGACGTTGGCGGTGGCTGGTCGGTGCTGCTGGGCGCGCGCTACAACGACTTCGAGAACAAGGGCAGCTACCACACCTACCCGGTGACCCCGACCTACGCGGTGATGTTCAAGCCGAACGCCGCCTGGACGCTGTATGCCAGCTACGTGGAGTCGCTGGAAGCCGGAAGCCGCGTCGGCACCGATTACCTCAATGCCGGCGACGTGCTCGACCCGACCATCAGCAAGCAGCGGGAAGTGGGTGCGAAGGTGGAGTCATCGCGCTGGAGTGGCAACGTGGCCGCGTTCCGGCTGGAGCGCGGCGCCAACATAGATCGCCTCACCAATGCCGGCAGGCTGCTGGTACAGGATGGCATCACCCTGTACGAGGGCATCGAGGCCAGTGCCGATGTGCGCGTGACCGATGCACTGACCGTCGGCGGCGGTGCGACCTGGCTCGACCCGACCTACGACAAGCTGTCCCCGTCCAGCGCCAGCCAGCAGGGCAACCGCACCGTGGGGGCGGCGCGCTGGAGCGGCGTGCTGCATGCCAGCTGGCAGCTGCCGTGGGTCGATGGGCTGGAGGCGTATGCGGCCGGCCGCTACTACGGCGATGTCTGGTACGACGCGGACAACACGTTGAAACTGCCGGACTACACCCTGTTCAACGCAGGCGTCGGCTACCGCATGCAGGCCGCCGGTCACGCCGTCACCTGGCGGGGCAGTGTCGAGAACCTGACCAACCGCAGGTACTGGTCCAACGCAGGCGTCGGCCTGCCGCGCACCTTCGCCGTCAGCGTCCGCCTGGACCTCTGAATGAGACGGGGGACGGAGGGGATCACGTCGTAGCCGGCCGACGCAGGGCCGGATACGACTTAATCCCCTCCGTCCCCTTTTTTCACGCCGGTGCCGCAATAATGGGGGCTGATGCTGCTGCCGAGCCCGCATGTCCGCTCCAGAATCCCGTCTCAGCCGCCTGTGGGCGCACGAAAAGGCCAGTTATGGCCTGCGTGTTTTCATCGCCCTGAGTACGGCGATGGCGGTGTGCTGGCACTTCGATGCGCTGCCCGCACTGCCCGGCGTGTTCCTCGGCATCATCGCCAGCGCCATCGCCGAAACCGATGACAATGCATGGGGCCGTACCAAGGCGGTGGTGTTGTCACTGCTGTGCTTCTGCATCGCCGCCGCCGCGGTCGTGTGGCTGTTCCCGCTGCCGTGGGTGTTCATCAGTGCGCTGGCGTTGTCTACTTTCGGGTTGACCCTGCTTGGCGGACTGGGCGAACGCTATGCCTCCATCGCGCAGGCCACCGTGACCCTGGCCATCTATACCATGATCGGGCTGGAGCAGCATGGCGCCGATGACTGGCATGCGGCGCTGGACGCGGTCAGCCACCTGCTGGCGGGCGCGACCTGGTACGGGCTGCTGTCGATCCTGTGGACGGCGCTGTTCGCCAACCGCCCGGTGCGCGAACGGGTGGCCCGGCTGTACGTTGAACTGGGCCGCTACCTGCAGTTGAAGGCCACCCTGTTCGAGCCCGTGCGCGAGGCCGACCTGCAACGCAGGCAGCTGGCACTGGCCGAACAGAACCGCCGCGTGGTCGAAGCGCTGAACATCGCCAAGACCGCCATCCTGGCCCGCTTCGGGCGCTCCGGACGCCCGGCGGTGAACTCCGGCCTGTACCTGCGCCTGTATTACACCGCGCAGGACTTCCACGAGCGCGCCAGCTCCTCGCACTATCCGTACGGGGCGCTGGTGGATGCGTTCTTCCACAGCGACGTGCTGTACCGCTGCCAGCGCCTGCTCGACCTGCAGGGACAGGCGTGCGCCCGGCTGGGCGAGGCGATCCGCGTGCGCCGTCCGTTCGTGTACGGCGACAGCAACCAGCAGGCCGCGCGAGACCTGGTCGATTCGCTGGCCTTCCTGCGCGCCCAGGAACGCCCGCAGTGGCGTCGCCTGCTGGCCTCGCTGGACCTGCTGGTGCACAACCTGCAGAGCATCGGCCGCCGGCTGCTGGATGCGGAGAATTCCGATGCCACGCTGGACAACGTCGACACCCGCCTGCGTGACAACAACCCGCATACCCTGCGTGAAATGGCCACCCGCCTGCGCCAGCAGCTGACCCCGGGCTCGGTGTTGTTCCGCCACGGCCTGCGCATGGCGATCGCGCTGGTGGTGGGTTTCGCCGCCATCTCAGTGTTCAATTTCCAGAATGGTTCATGGGTGCTGCTGACCATCGTGTTCGTGTGCCGGCCCAACTTCGGCGCCACCCGGCAGCGGCTGGCGCAACGCATCGCCGGCACGCTGGGCGGCCTGGTGCTGACCTGGGCGTTGCTGCAGCTGTTCCAGGACCTGCACAGCCAGCTGCTGATCGCGCTGCTGTCGGCCCTGCTGTTCTTCTTCACCCGCACCGACCGTTACCTGGTGGCGTCCGGCGCGATCACGGTCATGGCGCTGACCTGCTTCAACCTGATCGGTGACGGCTTCGTGCTGATCGTGCCGCGCATGGTCGACACCGTGCTCGGCTGCGCGATCGCCGCCGCGGCTGCCTTCCTGATCCTGCCGGACTGGCAGGGCCGCCAGCTCAACAAGGTCCTGGCGCGCGTGCTGGACAGTGCAGCGCGCTACCTGGAGGCGGTGCTGGGCCAGTACCGCAGCGGCATGCGTGATGACCTCGCCTACCGCATCGCCCGGCGTGACATGCACAACGCGGACGCCGCGCTGTCCACGGCGTTGTCCAACATGCTGCGCGAGCCCGGCCATGTGCGCCGCAACCTCGATGCCAGCTTCCGCTTCCTGGCGCTGTCCAACACGCTGCTCGGCCATCTCTCCGCGTTGGGCGCCCATCGCGACCAGGTCGACAGCTTCGCCCAGGACCCGCTGGCGCTGTCTGCCGGCGAGCACGTACAGCAATCGTTGAAGCAACTGGCGACCGCGCTGGCCGAACGCCACCCGATCGCGGAGGGTGACAGCGAGGGTGACCGCGGCATGGCCGAACAGCTGGAGCAGTTCGACGATGCGATGCCACCGAAGCTGCAGTTGATCCGCACGCAGGTGGCACTGGCATTGCGGTTGCTGCCGAAGCTGCGCAGCGCGGCGGATGAGGCGGTGCAGGGAACGGTGCGGGAACGGACGGCGAACGGGTGAGACCCCCTCGCGGGTGGGCTTTGATGCAGCTGGAGCTGGGTCGGGCGGTGGGGCTGGTCGGGGGACGGCAAGAGCCGCTCCTGCGGGCCTCGTTTCGCGCCATCCATGGCGCTCAACGCCCCCGCCCAGCCCCACCGCCCGACCCCCTGACAGGTTCCGGTGGCCGCCACCCGCGTAAAAAAGACAAAAAAAAGCGGTAGCGCCGACCCATGGTCGGCGGAATCCATCAGCCCCCACTCCCCCAAACATCCGCCGACCATGGGTCGGCGCTACCGAAGATTTCACGGCCACCATGGACCTGTCGAAGGTGGGGCGGGGTGGCTGTGCAGGACCGTCTTTTCGCATGGATGCGAAAAGCGAGCCCCCATGGACGGGTTAACGGCGTGTCCTGCACAGCCACCCCGCCGCACCACCCACAGCCCTGCAGCTTTTGACGTTGACGTTGAACTTGACGTTGACGTTGACGTTGACGTTGCACTTGACCTTGCTTGAAGCCTGCCGCAGGCAACCACCCTCACATCACCGGATGCTAGGCTTCGCCGGTCCGAAGGGAGTTTCCATGTCAGGCCACAGCCAGTTCGCCCTGCTCCGCCAGCGCCGCTTCCTGCCGTTCTTCATCGTGCAGTCGCTCGGCGCGTTCAATGACAACGTGTACCGCCAGGCCATCATCGGCCTGCTGTACTACCTCAGCGTGCCCAAGGAAGAACTGACGCTGTACACCACGCTGGCGCCGGCGATCTTCATCCTGCCGTATTTCCTGTTCTCCGCCCTGGCCGGACAGATCGCCGAAAAGCTGGAAAAATCACGCTTGATCGTGATCACCACCACCATGGAGATCGTGATCATGACGCTGGCCGCGGCCGGCTTCCTCACCCAGAACATGACGCTGCTGCTGATCGCGCTGTTCTGCACCGGGCTGCAGTCCACCCTGTTCGGGCCGGTCAAGTACTCGGTACTGCCTTCGATATTGAAGCCGGAGGAACTGACCGGCGGCAACGGGCTGGTGGAGATGGGCACCTCGATGTCCATCCTCACCGGCATGATCGTCGGTGGCCTGATCTTCACCCTGGCCGGCAGTCACGGACCCATCGTCGCGGCGACCGCGGTCATCGCGCTGGCGGTGCTCGGCAACGTCTGCGCGCGGATGATCCCGAAGGTCGACGCCGGCGCGCCGGAGCTGAAGATCAACTGGAATCCCCTGCCCGAATCGCTGGCCGTGCTGCGCATGGCGAAGAAGCAGAAGGCAGTGCGCAACGCGATCCTCGGCGTGTCCTGGTTCTGGTTCGTCGGCACCCTCCTGACCTCGCAGTTGCCCACCTACGCGATCACCAACCTGGGCGGCGAGCCTACGCTATACATCTTCGCGCTGGCCCTGTTCTCGATCGGTACCGGCGTGGGTTCGCTGCTGTGCGAAAAGCTGTCCGGCCGCACGGTGGAAATCGGACTGGTGCCGCTGGGTGCGTTCGGCATGACCGCCTTCCTGCTCGACCTGTACTTCGCCCGTGCCGGTGAAGCCACGGCGCAGGGGCTGTCCGTAGTGGCCTTCGTGCAGCAGGCGGGCAGCATCCGCATCATCATCGACCTGCTCGGCATCGGCCTGTTCACCGGCTTCTTCGTGGTGCCGCTGTTCGCGCTGATCCAGAGCCGCACGCCGAAGTCGGAAATGTCGCGCGTGTTCGCGGCACTGAACATCCAGAACTCCGGCTTCATCGTAGCCGCCGCCGGCGTCGGGCTGGCCGCGCACGCGGCCGGGGTGACCATCCCGCAGCTGTTCCTGGGCCTGGCCATCGCCAACGCGTTGGTGGCGATCTACATCTTCACCATCGTGCCCGAATTCCTGATGCGCTTCCTCAGCTGGCTGATGGTGCGTGCGCTGTATCGGCTGCGTCCGCACGGCATCGAAGCCAGCGTACCTGACGAAGGCGCGGCGCTGATCGTCTGCAACCACGTCAGTTACCTGGATGCGTTGATCCTGTCGGCCAGCATCCCGCGCCCGGTGCGCTTCGTCATGTACTACCGCATCTTCAACATCCCGGTGATGAGCTGGATCTTCCGTACCGCCAAGACCATTCCGATCGCCGGTGCCAAGGAGGACCGCGCCTTGATGCTGCGCGCCTTCGATGAGATCGACGCGGCGCTGGCCGAGGGTGAGCTGGTGTGCATCTTCCCCGAAGGGGCGCTGACCCGCGACGGGCAGATGGGGGCCTTCAAGAGCGGCGTGGACAAGATCCTCGAACGGCGCCCGGTGCCGGTGGTACCGATGGCCCTGCGCGGCATGTGGACCAGCATGTGGAGCCGGCGCGACAGTCGACTCGGCCGCATGCGGGTACCGCGCCGTTTCCGCGCCACCATCGAAGTGGTGGCGGCGCCGGCGGTGGAGGGAAGCGCCGCCAGCGCAGAACGGCTGGAGGCGCAGGTGCGTGCCCTGCGCGGCGACCACGCCTGAGCCGGCACGCCCCTGCGGCAAGGCTGTAAGCGTTTCCAGAATTCGTGCCGGAAACGCATACAGGTGACGCATGTTGCTGTAGATTACCCAGCCACAGGGGGGCGCACCGGCACGCCGTGAAACGCCGGCCACCAAGGAATGGAGTCTCGCACTTGAACCATCCACCGCCAATCGGCACCTCGTCGGTGTACGTCCCCAACCATCTGGTCTGGGCGATCCTGTCGACGTTGTTCTGCTGCCTGCCGTTGGGTGTGGTGTCGATCGTCTATGCCGCCCAGGTTGATGGCCGCCGCGCTGCCGGTGACCTGGTGGGCGCGCAGGAGGCATCGCGCAAGGCGGGGTGGTGGGCAGTAGCTTCGGCTGCTGCGCTGCCGGTCCTGTTGCTGTTGTGGTTCGGGCTGTTCGGCGGCCTCGCCGCGCTGGGCGCTCTCTCCGGTAACTGAGTCACCACCATCCACCCGCAAGGAGCTTATGCAATGAATGCCACCACCCCGCAGATTCCGAATCACCTCGTCTGGGCGATCCTGAGCACGCTGTTCTGCTGCCTGCCGCTCGGCATCGTGTCGATCGTCTTCGCCGCGCAGGTCAACAGCAAGGTTGCTGCCGGTGATATCGCCGGTGCCCGCGAAGCCTCGGACAAAGCCAAGAAGTTCGCCATGTGGGCGGCAATCGCCGGCGTCGTGGTCATCGTGCTGTACGCCATCTTCGTCGTTGCCCTGGGTGGCATGGGCGCGCTGAGCAACAGCGGCTACTGAGTTGCCTGGCGGGATCCGGCATCGCGCCGGGTCCCGCTTTTCCCGTATGTCCCTGCCCAC
>NZ_LDJK01000071.1 GCF_001431535.1 Stenotrophomonas chelatiphaga
TTGTATGATGGTGTCTCTGCACAGTTATGGCTGTTGTTAATGTTACGCCGCACCTCGTGAGCTCAACGGTAGGAGTCGTCGGCAGCGTCAGATGTGTATAAGATGCAGTTGGAGGAGGGTGCGGCGTGTTGCCGGCCAGCGGCCGTCACCACCGGAGCGGTGCCGGTAGCGCCGAAGGCCGCGGCAGGGGGCGCTGCCAACGTGGTCTGCGACGGCCCGCAGGGTGCCGGGCAGGAGACCGGCACAGCCACGCTCGGCGAGCGCAGCGGCCGTGGATCACCCCAACTTGGTCTGCATCCAGCGGTCGGCCACGGCGATCGGGGTCAGCCGCGGTGTGATCTTCAACGACAGCGCCCGCACGAAATCCTGCGCGGCGCGGCCATACGCCTGGCGCGCGATCAACGCCGCCTGCTTGGCACTGGCCTGCTGCTTGCGCAGCTGCACCAGGTGGATCGACGGGCGTCCCGGCGGGGCGAACTTCTGGTCGCGGCGCAGCATGTCGGCCACCAGGCCGACATCGGCGTCGGCCTTCAGCGCCTGCTGGCGGGTGTCCAGCAGTTCCTGCAGCGAAGGACGCAGTGCGCCGGCTTCGCCATGGGGGGCCAGCACGGTGTCAAAGGCGGAGGGGTCGGTCTGCAGGCGCGAAAGCGCCGCGGCGACGGTGGCAGCAAAGAGGTCGGTCATGCCGCCATTATCGCGTTAATCCGGTAGTGACGGCCGTTGGCCGTCAAAATGCGGTTGACGGCCAGCGGCCGTCACTACCGGGCTTGTCGGGTTGACGGCCAGCGGCCGTCACCACCGTTCAGTCGCCGTCGGTGTCATCCGGGTGCGCCTTCCAGTAGCCGGTGGAGCGGATCCAGTCGCGCGGCACGGCGTGGTGGCCTTCGAAGAACTTGCGCATCATCCGCGCGCGGCGCGATTCGGTGGCGATCCAATAGAACACATCGCCTTCCGGTGCCTCGAAGTCCACCAGCGCGTCTTCCAGCAGCGAACTGCTGGCCGCCGGGAAGCCATTGCGTTCCAGCCACTGGATGCGCACGTTGTCACCCTGCGGCAGGTCCTGGCGCTCGGCCTCGTCGGCCACTTCGATCAGCACCTGCACTTCGGCTTCTTCGGGCAGGATCTCCAGCCAGCGGGCAATCGCCGGCAGCGCGGTTTCATCGCCGATCAGCACATAGCCATCGTAGTCATCGGCCACCTGGAACGAACCACGCGGACCGCCGACGGCCAGC
>NZ_LDJK01000072.1 GCF_001431535.1 Stenotrophomonas chelatiphaga
GCGGCTGTTGCCGTCCCCCGTCCAGCCCCACCGCCCGGCCCAACCCATCCAGCCGCTTCCAGCGACCCGCCACGAGGGGCTTCGCCGTTCGCTGCCAATTCGCTGCCAATTCGCAGGCAACAAAAAACCCGGCCGGAGCCGGGTTTCAAGTAGCAGCCAACCCCCTGGGGGCGCTGGCGACTTCGCCTGATCAGGCGGCCTTGAGGGCCTTGATGCGGGCGGTCAGGCGGCTCTTGTGACGAGCAGCCTTGTTCTTGTGGATCAGACCACGCGCGCTGAAACGATCGAGGATCGGCTGGGCAACGGTGAAAGCGGCTTCGGCGCCGGCTGCATCGTTGTTATCCAGAGCCTTGATCACTTTCTTGACAGCGGTGCGCAGCATCGAGCGCTGAGCCACGTTGCGCGCGTTGCGCACGACGGTCTGCTTGGCGCGCTTCTTGGCGGACTTGATATTGGCCACGGTGGTGGTTTCCTGAAAAATCGGTGTTATGGGAACAGCAAGCTAGCTAGTATGATGACTCGAGAAATGTACGTCAAGTCGATTGTCAAGAGGATGTTTGAGTGAGTTCACCCAAGATGCTGCGGAGCCTGCTGTCGTTCAGCAGCATGACAATGGTTTCGCGGGTGTTGGGGCTCGTACGGGACACCGTCATCACCACGACTTTTGGTACGAACGCCACGACGGACGCGTTCTGGGTCGCCTTCAGGGTACCTAATTTCCTGCGCCGGTTGTTCGCCGAGGGCTCGTTCGCCACCGCCTTCGTGCCGGTGTTCACCGAAGTGAAGGAGACCCGCAGCCACGAAGAGCTGCGCGACCTGATGGCGCGGGTGGCCGGCACGCTCGCCGGCGTGCTGATGGTGGTGACCGCACTGGCGCTGATCTTCGCCCCGCAGCTGGCCAACCTGTTCGCCAGTGGTGCCGATACCGACCCGGCCAAGCAGGGCCTGCTGGTCGACCTGTTCCGGCTGACCTTCCCGTTCCTGTTCTTCGTCTCGCTGACCGCACTGGCGGGCGGGGCGCTGAACAGCTTCCAGAAGTTCGCGATGCCGGCGCTGACCCCGGTCATCCTCAACCTGTGCATGATCGGCGGTGCGCTGTGGCTGGCCCCGCGCATGGACGTGCCGATCCTGGCGCTGGGCTGGTCGGTGCTGGTGGCCGGCATGCTGCAGCTGCTGTTCCAGCTGCCCTCGCTGAAGGGCATCAACCTGCTCACCCTGCCGCGCTGGGGCTGGAACCACCCCGGCGTGCGCAAGGTGATGACGCTGATGATCCCGACCCTGTTCGGCTCGTCGGTGGCGCAGATCAACCTGCTGCTGGACACCGTCATCGCCGCCAAGCTGACCGATGGCTCGCAGTCCTGGCTGTCGCTGGCCGACCGCTTCCTGGAGCTCCCGCTGGGCGTGTTCGGGGTGGCGCTGGGCACGGTGATCCTGCCGGCGCTGGCCCGCCACCATGTCGGCACCGACCGCGCCGGCTTCTCCAATGCACTGGACTGGGGCCTGCGGATGACCCTGCTGATCTCCATCCCGGCCATGCTGGGCCTGCTGCTGTTGGCCGAACCGCTGATCGCCACGATCTTCCAGCACGGCCAGTTCAGCGCGTTCGATACCCGCATGACCGCGCTGGCGGTGTACGGCCTGAGCTTCGGCCTGCCGGCCTTCGCCCTGCTCAAAGTAGTGCTGCCGGCCTTCTACGCCCGCCAGGACACCCGCACCCCGGTGCGCGCAGGCATCGCCGCGCTGGTGGCCAACATGGTGTTCAACTTCGCTCTGCTGGCGGTGCTGTACCACGTGATGGTGCCGGCGGAGCTGCGCGCGCAGGGCGTCATGCAGGCGCTCGGCCAGCAGCCGGGCCTGCACCTGGCGCTGGGCATCGCCAGTGCGCTGTCCAGCTACCTGAACCTCGGGCTGCTCTGGTACTGGCTGGGCAAGACCGACGTGTATGAACGCCGCCCCGGCTGGACGCGCTTCCTGGTCCGCCTGGTGGTGTCCTGCGTGGCGATGGTGGGCGTGCTGCTGGCCCTGCTGTACTGGCTGCCGGCGTTCTCGCCGATGGGCCTGTGGCAGCGGATCGGCGCGCTGTCGCTGCTGGTCGGGGCAGGCGGGGCGACCTACCTGCTGGTGCAGGTGGCGCTGGGCCTGCGTCCGCGCGACCTGCGTGGGCATTGATCCACGGCCACCACGGCTATACTTCATGGTTACCACAGTTGATCCAGCGGCCCATGCCGGCCGCGAGCGGAGTTGATGAGCAGGTTGTTTCGAAGCGTTGAGGGCGGGGCGTTGGTCCCGCACGGAAGCGTGGTCTGCATTGGTGCCTTCGACGGCCTGCACCTGGGCCACCGGGCGCTGGTGCGCCACGCCGTCGCCCGTGCCCGCGCGCTGGGCGTGCCGGCGGTGGCGGTGGCCTTCGAGCCGTTGCCGCGCGAGTTCTTCGCCCAGGGCACGCCGCCGCCGCGGCTGACCCTGGCGCGCGGCAAGGTGGAGATGCTGCGCGAACTCGGCGTGGATGCCATCGGCCTGCTGCGGTTCGATGCGCGCATGGCCGCCATGCAGGCCGAGGACTTCGTGCAGCGCCTGCTGGTGCAGCGGCTGGGCGCGCGTGAAGTGTGGATCGGCCCGGAGTTCCAGTTCGGCAACCGTCGCCGCGGCAACCTGGCGTTGCTGCAGCAGATGGGCGCCCAGCTCGGCTTCCAGGCCAACGAGATCGCAGCGGTGGACCTGCACGGCGAGCGCATTTCCAGCACCCGCATCCGCCAGCTGCTGCTGGCCGGCGACTTCGACCGCGCCGCCGACCTGCTCGGGCGTCCCTACGCCATCAGTGGACGGGTGGTGCGTGGACGCCAGCTGGGCCGCACGCTGGGCTTCCCCACTGCGAACCTGCGCTTCCCGAAGACCCCGGCGCTGTCGGGCATCTATGCCACCCTGGTGCACGGCGTGTTCGAACAGCCGTGGCCGTCGGTGTCCAGCTTCGGCACCCGTCCCACCGTGGACGGCGTGGAGCCGCTGCTGGAAGCGCACCTTTTCGATTTCCAGGGCGACCTGTACGGTCGACACATCGACGTCGAGTTCGTGGCCAAGCTGCGCGACGAAGAAAAGTTCCATGATCTGGCGGCCCTGACCGACCAGATGCACCGCGATGCCGAACAGGCGCGCGCCATCCTTTCCGAACATAGATTGCGAGCCACTGCGTGAGCCAGGACTACAAAGCCACCCTCCATCTGCCGGCCACCGAATTCCCGATGCGTGGCGACCTGCCCAAGCGCGAGCCGGGCATCCTGGCGCGCTGGGAAGAGCAGGGGCTCTACGCGCAGCTGCGCGAGAACGCCGCCGGCCGCCCGCTGTTCGTGCTGCACGACGGCCCGCCCTACGCCAACGGCCGCATCCACCTGGGCCACGCGGTCAACAAGATCCTCAAGGACATCATCGTCAAGTCGCGCTACCTGGCCGGCTTCGATGCGCCCTACGTGCCGGGCTGGGACTGCCACGGCCTGCCGATCGAGATCGCGGTCGAGAAGAAGTGGGGCAAGGTCGGGGTGAAGCTGGATGCGGTCGAATTCCGGCAGAAGTGCCGTGAGTTCGCCGAGGAGCAGATCGAGATCCAGCGTGCCGACTTCAAGCGCCTGGGCGTGACCGGCGACTGGGACAACCCGTACAAGACGCTGAGCTTCGAATTCGAAGCCAACGAGATCCGCGCGCTGTCCAAGATCGTGGCCAATGGCCACGTGGTGCGCGGTGCCAAGCCGGTGCACTGGTGCTTCGACTGCGGTTCGGCGCTGGCCGAAGCGGAAATCGAGTACCAGGACAAGGTCTCGCCGACGGTGGACGTGGCCTATACGGCGCGTGATTCCCAGCAGATCGCCGACCGCTTCGGAGTAAAGCTGCCGAACGATGCCGAAGTGGCGGTGCCGATCTGGACCACCACGCCGTGGACCTTGCCGGCCTCGCTGGCGGTGTCTTTGGGTGCCGAAATCGACTACGTGCTGGTCGAAGGACCTTCCCACAACGGCAAGCGTCGGCTGTTGGTGCTGGCTTCTGCGCTCGCTGCACGCTCGTTGCAGCGGTACGGTGTTGAGAATCTTGAAATCCACGGCCGGGCCAATGGCGGGGCGCTGGAAAACCTGCTGCTGGCCCATCCGTTCTATGCCGGCCGTGACATCCCGCTGCTCAACGGCGCCCACGTGTCCGACGAAGACGGTACCGGTGCGGTGCATACCGCGCCCGGCCACGGCCAGGAGGACTACGCGGTCAGCCAGCAGTACGGCCTGCTGGAGCGTTACCACGCCGGTGAAATCAATCCGATCGACGGTGCGGGCGTGTACCTGCCCTCGACCCCGCCGGCCGGCGATGTCGTGCTGGCCGGCGTGCACCTGTGGAAGGCGCAGCCGCTGATCGTGGAGGTGCTGCGCGCGTCCGGTGCGCTGCTCGCCTTCGCCGAGATCACCCACAGCTACCCGCATTGCTGGCGCCACAAGAAGCCGGTGGTGTTCCGTGCCACCCCGCAGTGGTTCATCTCGATGGAGAAGGCCAGCCTGCGCGACGACGCGCTGACCGCCATCGACAACGTGGGCTGGTTCCCGGCCTGGGGCAAGGCGCGCATCCAGAGCATGGTCGATGGCCGGCCGGACTGGTGCATCAGCCGCCAGCGCACCTGGGGCGTGCCGATCGCCCTGTTCACCCACCGCATCACCGGTGAAATGCACCCGCGCAGCGTGGAGCTCATGCAGGCCGTGGCCGATCGCGTGCAGGTGGACGGGATCGACGTCTGGTACTCGCTGGACGCCGCCGAACTGCTGGGCGAGGACGCGGCCGACTACGAGAAGGTCACCGACATCCTGGATGTCTGGTTCGATTCCGGCGTCACCCACGAAGGGGTGCTGCTGGCGCGTGGCTTCGGCAAGCCGGCCGATCTTTACCTGGAAGGCTCCGACCAGCACCGCGGCTGGTTCCAGTCCTCGCTGCTGACCGGCGTGGCGATTGACCGCCATGCGCCGTACAAGCAGTGCCTCACCCACGGTTTCACCGTGGACGAGCACGGCCGCAAGATGTCCAAGTCGCTGGGCAACGGCATCGAGCCGCAGGACATCATGAAGACCCTCGGCGCGGACATCCTGCGCCTGTGGATCGCCTCGGCCGACTACAGCAATGAAATGTCGCTGTCGCAGGAAATCCTCAAGCGCAACGCCGACGCCTACCGCCGGCTGCGCAACACCGCCCGTTTCCTGCTGGCCAACCTGGACGGTTTCGATCCGGCCGTGCACCTGCGCCCGCTCAACGACATGGTCGCGCTGGACCGCTGGATCGTGCATCGCGCCTTCGAGCTGCAGGAGAAGATCAAGGCGGCGTACGAAAGCTACGACATGGCCGAGATCGTGCAGCTGCTGCTGAACTTCTGCAGCGTGGACCTGGGCTCGCTGTACCTGGACGTCACCAAGGACCGCCTGTACACCATGGGCGAGGACTCGCGTGGCCGGCGTTCGGCGCAGAGCGCGATGTACCACATCGCCGAAGCGTTCACCCGCTGGATCGCCCCGATCCTGACCTTCACCTCCGACGAGCTGTGGGGCTACCTGCCGGGCGAGCGCAGCGCGCATGTGCTGTTCGACACATGGTATGACGGCCTGGCGCCGTTGCCGGCCGATGCCGAGCTGTCCGCCGCCGATTTCGACCAGCTGCTGGCCCTGCGCGAGCAGGTGTCCAAGGTGCTGGAACCGATGCGCGCCAACGGTGCCATCGGTGCCGCGCTGGAAGCGGAAATCACCGTCGCCGCCAGTGAAGAGCAGGCCGCGCGCTGGCAGCCGCTGGCCGAAGAGCTGCGCTTCCTGCTGATCAGCGGTGACGTGCAGGTGCGCCCGGCGACCACCGACGAGGTGTTCGTCAGCGCCCAGCCGACCAGCAAGACCAAGTGCGTGCGCTGCTGGCACTTCCGTGCCGACGTGGGCAGCGTGGCCGAGCATCCGGAGATCTGCGGCCGCTGTGCCGACAACATCGACGGTGCCGGCGAAGATCGGCGGTGGTTCTGATGACCGCCGTCCGTCCGCGTCCGAACGCGCTGATCTGGCTGGTCCTGTCGGTGGTGGTCATCATCCTGGACCAGTGGAGCAAGGCCTGGGTGCTGTCCAGCCTGCCCGAATACGAGCCGGTGCCGGTCATCGAAGGCTTCTGGAACTGGTTCCGCACCTACAACACCGGGGCGGCGTTCAGCTTCCTCAGTGATGCCGGTGGCTGGCAGAAGTACTTCTTCACCGTGCTGGCGATCGGCATCAGTGGCCTGATGGCGTGGTGGCTGTACGGCACCGCCCGCAGCAACTGGCGCAGCGCGCTGCCATTCGCGCTGGTGATCGGCGGGGCCATCGGCAACGTGATCGACCGCCAGGTGCACGGACATGTGGTGGATTTCATCCAGTGGTACGTGGGTGACCATTACTGGCCCTCGTTCAACATCGCCGATGCGGCGATCGTGGTGGGCGCCGTCGGTATCGCGGTGTTCGGCCTGTTCGAGGGCAAGTCGTCCAAAAAAGCGGATAATACGACCCCGTAACCCCCCAAGCCGGCCGATGCCGGGAGACGTTGATAGATGGATGTCCTGCTCGCCAATCCGCGTGGTTTCTGTGCTGGTGTCGATCGTGCGATCGAGATCGTGAAGCGCGCGATCGAAACGCTCGGCGCACCCATCTACGTGCGCCATGAAGTGGTGCACAACCGTTTCGTGGTCGACGACCTGAAGCAGCGTGGCGCCATCTTCGTCGAGGAACTGGACGAAGTGCCGGACAACAACACGGTCATCTTCAGCGCGCACGGCGTGTCCCAGGCGGTGCGCCAGGAAGCCGATCGCCGTGGCCTGAAAGTGTTCGACGCCACCTGTCCGCTGGTGACCAAGGTGCATTTCGAAGTGGCGCGCCATTGCCGTGCCGGCCGCGACGTGGTGCTGATCGGTCATGCCGGCCACCCCGAAGTGGAAGGCACCATGGGCCAGTGGAACCAGGAAGCGGGCACCGGCAGGATCTATCTGGTGGAAGACGTGGAGCAGGTGGCCTCGCTGGTGCTCGAGCAGCCGGAAAACTTCGCCTACACCACCCAGACCACGCTGTCGGTGGATGACACGCGCGGCATCATCGATGCGCTGCGTGCCAAGTTCCCGGCCATGCAGGGTCCGAAGAACGACGATATCTGCTACGCCACGCAGAACCGCCAGGACGCGGTGCGCGACCTCGCCAAGCGCTGCGACCTGGTGCTGGTGGTGGGTTCGCCGAACAGCTCCAATTCCAACCGGCTGAGCGAACTGGCACGCCGTGAGGGCGTGGAGTCCTACCTGATCGACGGCGCGCACGAGATCGATCCCGCATGGGTGATCGGCAAGCAGCACATCGGCGTCACCGCCGGTGCATCGGCGCCGCAGGTGCTGGTGGATGGCGTGCTGGCCCGCCTGCGCGAACTCGGTGCCGACGGCATCGGTGAACTGGACGGCGAACCGGAATCGATGGTGTTCGCGCTGCCGAAGGAACTGCGCCTGCGTCTGGTCGATTGACCGACCGTGTTTTGAACGCACCGCGCTGCGCGCTCGCCGAGCATGGCTCGGCGCTACCGGGTCCGTGCCCGCAAGGCGTGACCGACCGGGGCGTGACCGGCGGGGTATGGATCGACCCGGCGTGACCGACCGGGGCGCGATCTAACCGATGTGGTAGCGCCGACCCATGGTCGGCGAGCGAAGCGGCTGCTCTTGCTCCTGCGTTCGACGTTCCGCCGAAGATGGCTCGGCACAGCCGGCGTCTCGACTTTGCCCAATCCGGCCACCCACTCATCCGTGACCTTTGGCCATGGGGCAGGGTGCTGCCGCGGCCTAGGATCAAAGCTCCCCCCTGCTGGAACTGCCGATGAAAACCCGTGCCCTGGCGCTGTCCGTCCTGCTCACGTTGACGACTACGCCGGCACTCGCGCAGACGCCGCCGCCGGCCGGCAGTGCATGGCCCGGCACGCTGCGCATCAACGTCGACGCACGCGACCTGGACCGCCGCATCTTCAAGGTCACCGCCACCGTGCCGGCCAAGCCGGGCCCGCTGACCCTGCTGTACCCGCAGTGGCTGCCGGGCAACCATTCGCCCAGCGGCCCGATCGACAAACTGGCTGGGCTGCAGGTCACCGCCAATGGCAAGCCACTGAAGTGGGAGCGCGACCAGTTCAACGTGTACGCCTTCAAGGTGGACGTGCCGCAGGGCGCTACCGAAGTGGTGGCGCGCTTCAATTATCTTTCTTCGCAGGGCGGCAGCCAGGGCCGCGTGGTGATGACCCCGGAAATGCTGAACCTGCAGTGGAACGCCAGTTCGCTGTACCCCAGCGGGGTGGATGCGGGTGGACTGCAGGCACAGGCCAGCGTGACCCTGCCGGCCGGCTGGTCCTATGCGACCGCGTTGGAAACCGAGCGCCGCGATGGCGACACCGTGGTGTTCAAGCCGATCAGCTATGAGCACCTGGTGGATTCGCCATTGTTCGCGGGCGAGCACTTCCAGCGCTTTGACCTGGATCCCGGCGCGAAGCAGCCAGTGCACCTGAATGTGTTCGCCGACGATGCAAAATCGCTGAAGGCCAGCAACGATCAGCTAAAGGCGCACCGCGCGCTGGTACAGCAGATGGACAAGCTGTACGGCG
Source organism: Stenotrophomonas chelatiphaga (assembly GCF_001431535.1). GTDB lineage: Bacteria > Pseudomonadota > Gammaproteobacteria > Xanthomonadales > Xanthomonadaceae > Stenotrophomonas > Stenotrophomonas chelatiphaga. The sequence continues at coordinate 8,644 of NZ_LDJK01000072.1, forward strand.
CACGCCACTTCGACCACTACGACTTCCTGCTGGCGCTGACCGACAAGCTGGGCGGCATCGGCCTGGAGCACCACCGTTCCAGCGAAAACAGTGGTGATGTGGGCTATTTCACCGAATGGGACAAGACCTGGCTCGGCCGCGACCTGCTGCCGCACGAGTTCAACCATTCGTGGAACGGCAAGTACCGCCGCGGCGCCGACCTGGCGACCGCGAACTTCAACGTGCCGATGGGCGACAGCCTGCTGTGGGTGTACGAAGGGCAGACCCAGTTCTGGGGCCAGGTGCTGGCCGCGCGCTCCGGATTGTGGAGCGAGCAGCAGGCGCGCGACATGCTCGCCAACGTGGCGGCGACTTTCGATCGCGGGCGTCCCGGGCTGGCCTGGCGGCCATTGCAGGACACCACCAACGACCCGACCATCGCCCAGCGCCGTGGCTTGGCGTATCGCAATTACCAGATGAGCGAAGACTACTATTCCGGCGGGCAGATGCTGTGGCTGGAAGTAGAGGGCAAGCTACGTGCGCTGAGCGGTGGCAAGCGCGGACTGGATGACTTCGCCAAGGCCTTCTTCGGCATGGACAACGGCGCGTGGGACGTCAATCCGTACACCTTTGATGATGTGGTGGCCACGTTGAACAACGTCGCGCCGGCGGACTGGGCAGGCTTCCTGCGCGAGCGCCTGGACGGGCATGGGTCGCTGATCGGTGGGCTGGAAATGGCGGGCTGGAAGCTGGTTTACCGCGATACCCCGAACGACGCGTTCAAGGCGCAGGAAACCCGCGCCAAGGCCGCGCTGCTGACCTATTCCATCGGCGCCACGGTGACCGATGCCGGGGTGGTGGGTGACGTGGTGTGGGACAGCCCGGCCTTCAACGCCGGTCTTGCACCGGGCATGACCGTGATCGCCGTGGACGGGCGCGAGTACAAGAGCGAGCGGCTGAAGGACGTCGTGGCCGGCTCCAGGGACAGCAAGGCGCCGATCACCCTGCTGGTGAAGAATTTCGACCGGGTGATGCCGATCAGCATCGACTACCACGGCGGCGCGCTGTACCCCGCGCTGGAACGGATCGCCGGCACGCGCGATGGCTTGTCCGCGCTGTGGAAGGCACGCTGACCTCACCCTCGAAGGTCAGCGAGCTTCGGTAGCGCCGAGCCATGCTCGGCGGGCAGCATCCTGATCCATCTGCACAGGTCAGCGTGCTTCGGTAGCGCCGAGCCCTGCTCGGCAGGCAGCATCCTGGTCCACCTGCACACGCTGTGGATTCTCGGCATCGTAAAGAATCTGCAGCGTGTCGCGCGGAATCGTCGCCAGATCAATCAACGGCACGTAGCGCCGGATCACCGCGCGCTGCGGCTGGCCGGCCACATCGGTGAACCGCAGCTGGAACTCCACCTGCGGCTGCTCATTGAAGAACGCTCCGGTCTGCCGCACGTCGTCGATGATGGCGACGGTGCGCACGCCGCGATACTTCAGCGCATTACCCGCTGCATCCGCCTGCAGCCGGCGCATCAACAGTCGTATGCCAACGACGAACACCCACAGCACCAGCGGACAGATCAGCAATGGATGGCCCAGGCTGAGAAACGTCCAGCCCAATCCGTCGTTCTGCAGCTGCCACGCCATGCCGTACGCACTGGCGACCACTGCCACCAGGAACACGCCCGTCACCGCGCGCCACCACAGCGTGCTGCGGTTGATCTCCGGCGTGCCGCCTTCCAGGGACATGTTGGGGTAGGGGCCGGGCGAGCGGCTCAAGCGGGCGGGCAGCGTGCGGCCAACTTCGTAGCGCCGCTGCAGCGGCTTGCTGTCCACCAGCACGAGTTCATCGGTGATGGGCGTGCCTGACAGATTGTCGAAGGCCAGGCGCAGCCGCAGCTGCGGGAAGCCGTCGACGCTGCCCGGCAGGCTGACCACCTCTTCGATGAGTGCGCTGCGCGGCTCACCGCGGGTCAGGATGTCGTGCATCCTCCGCACCGAGCGCAGCCCGGCGAGTACGAGGGTGTCCACGTAGGCGTAGAGCAGGCCCAGCCACAGGCCCACGGAGACGGCCAGCAGGGTGTGTGCCCACCCGGGCGGAGTGCGGCCATCCAGCGGCACAGGGTAGCTTGCCTGCGCGTACATCATCACGGGCACGCCGACGGCGAACATCAACGCGAAGAACAGCAGGAATGCGCCCCAGAACCAGAGTGGATTTTTCACGGCCATGTGAGGGGAGTACAGGGGAGGGCAGGGTACTACAGGGGTGTCAGGGGCTTGTCGGGATGGGCGCTGGGGCCACGCGCCGTGGGTGGCGTTTGAGGGCACTATAAGGACGACACAGCAGGAGCACGGAACCCGATGAGAAGGACAGCGGTATTCGCAGGATGCGTCTTGGTTGTCGTGGCGGTGGGCGCGGCGATCGGGTTCTGGCGCGGCGATGCGCAGCCCGGGACGGTGCCGGCTGTTGATGCGGACCGCGTTGACGGTGTTGCAGGCAGCGCGACGCCCGTCGCACGGCTCACGCCCCGGCAGTCTTCAGGCCGCCCCGGATCTCCCGCCTACGATCCAGCCATGCTGCAGCAGGTGGGTGCGAAGGCTTACAGCATCTATCGCACCAAGGCGGGGCGAGCGGCCGGGGACGCGAAGCAACAGGTGCTCGCGCTGAAGCCCCGCTCGGACGCGGGTGACGGTCTGGCCACGTATGAAATCGAGCTCGCGGTCAGTGACTGCAGGAATCTGATCTCCGGGGAACCCGAAGCGAGCTGGCAGGCCATGCGGCGCGCAGGCATGCGGACCGACCCGGACTTCCTGAGCAAGCTGGAGGTGCGCCTGGGCGAGTGTGTCGCCTTGAGCCAGGACCCCGCGCTCTACGAGGCGCCGTGGCTGGCACGCGCGGCTGAGCAGGGATCGGTCGAGGCGCAGCTGCTCTACGCCATCGACGTGCGGACGGCGGTGGGGGCGTCTTCGGCATCGGAACTGGCTGAGCGCGAGGAGGACGTGCTGGCATGGCGTGAGACTTCCCTGCGCTACCTGCATGCGCTGGCGGACGGTGGCAACGTGGAAGCGCTGTCAGGCCTGCAGAGCGTTCATGAAAATGGTTACCGGACGGCCAAGGACCCGGTCGCCGCTTACGCCTATGGGCAGGTGCTGCAACGGCTGAGCCCCTCGTTCTGGTCGGATGCGCTGCTGGCCCAGTCCAGCCAGACGCTTTCCCCGAGCCAGCAACGGCGGGCCGCCGAGCAGGCGGAGGCGATCTACCGGCGCTGCTGCGTGCTGCCGGGGGGCGGTGATTGACCGGCTGTTCCCCAGCCCCTAGAATTGCCTGCTCAGCCGGAATAGCTCAGTTGGTAGAGCGGCGCATTCGTAATGCGTAGGTCGTAGGTTCGATTCCTATTTCCGGCACCAGTTGTACGAAAAGCCCCGGCCTTGGTCGGGGCTTTTTGTTTGTTTGCGGTGGCGCCGACCCATGGTCGACGGCAGTCAGCCGCTTGCCTCTAAGACGTAAATCCGCTTCCCGGCCACTCACCCGCACCTCCCTTCCGGGGCACGATCGGAGTGTGCTATGAAGGCAAAGCCTTGCTTCAAGGTCCTTTCAAGGATGGGAAAGATGAATGCGTTCGGGAGACGCGTTGCCGGTGCGTTTGCACACCTTGCGGCGGTTGCAACCAATAGGCTCAGGAGCGGTTCGGTGCCGCTCTGGAGCTGCGCCCTTGTAGCCGGGCTGTCCTGGCTTGCGCCAGCTTCGGCGCAGACAACGGTCCGCTACCTGCATACCGATGCACTCGGATCGGTTGTGGCCAAGACGGATGCCAATGGCAACGTCATAGAGCGGATGACGTACGAGCCTTACGGCGATGTTGTCGGGGAAGATCTGACCGACGGTCCTGGCTATACCGGACACGTGCGTGATGCCGCTACCGGTCTCAATTACATGCAGCAGCGGTACATGGATCCGCAGTTGGGGATGTTCCTGTCCGTGGACCCGGTGACGGCGTTTGAACAGCCTGTGGGGCAGTTCAATCGATATCGGTATGCGAACGGAAATCCGTACAAGTTTACGGATGCGGATGGGAGGCAGAGCCTGCCGCGTTCGGTCTATGAGACGGATTGGACCAAGCCTGAAACTAGGCAGGCATTCCGCGATGCTGCCGCAATGGTTGCGGATTTCACCCCCGTGGTCGGTGATGCAAAAGGCGCCATTGAGGCTGTTCGCGAGCCATCTGCGATTAACGTAGCCGCAGCTGCTATCGGTCTTATTCCCATCGTCGGTGATGCTGGTAAAACGGCCTTGAAGCACGGGGACGAGGCGGCACAACTGGGTAAAAAGTTGGCTAGCGAGCAGCAGATGGGGGAATTGGCAAGTGGTGCTGGCAAGGTTACTCATGGTGCTTCTACTCCGCGGGCTCTACGTCAAGCTGATCGTCTCGCAGGTGAATATGGTGGTGATGCGTCTTCCTATCAGAAAGTGTCAAGTTCTTCATACAAAGCCGCTGATGGCGGACACGTGGAGACCCATGCATTCCGGAGTGTGGAGACGGGACAGATAATTGAGCCAAAATCGGTTATAAATCCATAAGCGAGTTCGATATGAAAGTTCGTGCCGTTCGGGAAAGTCTTGAGCCTTCGGTTGCCATGCGTACTCCTCCCTCTGCCGCCGGATTCAACGTTTCACTTGGAAAGGAATACATTGTCTTCACAGTCGATTGCTCCTGCGATTCCGGGATTTTCGGTAACTTCGGTGATTCAACGCTGTATGGCCTTGAGGACGAATACGGCCGGCTGATGATATATCCGGCTGCGTTATTCGAAGTCGTTGACGCGCGCGTATCTAGGTACTGGGTTGCGGGCTATAGGGAGGGTTCTTTCCAATTGCGGCCACAGGAATTCATCGACAATATCTATCTTTCAGACGACATCCATGAAGATCTTCCGGGAGCGCGAGCGACCTTTCGTGAGATCAAGGCTCGGCTTGAGGCCGAAGCTGCTGAGTAGTCGGTGTAGGTCCTGATTTCATTGATGCGTAGGTCGTAGATTCGATTCCCATTTCCGGCACCAGTTGTATGAGAAGCCCCGGCCCCGGTCGGGGCTTTTTGTTTGGGGACGTTCGGAGCCGATTGATTGGTGAAGGAATTCGCTACGAGGTGATCATTGGTGCGCACCCATGTTGCCTCGCCACTTACGGACAACCTGCCCGATGTCATCGGTCCTCACCAAACGCATCGTTTTCACAGCAGAACCCCGTGATCGTCCCCACGAGCTCAGGGATGCTCAGGTTCGAGGTATGATTCTTCGTGTGGAGCCCTCGGGTCATAAAGCTTGGATCGTCACTTGGGCACACGGTAAGCGTCGTACCGTTCATTCGGTCGAGCATCTGTCACTTGATCAGGCCTGCGACCAAGCCCGGCAAGCCGTTGCTGAGTACGTTCAGTCGGGATTGCCAACGGTCGCGAAGACCAAGCCCCCCAGTTGCAGCTCGAAACGCTGCTCAACGATCACTTTGAGCCCTGGGCGGTTGCTGTGCTCAAGGAGGGTCGTCAGTACCCGGACCGCATCCGATCGGTGTTTCCGTGGCTGTTACGCTGTCAGCTCATCGAAATTGACGTGTGCACAATGGAGAACGGTGAAGTAACTTAAATTCCAAGAAACAGCGATGGGTTGAGAGACCCGAAGGTGAACTGAAATGACGCTGCCCATCGCCTCCCGTCTGCATTCTTTGTTGTTCGAAGCGCAGCGTTCAGTTGCCTGAAGAGGGCGTCGAACGCCTTGCCGAGAACGACCGCGAGTTGCTGATCGCTGCATTGTTGCAAGAGTTATCCGACACCGGCTTGGGATCTGACGATGAGCCTAATCAAAGAGGCGTCGAGATCGAAGAGATCATCGATTTCGTCGGCTCTATCGCCGATCAGACTAATGTATCGAGCGACTGAGGAGGCGTTGATTCGGAGTATGAGCGGCTGCTGGCAGTGGCCGATCCAGTTTCCAACAGAGTTTGCGCTTGGAGCTTTAAACGCTCAGGACATCGTCGATGGTTAGTCCGATTGTTACTACTACGAAGCGCTGGACGGACACGAGGCTTCCCGTGCCCTGCAGTCTGCGCATCTTATGGTGCTGGGTCCTGCTGCAGAGCTGCATCGCCGAGATGCTGTTAACGGCGCGGCGTCTACGTTGAACAGCATCCAGCGGCAGCCTGTTCTTCAGCAAAAAGATTTCCCGGCACAACCGACCTACCGCTCCACGCGAATATAGGAATTGCCAACGGTTATTTAAACGTGGCGACGCGACGTGAAACAGTGGGCCTCCGTTCACGATTCCCACGGAGTCCCCCTGCCCATGTCCACCGCCCGTTCTGCCTCGCCGTTCAAGGTTTTCGGCGCGACAACCTTGTCTGCCATGCTGCTGCTGGCCGCCCCGCTCGTTTCCTCAGCGGCGGACAGCGGCTCACCGCTGCGCACTTACCTGGCCGCCAAGCGTGAGGCCATCCAGGCGCAGTCGGCGCAGCCGGCCACGCCCACCGCGATCCACGCCAAGGTCACGGCCGAAAGCCGTTCCGGCGTACGTCGCCTGCGCATCGGGCCCACCGGCGAATTCCAGTACATCAGCGATAGTGGCCGCAACTACGCCGGTTACAACCTGGGCGCCGGTTCGTGGGACTCGCTGGTCGGCACCTTGGCCAGCTCCGTTGCCGATGAGTACATCGTGCAGGCGGCCGAGCAGAATATTCCACTGGATGCGCTGGACGTGGTGTTCACCAGCATTCCCGAACGCAAGAGCGAGAGCCTGGCGTATCCGAACAATCTCTCCTATGTGGCCTACATCGATTCGCCTGCCAGCGAGGCGCAGCTGCAGGCACTGAAGCGCGCGGTGCACGAAAAATCCTCGGCCATCGACTTGGTAACGCGGCCTCAGCAGGTCAGCCATGCCGAGGTGGAGTACATCCATAGCGATGCGGTCCGCGATCCGAAGCTGCCACCCGGCCTGCGCGATTTCATCACCGAGGAGAAGCGTCCGGCGGTGCTGGCCCGGCAGGTCAAGCCGGGCTCGGGCAAGGGCAAGCCCGCCGAGCCGGAAACCCTCGTCGCGCGCGCCCATGTCGAGCCTCGCACCGGCCTGCGCCGGGTGTTCCTGGGCAAAGACGGTTATCACCAGCAACTGCACGACAGCGCGGCCGGGCTGCTCGGCTACGGGCTGGCCCCCACGGTGGAAGAGCACCTGCTCGGCGTGACCGGTACCTGCCTGACCCACATCTTCGAGGTGCAGGCAGCTGCGCGGAACGTGCTGTTGGATTCGCTGGAGCTCACCGTTGATGGTCAGCTGAGCCCGCGTTTCGGCAGCAACGTCCGCTCGCCGGCACGCTACAGCGACATCCGTTACAAGGTGCGGATTGAATCGCCGGCATCGGAGCAGCAGATCGACGCGCTGCGCCAGTCGGTCGAGGCCACGTGCCCGCTCTACAACCTGGTCAAGGACGAGCAGAAGCTCGAAGGCAGCATCGTCCGCGGCGCCTACGCCGAAGCGACGAACCAAGCGCGATAACGCACGCCGCTACCCATCCGGCAGTGCCCATCAGCCATCCTCTGGGGATATTCAATGAGTCGCACCCTCCGTTCGCAGTCGACCGCGAAAAGCCCGCGTCATGCCCTGCAGGGCCCTCGTCCTCGTCGCGGTCGGCTGGCCTTCGCTCTGTGCACCCTGCTTGCACCGGCAGCGTATGCGGCCGAGGAAAGCAGCGGCGATGCCACGCAGTCGCCGGGTTCGAATGCCCGCCTGCTGGACAAGGTATCGGTGCTGGGTTCGCAGATCGCCGGAGGGGGCGCGCAGGCCGCGCTGCCGGTGGTCGCGGTGGATCGGGAACAGATCGATGCCACGGGGGCAACCAACGGCAACGAGCTGTTCCGCAGCCTGCCGCAGTTCGGCGATGTCGCCGTCACCGAGAAAGGCACCACCAACGCAGGGCGAAACTCCAACGTCGCACGCGGTGACGTGGGGTCCATCAACCTGCGCAACCTGGGCGCCAAGTACACCCTGCTGCTGGTCAACGGCCGGCGCACGGTGCAGCACCCGATCAGCAACAGCGGCGACGACACGACCTACAACGCCAATGCCATTCCCACCTTCGGCCTGGAGCGGGTCAACCTGCTGCTGGATGGCGCGGCGTCCATCTACGGGTCCGATGCCGTGGCGGGCGTGGTCGACCTGGTGACGCCGAGCAACCTGCCCAATGGCGGTGGCATCAAGCTGAACTACGGCAAGGTGGCCGATGGCCATCGCGAAGACATCTCGCTGGACGGCTACTTCGGCAGTGATTTCGCGCAGGGCCGCGGCAACATCTCGGTGCTGTACGGCGTTTCCAAGCGCACCGCGCAGCGCAATTCGGATGCGTGGTTCACCGCCACCGATGGTCGCCGTCCTCTCGGCGATGGCACGAGCGTGCCGGATCCGAACGGCAGCTCAGGCTTCAGTACGCGCACCCCCTGGGGTCATTTTGATACCTACGCCGGCAGTCGGCGCACAGGCAGCTGGCACGTCGATCCGGCCAGCGGCGCGTTGGTGTCCGGCGCGGTACCGACGCGCTACCACTATGATTCCGCGGCGGAGCCCGGCATCACCTCGGCACCTGCCATCAACAAGGGAAATGTCTTCGCCAGTGGACGCTTCGATGCCACCGAAAACCTGCAGGTGTTCGGTGAGCTGGGCTATTACCGCGCCACGTCCGAATCCTGGGTGAGCAGCGAGTCGGGCTTCGGCGGTGACGGCTTCCTGCTGCATATCCGGCCGGACGCCTATTGGGTACCGGATGCCTTGCGCGGCGCCGATGCGATCCGTTTGCTCAACTACCAGTTCGCTGATTCGGGTATCCGCCGGGTCAAGGTGGATAACGATCAGTCGCGCGTGCTGCTCGGCGTGCGCGGCTGGACCGACGGCGGCTGGAACTGGGAAACCGCGCTGCTGTATTCGCGCGCACGCAGTACCGACACGCAGCAGGGCGGGCTGACCGATGCCTTCATCGCCGCGGTGAACCGTACCGACGCCGGTGCCTACAACCCCTTCAGTGGCGGCGATCCGGCCAGCATCCGGCTGGGCGACGCCACGCCCTATGACACGTCGGCGTTCATTGGCGAGGCGACCCGCGAAGGCACCACGGAGCTGGCGCTGTGGGATTTCAAGATCAACCGGTCCGATCTGTTTACCTGGTACGCCGGTGACATCGGGCTGGCGGCGGGCGTTGAGTACCGGTATGAGAGCCGTGAGGATGACCGCGACGAAAACATCGATGGAAGCCGCCCCTACACGGACTGGTATACCGGCACGGTCGCGGCCAGCAACTTCTTCACCCACAGCCCCCGGCCCGATGTCCGCGGCAGCCGCAACGTAAAGTCGGCGCTGATCGAACTCGCCGTACCGCTGATTTCACCCGCGCAGGGCATACCGCTGGTGCAGTCGCTGGACCTGCAGCTTGCCGGCCGCTGGGAGGACTACAGCGATGCCGGCAAGGTGGCCAAGCCGAAGCTGGCCGCGGCGTGGAAGGTCAATGACAACCTGTTGCTGCGCGGCTCGGTCAGCGGCGGTTTCCGCGCACCGGGACTGGAACTGGTGAACTCCCCGCCAACCTACGGGTTTGGCTTCAACAACGATGCCATCCGCTGCCACGCGCTGATCAGCAAGGGCGCGCAACCCGACTACAGTGCCTGCTTGAATGCCTACAGCAGTGGCTCGGCGGTCAAGCCGTCGGTGAGCGCGGTGACCTCCTACGGCGACGACGTGAAGCCGGAAACCACCCGGCAGTCGTCATGGGGCGCGGTGTTCGAGCCACAGTTCCTGCCGGACTCGCTGGGCTCGATCAGCCTGAGCGTGGATGCCTGGCGGGTGCAGGTGGAGAACCCCATCAATACCCTGGGTGAAGAGCTGTTGTACGACGCCTATCTGCGCGTGGTCGAAGGCAGCAGCAACCCCAACGTGGTGCGTGCGGCGGTGACGGCAGAGGACGCCGCGCTGTTTGCAGGCTCCGGCCTGGCGCCTGCGGGCGTGGTGACGCACATCTACAACCGCTACCAGAATCGCCGGCCACTCACCGCATCGGGCGTGGACTACAACTTCACCTGGCGGCTGCGCGAAACCGCCTGGGGCAACTTCGCGTTACTGCTGAGTGTCAGCCAGCTCAAGGAATACACCCAGCAGAAGCCTGCCGAGGTGCAGCAGGTGGCTGCCGCGATTGCCAATGGCCAGTTGAACATCATCGCGCCCGACCTCGGCGCGGCCAACGAGGTCGGCATCAATGGGGCCAAGCCGGAATGGCGGGCCAGCGCGACGCTGATCTGGAACCTGCAGGACTGGACGGTGCGCCTGCGCGACGACTATATCGACAGCGTGACGGCCGGCGCCTATTCCGATCGCACGCCGTTCGTGGTGGGTTCGACCCAGCGCTGGGCGTTGTCGGTCAAGAAGGAGTTCAACACAGGACGCCTGAAGGGAACGGCCGTCGAAGTGGGAGCCAGGAACCTGTTCAACGAAGAGCCGCCGCTGAACGCCACCGGCAGCTACCTGAGCGCGCTGCACGAAACCTACGGACGCTACGTCCACCTCGGTATTTCCAAAAACTGGTGACCTGCATGAAGACGTACACGCTTGCCTCCGTCTTGGTTGCCACCCTGCTTGTGGGGGCGTGCAGCCGGCAGGAGCAACCTGCGCCGGAGAACCCCAAAGCGGCGACTGCAGCGCAGGATTTCAAGCGCCAACACGCTGAGTGGGTGCACGAACGTGCCGCGGACCTGGGCAAGCCCGATGGCTGGACCAGCCTGATCGGGCTGCATTGGATCAACGCCGGAACGCAGAGCGTGGGCGGTGCTGAAGGCAATACCATCCGCCTGTCGATTGCACCGGACCGGTTGGCCCAGCTGGAGCAGCGCGCCGACGGCCTGTACCTCAGGCCGGTCGATGGGGCGCAGATCAGCGCCGATGGCACGCCGGTACAGGGGGAGGTGCGGCTGGAACCAGAAGGGAAGGGCGGTGGCACCAAGCTGTCCTATGACGAGGGCAAGGGGCAGATCACCGCGATCAAGCGCGGGCAGCGGCTGGCATTACGGGTGCGCCATGCCGATGCGCCGGCGCGCCTGCATTTCGGTGGCCTGGACTTCTTCCCGGCCGAAGAAAGCTGGCGCGTGCAGGCGCGCTTCGTGCCGCACCCGGCCGGCAGGACGCTGCCGATCGTGAACGTGCTCGGCGAGGTCGCCGATACGCCGAACCCCGGTTACGTGGTGTTCGAAAAAGAAGGGCGTGAGTGGCGACTGGAAGCCCTCGGCGACCCGACGAAAAGCCTGAACCTGATGTTCCAGGACCAGACCACCAGCCGCCAGACCTACGGGGTCGGGCGCTACCTGCGCACCGACGCGGTCGCGGCAGACGGCACGGTTACGCTGGATTTCAATCGCGCCTACAACCCGCCGTGCGCCTACACGGACTTCGCCACCTGCCCGCTGCCACCGCCGGAAAACCGCTTGGCCCAGCAGGATGACGACCGCCAGCTCGTGCGGCTGGCGGTGGTGGCAGGGGAGAAGAAATACGCACTGGCGCAGCACTGATGCGGTAGCGCCGACCCAGGGTCGGCGCCATGAGGGATCAACTACTCATCCGCACCCGATTGCGCCCGTCGGCCTTCGCCTCATACAGCGCCTCATCCGCACGCGCCACCAGCTGTTCCAGCAGCGTCGCATCGCAGCCCGGCAGTGCCTCGCCCATGGCGCCGCCCACGCTGACGGTCACATCGATGCGCAGGCCGCCCACGTTCACCGGTGCGCCGGAAATCGCGTTGCGCAGGCGTTCGGCGGTGGCGGGTACTTCGTCGGCAGTCGGCGCGGCCAGCAGCGCGATGAATTCCTCCCCGCCAAAGCGCGCGAACAGGTCACGATCACGCAGCGCCTCGCGGCAGCGGCGGGCGACCACTTTCAATACTTCATCGCCGATCGGGTGGCCGTGGGTGTCGTTGATCTTCTTGAAATGGTCGACGTCCAGCATCAGCACCGCGACCGAGCGACCGGTTGCCTCGCGGGCGGCGATGATCTGCGCGGAGCGCTCTTCGAAATGTCGTCGATTGGGGACGCCGGTCAGCGGGTCCGACGAGGCCAGGCGCCGCAGTTCGGCGGCCATCAGCAGATCCGCGGTGATGTCGGTGAACAGCCAGATGCGGCCCTGCTCGCCATCGCCGCGCACCGGATGGGTGTCCACCTCGAAGGTGCGCTCCCCCATCACCCAGTGCAGCGTCGTCGCAAAATTGAGATTTCCCACCTGGGCGGCATAGGCCTGCTCCAGTTCGGCATGGTTGTCGCAGCGTTGCCGCAACGCCCGCATCGGGGCCACAAGGTCGGCGGCGCGGTGCTTGCCGGGCTTCTGTCCCAGCAGCTCGGCCGCGCGCTGGTTGATCACCGTGCCCAGTCCATCGCCGTCGATCAGCACGATGCCCGCCGGAACGCTTTCCACCAGGTCGATGAACTGGTTGCGGACCACGATGTCATGCACCGCGCCGCGTCGCGCCGACAGCAGCTGGGCGACGCTGGGTGCCAGCAACGAGAGCGTCTGCGGTGACTGCTCGGCGCCGACATCGTGCTTCCACAGCAGCAACATGCCGCTTGATGGCGCATCGTCGGAAGGGGCAGGGATGAACAACAACCGTGCGGCCGGGCCGCCCAATGCCTGGACGATCGCCGTCGGCAGCCGGAAAGCGTTCGCCTCGACCGGCTGCCCCGTCCACGCGTGGGCCAGCACGCCGCTGCGTGCCAGGTTGAAGCCGGAAAAAGAGGCATTGGGGAAGCCGGTCGACCACGTCACGCGGCCGTCCGGGTCCGCCTCAAGCACCATCACCAGATCGGCACCGGAGGCGCCATGGGCGAACTGGCTCAGGCTGACCAGGGCATTGCTGTCGGGCGTATTCAACGTGCCGTCCCGCCCAGGCGCTGGTCCAGGATGCGGATCACTTCACCGGAGGCGGTCATGTGGGGCAGATGGCCGGAGGCATCGATGATGTCGAGCGTCGCCCCGTCGATCGCTTCTGCCAGCCAGTGACCCACGGCGACCGGCACGGCGACATCGACCGAGGTCTGGATGACATGTACCGGCCGGGAGACCTGCGCAGCCAGTGCGCGGACGTCGGAATTGAAAATGGTCCGCGATGTATTGAGGGCGATATCCGGGCGCATCTGGAACAGCGTATTGGAGAAATCGGCGATGACCTCGCTGTCCTCCACGCCGACCACCATCGGAGCGAAGCCCGCCACCCACGCCTGGTAGTTCGCGCTCATGCTGTCGAACAGATTTTCCAGATCCTCGGGCTTGAATCCGCCGGTGTAGCCGTCATCGTCGAGGTAACGCGGCGATGCCCCGATCATCACCATGCGCTCGAACAGCTCCGGCCGCGCGATGGATGCCAGCGCCCCGATCATCGCGCTCATGGAATGACCGATATAGGTGCAGCGCTCGACCTCGAGTTCGTCGAGGATATCCAGCAGGTCGTCGGCATAACCAAACAGCGACGCGTGCCGGTCGAAGTCATAGGTTTCCGCGCCGCGCGGACCGCAGCCGGCAAGATCGAACGAGATGACCTCGAACCGTTGTTCGAACCACGGACGCAACGCAGACCAGGCGGTCTGGTCGGTGCCGAAGCCGTGGGCAAGCACGGCGATGGGCTTGCCTGCGCCGCTGCGACGGCCATTGAATCTTTCAAAACTATCCACGAACGGTGTACCCATGGCGTTTCGCAACTCGCGATAGTAGGCCAGATGGTCGCAAGGGTCTATTACACCTCGGTGCTGCATCGGCAGGCGACGCCCCTACCTCTGCGCTCAACTGCAGTCCCAGCGCCCGGCTCACGCCCAGCACCGTATCGAAGGTCAACGTTCGCGTGCCATCCAGTTGCCGGCGCAGGGTGTCGCTGTTCATCCCGCAGGCGCGCGCGACGCGGCTCATGCCGTGCAGTTCGGACATCAGCAGCAGGGCGCGCGCTATGCCGGCTTCGTCGCAGTCACGCAGGCGCAGCCGCGAATCCAGATGCTCGGCCATCTGCCGGACCAGATCGCCGGTGCGGGCGGGCACGGGGCTGGTGCCGGCCTTGCCGGTCGCGTTCATCGCTCGCTCCATTGGGCCTGCGTCGTCGCGCTGAGCAGTGCCTGGCCGGTCAGGATCAGTCCGCCGACGTGCTGTTCGCTGATGCCGCCTTCCGCGGTGGCACCCAGGCGTGAAAGATGCGCCGCGTGCAGCAGGTCGAACAGGACGGCCAGGCCGTGCAGGGTGCGCATCGGCACGGCCACGCTCGCCCCGCATGCCAAGCCTGCCGGGCAGTCGGGACTGGCGCACGGCACGTCGACGGTGGTATCGGAAACCATGCGCAGCTGCACCACGTTTTCGCTGTGGTCCCGCGTGGCGTCGTACTGCTCCAGCCTTTGCTCGAGTCGTTCGATGAAATAAGGCGGGAGGTCGTGCATTTTCTCGCCCAGCAGGGCGTAGAGGCGTCTGGCACTGAGCGGATGCTTCGGATCCATCGGTCGTCCTTCGCAAGGCGTGAGGCCACCTGCGCGGGGCGCAAGGTGGCAGGCGATGCGGGTTGCCATACCGGTGAATAATTACCAAAAAGCCGGCGGATCAGGGATCCCCCACATCGCCCACCATGGAGCCCACGGGCAATGCAGTGCATTCTCCGCCGTGCCCAAAGGGGCAAAACAGAGCTAACTTGGTAATTAATCAAACAGGATGGCAATCCCGACTGATGCTCTTCGTCATCAGCACGGCCATACCACCAGTCGGCGACCGATCCGTACATGGGCGGATCTTCAAAAGCAGGCGACGTGCGTCGTCCGCTGCGCCGCTTTCAGCCTGCGCGTGCCGGGGAAAGTGCAACACATCCCAGCCGGCCCACCCCGAACACCAGCTGCCGCAGGTGGCCGCCCATCGCGCCCGCCGCGATGCCCAGCAGTGCGCGCCGTGCCACGCCAATGGCTGGCCCGGCCTGGCCGCGCAGCCACGGCAGGGTGGCCAGCATCTGCGCCCCCAGCAGCATCGCCAGCACGTCCAGGCCCAGCGCATCCACCACCGGCAGCAGCGGCAGCAGCTCCGGGCTACAGGCCACCAGCAGCGCGAACGCCGTGGTCAGCAGGAACAGCGTGCGCTTGCCCGCAGGGGAGGCCGTCCAGCGGAAGATGCGTGACAGGGGCGACATGGCGTGGGCCGGTTGCACGGTGGTCCGTAGTGTAGCGCTGGGGTCAGCGTCCTTTCCCGCAGGAAAAGGACGCTGACCCCTTTGGTCCCCCAGCGCCTGTTACAGTCCGCAAAACGTCACGGGGAAGGAAGTCCTGTATGAAAGTCGCCGTTTTCAGCGCACGCCCCTACGACAGCCGCTCGTTGGACGAGGCCAATCAGCAGGCAGGGGCGGCCCACGGGGTCGAGTTCCTGTATTACGACGCCACCCTGGACGTCCACACGGCTGCCCTGGCGCAGGGATGCGATGCGGTCTGTGTTTTCGTCAACGACCGTCTGGACGCCCCGGTACTGCAGGCGCTGCACGGCATGGGGGTGCGTGCGGTGCTGCTGCGCTGCGCCGGTTTCAACAATGTCGACCTCGCCGCTGCCGAACGGTTGGGCTTCTTCGTCGCGCGGGTCCCGGCGTATTCGCCCGAGGCCGTCGCCGAACACACGCTGGCGTTGATCATGACGCTCAACCGCCAGACCCATCGGGCATTCAACCGGGTGCGCGAAGGAAACTTCATGCTCGAAGGCCTGCTCGGTCGCACCCTGCACGGAAAGACCGCGGGCATCGTCGGCACCGGCAAGATCGGCCTGGCGACCGCGCGCATCCTGCACGGCATGGGCTGCACCGTGCTCGGCCATGATCCGTATCCTTCGCCGGATTTCGCCGGGCTGGGTGAGTTCGTGTCGCTGCAGGACCTGTTGGCGCGTTCGGATATCGTCTCGCTGCACTGCCCGCTGACCATCCAGACCCGGCACCTGATCAACGATGATTCGCTGGCCCTGATGAAGCCCGGCGCGATGCTGGTCAATACCTCGCGTGGCGGACTGGTGGATACCGATGCGGTGATCCGCGCGCTGAAGTCGCGGCAGTTGGGCCACCTGGCGATCGATGTCTACGAACAGGAAAGTGCGCTGTTCTTCCAGGACCGCTCCGGGCAGATCATCGACGACGACGTATTCCAGCGCCTGATGACATTCCCCAATGTGCTGGTCACCGGCCACCAGGGGTTTTTCACCACCGAGGCGCTGCAGGAAATCGCGGAGACCACGCTGGGGAATCTCGGTCATTTTGCTGCCGGTACCGAATGCCCCAACGAGGTCACCAGCGGCTGACACGGGTTCCCCCTACGCGTACCTGCCGGGCCTGCCCGGCGCCACCGAAGGAAGGCTGGCCATGTGGCAACAGAATTACGATCCGCTGGGTAACCCCAACCTGTCGGCGCTGCTGGCCGCCTTGCCGGTGCTGGTATTCCTGCTGGCATTGACCGTGCTGCGGCTGAAAGGATTGACCGCCGCGCTGCTGGCGGTCGTGGTGTCCGTGCTGGTTTCCGCGCTGGTGTTCGGCATGCCGGCCGGCACCATCGCGGGCGCGGGACTGCTGGGCATCGCCAACGGTGTGTTTCCGATCAGTTTCATCGTGCTGATGGCGGTGTGGCTGTACAAACTCGCCATCCGCAGCGGCAAGTTCGACGTGATCCGCGGCAGCATCGCGACCATTTCCGAAGACCAGCGCATCCAGGTGCTGCTGATCGCGTTCTGTTTTGGTGGATTCCTGGAGGGCGCGGCCGGCTTCGGCGTGCCGATCGCCATCTGCGCCGCGTTGCTGGTGGAGCTGGGTTTCCGCCCGCTGAAGGCGGCCATGCTGTGCCTGCTGGCCAATGGCGCGGCCGGTGCATACGGGGCCATCGGCATCCCGGTAGTGGTGGGCGCGCAGCAGGGCGGGGTCAGCCTGGAGGCGATGTCGCTGATGCTGATGGCGCTGGTGCAGGTGATCGCGCTGTTGTCGCCGGCCATCCTGGTGCTGATGCTGGATGGCTGGCGCGGTGTGCGTGAGACCTGGCCGGTGCTGCTGGTGGTGGGCGGGGTGTTCAGCGGCGTGCAGACGGCGGTGCTGTATCTGCTGGGGCCGGAACTGGTGGACATCATCGGACCGCTGGCGGCGATGGCCGCGCTGGCCGGCTTCATGCAGGTGTGGCGGCCCCGGCGCATTTACCGCGAAGCGGATACACCCCCCGGGCCGGCGCAGCGCTATACCTTGAAGCAGGTGCTGCTCGCGTGGTCGCCGTTCTACATCCTCACCGGGGCCATCCTGCTGTGGAGCCTGCCGGCCTTCAAGGCGCTGTTCGCCGCCGGCGGGGCGCTGGCCAGCACCGTGCTGCACCTGCCGATCGGCCTGCTGGATGGGCGCGTGCAGGAACTGCCGCCGTTGGTGGTCAACGTGCATACGCTGCCGGCGGTGTGGAATGTCGGCTGGTTGAATGCTTCAGGTACCGCCATCCTGGTGGCCGCGGTGCTGACCGTGGTGTTGTCGCCCCGGCTCAACCTGCGCATGTCCGGCGAGGAGCTGGCGCAGACCGCCGGGGAGATGTGGAAGCCGTTGGCCACGGTGTCGCTGGTGATGGCGGTGGCCTACATCACCAATTATTCCGGGGCCTCATCCACCATCGGGCTGGCGCTGGCGCAGACCGGCGGTGTGTTCCCGCTGCTGGCGCCGGTGATCGGCTGGATGGGCGTGTTCATCACCGGATCGGTTGTCAACAGCAATACCCTGTTCGCCCATCTGCAGGCGGTCACCGCCGCCCAGATCGGGGTGCCCGAAGCGCTGCTGGTGGCCGCCAACACGGCCGGCGGGGTGATGGCCAAGCTGGTGTCACCGCAGTCGATCGCGATCGCTGCCGCGGCGGTCAAGCTGGTGGGGCAGGAGTCGGCGATCATGCGCACCACGCTGGGCATCAGCCTGGGCCTGCTGGCGTATGTATGCCTGTGCACGTGGGGATTGTCGGTGCTGCTGGGGTAGGGCAGGCGGGGTGAGTCTGGCTGCGGGCGGGCGGTCAAGGCCTGCAGCGGCCCCGTGCGCCTGAAAGCGCACGCATTTCGCAACTTTTCTCATGTACGCAACCGCCGTCAGGCCACACGATGAACGTGCTGGAAGCAGCTCCTCCGGCCGGTGGCGGCCCCTTCTCTCTAGGGTGTCGCCACCGTTTCAGCCTGTCATTGGGCAACGGCGGAAGTGCGGCGCCCTCGTCCTCACAGGGGGGCGTCTGCATGGGGTCATGCCCATCCGCCGTATTTTTTCCGCGGGTTGCCCTTGCGGGGGCG
>NZ_LDJK01000073.1 GCF_001431535.1 Stenotrophomonas chelatiphaga
GGGGCCGGGCGGTGGGGCTGGGCGGGGGCGTTTCGCGCCATGGATGGCGCGAAACGAGGCCCGCATGGATGCAGTTTTTGCCGTCCCCCGACCAGCCCCACCGCCCGGCCCAGACCCAGCAACGGCTTTCAGCCACCCGCGAGGGGGTCTCACCCGTTCGACCTACCCCTCAATACCCCGCCGCCTGCCCATCCTTGCGGCTCTCGGATGCGCCGTAGTACACGCCCGTCTCCGGATCGCGCAGGATCGCCTGGTAGCCGCCATACGGACCGTCGGCGAACACCACGCGGTGGCCCTTGCGCATCAGCGCGCGGATCGTGTCATAGGCAAACCCGGTCTCCAGGTTGACCTCGCCGCCATCGCTCATTGCCGTGGCCTGGCCGGTGGGCTCGGTGGACCCTTCGTGCTGGATGCGCGGCGCGTCGCCGGCCTCCTGCAGGTTCATGCCGAAGTCCACCAGGTTCATCACGATCTGCGCATGGCCCTGCGGCTGCATCGCCCCGCCCATCACGCCGAAGCTCGCGTAGGGCTTGCCATCCTTGGTGATGAAGCCGGGAATGATGGTCTGGAACGGGCGCTTGCCCGGCGCATAGCCATTCGGGTGGTCCTTCTGCAGCACGAACATCTCGCCGCGATCCTGCAGGATGAAGCCCAGCCCCGGCGGGGCCATGCCGCTGCCCATGCCACGGTAATTGGACTGGATCAGCGACACCATCATGCCGTCGGCATCGGCGACGGTCATGTAGATCGTGTCGCCCTCTTCCAGCTGTTTCGGCGTGCCCGGCTGCACTTCCTTCAAGGCCTTGTCCATCGAAATCAGCGCGCGACGCTCGGCTGCGTACTCCTTCGAGATCAGCTTGGCCACCGGAGCGGCCGGCTGGAAGGCCATGTCCGCGTAGAAGCGCGCGCGGTCGGCGAAGGCCAGCTTCTTGGCTTCCACGAACAAATGCACGTGCTCGGGCGAGCCGAACGGGATCTTCGAGAAATCGTAGCCTTCCAGCACGTTGAGGATCTGCAGCGCGGCAATGCCCTGGCTGTTGGGTGGCAGCTCCCACACATCGTAACCGCGGTAGTTGCTGCTCACCGGGTCAACCCATTCGCCATGGTGGGCAGCCATGTCATCGAAGCTCAGGTAGCCGCCATTGGCCTTGAAATAGCTCCCGATGGTGCGCGCGATGTCGCCCTTGTAGAACGCATCGCGACCGCCATCGGCGATCTGCTGCAGCGTGTTGGCCAGGTTCGGGTTCTTCCACAGCTCGCCCTTGCGCGGGGCATGGCCGTTGATCGTGAACTGTTCCTTGAAACCGGGGTACTGCGACAGGCGCGGGACCGATCGATCCCAGTAGTACGCGATGACCTCGGCCACCGGATGGCCTTCGCGCGCGTAACGGATGGCGGGCGCCAGGTTGTCGGCCATCGGCTTGCGGCCGAAGCGCTCGTGCAGCGCGAACCAGCCATCGACGGCGCCGGGCACCGACACCGGCAGCGGGCCGGTAGCCGGGATTTCCTTCAGCCCACGACGCTGGAACTCGGCCAGGGTGAGCGATCGCGGCGAACGGCCGGAGCCGTTGTAACCATGCAGTTGCTGGGTCTTCGGATCCCAGACGATGGCGAACAGGTCGCCGCCGATGCCGTTGCCGGTGGGTTCCATCAGGCCCAGTGCCGCGTTGGCGGCGATGGCGGCATCGACCGCGCTGCCGCCGCCTTTCATCACCTCCAGCGCGATCTGGGTGGCCAGCGGCTGCGACGTGGCCGCCATCGCATGCGGCGCGATCACTTCCGAACGGGTGGCGAAGCCGTGGCCGGTCACGCGATCAGCGGCGAGGGCAAGCGCGGGCAACGAAGCCAGCAGGGCAGCGGCCAGCAGGCAGCGGGTCAGTCGTCGGGTCACGTCGGGGAGTTCCTGGAAAGGGATGCCGTGATAGTCGCCTGTCTGCGTCTTGCCGGGTATCCGGCATAGGTCATGGACGTGTGGCGCGGGCAGCCCGACGACTGCGCGAATGGCGTGAACGGCTCGCTCCGCCCTGCGGCACGACGCTGGTTTCATGCGCAACAATGCAGGTGGCACAAGGCTTTCGCGTGGATTCAGCGGCAACCAATCTGCATGCGTCGACAAGGGTTGACACACCTTGGCGCGCATGTTTTCCTCGGACCCATGTTGCAGCGCCACACGCCACCGCCGACGAACTTCGAGCCCGCCGCCACCGGCGCCGCCTCGCTGCGTTCGCTCCTCGTACTCGTACTTATTAGCCAGCCCACCGGAGCGGGACGAGCCAGCGTGTAAGCAACAGACACACAGGTACTCGATCAGAACCCGCACCGGTCCCGGCGCGGGTTTTTTCGTTTCAGAACAGGGCAACACCCTCCCTCCTCACCCAATACCTCTGCAAGGAACCACCACGATGAGCACCAACGACCTGCCCCAGACCAAGATCGCTGTCGTCGGCTACGGCAGCCAGGGCCGCGCGCACGCACTGAACCTGCGTGAATCCGGCTTCGACGTGGTGGTGGGCCTGCGGCCCGGCGGCCCGACCGAAGTAAAGGCCCAGGCCGACGGCTTCACCGTCAAGGCCCCGGCCGAGGCGGTCAAGGATGCCGACCTGGTCGCCGTGCTGACCCCGGACATGGTGCAGAAGAAGCTGTATGACGAGGTGCTGGCGCCGAACATGAAACAGGGCGCGGTGCTGCTGTTCGCGCATGGCCTGAACGTGCACTTCGACATGATCACCCCGCGCGAAGACCTGGACGTGGTGTTGGTAGCGCCCAAGGGCCCCGGCGCGCTGGTCCGCCGCGAGTACGAGATCGGCCGTGGCGTGCCGTGCATCTGGGCCGTGCACCAGGACAAGAGCGGCAATGCCGCCAAGCACGCGCTGGCCTATGCCACCGGCCTGGGCGGTGCGCGCGCCAACCTGATCCAGACCACCTTCAAGGAAGAGACCGAGACCGATCTGTTCGGCGAGCAGGCAGTGCTGTGCGGCGGCGCCTCGGCGCTGGTGCAGGCCGGCTTCGAAACGCTGGTGGAAGCGGGTTACCAGCCGGAAATCGCGTACTACGAAGTGCTGCACGAACTGAAGCTGATCGTCGACCTGTTCTACGAAGGCGGCATCTCGCGGATGCTGGAGTTCATCTCCGAAACCGCCCAGTACGGCGACTACGTCAGCGGCCCGCGGGTGATCGATGCCGGCACCAAGGAGCGCATGAAGGAGGTCCTGAAGGATATCCAGGACGGCACCTTCACCAAGAACTGGGTTGCCGAATACGAAGCGGGGCTGCCGAACTACAACAAGTTCAAGCAGGCCGACCTGGACCACCCGATCGAGAAGGTAGGCAAGGAACTGCGCGCCAAGATGGTCTGGCTGCAAGGCCAGGCCGCGTAACCCACGCGGCCCTCCCCCACCCGCTCTGCAAGGTTTCCCATGAACATCCCCGCACAACGCAGCGCGCCGCCCAACGGCGCGCGCTGGCTGACCCAGGCGCTGGAGGCCGAAGGCGTGCAGACGCTGTTCGGCTACCCCGGCGGCACCATCATGCCGTTCTACGATGCCCTGGTGGATTCGCGGCTGAAGCACGTGCTGGTGCGCCACGAGCAGGGCGCCGCACTGGCCGCCAACGGCTTCGCGCGTGCCAGTGGCCGGGTCGGCGTGTGCATCGCCACTTCCGGTCCGGGCGCTTCCAACCTGGTCACCGGCATCGCCGATGCGATGCTGGATTCGGTGCCGATGGTGTGCATCACCGGCCAGGTCGCCACGCCGCTGCTGGGCACCGACGCGTTCCAGGAACTGGACGTGTTCGGGCTGACCCTGCCGATCGTCAAGCACAGCTGGCTGGTGCGCAGCGTCGATGACCTGCCACGCGTGGTCGCCGAGGCGTTCCGCATCGCACGCGAAGGCCGTCCCGGCCCGGTGCTGATCGATCTGCCCAAGGATGTCCAGGTAGCCGATGCAAGCCATCTGCCGGCGCATGTGCCGGCCACCGTGGAAGCACCGCCCGCGCCGGCCGAGCAGGCCATCGCCGATGCCATCGCCGCCATTGCAGGCGCGGAAAAGCCGGTGATCTACGCCGGCGGTGGCATCGCGCTGGGTGACGCCGTCGATGCGCTGCGCGACTTCGCTGCGGCCAGTGGGATTCCAGCCGTGCTGACCCTGCGCGGCCTGGGCGCGCTGCCCGCCGGCCACCCGCAGTCGCTGGGCATGCTGGGCATGCATGGCACCCGCGCAGCCAACATGGCCGTGCAGGAGGCCGACCTGCTGCTGGTGCTGGGCGCGCGCTTCGATGACCGTGCCACCGGCAAGCTGACCGAGTTCGCGCCCTTCGCGCGCGTGGTCCACATCGATGCCGATGCGTATGAAATTTCCAAGCTGCGCACCGCCGATGTCGCCGTCCCCGGCAATGTCGCCCAGGCCATCCGCGCCCTGCATGCCGCTTTCCCGGCACCGCCGGCCACGCAGGCGGCCTGGCGCAACCGCTGCGCGCAGCACCGCGAGAAGTTCATCGCCCGCTACGACGCACCGGGCAAGCACATCTACGCCCCGGCCCTGCTGAAGCGCCTGAGCGAACTGGCGCCGGCCGATGCAGTGATCGCCTGTGATGTCGGCCAGCACCAGATGTGGGTGGCCCAGCACTGCCGTTTCAATCATCCGCGCAACCACCTGACCAGCGGCGCGCTGGGCACGATGGGCTTCGGCCTGCCGGCCGCCATGGGCGCCCAGTTCGCCTGCCCGGACCGCACCGTGGTGCTGGTGTCCGGCGATGGCAGCTTCATGATGAACGTACAGGAGCTGACCACCATCGCGCGCTGCCGCCTGCCGGTGAAGATCGTGCTGCTGGACAACAGTTCGCTGGGCATGGTCCGGCAGTGGCAGGAACTGTTCTTCGCCGAGCGCTACAGCGAGATCGACCTGTCCGACAACCCGGACTTCGTCGCCCTGGCCAAGGTGTTCGGCATCGCCGCGACCCGCATCGATGCACGCGATGACGTCGAAGGTGGGCTGGCCGCACTGCTGGCCGAACCCGGTCCGGCGCTGCTGCACGTGGCCATCGATGCGCGTGCCAACGTCTGGCCGCTGGTTCCGCCCAACACCGCCAACAGCACCATGCTGGAATCCAATCCCGCCCATGTCAGCCAGGAGACTCCCAATGCAATACCGGCTTGACCTGGTGCTGCACCCCGCCGAAGGCGCGCTGCTACGCGTGATCGGCATGGCCGAACGGCGCGGCTTCGCACCGCGCGCGATCAACGGTGCCCCCGATGCCGACGACCACGGCCGCTGGCACCTGCAGCTGGTGGTGGACGGTAGCCGTCCGCCGGAAACCCTGTGCCGCCAGATCGAAAAAATCTACGACTGCGTATCGGTCCAGGTGACCGAACTGCAGGGAGTCGCCGCATGAGCGCCCGTACCGTGCAAGCGGTGCCGGCACGGAGGCGTCTTCTTCGCCGCCCGTCGTCGTCGCCGTGCGCACCACGCGTGGTCCCCCATGCCTGCCGCTGACCGCGCCGGCACCGAACCCGACGTAGGCGATGTAACCGTCGCCGACGTGCTGGCCGCGCAGGCCCGCCTGCGCCGCTTCCTGCCGCCCACGCCGCTGCACCACGCCGAACGCTTCGGCACCTGGCTGAAGCTGGAAAACCTGCAGCGCACCGGCTCCTACAAGGTGCGCGGCGCGCTGAACGCGCTGCTGGCCGGCCGCGAGCGCGGCGACCTGCGCCCGATCATCTGCGCCTCTGCCGGCAACCACGCCCAGGGCGTAGCGTGGGCCGCGCATCGGCTGGGCGTGCAGGCAATCACGGTGATGCCGCACGGCGCACCGGCCAACAAGATCGCCGGCGTCGCCCACTGGGGCGCCACCGTCCGCCAGCATGGCGAAAGCTACGACGATGCCTGGGCCTTCGCGGTGGAGCTGGCCCAGCGCCATGACTACCGCTTCCTGTCCGCCTTCGATGATGCCGATGTCATCGCCGGCCAGGGCACGGTCGGCATCGAGCTGGCGCCGCATTCGCCGGACGTGGTGATCGTGCCCATCGGTGGCGGCGGGCTGGCATCGGGTGTGGCCCTGGCGCTGAAATCGCAGGGCGTGCGGATCGTCGGCGCGCAGGTCGAGGGCGTGGATTCGATGGCCCGCGCGATCAGCGGCGACATCCGTCCGATTGCCCCGGTGCCCTCGCTGGCCGACGGCGTGCGGGTCAAGATCCCCGGTTTCCTGACCCGCCGCCTGTGCGCCTCGCTGCTGGATGACGTGGTGATCGTTCGCGAAGCCGAGCTGCGCGAGACGCTGGTCCGGCTGGCGCTGGAAGAGAACCTGATCGCCGAAGGCGCCGGCGCACTGGCACTGGCCGCCGGTCGCCGGGTTGCCGGCCGCCGCAAGTTCGCGGTCGTCTCCGGCGGCAACATCGACGCCTCGGTACTGGCCGGGCTGCTCACCGACGTCCGCCCGCGCGCGCCGCGCAAGCCGCGCCGACGCCGCCCCGAAACCCTGCGAACGCCCGCCGTGGCGGTCGCACTCCCTGCCTTGAAACCTGCTTCTTCCCCTTCCCACCTGCACGCCGCACTGCCCGCTGTCGAGGAGACTTCCCCATGACCACGCCGACCATCGAACGAATTACCCCGCCGCGCATCCGCATCTTCGACACCACCCTGCGCGATGGCGAACAGTCGCCCGGCTGCAGCATGAGCCCGCAGCAGAAGCTGGTCATGGCGCGTGCGCTGGACGAGCTGGGCGTGGACGTGATCGAAACCGGATTCCCGGCCAGCTCCCAATCCGACCGCGAAGCGATGACGATGATCGGCCGCGAGGTGCAGCGCCCGGTGCTGGCGGTGCTGTCGCGCTGCCTGGCCGCCGACATCGAAACCTCGGTGCGCTCGCTGGACTCGGCCGCACACCCGCGCCTGCACGTGTTCCTGTCCACCAGCCCGCTGCACCGCGAGCACAAGCTGCGGATGACCCGCGAACAGGTGCTGGAATCGGTGCGCAAGCATGTCGCGCTGGCGCGTTCTTACATCGATGACGTCGAGTTCTCCGCCGAGGATGCCACCCGCACCGAACTGGACTACCTGATCGAAGTGTCGCGCGTGGCGATCGCGGCCGGCGCCACCACCATCAACCTGCCGGACACGGTCGGCTTCACCACGCCGGAGGAAATCCGCGCGATGTTCCAGCAGGTGATCGCCGGCGTGGCCGACGTCAGCGGCGCCGAGCGGGTGATCTTCAGCGCGCACTGCCACAACGACCTGGGCCTGGCGGTGGCCAACTCGCTGGCCGCCATCGAAGGCGGTGCCCGCCAGGTGGAGTGCACGGTCAATGGCATCGGCGAGCGCGCCGGCAACTGCGCGGTGGAAGAAATCGCGATGGCACTGAAGGTGCGCCAGGCCTTCTACGACCAGGACACCGCGATCAACACCCAGCGCATCGTCTCCACTTCGCAGCTGCTGCAGCGCCTGGTCGGCATGCCGGTCCAGCGCAACAAGGCGATCGTCGGCGCGAACGCGTTCGCCCACGAATCCGGCATCCACCAGCACGGCATGCTGCGCCACCGCGGCACCTACGAAATCATGCGTCCGGAGGACGTGGGCTGGGAAGATTCGCAGATGGTGCTGGGCCGCCACAGTGGCCGCGCCGCGGTCGAAGCGCGCCTGCGCGCACTGGGCTTCTGGCTGGAAGAAGAAGAACTGAAGCTGGTATTCGAGCAGTTCAAGTCGCTGTGCGAACAGCAGCGCGTGGTCACCGATTCGGACCTGCAGACCCTGATGCAGGGCGGTGCCAGCACCCAGGGCTACCGCCTGGCCTCGATGACCATCAGCGATGTCGGCAGCCGTGCCAATGCGCTGGTCGAATTGTCCGATCCGGATGGCAACCGGGTGGCCGAAACCGCACAGGGCGATGGCCCGGTGGATGCGCTGTTCGGGGCACTCTCTTCGGCCACCGGGGTCAGCCTGCAGCTGGACAGCTACCAGGTGCACAGCGTGGGCATCGGCGCCGACGCACGCGGCGAAGCCAACCTGAGCGTCCGCAGTGGCGATGAGGTGTTCGAAGGCACCGGCACCAGCCGCGACATCATCGAAGCCTCGGCACTGGCCTGGCTGGACGTCGCCAACCGCCTGCTGCGCCAGCGCGAAGCCACGGCCGCCCCTGACACCGCCGCCGCCGCGGCCCACGCCTGAGGAGTCCAGCATGAGCGCCTTCACCTCCGCGACCGTTGATGCCGGCCAGACCTGGGACGCCCAGGATTACGCCATCGACGCCGGCTTCGTGCCGGTGCTGGGCAGCGCGATCGCGCGCCTGCTCGATGCACGACCGGGTGAACGGATCCTCGACCTGGGCTGTGGTGACGGCGTGCTCAGCACCGAACTGGCACTGACCGGTGCCCAGGTGATCGGCGTCGACGCCTCGCCCGAACTGGTGATCGCCGCACGCGCACGCGGGGTCGATGCGCAGGTCATGGATGGCCATGCACTGGCCTTCGATGGCGGATTCGATGCGGTGTTCAGCAACGCCGCGCTGCACTGGATGCGCGAGCCGGACCGCGTGCTGGCCGGCGTGCGGCGTGCCTTGAAACCCGGCGGACGCCTGGTCGCCGAGTTCGGCGGTGATGGCAACATCGCCGCCATCGTCGGCGCCGTGCAGGCCGCCCGCGTGGCGCACGGCCACGGCGAAAGTCCGTTCAGCTGGTACTTCCCCAGCGTGGAGGCGTACAGCGACCGCCTGCGCCAGCATGGCTTCCACGTACAGTTCGCCGAACGCGTGGAGCGCCCCACCCCACTGCCTACCGGTATCGCCGGCTGGCTGCGGGTGTTCGCCGCACCGTTGCTGGCCGACCTGGACAGCACCGCTGCCAGCCGCGTGCGCGTGGCCAGCGAGACCCTGCTGGCCGAGCTGCCGCGTGATGCGTCTGGCCTGCCACTCGCCGACTATGTGCGGCTGCGTGTGCTTGCACGTCGCCGCTGAGTGTTGACCTCCTCCTGATTACACCCGATGTTCTTCATCGCACCTTCCTGCCAGGCCATCGCATGACCCCCGCACCCAGCACCCTGTACGACAAACTGTGGGACGCCCACGTGGTCGTCCCCGAATCCGACAGCGCGCCCGCCGTGCTGTACATCGACCTGCACCTGATCCACGAAGTGACTTCGCCACAGGCGTTCACCGAGCTGCGCGAACGCGGCCTGTCGCCGCGCCGGCCGGACCGCACCAAGGGCACCATGGACCACTCCACGCCGACGCTGCCCGCGCGCGCCGATGGTTCCCTGCCCTACGCCAGCGCCGCCTCCGAAGCCCAGGTCGCGATGCTGGCCAGCAACTGCGCCGAGTACGGCGTGGAACTGTTCGACATGGCCTCGGCCGACCGCGGCATCGTGCATGTCATCGCACCGGAACAGGGCTTCACCCTGCCCGGCATGACCATCGTCTGCGGCGACAGCCACACCTCCACCCACGGTGCATTCGGTTCGCTGGCCTTCGGCATCGGCACCAGCGAGGTCGGCCACGTGCTGGCCACGCAGTGCCTGCTGCAGCGCAAGGCGAAGACCATGGCGATCACCGTGGACGGCGTCCTGCCGGCCGGCGTCGGCGCCAAGGACGTGGTGCTGCACATCATCGGCGTGATCGGGGTCAACGGCGGCACCGGCCACGTGCTGGAGTTCCGTGGCAGCACCATCGCGGCAATGGACATGGAACAGCGCATGACCCTGTGCAACATGTCCATCGAAGCGGGCGCACGCGCGGGCATGGTGGCCCCGGACCAGGTCACCTTCGACTGGGTGGCCGCCACCCCGCGCGGCCCGAAGGGGGCCGACTTCGACGCCGCCGTCGGACGCTGGACGCAGTTGCGCAGCGACGACGGCGCGCGCTTCGATGCGGAGGTTACGATCGACGCGGCCGACATCCGTCCGACGCTGACCTGGGGCACCCATCCGGGTACCGCGATCGCCGTCGACGCGCCGATCCCCGCCGCCAACGATGCCGCTGCACAGAAGGGCCTGGACTACATGCAGCTGCATGCCGGCGACACCCTGCAGGGAACGCCGGTAGACGTGGTGTTCGTGGGGTCGTGCACCAACGGGCGGCTGAGCGACATGCGGGAAGTCGCCCAGGTGCTGCACGGCCGGCAGGTGGCTGATCGCGTGCGCATGCTGGTGGTCCCCGGCTCGGAAATCGTCAAGCGCCAGGCCGAGGCCGAAGGCATCGATGCCATCGTGCGCGCTGCCGGTGCCGAGTGGCGCGAGCCGGGCTGCTCGATGTGCATTGCCATGAACGGCGACCTGGTGGCTCCGGGCCAGCTGGCGGTGAGCACCAGCAACCGCAACTTCGAAGGCCGCCAGGGCCCCGGCTCCCGCACCCTGCTGGCCTCACCGATGACTGCCGCGTGGGCCGCCGTCAACGGCCGCGTTTCCGACACCCGCGACCTGTTCAACCAGGAGGTGGCCTGATGAGCGGCTTCCGTACCCTGGCGTCGGCCAGCGTGGTGCTGCGCCAGACCAACATCGACACCGACCAGATCATCCCGGCGCGCTTCCTGTCCACCACCGAACGTGCCGGACTGGGCCGCAACGCGTTCAACGACTGGCGCTGGACCAGCGATGGCACGCCCAACGCCGATTTCGCCTTCAACCAGCCGCAGAACGCCGGCCGCAGCATCCTGCTGGCGGGGCGCAATTTCGGCTGCGGTTCCTCGCGCGAACATGCACCGTGGGCGCTGACCGACCTGGGCCTGCGCGCGATCGTCAGCAGCGAGATCGCCGACATCTTCCGTGGCAATTCGCTGAAGAACGGACTGCTGCCGGTGGTGCTGGACGAAGCCGACGTGCAGGCGCTGATGCAGCGCCCGGACGACGTGCTGACCATCGACATCGCCGCGCGCGAACTGCGCACCCCCGATGGCCGCGTCTACACTTTCCCGCTGGACGGCTTCTCGCAGACCTGCCTGCTGGAAGGTGTCGACCAGCTGGGCTACCTGCTGGGCCGCGTCCCCGACATTGAACGTTACGAGACTGAACATGCACGCTGAGATCGTCGTACTGCCCGGTGATGGCATCGGCCCGGAAGTGGCCGCCGCCGCCGTGGCCGTACTGGAAGCCGTCGCCACCCGCTTCAACCACACCTTCAACTTCAACGAACACGACATCGGCGGCATTGCCATCGACCGCCATGGCGAGCCGCTGCCCGCGAGCACGCTGGACGCCTGCCGTGCAGCGGACGCGATCCTGCTGGGCGCGGTGGGCGGCCCGAAGTGGTCCGATCCGAATGCGAAGGTGCGCCCGGAGCAGGGCCTGCTGGCGATCCGCCGTGCGCTCGGCCTGTATGCCAACCTGCGCCCGGTACGCACGCATGAAGCGGCGCTGGGTGCTTCGCCGATCAAGGCCGAACTGCTGCGCGGCGTCGACTTCGTGGTGGTACGTGAACTGACCGGTGGCATCTACTTCGGTGAGAAGACCCGCACGGCGGACGCCGCCAGCGATCTGTGCAGCTACAGCGTGGAGGAGATCGAGCGGGTACTGCGCAGCGCCTTCGAGCTGGCCCGCCAACGCCGTGGCAAGGTCACCTCGGTGGACAAGGCCAACGTGCTGGAAACCTCGCGGCTGTGGCGCGACGTCGCCACCCGGCTGGGCCGGGACGTGTTCCCCGACGTGGCGCTGGAACACCAGCTGGTGGACTCGATGGCCATGCACCTGCTGGCCAAGCCGCGCGAGTACGACGTGATCGTGACCGAGAACATGTTCGGCGACATCCTGACCGACGAGGCGTCGATGCTGGCTGGGTCGCTGGGCCTGCTGCCGTCGGCATCGCTGGGACAACCCGGTGCGGTCGGCATCTACGAGCCGATCCACGGTTCGGCGCCGGACATCGCCGGCAAGGGCATCGCCAACCCCTACGCGACGATCTTCAGCGCGGCGATGCTGCTGCGCCATTCGCTGGGCCTGGAAGCGGAGGCGGCGGCGGTGGAAGCCGCCGTACACGCGGCGCTGGATGCCGGGGTGTTTACTGCCGACCTCGCTGCTGCGGGTGCTGCGGTGTCTACCGCGGAGGCCACCGCAGCCGTTCTCGAACGACTGCAGGGCTGAGGCAACGTCAACGTCAACGTCAGAAGCTGCAGGGCTGTGCGGTTGGCGGGACGGGGCAGGTTCGACAGGTCCATGGCGGCCATGGGACACACGAATTGGTAGCGCCGACCCATGGTCGGCGGAATGTTCCCGCCAACGGCCCGCTGCGCTCGCCGACCATGGGTCGGCGCTACCGCTTTTCTTCTTTTTTTTACGCGGCTGGCAGTCACGGAACCCGTCGGGGCGTCGGGCGGTGGGGCTGGGCGGGGGCGTTGAGCGCCATGGATGGCGCGAAACGAGGCCCGCAGGAGCGGCTCTTGCCGTCCCCCGACCCGCCCAGCCGCGCGGCCCC
>NZ_LDJK01000074.1 GCF_001431535.1 Stenotrophomonas chelatiphaga
TTTGCCAGTGGGGCCACCGGGGTGTCCGCCTTCACTGCCGGCTCGTTGGCAAGCGTGCTCAATGCCGGGCGCATCGACATGAGCAGCAACGATGCGGCCGGTGATGTGTTCACCATCAACGGCAACTACACCGGCAACGGCGGTGGCCTTTACCTCAACACCGTGCTGGGTGACGACCGTTCGGCCAGTGACCGCCTGGTGATCTCCGGTGGCGCCGGCACCGGCACCACCGGCATCGGGGTGATCAACGCCGGCGGCGGCGGCGGGGCCGGCGGCAGACACCGGGGGCGGCGTGCCAAGGTCTTCCGGCGGGGCCGGCTCGGGCAACGGTGGGGTGGTCGGCGGCGGTGCCGGCGCGGGGTCCACGCTGGCCACGATGGTCGAACGCAGGTACCAGTTTTCGGCGGTGCCGCCGCTGACCCCACCCTTGAACAGGAAGTACTCGTAGGCACCGGCAGCCACCGGCGAGAACAGCGCGAACGCATCCGCGCTGGTGGTGGCACCGTTGCCTGCCTGCACCAGCAGGATGCCATCGGCGATCGTCGCGCCACCGCCGCCGCCGGCGTTGATCACCCCGATGCCGGTGGTGCCGGTGCCGGCGCCACCGGAGATCACCAGGCGGTCACTGGCCGAACGGTCGTCACCCAGCACGGTGTTGAGGTAAAGGCCACCGCCGTTGCCGGTGTAGTTGCCGTTGATGGTGAACACATCACCGGCCGCATCGTTGCTGCTCATGTCGATGCGCCCGGCATTGAGCACGCTTGCCAACGAGCCGGCAGTGAAGGCGGACACCCCGGTGGCCCCACTGGCAAACAAGGCACTGGTGGCATCGATATCCAGCGTCCCGGTGGCGGTGCCCGCATCACCCAGCACCAGCGTGCCATCGAAGGTCATCTGGCTGTCGTTGGCCAGCGCGATGCGTTCCCAGCCGGTGTAGCGCGCAACCGCAGTGGTCTTGACGTTGTCCATCGCCAGCGCATCGGTGCCGCTTCCTCCATCCAGCCGCGGCACCGCGCCCAGGTGCGATTCGTTGAGGTCGGACAGCCGCGCGATGTCGTCGCCCTCGCCCATGTCGATGAGGTCGTGGACCACCCCGCCGCCGCTCCAGTCCAGCGTGTCATTGCCCACGCTCATGCGGATTTCGCCGCGCACCGTGCCGCCGGTGAGGGTCACGCTGTCATCGCCGCCACTGACACTGATGTTGCCGCCGATGTAGCCATCGGACAGGATGATCGTGTCGCGGCCGAAGCCGGTGACCAGGTTGCCATCGATGGTGCCGCCGGACATGTCGAACACGTTGTTGTCCAGCTTCATGTTGACCCGGCCGATGCGGCCGCCGGTCATCTCGGCGTAGTCGCCATCTTCGAACGCACCGACGATACGGCCGCCGGTCATGCGGAAGGAATCGTAGTTGTCACCCTGCAGCAGCGCCCCGATGCTGCCGTCGGTCATCAGGAAGCTGTCGATGCCGTTGCCCTGCTGCACGGTGCCGGTGATGCTGCCACCGCTGACCTGCAGGCTGTCGGCACCGTCGCCCTGGTCCAGCGAGGCCAGGCTGCCTGCACTGAGCACCGCCACATCGTCGCCGCTGCCCTGCGTGGCCACGCCCGCCACGCTGCCGCCCTGCACCTCCAGCCGGTCGTTGCCCGCGCCCTGCGCCAGCGCCCCGCCGATGCGGCCGCCGCTGCGCAGGATGGCGGTGTCATTGCCGCCGCCCTGGTCGACAGCGCCGGCGATGCTGCCGGACAGATCGAGCAGATCGTCACCGTCGCCGAGCGCCATGGCGCCGCTCAGCGTGCCGCCTGCGTCGATGAAGACCTGCTGCGCGCCCGCATCACCGCTGACGTTGGCGGCGCCGCCGGCCTGGGTCTGCAGCACGTTCTGCAGCCGCAGCGTAGTGCCGCCGGCCATCGACACGCCTGCGGTCTGCAGTGCGCTGGCCGCGACCAGCGTGCCGCCCAGCAGCGATGTCGCCCCGCCTGCGTTCGTCGTGCCGGCCAGGGTCAGCACGCCCGCGCCGGTTTTTTCCAGCGCGCCGGTTCCGTTGATGGCGCCCACGTAGGTGCCGTCGTCGGCCTGTGCGAAGCGCACCAGCCCGTTGTTGGTGACCGTCGGTGGCAGGCTCTGCGCGCGTGCTTCCAGCGTGCCCGCCGGCTCCACCACCACCTGCCCGGTGTACTGCGCGTTGTTGCCGGTCAAGGCCAGCGTGCCCGCCTGCACGGTTGCCAGGGTGACCCCGGTGATGGTGCCGGACAGCGTCCAGCGGCCGCTGTCATTCTTGGTCAGCGCTTCGAAGCCGACGAAGTTGCCGGGCAGCGTGGAATCGCCGGTGCCGCTGAGGAAGATCGCATCGGTACCGGCGCCGCCGCTGAAGTTGCCGGTGATCACCGAGCCGGTGAACAGGCGCAGGATGTCATCGCCGCCGGCCAGCGACACGTTGCCGATCACCTGCCCGCGATTGGTGAAATCCAGCGCGCCGTTGCCGGACCCGCCGATCACCGTGCCGGGGGCCTGGATGATGCCGGTCTCGGTATTGATGACGGTGTTGAGGCCACTGGTGTTCTGCGACCAGATGGCGACCGAGTTGCTCGCGCGGATCGTGCCACTGTTGGTGACCACGTTGCCCGCGCCCTGGAAGTTGATCGCCTCGGCGCTGCCCTGTGTGCCCTGCGCGAGGATCTGCCCGCCAGCTGCCACGTTGATGATGCCGTTGCTGCGCACCTCCACGGTGTTGCCACCGGTGTTGAACAACCCCGCGACGCTGGTTGCGGTGGCGCTGACGGTGCTGCCGGCGCCGATCGAAACGGTCGCGTTGTCGCGCAGCGATATCGCGTTGGCGTTACCCACGGCAACCGTGGCACCGGGCTGCAGTTGCACCGAACGGTTGTCTTCGGCTGCGTTGTTGCCGGTGCCCAGCGTGCTGGTCCATGGCGTGGGCGGGGTGGCGTCGCAGACCGTGCTGGTGCCGGTGGTGATGCAGTCGGCACTGACGTTCAGGGTGGCCAGCAGCAGCGCGGTGCCTGCCATGGTCCGCGAGTGGAGAAGCGTTGAGATGCTGAATGCAAGCCGGGAAGGAACGGGACGGTGCATGGGACGTTCTCCAACATGGTGATCGGAAGAAGCGAAATGCGACTGAACGTGCCGGCATCGACGCCCACCCCGTGCCCCGCCCGCCTGCTGCGGTTGTCCCCGGACTGTCCCCTGCGCCAGTAACCGTGAGGGTCCTGCGGCCGCAGTCTGACACTGCGGCCTAGGTACTTTCCACATTTTAAATGTGATGCATTTCACGTATTAAGCGTGAATACGCGCGCCTCTCACCGCTCTGCAACATCACTGAACGGGTTCAGATCTTCAGGTAGATACGGCGGGTGTCCAGCCACCAGGCCACCGCCCACCATGCAGCGACGAAGGCCACGGCGATCAGCATCGAGGCCGTTGCCAGCTGCGTCGGCAGTGCGCCGGCGGCCATGTTCCAGGCTGCCTGCCAGAGGCCGCTGGCGCCGAGCAGCACCGACATCACCGATGCGCCGAGGTACACGGTGATGGCATTGACGCCGAAGCGGCGCCCCAGCGCCGGCCAGCCGTGCTGGTCGACCAGCCAGTGCGCGGCGAGCAGGGCGATGATCGCCAGCCCCCCCGTCCAGAGCACATACGGGGGCGTCCACAGATGCTTGTTGAGTGGCAGCCACGCCGCTGCCACCAGGCCGATCGCCAGCAACAGCGCGCCGCCGAAGGCCAGCCGCAGCGTCTGCCCGGCGCGCAGCATCTGCCCCGCCAGCAGCCCGAGCAGCGTGCTGGCCAGCGCACCCAGCGTACTGGCCAGCCCTTCCGGATCATGGCCCAGCCCGGTCGCCGGGTCGTACTGGTAGATCCACGGGGCGAACAGCGCCGTGTCCAGCCGACTGACCGGATTGTGCAGCGGCGCCAGCGTATCTGCGGCCAGCAGCAGGCCCGCGTAGCCGGCCAGCAGCACCACCAGCGCCGTCCATTGCAGCCGCGCACGCGCGTGCACCGCCAGCAGGCCGACCAGCGCCGAACACACCGCGATGCGTTGCAGTACGCCCCACAAACGGTAGTGCGGCAGCGCCAGCAGCCACCACGCCAGCGCGTGCAGCAGCAGGCCGGCAACCAGTATCCGCAGCGCGCGGGTGAGTACGCCGCGCG
The DNA here is from genome assembly GCF_001431535.1 of Stenotrophomonas chelatiphaga. Classification (GTDB taxonomy): domain Bacteria; phylum Pseudomonadota; class Gammaproteobacteria; order Xanthomonadales; family Xanthomonadaceae; genus Stenotrophomonas; species Stenotrophomonas chelatiphaga. The sequence continues at coordinate 4,165 of NZ_LDJK01000074.1, forward strand.
TCAACGCAGGCCGCGCCACCGCGTCCGCGGCGCGTGGCACCACGCTGAACGCCATCGACACGCCGACCAGGAACAGGAAGAACGGAAACACCAGGTCGGTGGGCGTGCAGCCGTGCCACGCCGCATGCAGCAGCGGCGCATGCACGTGGCCCCAGTCACCCGGGTTGTTGACCAGCAACATCGCCGCCACGGTGATCCCGCGCAGTGCATCGATCGATGCCAGGCGCGCGCCGGCGGCCATGCTCATGCTGCTTCGTACTGCCCGGCGATCCAGGTACCGCGCACCTGCAGGGCATCGTCCAGCAGCACCAGGTCGGCCTGGAAGCCCTCGGCGATATGACCCAGGCGATCATCGACGTTGAGGAAGCGCGCGGGATAGGTCGAGGCCATGCGTGCTGCTTCGGCAAGCGGCTGGCCGAGCAGCTGCACGGTGTTGCGTACTGCCGTGGCCATGTCCAGCGCCGAACCGGCCAGCGAACCGGCCGCGTTGCGCACCACGCCGTCCACGGCGGTGATGATCTCACCGTAGAGTTCGTAGCTGGGGTCATCCGCACCGACCGGCGGCATCGCATCGGTCACCAGCAGCAGTCGGCCGCGCGGCTTGGCGGCAAGCGCCACGCGCAGGCTGCCCGGATGCACGTGCACGCCATCGACGATGATGCCGACCCAGCTGTCGCGGTCTTCCAGCGCGGCCCCCACCGCACCCGGCTCGCGGCCCTGCAGCGGTGACATCGCGTTGTACAGGTGGGTGAAGCCACGGATACCGGCATCCAGCCCGGCACGCACTTCTTCATAGCTGGCTGCGGTATGCCCGGCCGCCACGATCACCCCACGCTCCACCAGCGCGCGGATGGTCTCCAGCGGCACCCGCTCCGGCGCCAGCGTCAGCAGGGTCACGCCATTGTCCAGCGATGCCGCCAACGCGATTTCATCGGCGTCCGGCACGCGGAACTTGCTGACGTCGTGCGTGCCTTTGCGCGCCGGCGCGATATACGGACCTTCCAGGTGGATGCCGATCACCCCGGGCACCTGCTGCGCGATGGCATCGTGGGTAGCGGCGATCGCCGCGCGCATCACCTGCAGGTCATCGCTGATCAGCGTCGGCAGCAGCGCGGTGGTGCCGAAGCGGCGATGCGCCGCGGCGATCGTGCGCAGGGTCGCCACGTCCGGGGTGTTGTTGAACAGCGCACCGCCGCCGCCATTGACCTGCACGTCGATGAAGCCAGGCAGCAGCCACCCACCGCCCAGGTCCACCTGCTCGTCGGCCTGCCCCAGCTGCGGCGCCGCGTCGGGCAGCACCGCAAGGATGCGACCGTCTTCGATCACCAGCGCGAGGTCATCGCGGAATTCGTCGCCCACCAGCATGCGGGCATTGCGCAGCACCTGCTTCATCAGACGGTCTCCGTGACCTTGTTCAGATGCGGCGGCAGGTCGGGGTTGTGCCCGCGACGCAGCGCCAGCGCGTTGATCGCGCGGTAGAAGCTCTGCACCGTCAGCAACGGCGCGCAAAGCGGATGCGGCGCCGCTGCCACCGGCAGGTCACCGCCAGCGCCTGCCAACCACACCTGCGCACCGCGGGCGGCGAACTCGTCGGCCACCGCGCGCGTACCGGCACCGGTTTCGTCGGGCTGGGCGAAGGCCAGCACCGGGAAGCCCGGCCCGACCAGCGCCATCGGCCCGTGCTTGACCTCCGCCGAGCTGTACGCTTCGGCATGCAGGCCACAGGTTTCCTTGAACTTCAGCGCCGCTTCCTGCGCCGCGCCCAGGCCCAGGCCACGCCCCAGCACGAACAGATTGGACGCCTCGACCAGGCCCTCGGTGACCGTGCTCCAGTCCGCCTGCCAGGCCTGGCGCAATGCCGCCGGCAGCGCGTCCAGTGCCGCACGCAGCGCGCTGTCCTGCTTCCAGTACGCGGCCAGCTGCAGCACAGCGGCCAGCGAAGCGAGATAACTCTTGGTCGCCGCTACGCTGCGCTCGGCACCGGCGTGCAGCGGAAGCACCGTATCGGCCAGCTGCGCCAACGGCGAATCTTCCACGTTGACCAGCGCCACCACGCGCGCGCCCGCGGCCTTGGCCGCTTCGGCATTGCGCAGCAGGTCCGGGCTCTTGCCGGACTGGGAGATCACGATGAACAATGCACCGCGCAGGTGCAACGCCGCGGCATACACCGAACCCACCGATGGCGAAGCGGACGCCACCACCAGCCCGAGCTGGGTTTCCAGCAGGTACTTGGCATAGGTGGCGGCATGGTCGGAGCTGCCGCGCGCGCAGGTCACCACGAACGGCGGCGGCGCAGCGCGCAGGCTGGCAGCCAGCGTCTCCATCACGCCATGGTTGCGCGCGAACTGGGCTGCGATGACATCGGCCGCCTCGGCGGCTTCGCGGAACATCAACGTGTCGGCAGGGGCTGGCAGGGTCATGGCGGTACTCAAGGGGGATCGGAAGGAAGGGCGCGCGCGGCGGCCGGACGCATCGGCGCGGTCGAACCGCGCACCACCAGCTGCGGCACGAAGCCCTGGTTGTGCAGCGGCGACGGCGCATCGTCATACGCATCGCTGCGCAGCTGTGCGATCAGCAGGCGCGCGGCATGCCGGGCGATGTCTTCGGTGGCCTGCTTGGCGGTGGTCAGCGGTGGCCAGGACTGGCGCGAGAACGGGCTGTCCTCGAAGCCGGCGATGGACAGGTCATAGGGCACGTTCATGCCGGCCGACTTCGCTGCCGCCAGCACGCCGGCGGCGATTTCGTCGTTGGAGCCGAAAATGGCGGTCGGCGGTTCGCGCAGCGCCAGCAGGCGCCGTGCACCGCGGAAGCCGTCGTCGAAGGTGTAGTCGCCCTGCACCACCAGGTGCTTGTCCACGGTCATGCCGTAGTCCTTCAACGCGGCTTCGTAACCGGCGTGGCGCTCCACCGAAGATCGGTGCGAACTGCCGCCCCACAGGAAGCCGATGCGCTGGTGGCCGAGCTGGATCAGGTGCTCGGTGACCTCGTAGGCGGCCTCGCGGTCGTCCACGAACACGCACGCCCCATCGGCCGGGTCTTCGGTGGCCGCGATGATGCGCACCAGCTTGATGCCGCGCGCGGTCAATGCCTGCACCAGGTCGCGGCGCTCGGACATCGGTGCGGTCAGCACCAGCCCGGCCAGCCGCGAGCGCTGCACCCAGTCGGCCAGCTCCTCGGCCAGCAGCGGCGAACTGGAATCGCAGGGGTGGATCTGCAGCCCGAAGCCGGTTTCGCGGCAGGCCGCCAGCACGCCGTTCTGCACGCCGATGATGTGGTACGGGTTGGGGTTGTCATACACCAGACCCACCACGAAGGTGGTGCCGCTGCGCAGGTTGCGCGCCGAAGGATCCGGCTCGTAATCCAGTTCCGCCACCGCTCGCAGCACCCGCGCGCGGGTGGCCTGCATCACCGACGGCTCGTTGTTGATGACGCGCGACACGGTCTTCAGCGAGACCTTGGCCTTTTCGGCGACATCCTTGATGGTGGCTCTGCGCATTGCCGTTCCCTGCGATTGATCCGTGGCGCCCATGATCGCCGATCAGGCAGCGTCGCGTGGCAGGCCCGCGCGGTGCCCGATGGTCGAATAGAACAGGATGTACAGGTAGCAGGGGACCATCAGCAGCAGGAACACCAGCTGGAAGTCGACATGCTGCTTGAGCACGGCAAAGGCCTGCGGAATGATCGCACCGCCGGCGATGCCCATCACCAACAGGGCCGAACCGGTCTCGGTGAAGCGGCCCAGGCCGCGGATCGCCAGCGGGAAGATCGCTGGCCACATCATCGCGTTGGCGAATCCCAGCAGTGCCACGAAGGCGACCGACACATACCCATGGGTGAAGTAGGCGCCCACGCAGAACAACACGCCGAGCGAGGCGGAAATGCTCAGGTAGCGCGACTGGGAAACAAAACGGGGGATCAGCAGCAGGCCCACCACGTAGCCCACCAGCATCGCCCCCAAGGTAAGCGAGGTGAACATCTTGGTCTGGTCCAGCGGCAGGTCGAATCCGTGGCCGTAGGTGCCGATGGCATCACCGGCCATCACTTCCACGCCCACATAGACGAACAGGCACAGTACGCCCAGCCACAGGTGCGGGAACTGGAAGATGCTGCTGCGCTCGATCCCGCCCTTGCCCGCCGGTGCGGCGTTGGCCTCGGAGGATTTCAGTTCGGGCAGCGGCGAGAACAGGACCGCCACCGACAGCACCACCAGCAGCGCCGCCATGCCCAGGTAAGGCGCATGGATCTTGGCGGCGAAGTCGTTGAGCAGTGCCGCGCGCGTTGCAACGTCCGCCTGCTCCACCGCGGTGGAAAGGTCGCCCACGCCATGCAGCACCAGGGTGCCGATCAGCACCGGCGCGAGCATGCCGGCGACCTTGTTGCAGATACCCATCAGCGCGATGCGCCGTGCCGCGGTTTCAATCGGCCCCAGGATGCTGATGTACGGATTGATCGCGGTCTGCAGCAGGGCAAGGCCGCTGCCGATGATGAAAAGACCGCCCAGCGCGCCCGGGTACCAACGTTGGGTGGCGAACTCACCAAACGTCGCTGCACCGGCGGCCATCACCAGCAGGCTCAGGCTCAGCCCTTTCTTCATGCCGGTACGGCGCAGTATCCATGAGGACGGCAGCGCCAGGAAGAAGTAGGACAGGTAGAACACCATCAGCACCAGGAACGCGCCGACTTCGTCGAGCTCGAAAGCCAGCTTGACGAAGGTGATCAGCGGTCCGTTGAGCCAGGTGAAGAAACCGATCAGGAAGAACAGCACGCCGACGATGGCGATGGACGTGGTGACGCTGGTACGCGCACCTGCAGCGTGGACGGCGGACATCGGCAAGGCTCCTGCTGCGACGTCGCACGGGGCGTCGTCGACGAGTGGCTGGGAACAACGTTGTCACATTCTTTCGACGGCCAAGGGGACTTTGTCAACTCACAAAATCCGCAGCGCTCTGTTTGCTGCATTGCCGCATGTGTTCGGATGCGGGAGGCGCTGAATGCGCGCGACTGCTGGAGCGCCTGCGCGGCGGGGCTTTACCCGCCCGCCGGAGAGCCGACATGTAATCGTTTTCTGCGGAAACCATCCCTTGCAATGCAGCAACGAAAAATTCACCAGGTCGTTGACATCGTTGTCAACACAGCTTCATATTCCGCTCACCGGCGGGTCAATCATGGCCCGCACTCCGCAGGAGCCCGCGTGACCGCTGCCAGCCATCCCGCACCTACCCACGCCCTCTCCACTGCAGCGCCGGGCTTCCTGGCCGCAGACGTGGGTGGAACCCATGTCCGGGTGGCCCGCGTCGAGGCCAGCGGCGATGCAGCGCATCCGGTGCGCGTGCTGGACTACCGCAAGTACCGCAATGCGGACCACCCTGGCCTGGGCGCGATTCTTTCCGACTTCCTCGGCGACGGCATGCGGCCGGCGCATTGCGTGGTGGCCACCGCCGGCTACGCCCGTGAAGACGGCACGGTGATCACCGCGAACGTTCCATGGCCGCTGTCCGCTCGTCAGCTGGAAACCGAGGTCGGCGTGCAGCACGTGCACATCGTCAATGATTTCGAAGCCGTGGCCCACGCGGCGGCCCAGGTCGATGCAAGCGGCGTGCTGCAATTGTGCGGGCCCCACAGCGCGCCCATCGGCCCCACCCTGGTGGTGGGCCCTGGCACCGGCCTGGGAGCGGCATTGTGGATTCCGACCGCGCACGGTCCCGTGGTGCTTGCGACCGAAGCCGGCCAGGCCAGTCTCGCCGCCAGCGACGCGCTGGAAATGGCGATCCTGCGCCACATGTTGCGCGGCCGTTCCCATGTGTCGGTAGAGCATGCGCTGTCGGGTCCCGGCCTGATCAACCTGTACACCGCGCTGTGCGCACTGGAAGACCGGCCCGCGCTGCTGGGCAGCCCCGATGCGGTGACCGCTGCGGCCATCGCGGGCACCGATGCGCTGGCGCGCAGGGCGCTGGACGTGTTCTGCGGCCTGCTCGGCAGCACCGTTGGTGACATGGCCCTGATGTACGGCGCCCATGGCGGGGTCTACCTGGCCGGCGGCATCCTGCCGAAGATCCGCGACTACCTGCGCGACAGCACCTTCGTCGCGCGCTATCTCAACAAGGGCCCGATGAGCGAAGCGCTGCAGCGGATCCCGGTGAAGGTGGTCGAGCACGGCCAGCTGGGCGTCATCGGCGCCGCCAGCTGGTACCTCGGCCAGCAGCCCCGCTGAGGCTGCAGCGCGCTGCAGCGCGCGGCGGTCTGGACGAACGACGCGGTACCCGGAACACGCGGCACGCTGTACCCGGAACACCCGACCCGCCGGCCGCGGCGAGGTCGTACGACAGCAACAACCACGCGCCGACGCGGCGAAACTTCGTGTGATGAGGAGAGACATCATGAACACCCGCAAGTCCGTACTTTCGGCCGCCATCGTCGGCTGCCTGGCCTTCAGTGCCCACGCCCAGCAGACCCAGACCCCGCAGGACCTGGACACGATCACCGTGGTCGGCATCCGCGCCAGCCTGGAAAAATCCCTGGACACCAAGCGCAACAACGTCGGTGTGTCCGAAGCGATCACCGCCGAGGACATCGGCAAGTTCCCCAGCACCAATGTGGCTGAAGCACTGTCGCAGATTCCCGGCGTCACCCTTGACCGTCGCTTCGGCCAGGGCGAGCGGGTCAGCATCGACGGCACCGACCCCAGCCTCAACCTGTCCTTCCTGGATGGCCACCCGGTCGCCCAGGCGATCTGGCTGTATGGCGAACAGCCCAACCGTGGCTTCGACTACACCCTGCTGTCGCCGCAGATCCTCGGACGCGCGGAGATCATCAAGTCCTCCGAAGCCCGCCTGACCGAAGGCAGCCTCGGCGGCACCGTGCTGATGCACACCCGCCAGCCGCTGGACCTGAAGAAGAACGAAGTGGCTGCCTCGGTGGGCTACAGCTACAGCCAGCAGGCCAGCGAAGGCAAGCCGAACGCATCGGCGCTGTACAGCTGGAAGAACGACGATGAGACGTTCGGCATCGCGGTGTCCGCGCAGCATTACGAGGAAGCGATCGACCGCCAGGGCATCGAGGTCTTCGGCTACGCCAAGGCCAGCAGCTTCACCAACGCACCGGGGGTGGCGGGCGATGTCGACGTGCCCAACTCGATCAACGCCGCCTGGTTCCAGCAGGAGCGCAAGCGCGACAGCGCCGTGGTCAACCTGCAGTTCAAGCCGACCGAGGAACTGGAGTTCAACCTCAGCGGCCTGTACATCAAGGAAAACTTCGACAACTACAACCAGTCGATGTATTCCTTCCTGACCTGGAACGACGGCACGCGCAACGCCATCGACCAGCTCGGCGACGTGCGCAACGGCGTGGCCACCAGCGGCCATTCCACTGCCAACGCAGATGCCACCAGCGGCACGGTCATCTATGACAACAACGTGCGCGAATCCGAAGTCACCACCAAGGGCCTGGACCTGCGTGGCGCCTGGAAGGGCGAAGGCTGGGGCGTCAACGGCCAGGTCGGCCAGAGCAAGTCGGAAAACAAGAACCTGGCACAGTACTTCATCGAGCCGGTGTACAACGGGGGCTACAGCTGGAATGTCGATGATGGCCTGACCTTCGATGATCCGGCAGGCGCGCGTGACCCGGCCAACTGGGGCGCTCCCGGTGGCTGGCTCGGCAACAACGGCATCTTCGCCACCGAGAGCAAGGACACCTACGCGCAGCTGGACTTCAACGTGCAGTTCGACAGCGTGTTCAACCAGCTGCAGTTCGGCGTGCGCCACGGCAAGCACGAAGAAAACTTCGAGCTCAACGTGTACGGCGGCGTGCGCACCGGCACCCTGGCCGACGTCGGCACCATCGGCCTGACCGACGGTATCCAGGGCTTCGGTGACGACCAGTCGCGCCACATCCAGGTCGGCCGTGACAACGTGCTGGCCTGGGTCAAAGGCAGCCCGCTGGACTTCGCCAATCCGGATCCGTCCAGCTACCTCAACAACAGCTGGGCGCTGGAGCAGACCAACAACGCGGCCTATGCGCAGTTGAACTTCTCCAACGGCCCGCTGCGCGGCAACGTGGGCGTGCGCTACGTCGATTCCAAGACCGACGGCAGCGGCTTCGTCTACGGCGGCACGCCGACCCTGACCGACCTGGACAGCAAGTGGCAGACCCAGTCCAAGAAGGAAGACTTCGTGCTGCCGTCGGTGAGCCTGGCCTGGGATACCGACAGCGACTGGGTGTTCCGTTTCTCCGGCGCGAAGGTAATCGCCTGGGCACCGTACAACCAGATGGTCAACAACACCTTCCTCAACGATACCCAGCTGACCGGTTCGGGCGGCAACGCCAACCTGTCGCCGTATGAGTCGTGGAACTTCAACGCTTCGGCCGAGTACTACTTCGCGCCGCAGGCCGTCGTGGCGTGGTCGATCTTCTACAAGAAGATCGAGAACTACATCGACACCTCGGCCACCATCGAGCGCCAGTACAACTCGATCCGCGATACCTCGCCGCTGACCTGGGACAGCATCGTCGGCACCAACGGCTGCACCGCCGATGGTTACTGCGACTACAGCATCCAGCGTCCGCGCAACGCCGGCAGCGGCCACGTCAAGGGCTTCAACCTGAGCTTCCAGCAGCCCTTCGGCGAAAGCGGCTTCGGCCTGACCGGCAACTACACCTACGCCAACGGCGAGAACAACACCGGTGATCCGCTGCCCTACCAGTCGCGCAACGCCGTGGCCTTCAGCCCCTACTACGAGAAGGGCCCGCTGAATGCCCGCCTGACCTACAACTGGCGTGACAGCTACCTGGCCGGCGGCTACGTGGCCGGCGCCGCACCGGCCAGCGTGGACGACTACGCCGAACTGGGTGCGAGCATCGGCTACACCTTCAACGAGAACTGGTCGCTCAACATCGACGCTCAGAACCTGCTGGACGAGACCTACTTCCAGTACCTGGGCGACAAGGAGCACTTGGCCGGCAAGTACAAGAGTGGCCGCCGCTACATGGCCACGGTGCACTTCAAGTTCTAAGCTGCAGCTGGCAATGTCCCATCGCAACGGGCCCGGTCATCCGGGCCCGTTGCATGATGGGGACGGTAAACGGATGGTGCCGGCCGATGGTCGGCGCCCCTCCACCACAGGAGTCACCTGATGCGCTTCACCTCCCTGGCCCCGCTGCTGCTGTGCCTGGCCATTGCGCCGCTGGCACGCGCCGCCGATGCACCGGCCATCGACAACGCCCCCGGCCCGTTGCTGCGCGACGGCAGCCTGCCGCTCATTCCCGCCCCGGCCCACGTGCAGCGCACGCAGGGCGCAGGCTTCACGCTTACCGCATCGACGCCGCTGTCCGCCCAGGGCGACGCCGCCCGGCGCGTGGCCGCCCAGTTTTCCGCGCTGCTGGCGCGTAGTGGCGGTCCGACACTGGTACCGTCTGTAGGCAAGGCGGCCGGTGGGGTCCGCTTCGTGCTGGAGAGCGTGACGACCAACGGTCGTCACCCACCAGGCACAGGTCGTCACCCATCAGGCACAGGTCGTCAGCCACCGGATGCACCGGCCGCGGCCACGGCAACGGAGGGCTACACGCTGGAGGTGGGACCCTCCGGCATCAGCGTGCGCGCTGCCACCGAGGCCGGCCTGTTCTATGGCGCCGCCACGCTGGCCCAGCTGGCTACCGGCGGCAGCGATGGACACATCCCGGCGGTGCGCATCGAAGACGCCCCGCGTTTCAGCTGGCGCGGCCTGATGCTCGATTCGGCGCGGCATTTCCAGAGCCTGGACGAGATCAAGCAGGTGCTCGATGCAATGGCCGCGCACAAGCTCAACACGTTCCACTGGCATCTCACCGATGACCAGGGCTGGCGCATGGAGATCAAGCGCTACCCGAAACTGACCGAGGTCGGCAGCTGCCGCATCCCGGCCGGTGACGGTGGCCGTGACCCGGCCACCGGCGCACCCCGTCCGTACTGTGGCTTCTACACCCAGCAGCAGATCCGCGACGTCATCGCCTATGCCGCCGCGCTGCATATCCAGGTCATCCCGGAAATCGACGTACCCGGCCACGCCACGGCCGCCATTGCCGCCTACCCGGAGCTGGGCGTCCTGGATACGCCGCTGCAACCGCTGAGCGAATGGGGCGTGTTCCCCAACCTGTTCAACACCGAGGAAAGCACGTTCACCTTCCTGGAAAACGTGCTGGAAGAAGTCATCGCGCTGTTCCCGTCGACCTACGTGCATGTGGGCGGCGATGAAGCGGTGAAGGACCAGTGGATCGCCTCGGCACGTGTGCAGCAGCGCATGCGCGAACTGGGTGCCAGTGATGAGATGCAGATGCAGAGCCATCTCATCAAGCGTCTGGAAACCTTCCTGGAACAGCACGACCGGCGCCTGATCGGTTGGGATGAAATCCTCGAAGGCGGCCTGCCGCCGCAGGCCACGGTGATGTCCTGGCGCGGGACCGAAGGTGGCCTGAAGGCTGCCAGCGAAGGCCACGACGTGGTGATGTCGCCGGTCACCGACATGTACATGGACTATCTGCAGACGTCATCGCCGAACGAACCGCCGGGCCGTCCGTTGCTCACCACGCTGGCACGTACCTACGCTTTCGAGCCGGTGCCGGCCACGCTGGCAGCGGACAAGCAGCACCACATCCTCGGCCTGCAGGCCAACATGTTCACCGAACACACGCGCAGCTACGCCCGGCTGCAGCACAACCTGTTCCCGCGCCTGGCCGCGGTTGCAGAAACCGGCTGGAGCCCGGTGCAGCAGCGCGATTTCCGCGACTTCCTGGCCCGCCTGCCGGCACAGCTGCAGCGCTACCGCGCGTGGGGCCTGGCCTATGCACAGACGCCGTTCGAGGTGGCAGTCGCGCATCAGGACGACCGGCGCGCCGGCAGCGTGCAGGTCAGCCTGGCCAATCCGCTGGGCTACGAAGTGCGCTATCGCACCGATGGCCAGCCGGTCACTGCGGCTTCGCCGTTGTACCAGGCACCGCTGCAGGCCCGCGTGCCGGTGACCGTGCACGCTGCCGCGTTCTTCAACGGCCAGCCGCTGGCTGCTGCGCCCAGCGTGGCCGCGTTCACCGCACAGTCGCTGCTGACCCGCCGCGATGACGAACTGCTGACCTGCCCCGGCCCGGGACAGTTGTTGCTGCGACTGGAAGACGATGGCCCGGCCGACGGCCCCCGTGCGGTGTTCAACGTCAACATCTTCAACCCGTGCTGGCGCTGGACCGATGCCGATCTCACCGGCATCGGCACGCTGAAGGTCCGTGCGGGGCGTATTCCGTACTACTTCCAGCTGGCCCACGACGAACCGCAGCGCAGGTTCGAAGCGGCCACGCGGGCACACGGTGAAATGAAGATCCGCCGCGGCGACTGCAGCGGCCCGGCAATGGCCGAAGTGGCGTTGCCCGCCAGCGTCGGTGCCGATGGATTCGTCACCCTGGAAGCCACCTTGCCCAAGCAGACGACCGGCAAGGGCGATCTGTGCATCAGCTTCACCGGTGACACCCGGCCGGCGATGTGGGTGCTGGACGAAGTCACCCTGGCGCGGTAACGAGCGCAGCAGACCCGGTAGCCCGTGTCAGCCCTCAGCCGCGCAGGCGCAGCAACAGGTCCCGCCACGGCGTCAGTGCCGTGGCGAGGCCAACCACCACCCCGACGGTATTGGCCAGCGCGTCGGCGGGGTCGGCCATCCGGGTTTCGGTCAGCGCCCCCTGGGCGAACTCGATGCCAACACCCATCAGTACCAGCCCCACCGCTATCCACAGCAGCGCGCGGCCGCGCTGGAACAGCTGCACCGCACTCCCCCCCAGCAGGAAATACGCCAGGAAGTGCTCCACCTTGTCACTGCCCTGGGGCAGCGCCAGCGGCGGCGGCGGGATCAGGCAGACCACGATCACCGTCAGCACTGCGGCCAGCCACACACCCAGCCACAACCGCGGATGGCGCAGTGGCTTGAGCCACCCGCCGCTCACAGCCGCCAGCTCAGGTCACCCAGTTCAAAGGATGGTTCGAAATCCACGTCGCGCTGCAGGCCGATCACCTGGAAGCGCTCGCCCATGCCGCTGGGCAGGGTGAGCTTCTTGACCTCCTCGCGCAGCTGCACCCGGCCCACGTCGTCGGTGCGCTCATCAGCCAGCGCCAGCACCTGGTCCAGCCCGTTGCCGAGCAGGAAACTGGCCTGGCTGCAGTAACCGGCCAGGTCGAACCCCGCGTGCATGCCGGCTTCGGCCATGGCGGTAAAGTCCACCGAAGCGGTGATGTCCTGCAGGCCCGGCCACAGATGGACGTCGTTGTGTACGTGGTGGCGGTAGAACGCACGCACGGTGCCGTCATCGCGCTCGGGCAGGTAGTACTCACCGCGGTTGTAGCCGTAATCCACGAACAGCATCGCGCCGCGCTTCAGTCCGCCGGCCACCGCCTGCAGCCAGTACGGCAGCTGCGGCAGCAGCTCGGAGCGGTAGCCATCGGCGAACGGCGTGTCCAGGTAACGCTCCAGATGCCGTACCGCGCCGTTGAGCAGCATGTCCGCCGGTGCCGTGGCGCGCACGAACTGGCCATCGGCATCCAGCGCCACGGTCTCTTCGTACACCTCACCGGCCTGGATCACGAAGCGCGGGGTGGGCAGCGCATCGATCACTTCGTTGGCGAACACCACGCCTTCCCAGTCGTCATCGAACGGCCGGTCCAGCCATTCCACGCGCCCGCCGATCTCTGCCGGGAGGTTCTGCTGCAGGCGTTCGCGCTGCCGCTGGCGCAGGTCGGCGCTGGGCTCCAGGATCGCATAGCGCGCCGGCAGTGCCTGCAGCTCCGCCAGCCGCAGCAGCAGCGCTTCGGCGAAGGCACCGGTCCCCCCGCCGAGTTCGAGCAGGCGGGCCTGCGGCCCCAGCTGGCCGAACACCGGCGCCAGTGCATTGGCCACGGTGGCGGCGAACAATCCGCCCATTTCCGGCGCGGTGGTGAAATCACCACCGGCACCGAATTTGCTGGCGCCGGCACTGTAGTAACCCCATCCCGGGGTGTACAGGCACAGTTCCATGAAGCGCGAGAACGGGATCGCGCCGCCCTGCGCGCGGATTTCATCGCGCAATGCGGCCGCCAGCTGTTCGCTGTGGGCCAGGGCGTCGGTATCGGGCAGGGGAAGGGTGGACTGCATGGCGTCTTCAAATGCGGTGACAATGGTGCACAGGATAGCCGAGCCATGGAGTACCCGATGACCCCCACCGCCCCCGTGGCCCTGATCACCGGCAGCGCGCGCCGCATCGGTGCAGCCATCGCCGGTCATCTGCACCAGGCCGGGTACAACATCGTGCTGCATGCCAATCGCTCCAGCGACGAGCTGCAGCAGGCAGCCTTCGCCTTCGAACTGGCGCGGCCAGGCAGTGTGCTGGCGCTGCAGGCCGACCTGCGCGACAGCGACGCCCTGGCCGACCTCGTCGAGCAGGCGGTGGCCCATTTCGGCCGGCTGGATGCGCTGGTCAACAATGCCTCCAACTTCTTCGCCACCCCGCTCGGGCAGATCACCGCCGAAGCGGTCGATGACCTGTACGCGGTGAATGCGCGCGCGCCGCTGCTCCTGGCCCAGGCCGCTGCACCCCACCTGCGTCGCAGCCACGGCAGCATCATCAACCTCACCGACCTGCACGGCAGCCAGCCCATGCGCGACCATCCGGCCTACTGCATGGCCAAGGCCGCGCTGGAAATGGTGACCCGCTCACTGGCGCTGGAACTGGCGCCCAAGGTGCGGGTGAACGCGGTGGCGCCCGGGGCCATCCTGTGGCCGGAAACCGGCAAGGATGATTTCGCGCGCGAGGCGCTGCTGGCGCGCACTCCGCTGGCGCGCATCGGCACGGTGGAGGAAATCGCCGAAGCGGTGCGCTGGCTGATCGCCGATGCCGGCTTCGTCACCGGCCATACGCTGCGGCTGGATGGCGGGCGCACGCTGTCCTGAGTCACCGGCTTCGGTAGTGACGACCGCTGGTCGTCAACGTCTGCTCGGTAGTGACGATCGCTGGTCGTCAGCTCCTGCCGCTGCGCTCGCCGAGCATGGAGCCGCGCTGCCCTTCAATCGGCACCGGGCCCCAGTTCCACCACCTCGAAGGCATCGCCCACCTGGCGGTGGGCCCGCCACAGCGCATCCAGGGTCAGTCCACTGACCGGATCGACAAAGTCCGGCGCGATATCCGCCAGCGGTTTGATCACGAAGGCGTGCTTCAGTTCAGGGCGGGGAATCCGCAGATGTCCCGGCCCCTCCACGATCAGGTCACCGTAGAACACCACGTCGATGTCCAGGGTCCGGTCGGAAAAGCGCGGACCACTGCGATCGCGCCCGTGCCGGTCTTCCAGCGCATGGGCCCAGGCATCAAGGGCCTCCAGCGGCATGTCGGTTTCAATGGCCACCGCATTGTTGAGGAACGCCGGGCCGTCAAAGCCCACTGCCGCCGTGCGATAGGCCGGAGAGACGGTGATGCTGCCGAAACGTTCGGCCAGGGCGGCCACGGCGGCATGCAGGTGGCGGCGGGGCTGGACATTGCTGCCCAGGCTGAGGAGCACGGTGGTCATGCGGGTCATCGGGTGGCAGGGGGGAGGTAATGGCTTCATCACGGCATCACCCGTACCATTGGACCGCACTTGATGGGACGATGCCAATGACTTATTGCGTCGGAATCGAGGTGGACGAGGGGCTGGTCTTTGCCGCCGACACCCGCACCAACGCGTCGGTGGACGATGTACGCGTCCACCGCAAGCTGCATGCCTTCGAATACCCTGGCGAGGCCGTGTTCGTGCTGATGGCCAGCGGCAACCTGGCGACCACCCAACTGCTGGTCTCACGCCTGCAGCGCGACGTGGAAGAGCAGCGCACGCCCAACCTGCGCAGCCTGCGCCACCTGTTCGAGGTCGCCGAGTATGTCGGCGCGCTGCTGGTGGACAGCCAGGTCAAATGCCGCGATGTGGAACATGGTCACGACGGGGTGAACACCCAGGCGACGTTGATCCTCGGCGGACAGATCGCCGGCGAACGGCCCGGCCTCTACATGATCTATCCGCTTGGCAACGCCATCTCCGCCTCGCCCGAAACGCCGTACCTGCAGATCGGTGAATCCAAGTACGGCAAGCCGATCCTGGACCGCATCATCCGCCCGCGCACGCGGTTGGACGATGCCGCCCGCACCGCGGTGGTGTCGCTGGATTCCACCATCCGCTCGAACCTGTCGGTGGGCCTGCCGCTGGACCTTGCGCTGGTGCGCCGCGATGAGCTGCGGATCGGCGGACAGCTGCGCCTGAGTGGCGATTCGCCCTTGTATGCGGACATCCACCGCAACTGGGCGCACCGGCTGGAACAGGCAGTCGCCGCGCTGCCCCGCTTCCCGTGGGAGCAGCAGGCGTAGCCCGGTCCGGTGGCGCCTGGTCATGCCCGCCGCGGCAGCGGCTTGACGGCCAGCGGCCGTCACTACCCGTGTGTGCGCAGCGCCTTGGCCACCGAACGGAACACCTGCTGCATCTCCAGGGGTTTGCGCAGCACGTGCAGGGACACGCCCGCTGGCGCTTCCACAGGCGGCATGCAGGCCTCATCGCACAGCAGCAGGGCGGCGCCGCGGAACCCCCGCTGCGACAGCTCCGACAGCAGCGCGCCGGCAGTCAACAACTGCGCCCCGCCATCCAGGATGACCAGCGCCGGCATGGCGTCGGCGGGCTCCACCGCCCGCAACGCGGCGGCACCATCGGACGCCAGTTGCAGCAGATAGCCTTGGCTGGACAAGGCATTTCCCAGCAACGACAGGCGGGTCGCTTCGGCATCCACCACCAGGATCGACTGCCCGGTGCCGGCCGCCATTGGCTGGATCGGCGGCTGCGGCAGTTCAGCCTGTTCGCTGGCCGGCAGGTGCAGGTCAAAGCGTGTTCCCTCGCCCGGTGCGCTGGTAACTGCGATGCGGCCGCCGCAGCTTTCCACGATCCGCTTGCAGGACACCAGGCCCAGCCCGGTGCCATCCGGCTTGGTGGTGAAGAACGGACTGAACAGCCTTTCCAGGGTGGGCGCATCCATGCCGATGCCGGAGTCGATCACGGAAATGACCAGCCATTGCCGTCCGTGGTGGAGACCACCAAGGTCCACGCGCAGGGTCAGCGTGCCGCCACCGGGCATCGCCTGCAGCGCGTTGAGTGCCAGGTTCAGCAGCACCTGCTGCAGCTCGGTGTAGTTGCCATCGACCGCCAGCGCGCCGCCCGCCGTCTCCACCTGCAGTTCGACGTCGCGGGGCAGCGTACCGCGCAGCAGCAACTGCACGGCCTCGAACAGGTGGTGAACCTTGACCCGCTCGCTGGGCCGGGGTGATCCGCGCACGAAGGACAGCATGGACTCGGCCATCTCGTGGCCGCGCCGCCCGCATTCGGCGATGACCTCGGCCATGTGCAGCAGTTGCGGATCCTGCGTGCGCACTTTGAGCAGCTCCGGCACGATCAGCAAGGGCTGCAGGATGTTGCGAAGGTCATGGCTGAGGCCCGCCGCGAGCAGCGACAGGCTTTCCAGCCGCTGCGCCCGCATCAGCTCGCCTTCCACCCGCTGCCGTTCGCCCGTGGCCCGCGCATCGCGCACCGCGCGCGCGACCGCCGAAGGCAACCGCGCGGGGTGGTGCTTGAGGATGTAGTCGCTGGCGCCGCGTTGCAGTGCGGCCACCGCCGCGTCTTCGCCCAGCGTGCTGGACAGGAACAGGAACGGCACGTCCGGTTGCGCCTGGCGCACGATGTCCAGGGCCTGGAAACCCGAAAAAGCGCCCATGTTCAGCTCGGCCAGCACCACGTCGGGCTGGAAGGCCTGCAGCGCAGCCAGCAGCTGGCCTTCTTCGTCAACGCGCTGGAAGCTTGCGCGCATGCCTGCGGCGAGGATCTGCGCAATGACGCGCTCGGCATCCTCAGGCACATCCTCGACCAGCAGGATACGCAGCTCGCCCGCCTCGGTTTTCACTGGCATGCTCACCCTGGCTCCCCACATTGCCGATCCCCCAGCACACTCCAGAACGCCGCCCCCACGCCGCACCACCACGACGCCCGCGAAGGGCGCGTGAAGCCACTATAGTCCAGGATCGCTGCTTTCAACCAACCGACTTGCGAAGTATCCGATCCATCGCTTCCCAGTCGACGCCCCGGGTCCCCCCGCTTGGCCCCGGCGCGGGCGCACGCCCATGGGAACGGGATCCGATGGAGAACACGGGCTGGCCGAACGTCCAGTAGGCGACCGAGCCGAGTGCCACCAGCGTGCCCACCGCCACCAGGATCCTGCGCCAACTGACGGCCCCGGTAGCCGTTGGCGCCACCCCGCCTGCGGCGCCGGGGAGGGCCGTGTTGCCCAAGCGCACCGGCAGCAGCGCGCCTGTCTCGGCGGCACCAAGCGGGCGGGTCACGGCAATGGCCTGCAGGGGTATCGAGACAGCCGGGTCGGGCGCGCGGATCATCAGTCCATCCATGAAGGAAGCCAGCGTGACAGTGCAGCAGTGCAGCCCCTGCCGTGCCAGAGCCAGAAACGGCAAAGGCGCCCACAGCGGGCGCCTCTGCCTTTCCGTCATGCCACCGCGCAGGATTACTTCGACGCGGTGCTGGCGACCTTCAGCTGGGTGGAATCGACGCGGGTAACGCCCTTGATCCCCTTCGCCGTGTTGACCGCCTTGTCATGCTCGGCCTTGTTGGCCACGTTGCCCTTCAGGGTCACCACGCCGTTGACGGTGGTGACGTTGATATCGGTGGCCGGCACATTGCTGCTGACCGCCAGGTCACCCTTGACCTTGGTGGTGATCCACGTATCGGTCACTGGCTCGTTGGAGTCGTGGTTCGCCGCATGGGTGCGGTCGTGGGCCATCGTGGCGTCCTTCTTGGCCGGGTCGTTGGCCATGGCCAGCGGTGCAGCCAGCAGCATGCCCAGGCCAATGGTCGCGGTAAGCAGCTTGGAATTCGTCTTCATCGTACGGTCCTCCTCGTTGGTGGATGGAGTGTCCCGTAACAGGCGTCCAGCCGGCGTGCCGGTACCGTCATGCTGGGGTGAACCGAGATGCTGCATGCGACATCCGTTCATGTTTTGCACTCCGTGGACGAGCCGTTAGGCTGGTCACCCCCACCCCAACGCGGAGCGCCCCATGCCTGTCGACCTGCAGGTTGCCCTGATCGGCTATGGCCTTGCCGGGCGGGTTTTCCATGCGCCGCTGATCCAGCACACGCCGGGACTTACCCTGCACAGCGTGGTCAGTTCGCGTCGAGATGAACTGCGCCGCCACTTCACCGACGTGCACGTGCGCGCCGCGCCCACCGAGGCGCTGAAAGACCCCGCAGTGGATGCGGTGGTCATTGCAACGCCCAACGAACAGCACGCGCCGCTGGCCATCGCCGCATTGCGCGCAGGCAAGCACGTGCTGGTGGACAAGCCCTTCGCACTGGACACCGCGCAGGCGGAGACCGTGCTGCGTACCGCAGAGGAACACGCACGCGTGGTGACCGTGTTCCAGAACCGGCGTTTCGATGCGGACTTCCTTACGCTTCGGCAGCTGCTGGCCAGCGCCACTCTGGGTGACATCGCCGAATGCCATTCGCACTTCGACCGCTTCCGCCCGCACGTGCGCGACCGCTGGCGCGAGCGCGACCAGCCTGGCGGTGGTCTGTGGTACGACCTCGGTCCGCACCTGCTTGACCAGATGCTGCAGCTGTTCGGTTGGCCGCAGGCGATCACCGCCGACCTGGATTGCCAGCGCGGCGAAGGCAGCACCGACTACCTGCATGCCGTGCTGCACTACCCGCGCATGCGCGCCATCGTGCATGCGGGTTCGCTGGTGGCTGCCGCGGCGCCGCGCTTCACCGTGCATGGCAGCAAAGGCAGCTGGATCAAACACGGACTGGATGTGCAGGAAGCCCAGCTTGCCGCCGGCAAGGCACCCGGTGCGCCCGGCTGGGGCCTGGATCCGCACCATGGCGTCCATTCGGCCTTCGATGCCGAGGGCCAGCTGCAGCACACCACCGTGGACAACCTGCCGGGCGACTACCGGAAGCTGTACAGCGCGTTCGCTGCAGCGATCAATGGCCAAGCGCCTGCCGAGGTCACCCCGCAACAGGCGGTGCAGCTGATGCAGCTGCTGGATGCGGGCCGCCTCAGTGCGCGCGAGCGCCGCACCATCGCACTGTAAAGGTCCGGGTAGCGCCGGGCATCGCACGGCGCTGCACCATGGCGATCAGATCTTCTTGATCGCGTGGCCGCCGAACTCGTTGCGCATCGCCGCCAGCAGGCGGTCGCTGAAGCTGTTGGACTGGCGCGAACGCAGCCGCTCCAGCAGCGCCAGCGTGATCACCGGCGCAGGCACGTCCAGCGCGATGGCCTCGGCCACGGTCCAGCGGCCCTCGCCGGAATCCTCCACGTAGGGCGCAATGCCGTCCAGCGCCGGATTGCGCTGCAGCGCCTGTGCGCTCAGGTCCAGCAGCCAGGAACGCACCACGCTGCCGTGCCGCCATACCTCGGCAACCTGGCCCAGGTCGAGTTCCATCTCTTCCTTCCGCTCCATCAGCGCGAAGCCTTCGGCATAGGCCTGCATCATTCCGTACTCGATGCCGTTGTGGATCATCTTGGTGTAGTGCCCTGCCCCACTCGGCCCCACCCGGGCCCAGCCGCGGTCGGCAGCCGGCGCGAGCGCCTGGAACACCGTCGCCAACTGCTCCACGGCGGCCGCATCGCCGCCGATCATCAGGCTGTAGCCCTCCTGCAGCCCCCACACCCCGCCACTGGTGCCGCAGTCCAGGTAGAAGATGTCATCGTCAGCCAACGAACGCGCGCGGCGCACGGAATCCTGGTAGTTGGAGTTGCCGCCATCGATCACCACATCGCCTTCGGCGAGATGCGGGACCAGCTGCGCCAACGTCTGGTCGACGGTATCGCCGGCCGGCACCATCAGCCACACCACGCGCGGTACCGGCAGGGCGGCGACCGCCTCGGCCAGCGTGGCGAACACCTCCAGGCCGGACTCCGCCGCGCGCGCGCGCGCCGCTTCCATCGGGTCATGCCCTACCACGCGGTGGCCGCCACGCTGCAGCCGCTGGGCCATGTTCGCGCCCATCCGGCCGAGGCCGATCATTGCGATATCCATCTGTTTCACCTTTGCGTTGAGGAACCGCGGACGGCATCGCCACCGGGTCCGGAATCAGAAGTCAGGCTGCCTGGCATCCCGGTCGCCGCGCAGTGGCGCAACTGCGCCTGCTGCCAGCGCCGGTACAGCGTGGTATGCAGATTGTGCACCGTCAGCTCCACCGTGAACGGCGTGCGTGGATTGCGGTCCAGCAGGCGTGCGACATGGAAGCCGATGGGCTTTATACCGCGCGGGTGCACGAAGATCAGGAACTGCCGGTAGAACGGATCGTCCAGCACGCCATCCATGCGCGCCACCAGCGCTGCCTCATCATCGGTGAGCGATGCGCGCAGGGAGGGATCCTGATCGGCCAGCAGTCGTTCGAAGAAGCGCACCCCGCGCCGCGGCAGCTGCCGGGACAGTTCCCAGAGTTCCCGGTTGCGCTGGTCGTACCAGCCGAATCCACCGTGCCGGCGCAGCGCGTCGGCCGCCTCCGCGCCCACGTCCACCACGATGAAATTCTCGGCCTGGTTGTTCAGGTCGTCCAGCGTTTCCCGGCCGAGCGCGTGGGTGATGTAACCCGGCGCCCCCATGAAGGCCTGCCGGCCCATCGCCGAGGTGCGCACGGCCTTGCCGTCGGCGAACAGTTCGCCCGCGTGCGCGCCGAGCAGGATGCTGTCGGTGTCATGCAGGCCGAGGAAGGTGCCGATGCCGAGTTCATCGTGGTCGAACGCAGTGTCGAACGAGGCATCCCCGTGCAGTTCGCGCTGGGTGGCCAGTTGGGCGACCTGGCGGCCGACGCCGCATTCGCTGCGCACCTTGCCGGTGTAGAAAGTTGCCAGCGCCTGGCTGTTGCTGGCCGCAGGCTGGTACCCCCGCCCCAGGCTGCGCGTACGCTGCCAGCCCTGCGCCTGTGCCCCGCGCGCGCCGAAACCGATCCAGCCGAGCTGCAGCCCGGAGAACCGATAGCCCGGATTGCTTTCCAGCGCGCGCGCCGCACGCCGCGCTGCTTCGCCCACCCGCATCGCGTAGGCGCAGACACTGGCCGGGTCGTCCAGCAGGCGCTGCATGAATTCCGCGCGCTCGGCAGGCTTCCAGTCGCGCGGAAGCGTGGCGCGCAGATCGCCCTGCGCGTGCGCCTGCCGTAGATCCTCGCGGGTACAGACGGGGCCGCCGTGCACATCGGGCACCGCCACCGCAGCCGACGCGAATCGCCATCCCAGACGCTCCAGCAGCCCCTGCGTGCAATCCGGCGCGGCCGACAGCGCCGTCCCCGGAAGGACCAGCAGGGCCCCCAGCAGCGCAGCGACTGCGCGCATGCTCAGCGCAGCCCGTCGTCCGTGCTGTCGGTCGGTGGTGGATCCGCTGCGGGCACGGGCGCCGTTGCCGGCGCAGCCACCACCGGCAGGTACTGCTGCAGCCGCTGGAAGAACCGGCCGTAGAAATCGCCGTCCTGCACCGTGCTGCTGGCGACCTTCACCAGCGAATCGTCATTGCTGCCGAACGGCAACGACACCGAGCCCAGCGCGCCTACGCCGACACTGGCCGAGGTCGGACTCTTCTTCAACGCGTAACGGTCCTGCACCGCGCTGATGAACACCAGCGCCTGCTCACCGCGTGGCGCACAGGAAATACGCAGCACCAGCTGTTCGTGGTCGTCATCGCGGGGCTGGAAATTCTTGCTGCCTTCCACGCCGGTCCCGTCGGCACGGGCGATCGCATAGCCCTGGCTGAGCAGGGTGCGCCGGGCGGCCTCGCAGGCCTCGGCGGCGGAGCCATCGACGGTGCGCGAATACATGTCACCGGAGTCGAAGGATTCGCGCAGCAACGTACTGTCGGCCGCACGTCCACCACAGCCGGACAGGCCGGCCATCAGCAACACGGGAGTAAGGAAGACCGCAGTCCGCATGGACATTCCTGCACAGATTGACTCAGCGCAGCATAGCGCGCCTGGCGTAAGCGGCAGGTTTACAGCCGTGGCGCGATGCTCGGCACCGCGCTACGGGTTGGTGCGGGTTCAGCACCCGCCTCAGTCGGCCCAGCGACCTGCCCCGGTGGACTGCGGCAGCACCTGGGCGGACAGCGGGCGGTCCTCTTCGAGCAGGTTCACGGCATCGGCCAGGATTGCCGCCGATTCGCGCAGCAGCGGGTCGGGTCGCTTTTCGGCAGCCTTCTCCCGCGCGGCATCCTTGACGATGTCGCGCTCGTTGCCGGTCAGGCCATCATCGTTGCTGTCGTCGGCCAGCGGATCCAGGTCCAGGCCCAGTTCCTTGCGCACGGCCTGGCGGTCCACGCGCTGCTTGTCCTGACGCTCACGTTCGGTGCGGCGTTCGGCTTCGTTGAGCGAGATGTACTTCTTTGCCTTCTCTTCGCGGAACTGCTGCACGTCCTCGTTCCACCACTGGAACTCCTTGTCAGCGGCGATCCGGGCATCGTGGCGGCTTTCCAGCTTGGGCAGCAGCGGGCCGAAGTTGCCGTACTGGGTGTGCGGCACGGCGGCGATGCGGGTCCACGGCAGCGCATTGTCATAGGTGCTTTCGCCGAACTCGCTGGCGTCCACGCTGGCCGGGAAGGCCAGGTCGGGCACCACGCCCTTGTGCTGGGTGCTGCTGCCGCTGACGCGGAAGAACTGGGCGATGGTCAGCTTGACCTGGCCGAAGCGCTGGGCTTCGCCACTGGGCCAGCGGTCCAGGTCGACGATGTTCTGCACGGTGCCCTTGCCGAAGGTGGTCTCACCGATCACCAGGCCACGACCGTAGTCCTGGATGGCGCCGGCAAAGATCTCCGAGGCAGAGGCCGAGCCGCGGTTGATCAGCACCGCCAGCGGACCGTCCCAGGCGACCGCTTCGCTGCGATCGCTGTTGACGGTGACGCGGCCACCGGACTCGCGCACCTGTACCACCGGACCCTGCTCGATGAACAGACCGGTCAGTTCGATGGCTTCATCCAGCGAACCGCCGCCGTTGTTGCGCAGGTCCAGCACCACGCCATCGAGCTTGTCGGTCTTGAAACCGGCCAGCAGCTTGGCCACGTCGCGGGTAGCGGACGCGTAGTCGGTCGCGTTGCGGCGACGGCCTTCGAAATCCTGGTAGAAGGTCGGCAGCTTGATCACGCCGACCTTGCGCTCGGGCGCTCCGTCCTTGGCCGGGATGGTCAGCGTCTCGCCCTTGGCTGCCTGCTCGGCCAGGCGCACTTTCTGGCGGGTCAGCACCAGCGTGTGGTGCTTGCCGTCCACGCCTTCTTCGGCCGGGATGAACTCCAGCCGGACCTGGGTGTCCTTGCTGCCGCGGATCTTGGCCACCACGTCGTCGATGCGCCAGCCGATCACATCTTCGATCGGGCCGGAGGTGCCCTGGCCGACGCCGACGATGCGGTCACCGGGCTTCAGCTTGCCATTCACTGCCGCCGGACCACCGGCAATGATCTCGCGGATCACCACCATGTCGTCCTGGCGCTGCAGCTGCGCGCCGATACCTTCCAGCGAAAGCGACATGGCCTGGTTGAAGTTTTCGGCGGTGCGCGGGGTGAAGTAATCGGTATGCGGGTCCACGGCGCTGGTATAGGCGTTGAGGAAGAACTGGAACACGTCCTCGCCCTTCAGCTCGTTGACCGACTTTTCCAGCGTGGCGTAGCGCTTGTCCAGCGTGGTGCGGATCTCGTCCGGCTTCTTGCCGGCAAGCTTCAGGCGCAGCCAATCGTTCTTCACCGACTTGCGCCACAGCTCGTCCAGCTCGGCATCACTGGCCGCCCACGGTACGTCCTTGCGGTCGTACTCGAACCGTTCATCGGTGCTGAAATCCGGTTCGCGCTTCAGCAGGTTGCGTGCATAGCCGACCCGCTGGCCGACGCGCTGCTTGTAGACGGAAAACACCTGGAAGGCCGGCTCCAGCTCGCCGCCCCGGATCGCCGTGGCGATGCCGGCTTCGAACGGGGCGAACTTCGCCACGTCGGCCTGTGTGAAGAACTGCTTGCCGCCGTCGAGGGTCTCCAGGTAACGCTTGAAGACGTCCTTGGAGGTGGCCTCGTCCAGCGCGCGCGGCCGGTAGGCGTAACGGCTGTCGGACAGCAGCCCGTACACCAGCTTGGAGGTGGTCGCCTGGTCGGCCGTGGCGGCGGCCGGCAGGGCCGGGCCATCGGCCTGCGCCGACAACGCCAGCGGTGCGGTGAGTGCCAGGGCAATCAGGAGTGCGGGGGCTTTGAATTTCATGGAATTGCTCAGGGCACCTTGCCGAAAGGAAGACTGCGTGCGTTTCAGACACCACGACAGTGCCGAAAGTTGCGCGCTTTGTCACCCGCGTTCATGGAACGCGTGTTTCCAGCCTAGACGGGGGCCTGTAGCAGGATGTGAATGAGGAACAGCAGGGTAGTGACGGCCGCTGGCCGTCAGGCATTTGAAGCGGACGGCCAGCGGCCGTCCCTACCGGATCAAGCGCGGCCGTCCCTGCCCGGTCAGGCGACGCCGGCGCCCTTGGCCTGCACGTCGGCGTGGTACGACGAGCGCACCATCGGGCCGGACGCCACGTGGCTGAAGCCCAGCGCATAACCGTAGTCTTCCAGCGCCTTGTAGTCTTCCGGGGTCCAGTACTTCAGCACCGGGTGGTGGTGCGCGGTCGGCTGCAGGTACTGGCCGATGGTGATCATGTCCACGTCGTGCGCACGCAGGTCGCGCATGGTGGCCTTGATCTGCTCGAATTCCTCGCCCAGCCCCAGCATGATGCCGCTCTTGGTCGGCACGCCCGGGTGCTGCGCCTTGAAGTTCTTCAGCAGGGTCAGCGACCACTGGTAATCCGCACCGGGACGCACGTTGCGGTACAGGTCCGGCACGGTTTCGATGTTGTGGTTGAACACGTCCGGCGGGTTCTGCGCCAGGATCTCCAGCGCGCGTTCCATGCGGCCCTTGCCGCGGAAGTCCGGGGTCAGCACTTCGATACGGGTGCCCGGCGATTTCGCACGGATGGCGGTGATGCAGTCGACGAAGTGCTGGGCACCGCCGTCACGCAGGTCATCGCGGTCCACGCTGGTCACCACCACGTACTTCAGGCCCATGTCGGCGACGGTCTGGCCGAGGGTGGCCGGCTCGTTGGCATCGGGTGGCTTGGGACGGCCGTGGGCCACGTCGCAGAACGAGCAGCGGCGGGTGCAGACCTCGCCGAGGATCATGAAGGTCGCGGTGCCGTGGCTGAAGCACTCGTGGATGTTGGGGCAGCTGGCCTCTTCGCAGACCGTCACCAGGCGGTTCTCGCGCAGCTTGGCCTTCAGGTTCTGCACCGCATTGCCGGAAGGAATGCGCACGCGGATCCACGACGGCTTGCGCAGCACCGGCGCGTCGGCGAACTGCACCGGCGAGCGGTTGATCTTGTCACCACCCAGCTGTTTGACGCCGGCCTGCAACGGCGCGGCGGCGGGAGCGGAATCGCCCTGCAGCATCTGCAGGGGAATGGTGCGGGCAGTCTGTTCGGTCATGGTGTTCCCGGCGGCAACAGGGCCGCGTGGTATGGGTTCGGTCAGGCAGACAGGTCCGGCTGCGTGGAGGACGGCTGCAGGTGCAGGCCGAACTGGCGCGCCAGGTGGTCCAGCAGGACGGGCTTGACGGCTGCCATGCCGGAAGGCCCGCCCAAGTCTACCATCGTGGTCACCTGCAGCCCTTGGTAGCCGCAGGGATTGATGCGGCGGAAGGGTTCCAGGTCCATCGCTACGTTGAAGGCCAGGCCATGGAAGGTGCAGCCGCGGCGGACCCGGATGCCCAGCGCGGCCACCTTGGCCCCGCCCACGTACACGCCCGGGGCGCCGTCCCGGCGTTCAGCGCCGATATTCCACTCGGCAAGGGTATCGATGATGGCCTGTTCGATCCGGCATACGTAATCACGCACGCCGATGCCCAGCCGCGGCAGGCGCAGCAGCGGGTAGACCACGATCTGGCCGGGGCCGTGGTAGGTCACCTGCCCGCCGCGATCCACTTTCACCACCGGGATGTCACCCGGGGCAAGCACGTGTTCGGGCTTGCCGGCCTGGCCCAGGGTGAACACCGGGTCGTGTTCGACCACCCACAGTTCGTCGGCGGTGTCGTCGTCACGCTGGTCGGTGAACCGCTGCATGGCGCGCCAGACCGGCTCGTAGGGCTGGCGGCCGAGGTCGCGGACGATCGCGGACGGAAGCTGACGGCCAGCGGCCGTCACTACCGGTGCTAGAGCGTCCACTTTACTTCCGGGTGCTCGCGCAGCACCTCGTGGGCAAGGTCGTACTGGGCGCGGTCGCGGGCGGTGAACGCCACGCGCACCGAAACGTACTTGCCGTTGGACGAGTGCTTCCAGCTGATCTGCTCGTTGAGCACGTCAATGCCAGCGGCCATCAGCAGCTTGGGGAGTTCCACTTCCAGCCCGGAGTTGGCCGCGCCCATGGCGCTGAGCTCGAACTGCCCGGGAAACTGGAAGCCGTGTTCGGGATTGTCGGACTTGATTTCCATCCGCCCATTATCGGGCCGCAGCGGATCAAACCCAAGGGGTGGGCGAAGCGGCAGTGACGGCCGCCGGCCGTCATGTTTTCTCACCGCTGCGCTCGCCGACCATGGGTCGGCGCTACCTGCCGCTGCGCTCGCCGACCATGGGTCGGCGCTACCTGCCCCGGCGCTCGCCGCGCACGGCGGTGCCGGCCGTTCTGACCGGCACCGGTGGATGACGGCCAGCGGCCGTCACTGCCCCTGTTACTTGGCCAACTGCATGGACGTGGAGTTGACCCAGCCCTTGTTGCCCATTTCGTCTTCCACTTCCCACATCGTGCCGTCCTTCTGGCCGGTGGGGTACAGCAGCATGCCCGGTTCCAGGTCACGCACGGCCGCGCCGGTGCCCTTGGAATTGGACAGCAGGCGACCGGCCTTCAGCATGGTCACGGCCTGGCTGCTGTTGGCAGCGGACGCATCGGCCGGCAGGCCGCCCAGTTCATTCACCATGTTGGTGTAGGCCTGCAGGTAGGCCAGCGTGATGACCTGGCCCAGTTCGGTGTTGGCATAGCCGCCCACGCCCATCGCGCCGATGCCGCCACCGCCGAACAGGCCGCCACCGGCGCCCCAGCCCAGGTCGGTCTTCTTCGAGTTACCTTCCACGATCGCGACCTGCTCGGACGAACGCACGTCGGTCAGGGTCAGGGTGACGTCAGCGGTCTTGCTGCGGAAGTTCAGCCCGCCCACCACCGCACCGGCCTTGCCGCCAATCAACCCGCCCAACAGACCACCGATCGCATTGCCACTGGCGTTGTTGTTCTGCGAAATCAGGTCCGGCACCAGCACGTAGTCGGCCGCGCGGATCTGGCCCTTGCCGATGTTCGAACGGCCACGCAGCTCGCCTTCCGAAGCCAGCGCGCGCTCGGCTTGGGCCGCGGCCATGCCGACGCCACGGTCGACCAGGGTGAAGCACTTGGACTTGTTGACGAACACCTTGATCAGCTTGGACGGCGCCGGCAGCTGCTGGCCGGTCCACCAGTTCACCACGTCTTCCGGTTCGATCACCGAAATCGAGCCGAGCGGCTTGGTGCACACCGGGATCTGCGCCTGGCCCTGCTTGCTCTGCTCCTGCGCGGAGGTACGGCTGGAGCTGAAGCTGTCGCGCAGGCCGGCCGAGGCAGGCGCACTGACAGCCATCAGGCCAACGCCCAGCACGGCGGTGACCACGAGGGTGGCGAACGAATTCTGTTGGGTCATGTCTGTTGTCCAGCGCGCCTGCCCGTTGCAGGCGGCGCGCAATCCATTGGTTTGAGAGAGGCCGGTGGTGGCAGGCCGGAATCCTTGAACAGCGCCCTCTGGCGCCGGCGCAGAGGATAAAACACCGCTCTGCCGACGGCAACCGCAGCTGAACAACGGTCCAATCCAGCGGGCGCGGGCCCGCGGAGCCGTGATGCTCGTCACGTTTTACGGCCCGCCAGCGGGACGATACGAACGCGTGGCGCAGAAGTCCACGTACGGAACGGATCAGACCGGCCACGGACGTCGACCCGAATTCACATCGGCGCTACCGTATTTAGGAGAAAAACGTCAAAACAGCCCTCTGGACTTCCATGCACCCCACGCGTATCGCGGCAGCCCTCGGGCTGACCAGCCTGATGGCCCTTGCCCTCCCCGCCCATGCCGCCGATCAATGCAGCCAGAGTGCGCTGGCCGATCATCCCCCGCAGATCAATTTCCGCGTGGACAATGACCTGTTCGGTGGTGCCGACCAGGACCAGGGGTACACCAACGGAGCGCAGATCACCTTCGTTTCACCGAACCTGGTGGACTTCACCAACGACCCGTGCCTGCCGCGGCTGGCGCGCTGGGTGAACAGCCACCTGGAGGCACTGCATCCGGGTGAGTTCGAACAGCAGAACATGATCTTCAGCGTGGCCCAGGGCATCTTCACGCCCACCGATTTCACCCGCAGGGACGTCATCGAAGATGATCGCCCGTATGCCGGTGTGCTGGTCGGCAGCTTCGGGTACAACGCGCGGCGCGGCAATTACCTGCAGACCACCCAGCTGACGCTGGGCGTGGTCGGTCCGTGGGCGCAGGGCAAGGAAGTGCAGGACGCGGTACATGACCTGCTGGACGACGACAAATTCCAGGGTTGGGACAACCAGCTGCACAACGAGCCGGTGGTGATGCTGACCCACGAGCGGATGAACCGTTGGCCGCGCGATGCCACCGACAACGCGAGCGGCTGGGGGTGGGATGCGATCAGCCACTACGGCGGTGCCGTCGGCAACCTGGCCACCCACCTCAATGCCGGTGGCGAAGTCCGCTTCGGCTGGAAACTGCCGGACGATTTCGGCAGCACGCCGCTGCGCCCGGCGGGCGAGAACACCGCGCCATCGCGCGGCGGCCGGCCCAGTGGATGGTCGTGGCACCTGTTCGCCACCACCGACGCGGCCTGGGTGATCCGCGATATCACCCTGGATGGCAACACCTTCCGCAACAGCCACAGCGTGGACAAGAAAGCCGTGGTGGCCCAGGGCGGTTACGGTGTGGCAGTGATGCGCGGGCGCTGGAAGTTCGCGCTGGCGCGCTACCACAGCACCAAGGAATTCGACGGACAGCGCCAGTCGCCGATCTTCGGCAGCTTCACCATCAGCCGTTCGCTGTAAGCCGGTGGGAAGGCCACCGGCGGATACCCACCTGCCGCCCCCTCGACCACCCATGCTACGCAAGCGGGCCGCCTCGTCCATCAGGCGCGACTGATCCGGTAGCGACGGCCGCTGGCCGTCATGCTCCTGACGTCTCCCGCTGCGCTCGCCGAGCGCGGCCCGGCGCACCGCCGCAGCAGAAAGCCCGCGATTCGCATCGCGGGCTTTCCGGGAAGACCAGGAGGATGCGGCCGGCGGCCGTACTACCGCCGTCGGTTATTCCGATTCCCACCACATCCAGAAGCTGTGCCACAGGCGCTTGAAGAAGCCGGCTTCTTCCACCGCAGCGATCGCCACCAGCGGTGCCTGCGCGACCACCTTGCCATCCAGCGTCACCTTCAACGTGCCGATCTGCTGGCCGGCGGTGAACGGCGCCACCAGCGACTTCGGCACGTCAATGCTCGGCTTCAGATCGTTGTAACGGCCACGCGGCAGGCTTACCAGCATCGGCTGGGCCACGCCCAGCTGCACGGTGTCGGTGGTGCCCTTCCACACCTTGTGCTCGGCCACGACCTTGCCCGGCTCGTACAGGCGATGGGTTTCAAAGAAGCGGAAGCCCCAGTTCAACAGCGCCAGGCTGTCATCGGCACGCTGCTTTTCGGAAGCACCGCCCAGCACCACCGCGATCAGGCGCTGGTCACCGCGCTGCGCCGAGCTCATCAGGCAGTAGCCGGCAGCGGCGGTGTGGCCGGTCTTGATGCCGTCCACGCTGCCATCGCGCCACAGCAGCAGGTTGCGGTTGGGCTGCTTGATGTTGCCCACGGTGAATTCCTTCACCTTGTTGTAGGCGTAGGTTTCCGGGTAATCACGCACGAACGCGCGACCCAGCAGCGCCAGGTCGTGCGCGGTGCTGTGGTGGCCTTCGGCGGTCAGGCCGTGGGCATTGAGGAAGTGCGAGTTCTTCATGCCGATCTTGGCGGCATAGCTGTTCATCAGCGAAGCGAAGGCTTCTTCGCTGCCGGCCACGTGCTCGGCCAGCGCGATCGCGGCATCGTTGCCGGACTGGATCGCCATGCCCTTTTCCATGTCTTCCAGACGTGCCGTCTGGTTGACCGGGAAACCGCTGTAGCTGCCATCGGTGCCGGCGCCGCCTTCGCGCCAGGCGCGTTCGCTCATCATCACCTGGTCGTCCGGCTTGACCTTGCCGTTCTTCACTTCGGCGGCGATCACATAGCTGGTCATCACCTTGGTGATGCTGGCCGGGGCGAGCTGGGCGTCGACGTTCTCGCCGGCGAGGATCTGGCCGGACGCGTAGTCCATCAGGATCCAGGCCTTGGATACGCTGGGCACCGGCGCGGGCGGCGTGGCGACGGTGGCCGGGGCAGAGGCCGCAGCCGGAGCGGCCGGGGTCGGCAGCGCGGTCTGGGCGTGGGCCAGGCCCACCAGCAGGGTGGCGGCCAGCGCGGTGGCGGCAAAACGGAATTTCATGGGAGGGCAGGCTCCTGGAGCGGCCAAGGTCGGAAGGGGAAAACGACCGCCATTGTAGGCGGTCGGCAAGCGGGACGCGGCGGGCCGTCAGGCCGCGCCG
The DNA here is from genome assembly GCF_001431535.1 of Stenotrophomonas chelatiphaga. Taxonomy (GTDB): domain Bacteria; phylum Pseudomonadota; class Gammaproteobacteria; order Xanthomonadales; family Xanthomonadaceae; genus Stenotrophomonas; species Stenotrophomonas chelatiphaga. The sequence goes on from NZ_LDJK01000074.1 coordinate 34,910, forward strand.
CCGGGCGTCATTCCTTGACGATCTGCGGGGAGCCGAATCCGAGACCGGCAATGCGGCCGGCAAGTTCCGCGGCATTGGCGTGGTCGTTGGCCGGCACCCGCAGGCGCCACAGCGTGCGGCCGCCGGCGGCGATGTCGCTGATGGTCGCACCGACGATGCCGGCAGCGGTCAACTGACCCTGGGCGCGGGTGGCATTGTCGCGGCTGGCGAAGCTGGCCACCTGCAGCAGGACGTTGCCGAGAACCTGCTGGGACAGGGTGGCCGATGCGGGGGCGGCGAGGGGCGCAGCAGTGGCTGCGATCGCGGCGGGGCGGGCGGTTGCGGATGGTTTATCGGATTGACGGCCAGCGGCCGTCACGACGGGGGTAGCGGGTTTGCCGGTGGCCACGCGCACATTGTTGTCGCGCATCCAGCGGTCGAAGTTGTCGGCTGAACCGGGCTTGGCGCTGTCGGCGACGCGGTAGCGGTAGGCCTCGGCGCCGGTGGGCGTTTTTGCGGCGGCAGCCACCGCACGCGGCGCGGCTGCAGGCGCCGGGGCGGGCGTGGCTGCGGCGGGCGCTTGTGCCGGCAGGCGGTTCACCAGGGCATCGATGGCCGACGGCGCGGCCGCCGTGGCAGCCACCATGGTCGTGGCGCGGCGTTCGGCGCGGGTAGGCTTGGCATCGGCCAGCAGGTTGCCCTCGCCCGGCTGCAGCGCGCGCACTTCCACGTTGCCGGTGCCGCGCTGGGTGATGCCCAGGCGCACGGCGGCCGCGTAGCTGAGATCGATCACGCGGCCATCGTGGAACGGGCCACGGTCGTTGACGCGCACGATCACCGATTCACCATTGTCCAGGTTGGTCACCCGGGCGAAGCTCGGCAGCGGCAGCGTCTTGTGCGCGGCGGTGAACTGGTACATGTCATAGACCTCGCGGTTGGAGGTCAGCCGGCCATGGAACTTGGCACCGTAGTACGAGGCGGTGCCCTGTTCGGCGTAGCCACGGGTGCTGTCCATTACCTTGTACTGCTTGCCCAGCACTTCATAGGGCGTCTTGTTGCCGATCGCCGAGCGCGCCAGGTCCTGCACTTCCGGTTCCGGGATGCAGGCCACGTTGGGGACATAGGTCGGCGTGGTGTCCTTCACCCCCGGCTTGTACAGGCCGCCGGCGGTGTAGTTGCCGCGGGTGGCCAGGTCTTCCGACGCGGCCGCGTACGGGGATCCTTCCGGGCAGTGCGCCGGACGGCTGCCGCCCTTGCCCTGCTGCACCACCGTGGTGGCCGGCTTGCCGCCCGTGCTGGCGGTTCCACCGGGTTTCTTGGGCGCGCTGCTGCATGCGGCCAGCGCAAGGATCAACGCTCCGGGGACCCACCATCTGATGTTCATGCCGGTGGCAGCTCCTGTCCTGCGATGGCCTGCGACAGCTGGAACACCGCCATCGCGTACATCTTGGAGATGTTGTAACGGGTGATGGCGTAGTAGTTCTGGAAGCCCAGCCAGTACTGCTTGCCGGTGCTGCCTTCCAGGGTTATCGGGGTGGCGGTGGCGCCGGGCTGCACGGCCGCGTTGGGCGTGTAGCCGCGCGCGGCCAGGTCCTGCAACGACCAGCTCGGCGTCCATTCGGTCGGATTGAATTCTTCGCGCCCGGCCGCCAGCGTGGCCGGCACGGCCACCTGTCCGCCGCGTACCCAGCCGCCCTTCTTGACGAAGTAATTGGCGATGGACGAGAACACGTCGTCGTAGCTGTTGAACAGATCGCGGCGACCGTCACCGTTGCCATCGACGGCGAAATCAAGGTAGCTGGAGGGCATGAACTGGCCCATGCCCATCGCCCCGGCATAGCTGCCCTTGAGCGTGGTGATGTCCAGCTTTTCATCACGCGCCAGCACGAAGGCCTTGGCCAGTTCGTCGCGGAAGAACAGTTCGCGGCGCACTTCGCGTTCCAGCTTGGCCGGGTCGCCGCTGCGCGGGTAATAGAAGGCCAGGGTATACAGCGCATCCAGCACGCGGTGGTTGCCGGTGTTGCCGCCGTAGCTGGTTTCCACGCCGATGATGGCCACGATGACTTCGGCCGGCACGCCGGTGCGCTGCTGCACGCGCATCAGTTCATCGCGGTGTTCGGCGAGGAACTTCTTCCCGCCGTCGATGCGCGCCTGGCTGATGAAGATCGGACGGTATTCGTTCCACGGCTTCACCCGCTCCGCCGGGCGCGACATGGCGGCGATGATCGGCTGGCGTACCTGCGCCTGGTCCAGCACGCTGGCGATGTAGGCGGGATCGAGCCTGTGCGCGGCGGCGGTGTCGCGGATGAAGTTGGCGCGCGCCGTTTCGAACGGCACCGGTGTGAGGTCGACCGGCGGTGCGCTGGACGCAGCCGATTCGGGCGCGGCTTCAGCCGGTCCCTTGTTCTGTCCGGATGCCGGCTTGTGCGGCGCCACGGTTGCCTGCGAAGGCGATGGAGGACTCGACGGCTGGGTCGCGCAGGCGACCAGGCCGAGGGTGAGCATGCAGGCCAGAGTACGTCGGATCATCGCCGCAGGTTAGCAGGTCATGGATGAAATAAAACCCCTAACACCATGAATAGCAAAGGATTGGTTAATCCACCGCTGCTTTGTAAAACCTGCGTGAAAACCGGCAACGAGCAAGCCGGTTGCGCCCCCATCCCCCGATGGGCGCAACCGGCCTGACGGACCATCCAATGCTGCCCCCTGCATCTCCCCAGGGCAGGTGGCAAAACGTGAGGTCGTGCTGCGGTTCGTCAGGTGGTCGGCGTAGTAAATGAACGCGCCCTGCCTGACGGGCGCCATTGTGCAGGCCGTTTGCGTCAAATCCATTGATTCGGATCAACAGTATTCTGAACTGTGACGCAATTCGCACTTGAAGTGTGAAATCTTCATCGAGGGGAAACGAATCGGACTGCGGCAAAGCCGAGCGTGGCTCGGCGGGATGCTGACGCGCCGCTGCGATCGCCGAGCGTGGCTCGGCGCTACCGGGCGTTACCGGTAGCCGCCGTGCACGGGGTTGTGGCTGCGCACCGCCATCACCAGGCCGAAGCCGGCCAGCAGGGAAACCGCCGAGGTGCCGCCGTAGCTGATCAGCGGCATCGGCACGCCCACCACCGGCAGCAGGCCGGAAATCATGCCGCCGTTGACCAGCACATAGACGAAGAACGCCAGCCCGGTCGCACCGGCCAGCAGGCGCGAATAGGAATCGCGGGACTGGCTGGCGATCCACAGGCAGCGGCCGATCACCACCAGATACAGGGCCAGTACCAGCGCCACGCCGATCCAGCCGAACTCTTCGCTCAGCACCGAAAATGCGAAGTCCGTCGTCTGCTCGGGAATGAAGTTCAGGTGCGACTGCGAGCCCTGCCCCCAGCCTTTACCATCCAGCCCTCCGGATCCGATCGCGATCTTGGACTGGATGATGTTCCAGCCCGCGCCCAGCGCATCCATTTCCGGATCCAGGAACATCATGATGCGGTCTTTCTGGTACGGCATCAGCAGCCAGAACCAGGCCACCGGCGCGATCGCAGCCACGCCTCCCACGCCCAGCCCCACCCACCACCAGGGCAGGCCGGCCAGCAGCAGCACGAACACGCCGCTGGCGGCGATCAGCACGCCGGTACCGAAGTCCGGCTGCAGCATCACCGCCGCCGTCGGCGCACCGATGATCAGCAGGCTGATCAGCACGGTGTTGAAGCGCGGCGGCAGCGGCATCCGGTGCAGGTACCAGGCCACCATCATCGGCAGGCTGACCTTCAACAACTCGGCCGGCTGCAGGTAGAACAGCTTGAGGTCAAGCCACTGGCGGCCGTACTTGCCGGTACCGATGGCGAACACGGCCAGCAGCGGGATCATCGAAATGGCGTAGATCATCGGCGTGGCCGAGCGGATGCGCAGGATCGGCACCCGCGAAATGCCCCACATCGCCGCCAGGCCGACGGCGAAACGCGCCCCCTGGGCGAATACCAGACCATCGCCACCAGCGCTCTTCAACGTGGCCAGGCCGATCACCATCAACGCGCCGAGCGCCGCGCACAGCATCCAGTCCAGCGTGCTGAAGAAGCGCACCAGCATCTCGCCGGCCCAGCGCAGGAAGTCCTTCATCGGGCAGGCTCCGGGGAGGGCGTCCGCCGATCATGGATCGGCGCTACCGGGGCGGCGGGCGCTGGGGAAGGGATCCGCCGATCATCGCTCGGCGCTACCGGGGTGGCGGGCGCCGCGACCGGCGGCCCTACCTGCACCGGCAGCTCGCCGGCCTCCATCGCCGCGGCATCGCCATTGGCGCGTGCGCTGCTGTCTTCGTTGTCGAAGGCGGTGGGACCGAAGGCCACGCTGCCACGCTCCACGTCCAGCGGAAGCACGCCTTCGGGCATCTTGCCCAGCAGCCACGCATCGAACACCTTGCGCGCGATCGGCGCGGCCGCCGAACCCCCGTAGCCGCCGCCCTCCACCGCTACCGCGATGGCGATGACCGGGTTGTCGGCCGGCGCGAAACCGACGAACAGCGAGCGATGGCGCAGGTGCAGGGGCAGGCTGCGCGGGTCCACGGCAGCCGTACCCCTGCGGCTGACCACCTGCGCGGTACCGGTCTTGCCGGCCATGACATAAGGCGCCCCGGCGGCCATGCGCGCGCCACTGCCGCCCGGCTGCATGGTCGCCATCATGCCTTCGCGCACCGCCTGCAGATTGTTCGGGTTCGGGCTGATCGGCCGGGTTTCGCCCGCCGGGGCCAGGGTCCAGTCGCTGTCGAAGCCGGCGCGCTGCTGCATCACCAGGTGCGGCGTGCGCAGCTGGCCATTGGCGATGCCGCTGACGCCGCGTACCAGCTGCAGCGGCGTCACTTTCCAGTCGCCTTGGCCGATGCTCACATTCACCGTGTCGCCGGGATACCAGCGTTCCTTGCGGGTCTTGGCCTTGTAGGCCGGCGAAGGCAGGATGCCGCCGATCTCGCCGGTCAGGTCGATGCCGGTCGGCGCGCCGAACCCATAACTGCCCATGTACTGGTCGAACCGCTCGATGCCCAGGTCCAGCGCCAGCCGGTAGTAATAGGTATTGACCGACTGGGCGATGGATTTGCGCAGGTCGGTCCAGCCATGGCCACCGCGGTTGGCATCACCCCAGCCACGGCTGGTGCCGGGCAGGTAGAACATGCCGGTGGACAGGATTCTGTCCTCCGGCTTGCGCACCCCCGAATCCAGACCGGCCAGGCCGATCAGCGGCTTCAACGTGGAACCGGGAGCCACCCCGCCCAGCACCAGCCGGTTGAACTGCGGCCGCGAAGGGTTGTCGTTGAGCGCGCGGAAATCCGTATGCGAAATGCCGTTGACGAACAGGTTGGCGTCATACGAAGGCAGGCTGACCATCGCCAGCACTTCACCGGTGCGCGGGTCCATCGCCACCGCCGCGCCTTCCTGGATGCCGAAGGCGGCCACCATCGCCCGCTGCAGGTCGGCGTCGATGGACAGCCGCAGGTCGGTGCCGGACTGCGCGGCCACCCGGCCTACGGTGCGGATCGCGCGGCCCTGCACGTTGGTTTCCACCTGTTCGTAGCCGACCCGGCCGCGCAGCTGTTGTTCGTAGTAGCGTTCCAGCCCGGATTTGCCGATGTGGGTCAGCGCCGCGTTGCCCTCGCCCAGCATCTCTAGGTCCTTGTCATCGACCCGACCGACATAGCCGATGACATGCGCGAACAGGTCGCCGAAGGGATAGCGGCGGGTCAGGTAGGGCTCCAGCTCGACGCCGGGGAAGCGCCAGCGATCCACCGCGAAGCGTGCCATCTCCTCTTCGCTGACGCGCAGTTTCAGGGTGACCGGCAGGAAGCTGCGACGCGCCTTTCGCGATCTGTTGAACGCCTCGATCTCCTCCTCGCTCAGCGGGAAGATCTTCGCCAGCCCGGCCAGGGTGGCGTCCATGTCCTTGACCTTGTCCGGGGTGACGTCCAGGCGGAACGCCGGCACGTTCTCGGCCAGCAGGCGGCCGTTGCGGTCGTAGATCATGCCGCGGCCGGGCACCACCGGACGCGGCTTGATGCGGTTGGCTTCAGAACGCGTGGCGTAGATCTCGTGGTCCATCACCTGCAGCTTGAAGTACCAGCCGCCCAGTCCCCCCAGGCACAGCAGCACGCCGAGGAACCCCAGTGCCGCGCGACGGCGGAACTGCTCGGCTTCGGCATGCGGATTCTTGACCGCGCGGCGCGAGCTCATGTCAGCGTCCGCGCCGTCCGAAGCGCACGGCATCCAGCAGCACGAACACCAGCGGCCACAGCGCCATGCCCAACAGCGGTGCCCACCAGTAGGCCCACGGCAGGGTCGGCTCGCCTACCACCACGTGCACCACCGCACTGACGATGCGGTCGTTGAACAGCAGGCCGCCGATGGCGAGGATCTGCTGGGACATCGGGAAAAAGCGGATGCGGGCGCGGAAGCGCTGCAGGATGAAGGCCATGATCACCAGCCGCAGCGCCTGTTCGCCGAGCACGCCGCCGTACAGGAAATCGGCGATGACGCCGCTGGCAAAGGCCACGCCCAGGCCTACCCGGTCAGGCGCTTCGATGACCCAGTAGGCCAGCACCAGCGCCAGCCAGTAGGGGCGCAGCGGCTGCAGCAGCGCCGGCAGCGGCAGCAACCCCAGCAGCAGCGCCACCACCAGGCTGAGCGGCAGCACCCAGCGGTTGTCACGCAGGCGGCTCACGGGCGCACCTCGGGGGGGAGTGACGGCCGCTGGCCGTCAGCCGATGAAGGGAGTGACGGCCGCTGGCCGTCAGCATTGGCAGGTTGACTGGCCGGTTCCCGCCGAGCATGGCTCGGCGCTACCAGAGCAGCAGCTGCCGAGGTGGGTGATGACTGTTGGTCGTCACCGCCCTGCGCGGCAGGTTCCGGGGGGATCCGGATCGGCGAACCCGGCCGCAGCAGCAGCACATCGCGACCGCGATCCAGCGCCGCAGCAGGCTTCAGCTCACCCACCAGGAAGGCGTGCGTATCATCGGGCCGCAGGGCGGCGATGCTGCCCACCGGGAAGCCGACCGGGAAGCGCCCGCCGAGCCCGGAGGTGACGATCTCATCGCCCACTTCCACCCCGGCACTCAACGGAATGTCGCGCAGTTCCAGCGTATCGCCACGCCCGTAGACGATCAGGCGCACACCGTTGCGCGCCACCGTCACCGGCACGGCATGGTCCGGGTCGGTCAGCAGCAGCACGGTGGAGGTACTGGCGGTCACGCTGATCACCTGCCCCATCAGGCCGCCGGCATCGATCACCGCCTGCCCCACGTGCACGCCTTCGCGGCTGCCGGCAGCCAGTACCAGCCGCTGCTTCACCGGGTCCAGGTCGATGTCCAGGATCGGCGCCAGCTGCACGTCCAGCCCGCTGCGCTCGGCCACGTTCAGCAATTCGCGCAGCTGCGCGTTGTCCAGCGCCGCCGTCTGCAGGCGGGTCAGCCGCGCGTTGGCGACCAGCAGGTTGTTGCGCAGCTGGCGGTTTTCGGCCACCAGCTGGCCATGGCTGGCCGCGTTGTCGCGCACCTGGTTGCCCAGGCGCCCGGGCAGGCCGGCGAGGTTCCAGGCCGGCTGCACCAGCACGTTGGCCTGGTCGCGCAGGCGCGCAAGCCAACCGGCCTGGTCGTCCAGCACGATCAGGGTGATCGCCAGCACCAGGTAGGCCAGCAGCCGCAGCGGGCTGGCAGCATCGCCGGAGCGGGAAGCAATGGGAGGTCCGGCGTAGGGCGGCACGATGCAGCTTCAGCTAGGAATCAAAGGAGAAACACGACGGCGCCCTGCCGGTGCCGGCCCGCCGCGCAGGCGGGCCGCACCCCGGAAGGGCGCGGCGCTCACGTACCACCGGGGGGACTTACTCCGGCGCAAAGAACTCGTTGCCGTGCATGTCCACCAGCTCCAGCGCACGACCACCACCGCGGGCCACGCAGGTCAGCGGATCGTCGGCCACCTGCACATGCAGGCCGGTTTCCTCGGAGATCAGGCGATCCATGTCACGCAGCAGGGCGCCACCACCGGTCAGCACGATGCCGCGCTCGGCGACGTCGGCGCACAGTTCCGGCGGGGTCTGCTCCAGGGCAAGCTTGACCGCGCTGACGATGCCGGACAGCGGCTCGTGCAGGGCTTCAAGCACCTCGTTGGAGGTGATCTTGATCATCTTCGGCACGCCCTCGGCGAGGTTGCGGCCGGAGATTTCCATCTCGATCACCTGCGCCTGCGGGTAGGCGCAGCCCAGCTCCACCTTGATCCGTTCGGCGGTGGCTTCACCGATCAGCATGCCGTGGTTGCGGCGCACGTAGTTGGTGATGGATTCATCGAAGCGGTCACCGCCGATGCGCACCGAAGCCGAATAGACGATGCCGTTGAGCGAGATCACCGCCACTTCGGTGGTGCCGCCGCCGATGTCGATGACCATCGAGCCGCGGGCTTCGGTCACCGGCATGCCGGCACCGATCGCGGCGGCCATCGGCTCTTCGATCAGGAACACGTCGCGCGCACCGGCCTCTTCGGCCGATTCCTTGATCGCTCGGCGCTCGACCTGGGTCGAGCCGGCCGGCACGCAGACCAGCACGCGCGGGCTCGGGCGCAGGAAGCGCGACTTGTGCACCTTCTTTATGAAGTGCTTCAGCATGGCCTCGGTGTAGGTGAAATCGGCGATGACGCCGTCCTTCATCGGGCGGATGGTGGTGATGTGGCCAGGGGTACGGCCGAGCATCTGCTTGGCTTCGGCGCCGACGGCAGCCACCGAGCGGGTGCCACCGATGGCGCGGTCCTGGCGCACGGCGACCACGGACGGTTCGTTCAGGACGATTCCCTGTCCGCGCACATAGATGAGGGTGTTGGCCGTGCCCAGGTCGATGGACAGGTCATTGGAGAACATGCCGCGGAGTTTCTTCAACATCGAGGTGGTGATCCTGAGGGGTGCGCAATTCCGGCCTGGAATGGGGAATCGTGGGCAAAATTTAGACAGACAAGCCTAACAACCCGCCCCCGTGCGGGCAAGGATATTTCCAGCCGGAGCCGCGTATTCACTAGCTTTCGGCACGATTGGTACAGGTTGGGCGGCGATCCCGCACGCCAGCGGGACCGCGCACCGGCCGGCGCGCCCGGCGCGTGCCCCGGCACCGGCCGATGACCCGCCCGGCACGGTCCGGCGCTACCCTTCGGCGGCTCCAGCCGGTAACCTTTGCGCCGTCGGGCGCCCATGGGCGCCGTTTGCTTGCCCACCGCTGCGGCCAGCACTCCACTCATTCCCGCATAGGCTTACATCGATGTCCGCTTTGATCTGTGGTTCTCTTGCCTTTGACACCATCATGGTGTTCCCGGACCAGTTCAAGAACCACATCCTGCCGGACAAAGTGCACATCCTGAACGTCTCGTTCCTGGTGCCGCGCATGCGTCGCGAGTTCGGCGGCTGCGCCGGCAACATCGCCTACAACCTGCACCTGCTGGGCGGCAACCCGATCCCCATGGGCACCGTGGGTACCGATTTCGGCCCGTACCGCGAGCATTTCGACGCGCTGGGCATCGACCTGTCGCGCGTGCGCGTGATCGAAGAACTGTTCACCCCGCAGGCCTTCATCACCACCGACCACGACAACAACCAGATCACCGCCTTCCATCCCGGCGCGATGATGCGTTCGTATGAAAACCACGTGCGCGACGTGCCCGGCGTCAGCCTTGGACTGGTCGGCCCGGATGGCCGCGAAGGCATGATCCAGAACGCACTGGAGTTCCATGAAGACGGCGTTCCCTTCATCTTCGATCCGGGCCAGGCGATGCCGTTGTTCAACGGTCCCGAACTGCGCACCTTCATCGAACAGGCCGACTACGTGGTGGTCAACGATTACGAGTCCAATCTGCTGCAGGAACGCACCGGATGGGACGAAAAGGAAATCGTCAGCCGGGTGCAGGCCTACATCACCACCCGCGGTCCGAAGGGTGCGGTCATCCACACCCCGGAGAAGAGCTACGACATCCCGCCGGCGCATGAGCGCCGCGTGGTCGACCCGACCGGCTGTGGCGACGCGTTCCGCGCCGGCCTGATCTACGGCATCCAGAAGGGCTTCGACTGGCTGACCATCGGCCGCATGGGCAACCTGATGGGCGCGCTGAAGGTGGAACACCCGGGCACCCAGAACCAGCGCTTCACCTTCGATGAGTTCAACGAACAGTTCAAGCAGCAGTTCGGTTACGCGCTGAACGCCTGACCCGGAGTCCGGCAGCGCCGAGCCATGCTCGGCGCAATGCCCGAAGCGCCGCTGCGCTCGCCGAGCATGGCTCGGCGCTACCGTGTCACCGTTGCAGCGCTGCGTGCAGCGCGCGGCAATCGGCAAAGCGCCAGTCGGCCATGCCCGGCCACGGATCACCCGGCGTATTGACCAGCACCGTAGGGGTGCCGGCGGCACGCCCGGCGGCTAGGTCCATCCGATGATCGCCCACCATCACCGCCTGCGCGGCCGTGATGCCCCAGCGCCCCAGGAAGTAATGCAGCCCGTCCGGCGCCGGCTTCGGGGCCACCTCGTCGCGACCGATGATGTCCGCAGCCTGGAAAAGATCACCCAACCCGATCGCATCCAGCGTGAGCTGTGCCAGCGCATGGTCGTTGCGGGTCAGGATGCCCAGCCGGCTTCCCTGCCCGGCCAGCGCGCGCAGCAGATCCACGGCGCCCTCTGCCGCTACGGCCGCCTCGGCCAGCGCGCGCTCGTGCTCGAACAACCAGGCCCGCTTGGCGCGCGCCTGCGGGTCGGGCAGCGCCGCCAGGTGGGCGATGATGTCCTCGTCCGCGGCTATGTCCAGCGCGCGCTTGATCGCCGCGAAATCGTGCGTGGCCACGGTCAGCGTGCCGTCCATGTCGAACACCCAGTGGCGCACTTCATCCAGTCCCGGCTGCGTAGCCCGCACCGCGTGCGGCCTCACTTCCATGGCATCTGGCTGGCGTCCACGCCGCCGGTTTCAAACACCACGGTGCGCGTGCCACCGGCCTTCACCGGGAACTCGATGCTGACCGCCTGTGCCTGCCGCGCCAGCTTCCACAGCGCAGCGTGGTCGGTGATGAACATGGCGATCGCTTCGTCCGTGTCCGGGCGCCACGCGGCCATCGCGCGCGGCTTGCCACCGTCCACGCTCACCTGCACCCGGCAGCCGCCGGGGCAGCGGAAATCCCCGGCCTGCAGCACCAGATAGGCGTGTTGCTTCCACTGCGGATGGTCGCGGAACACCAACTGCACGGGCTTGGGACCGCTGCCGTCGACATCCACGCGCTCCTTGCCGTAGATCGACGCAGAGCGCTGCGTGCCCTTGGTGCCTACCGGGATCTGGTTGTACTGCCACAGGCCCTGCATGCGGCGCAGGTTGCGCGCCTGGTCCGACTGGGCCTTGACGTCGGCGAAGCCCGGTTCGATCCGCGCTGCCGCTGCGGTGCCCTTGTAGATGTCCAGCAGCGAGCCGCCATGCATGCGCGCACGCTCCCAGTCCTTGGCCGCGACGGCGGTGTCGTACTGCTTTGCCACGTCGTCAGCCTTGGCCTCCTTCTGCGCCTGGGCAGCGGCCTCGGCGGCCTGCTGCGCCTGGCGTTCGGCTTCAGGATCGCTGCAGGCGGCCAGGGACACTGCGCAGGCAACGGCGAGGATCAGGTGTTTCATGCGGGCTCCGCAGAAAGGATGGCCTGCTACTGTAGAGCCGACATTCGTCCGCTGCACGTCCATTTTCGGCCGTGCAGCCGGGGTGACGGCACGCTGCCATCACCCCGTCCCTGCTCAGAACCGCAACGACCAGCGCGCGTTGGCGCCGTGGTCGCGGCTGTCGCTGCCGAACTGGCCGCTGTAACCGAGTTCCAGCTGCTGGCGCGGGCTCAGCCATGCCGACAATCCCAGTTCGGCCACTGCCGCGTGATCGGCCATCGGCGCACCGCTGACAGCGAAGCGGCTACCGCCATCGAAGGCCAGCTGGGCCAGCCCGTTGCGGTCACCTGCGGTGCGGCGATAGCCTACGCCGCCGACCACGTTCAACCAGGCATCCTGCTGGAACGAGGCTGCCAGCCCTTTGCTGAACCGCACCCCGGCGGTGGTCACGGTGGTGCGGGCATCCGCTGTCCTGCCACGCAGCGCAGCCGCCCCGCCCGCCTCGCGCACATCGTCCGCTTTCACCTTTATCCCGGCGACCTGGAGGTAGGGCTCCAGCGAGGCGTTGGCATCGCCCAGCCGGTAGCCAGCCTCGATGAACGCCTGCGTGGTCTTCGCCCGGTAACGGGCCGTCAGCGAATCGCTGTATCCAGCGAAGGCAACCTGACGAGCGGTATCAAGGTCATGCCGGCTGTAGACAGCCCCGCCGCGCAAGCCGAAGCCACCCCACTGATTGCCGGTGTACAGCCCCACGTGCCTGTTGTCGATGCGGGCCTTCGACGCGCGTCCCTGGGCCTGCCGGGTATCGGTGCGGCCGTTGCCCAGCAACGCGCCCAGCTGCCATCCACCGACCTCATGCTCGATGCCCAGCAGCATGCCGGTGCTGTTGGAGCGGGTGCGCGCGGTGTTGGCACTGCCGTCCAGCTGGCCACTGCCGCCAATCGCCTGCACCCACACCCCGCTGGCCTCGCTGGCCTCGTCCTGCGGCGAACGCGCGCCGACGGCACGACCCAGCGCGGCATCGCGGACATGCCGGCTTGCTTCCACCAACACCAGGGGTATGGCCGCATGCAGTTCGCCACTCAATCCGTCCAGTGCCGCACCGACCTGCTCTGGGAACAACATCGTCAGCGGACGCGGCAGGCCCTGGTGTATGGCCAGCGTATCCGCCGAGCCGGCCACGGCGCGCTGATTGGCTGTGCTGGCCGCGCTGGCCAGCAGCAACCCGCGAGTGACGTCGATGTTGACGGCGTTCGCAGCGTAGCCCACCGCGAACTGCAGGAAGGGCGAGAAGGCCGTGAAGTCCGCATCGGCGAACCTGCCCCGCACGCCGCCATCGGCCTGCAGCACGCGGAACTGCTCGCCCAGATAATAGATGCCCGGTTCCGGCAGCGCCTGCAGCGTGCCCCCCAGGGTCGCCGTGCCGCTGACCTGCAACAGGTCGCTGCGCTCCCCCGGCGCCAGCTCAGCCAGGTAGCGGCCGCTGGCGGTCTGCACATAGTCACCGTTGATGGTGAGCGTGCCGATCGAATGGCCCGGCGCGATGATGCCGGCAACACGCGTATCGCCGAGCGTACCGGTGCCCTGCAACAGACCGTTGACACCCACCCAGGTGGAGCCACCGCGCTGCATGCCATTGAACACCACGGCCGCGTTGTCGACCGCCAGCGAGCTATCCTCCAACACGCCGCTGGCAGCGATCAGTGCACTGCCGCCGCGCACGTCGAGATCGACACCTGCCAGGCTGCCATTCACGCGCAGCTGGCCGCCTTCCACCACCACCTCACGCGCCAGCGCATTGCGGCCATCCAGTTCCAGGATACCTTCACGCACCACGGCGCCGTTGAAGCTGTTGTCACCACTGAGGCGCAGCCAGCCTATGCCGGACTTGGTCAGCGCGCCCGGACCGCCGATGTCGTTGGTCCAGTCGTCCCAGGCATCGCCTTCCCACACCTTCAGGCCGCCGGCCCGGGTGTTCATCACCACATCGGTGTCCACGCGCAGCTGGCCGTACCCTTCAATGGCCTTTTCCAGGTTCATCAAGCCCCAGCCGTAAACCTTGTCCACGCCCTCTTCGCCGAGATCAGTCGCAGTGGTCAGCAGCACGTCGCGCACCTGCGCGTTGTCCAGGTACGGGAAACGTTCGAACAGCAGGCCCAGCGCCCCGGTGACATGCGGGGCCGCCATCGAGGTGCCGCTCGCAGCAACGTAGCCGTGCTCCAGCATGCGCTTGGTAGCCGCCTCCACACCGCCGTCAGCACCGGCCTCGATCCTGTATTCCAGACCAGAGTGCTCATCCACCACGGTGGACAGGATGTCGGTGCCGGGTGCAGCAAGGCACCACTGCGCCGTGTTGCCGCAGCGCATGGATCCATCAAGACGGTTGTTGCGATCTACATTGACCACACTCAGCCAGTAAGGCTCAACCTCCTTCCGCACAAGGGGGACGCTGGCGTGCAGCTCTGCCACCGGACTCTCTTCGGGCTCAGCGCCGTCGTTGTCGTGGTTGCCCGCCGCCCACACCTGTATCAGGCCAGCACGCTTGGATCCTGTCGCCAAGGTATCGATGAGGCTCTGGTGCTCTGGCAAGGCGAGGAATGCATCCATCCCGGCCTCGGTTTCGGGCTGTGGCTTGGTGAAGCCCCAGCTGTGATTGACGGCACGTACGCCCTGTTGTGCCAGCAAGTCGTAGAACTGCGGCAGAAACTGGTCTACAAGGTCGCCAGGCGATGAGCTGATGCGGACCTGGCCATCCTGCATGGCGATGTAGGTAAGGTGATCGGGCTCCCCTTTGGCCACGACCAGATCGCTGCCGAAGGACACCCCGTGCATTCCGACGCCATCGCGGTTGGCGGCGATCGTACCGGCCACATGGGTACCATGCGGTATGAGCTCATAGCCTTCGTGCCAGCCATCGCGCTCCAGCTCCCTGCGAACACTTTCCGGCATGTCCTTGGAAAACGCCGTCAGTTCGACGAACACCTCATCTCCTTCGGTGTAGGAACAAGCGTCCGGTCCGATCGACGTGCGTGTCGCGGCACATCGGCTGCCATCGGCAAGAAGCTGGGCCAGGCGCAGGCTGCGATGATCCTTGCCTGCGAACTCCGGATGCGTGAGATCGGTTCCCGTGTCAAGTACCGCCAGCCGCACGCCCTTGCCGCTGAGTCCACGGGCATAAGCTGCGTCGGCGTTGATCGCCCCCAGCCCCCAGTCGGCGTTGAATTCCTCCGTGCGCCAAGCGCTGCGGTCCAGGCTGGCGCGCGATACTCCTGCTGCAGTAGGCGACGAAGGGGATGAAAGAGGGGGCGCGGTACTGGATGAGGTGACCGCAGGCGTACCTCGACTCCACCCCGATTGCAGCCTGCGTTGCTGCTCCGCCTCCAGCGCGGCAGAAGGTGAGGCCATCGCAGCAGGACTGAAGCCGGCCAGCATCAGTGCGGTAGCGATGTGCAAAGAAAGACGCGAACGGGAGAGCGGAAAGGAAGACAGCATCAACACAACCTCGAGAGATGAGAAGGCCGCACAGGCGTGCGACTGCCCGCGACATTAGCCAGTGGATCTTCGAGTGGACGAACGGATTTCGCTCATTGCCAACACCAGTAGCAGCGGCGTCAGGCGAGGTTCGAAAACATCGGTGGCATATCCTGGGGTAAGCCCGGCCGCTGGCCGGCAAGCCTGCTCAGAACCGCACCGACCAGCGCGCGGTGACGCCGTGGTCACGGCTCTCATCGCCGAACTGGCCGGTGTAGCCCAGCTCCAGCTGCTGGCGCGGGCTCAGCCAGGCCGACAGGCCCAGTTCGGCCACTACCGCGCTGTCGGCGATCGGCGCGCCGCTGACGGCAAAGCGGCTGCCGCCATCGAAGGCCAGCTGCGCCAGTCCATCGCGGTCACCGGAAGCGCGGCGATAGCCCACCCCGCCCACCACGTGCAGCCACGCATCCTGCTGGAACGCGGCCTTCAGGCCCTTGTCGAAACGCACGCCGACGGTGGCCACGGTGGTCGCGGTGTCGGCCACCCGGCCGGTCAGCGCGGCGGCACCGCCCTGCTCGCGCACATCGTCCACGTCCACTTCGACACGGGCGAGCTGCAGGTACGGCTCCAGTCCCCCCTGCGTACCGCCGAAGCGGTAGCCGGCTTCAAGGAAGGCCTGCTTCGTCTTGGCGTCGTAGCTGGCATTCAGCCCGTCGCTGTAGCCGGCGAAGGCCACCTGGCGGCTGCTGTCGATGTCATGGCGGCTGTAACCGGAGGCCACCGCGCAGGCCGAACGCGCCCCAGCTGTGGCCGGCGTACAGGCCCACGTGGGTGTTGTCGATGCGCGCCTTCGCCGACCTTCCCTGCGCCTGCTTCGTGTCGGTGCGGCCATTGCCCAGCAGCAGGCCGAGCTGCCAGCCGCCGATGTCACGATCGATGCCCACCAGCAACCCGCTGGTGTTGGACTGGGTACGTGCCGTGTTGGCATCGCCATCCAGCTTGCCGCTGCCGCCGATGGCCTGCACCCACGCCCCGGTGGCCTGGCTGGCGTCGTCCTGCGGCGAACGCGCGCCGACCGCACGGCTCAGAGCCGCATCGCGCACGTAACGGCTGCTTTCCACCAGCGCCAGCGGCGTGGCGGCATGCAGTTCACCACTCAGGCCGTCCAGTGCTGCACCGACCTGCTGTGGGAACAGCAGGGTCAGCGGCTGCGGCAGGCCCTGGTCCACGCCGAGCGCATCGGCCGAGCCGGCCACAGCGCGTTGGTTGGCGGTGGTCGCTGCGGTAGCCAGCAACTGGCCACGGGTGACCTCGATGTTGATGCCGTTGCTGGCGTAGCCCACGCCGAACTGCAGGAACGGCGAGAAGGCCGTGAAGTCCGCCTCTGCGAACCTGCCCTGCACGCCGCCGTCTGCCTGCAGCACCCGGAACTGCTCGCCCAGATAATAGGTTCCCGGCTCCGGCAGCGCCTGCAACGCACCGTCCAGGCTGGCATGGCCCATTACACGCAGAAGATCGCTGCGCTCATCGTGCCCCAGCTCGGCCAGAAAGCGTCCGCTGGCGGTCTGCACGTAGTCGCCGTTGATCGTCGGCCTTCCGGTCGAGTTGCCCGCTGCAATGGTGCCATCGACCCGGGTGCTGCCCAGCGTGCCAGCCCCCTGCAGCAGTCCATCGATACCTACACGGGTCGATCCACCGACCTGTGCACCATGGAAGGAAACCGCTGCATTGTCGATCGAAAGCGCACCGCGCTGAAGGACACCCTGAGTGGCGATCAGCGCACTGCCGCCGCGCATGTCCAGGTCGGTGCCGACCAGGCTGCCGTTCAAGCGCAGCTGGCCACCCTGCACCACCACCGCATCGGTCAGCGTGTTGACCCCGTCCAGCTCCAGGATGCCTTCGCGCAGCACGGCACCGTTGAAGCTGTTGTCGCCGCTCAGGCGCAGCCAGCCGATGCCGGACTTGGTCAGCGCACCCGGGCCGCCGATGTCGTTGGTCCAGTCATCCCATGCATCGCCTTCCCATACCTTCAGGCCGCCGGCCGCGGTGTTCATCACCACGTTCGTGTCCACCCGCAGCTGGCCATAGCCTTCGATGGCCTTTTCCAGGTTCACCAGGCCCCAGCCGTAGACATCGTCCACGCCTTCGGCGCCGAGGTCGGTGGCGGTGGTCAGCAGCACGTCGCGCACCTGCGCGTTGTCCAGGTACGGGAAACGTTCGAACAGCAGGCCCAGCGCGCCGGTGACATGCGGGGCCGCCATCGACGTGCCGCTTGCAGTTGCATACCCATACAGCGGAAGGCGTTCGAGCGCGATCTGCAGCCCGCCATCACCCGTGGCATGAATCGCGTATTCCAGGGGCGAATGCGCATCCAGCACCGTGGAGGCAATATCGGTGCCCGGTGCAGCGATGCACCACTGCGCGGTGTTGCCGCAGCGCATGGAGGCTTGCAGCACGTTGTCGGCGTTGATATTGACCACGCTCAGCCAGTAGGGTTCGAGCTCCGGGCGAACGCGAGGTGCGCTGGCGTGCAGGCCTGCCACTGGACTTTCCTCCGGTGGGAGATCCTGTCCATTCTGGTTGCCTGCTGCCCATACCTGGAGAACACCGGTGCCGCGGGAGCCTGCTGCCAGCGCGTCGATCAGCGCACGGTTGTCCTCGGAGGCGAGAAACGCATCCATTGCTTCCTCTGTCGACGGTTCCGGGAACGCAGAACCCCAGCTCTGGTTTACCGCGCGCGCCCCCTGCAGCGCGAACTGCGCGTACATCTGCTCGAGATGGTCGCCACGTGGGACGCTGGGCGCTACCCGGACCCGGGCCTGGCCTGCATGCATGTCCACATAGATGAGGCTGTCCGCAAGAAGCTTGCCGACGACAAGATCACTGGCGAATGACACCCCATGCATACCGTGCCCATCGCGGTTGGCAACGATGGTGCCAGCGACGTGGGTGCCGTGTGGATTATATTCATGTCCATCAGGCAGACCCCATTGCTCGCCGATCCTGCGGCGAATGCCATCCGGTACATCATCAGCGAATATCACTCCGTCCACAAAAGGTTGATCGCCTTCGGTGAACGCACAGGCCATCGGTCCGATCGCAGGTTCCGTCGCCGCACACCGCGTGCCATCAGGAAGAAGCGATGCCGCGCGCAGGCGGCGATGATCCTTACCGGCAAATTCCGGATGGAGAAGATCAGTGCCAGCATCGAGCACGCCCAGCCGCACGCCTTTGCCGGTAAGCCCCCGTGCGTAGGCCGCGTCGGCGTTGATGGCGCCGAGCCCCCAATTGGACGCGAACTCGTCGGTCTGCCACGCAGTACGATCGGTGGACGCGCGCGCCGTGCTGGCGGCCGACCGTATCTCCAGGTGCGGATCCACGACTGCGTCGACCACACGGCTGCCTGACAGCTCTCGATTCCAGCCCGACTGCAGGCGACGCTGCTGCTCGGTGTCCCCCACGAAGGACGCCGATGCCATGGCGGAGGAACTGAATCCTGCCAGCAACAAGGCAGCGGAGATGTGACAGGAAAGATGTGAACGGAGCGCGCGAATGTTACTCGACATGGCAACGACCTCGGTGTTGGAGCCGCGACCACGCGCGGACGCCGCCGAACTTACCGATTTTCCGCAGCAGAACGCGCAGGAGCGCCCAAGATCCAAACAGCACTGACGCGGAACGTCAGGCTTCGCTGCAGATGCCTCCCCATAGGCCTTTCCGGAGCGTGACCTGGCTGGCCGACGTACCCACGCACGGGGCAGCTTCCGACAGGCCACGCTCCGCTTTTCTGGCCCGCCGCTGCTGCAGAGGCACACCTCACGTGACGCCGACCGAAGCCCCTTCCTGGCCTCTGGCTGGGCTGGACGCCGGCAGCCTGCAGCAGTACGACGCGTTCACCTGTCGCGCCACTTTCCACCGCATCGCGTCGCTCAGCCTTCCGGTGCTGCGGTCCCGCTTGCCTGCCGCCACCAATGGCCGGACGGCGCGGGTGCACCGATATCCAGCCGCTCGCCCATCTGTGGAGCAGCCAGGATGACCCCGCGTTCCGCGGCCAGCGCAGTAATGCGCTCGAAGGGCTCGGTCCACGGGTGCAGGGCCAGGTCGAAGGTGCCGTTGTGGATGGGCATCATCACCGTTCCGCGCAGGTCCAGGTGCGCCTGCAGGCTCTGCTCGGGTTGCATGTGCACATCGGCCCAGTCTGCGTCGTAGGCCCCGGTTTCGATCAGGGTCAGGTCGAACGGACCGTAGCGTTCGCCGATGCGCGCGAAGCCGTCGAAGTAACCGCTGTCGCCGCTGAAGAAGATGCGCCTGCTGCCGCTGTCGATCACCCACGAGGCCCACAGCGTGCGGTTGCCGTCGGACAGGCCGCGGCCGGAGAAATGCTGCGCCGGCGTGGCGGTGACTTTCAGTCCCTGCACGCCGGTCTCCTGCCACCAGTCCAGCTGCTGGATCTTTTCCGCTGGCACCCCCCAGGCCATCAGGCGGTCGCCCACGCCCAGCGCAGTGACGAAGTGTTCGACATTCGGCGCCAGCGCGCGGATCGCATGGTGGTCGAGGTGGTCGTAATGGTCGTGGGAGATGATCACGCCGGTCAGCGGCGGCAGCGCCGCGATGTCCAGCGGCGGGGCGTGGAAGCGCTTGGGACCCATGAACGACATCGGCGAGGCACGTTCGGAGAACACCGGATCGGTCAGCCAGAAGTGGCCATCCAGCTTCATCAGCAGGGTCGAATGGCCCAGCCGCCACAGACTGTCATCCGGCGCATCCAGCAGCGCCTGGCGGGTCAGCGGCTGCACCGGAATCGGGGCAGGCGGGGTGGCATCTTTCGGCTTGTCCACCATCAAGCGCCACAACACGCCCAGCGTGCCGACGAAGCCCAGCGATGACTTGCCGGCAGGATTGTGGAAACGGCCATCGTGGAACTGCGGCGACTGTTCGTAGGAAGCGGCAGGACGTGCACCGCAGGTCAGCAGGCCAAGGGTCATGGCGATCAACACCGTTGAAAGAAGGAGGAAGCGCGGCAGGCGACGGGTCATTCGGGCTTGCCCTGAAAAGTACACTGGCGAGTCTACTTCCATTTCAGGGAAAGTAAACTGAACGGTGTAAAATATCGAGATGAGTACCGATATCCGCCCTTCCCGCCTGACCGACCGCAAGCGTGCCGACATCCTGTCAGCGGCCGTGGCCGAGTTCCGCAGCTTCGGTTTCGCGGCCACCAGCATGGACCGCATCGCTGCCACGGCGGGGGTGTCCAAGCGCACGGTGTACAACCATTTCGCCAGCAAGGACGAGCTGTTCACCGCCATCCTGTGGCAACTGTGGGAAGCCAGCCAGGCGGTGGAGGCAGTGGCTTACGCGCCGGCACAGCCGCTGCGCGAACAGCTGTTGCGGTTCACCCGGCAGAAAATGCGCCTGATGTCCGATGCCAGCTTCATCGATCTGTCGCGGGTGGCGATCGCCGAGCTCGTGCATGCCCCGGAACGGGCACGGGCGATGATGGACAAGCTGGCGGAGAAGGAAGAAGGGCTGGCGACGTGGCTACGTGCAGCGCAGGCCGATGGCCGGCTGCGCGCGGACGTCACGCCTGCCGAAGCGGCGCATCAACTGCAGGGAATGTTGAAGGCGTTCGCGTTCTGGCCGCAGGTGACGATGGGCCAGGCGCCGCTGTCGCCGGAGGCGCAGCAGCGGCTGATGGAAGACTGCGTGGACATGTTCCTGGCGCTGCGCGCAACGGCATGACGGCGTGACGGCGTGACGGCGTGACGACCAACGGTCGTCACCCACCAGACGCTACGGCGTGACGACCAGCGGTCGTCACCCACCAGACGCTGCGGCGTGACGACCAACGGTCGTCACCCACCAGACGCTACGGCATGACGGCCAGCGGCCGTCACTACCGCGGCGATCGGCCGCTTACTTGGCTTCGGCCTTGGACAGCATGTCCTGCACCGAACCGGTGGTGATCGGGTGGTAGCCCGGCTTGGCCTTTTCAAATGCGGCCTTGGCCACGTCCAGGCCTTCCGGCGTCTTCACCAGTTCAGCGTAGATCGGCATGATCAGCTTGCGACGACCGACCCGCTCGATGAACGCCGAAGCCGCCGGGGTGGCCTCGGCATAACCGCTGCGGATGGCCAGCGGGTACCAGCGCATGGCGATCTCACCATTCGGCGTGCCGGTGAACTTGAACACGCGATCCAGCGCGGCCAGCTTGTCCAGCGGCTGCGTGGCGCCCAGGCCGTCGATGAAGCGCACCCATTCCTGGGTGCTCCACTCGGCGGTCAGCTGGTTGGTCGGCAGCTTGCCGGTCCCTTCCCAGGCGATGCGCGCGGTGTCCACGTTGCTGAAGTTGCGCGACTGCGCCTTGGCCGCGAACGCCGGAATGCCCGGCTGGTCCAGCCAGGCGGTCAGTTCAGCCTCGGTCACCGCGTTGGGGTTCTTCGGCAGCAGGTTCTTCTTCAGGTACTCGACGAACTGGTCGGTGTTCGCGCTCTGGAAGGCATGGTCATTGAACCAGCCGCGCAGGAACGGATCGAACACTTCACGGCCGAAGCGCTGTTCCAGGAACTCCAGGAACCAGGAGCCCTTCACGTAGGCGACCTGGCTCAGGGCTTCGTCCGGGTCACGCTCGTTCAACGGCGGCAGCGCCAGCGCCTGGTCGGCCGGGCTCATGTCCTTCACCTCGGCCAGCAGGTCGGTCTGGTCGATCTGGCGCTCCATCTCGGCCATCTCCTTGCCGTACAGCGCTTCGGTGATGCGCCCCTGCACGTAGGTGGTGAAGCCTTCGTTGAGCCAGATGTCCTTCCAGCTGGCGTTGGTCACCAGGTTGCCCGACCAGCTGTGCGCCAGTTCGTGGGCCACCAGCGAGACCAGCGACTTGTCGCCGACGATCACGGTCGGGGTAGCGAAGGTCAGGCGCGGGTTTTCCATGCCACCGAACGGGAACGACGGCGGCAGCACCAGCATGTCGTAGCGGCCCCAGCGATACTCGCCGTACAGTTTTTCAGCCGCGCCGATCATCTTCTCGGTGTCTTCGAATTCCTTGGCGGCCTTGCCGACCATGGTCGGTTCGGCCCAGACGCCGGAGCGGCCGGAAATCGGCTCGAACACCAGGTCACCGGCCGCGATGGCCAGCAGGTAGGACGGAATGGGCTGCGGCATCTTGAAGGTGTAATCACCGTCGCGCGTGGCCTTGGGATCGTTGTCGGCGCTCATCAGCACCATCACGTCCGGGCGGCTGGTCACGTGCGCGCTGTAGGTGAAGCGCACGCTCGGCGTGTCCTGCAGCGGCACCCAGGAACGGGCGTGGATGGCCTGCGACTGGCTGAACATGAAGGGCAGCTGCTTGCCTTCGGTCATCGACGGCTCCAGCCACTGCAGGCCCGAGGCGGTCGGTGCGGTGTGGTAGCTGATCTCGACCTTGGTCGGCTGGGCCGGCGCTTCGATGGTCAGCTTGCTGCCGAAGACCTTGTCGACCGGCGCCAGCACGAACGGCAGCGCACTGCGCGCACCGTCGGCGGCAACCGCCTCCACCTTGGCCACGTTGAGCTCGCGGGTGTCCAGCACCAGCTGCTTGGCGTCCTTGTCCTTCCATTCCAGGGTGTAGGTCGCGGTACCGCCGATCTGCTTGGCGTCGAAATCCAGCTTCAGGTCCAGCGCGATGTCCTTGATGACGACCTTCTCAGGCTCGGCATAGGAACTTTCGTCGTGGCTGCGGTTTTCGGCGTTCACGGGGGCGGCGGGCGCCTTCTGGGCGGTCGGGGCCGTGGCAGCGGGGGCTGCAGGCTCCTGGGAGCAGCCGGCGGCGAGCGCCACGGCCAGCGGAATGAGCAGGAACGGGGTACGCATGAATCGAGACCGTTTCAGGGGTAAACCGGGATTTTACCCCTGAACCGCACCTGGTAGCGCCGAAGGCAGCAGCAGGAGCCGCCGCCAACGTCGCTTGCGACGGCCCGCAGGG
>NZ_LDJK01000075.1 GCF_001431535.1 Stenotrophomonas chelatiphaga
AGCCTCCCCGCCCGGCCACCTCCAACTGCAGCTTCAGACAACATCCACCCGCGAGGGAGTCCCACCCGTTCGACCAACCCCCGGTCAGGGCTGGCCGGCGAACACGCGCTCCAGCACCTCGGACAGTTCGTCTTCGGAAAACGGCTTGGTGATGTACGCCTTCGCGCCCTGCCGCATGCCCCACATGCGGTCGGTGTCCTGGTCCTTGGTGGTCACCAGGATCACCGGAATGTGGCGGGTGGTTTCATCGCGGGCCAGCGTGCGGGTGGCCTGGAAGCCGTTGAGGTTGGGCATCACCACGTCCATCAGCACCAGGTCCGGCAGTTCGGCGCGCGCGCTTTCCACGCCGGCCGCCCCATCAGTGGCGGTCAGGATCTGGTGACCCAGCTTCTCGACGATGCGCTGTATCCCCAACAGCTGCGATGGTGAATCGTCGACGATCAGGATGCGTGCCATGTTGCTCCCCAGGTGATGCGGCAGTGTAGTGTGCCGCTCGCCCCGGGGAGAAGGCGACAACGTGCCGTCCGTCGCCCGCCTGCGACGTTCAGTCGATCCGCACCACGGTACGCCCGTGCGCCCCGCCCGAAAGCATGCTTTCAAAGACCGGCGGCAGCTCGGCAATCCCGATTTCCCGCGTGCATATCTGCTGCAGGTGCGCCGGCTTCCAGTCGCTGCCCAGCCGTTCCCAGACCTGCTCGCGCAGCGTCCGCGGTGCGCTGGCCGAGGACACGCCGAGCAGCGATACGCCGCGCAGGATGAACGGCATCACGGTCATGTCCAGGGTCGGCTCGGCGGCCAGTCCCGCGCTGACCACGCTGCCGTAGCCCACGGTCTGTGCCAGCAGGCTGGCCAGCATCGGGCCACCTGCATTGTCCAGGCCACCGCCGAAGCGTGCCGACTGCAGCGGCGCGGTATCGGCCAGCACCTCGCGCGGCAGCACCTCGCTGGCCCCGATCGCGCGCAGCCAGTCGGCCTGCTCCGGCTTGCCGCTCACCGCATGCACGGCATAGCCGGCGCGGCTGAAGATATCCACCGCCAGGCTGCCGACTCCACCGCTGGCGCCGGTTACCGCCAGCGGCCCGTGGTCGGGCGTCAGGCGGTTGTCCTGCATGCGCAGCAGCGCCAGCGCGGCGGTGAAGCCGGCGGTGCCCAGCACCATCGCCTCGCGCGGGGTCAGCCCGGGCGGCTGGGCAATGACCGCGCTCGATTCCAGCCGCACGTACTGGCTGTAGCCGCCGTCGCGGGTCTCGCTCAGGCCGCAGCCGGTGGCCAGCACCGCATCGCCTTCGCGCCAGACGGGGTCGGTCGAGGCGACCACCACGCCCGCCACGTCGATCCCGCCGACCAGCGGAAACCGCCGCAGGATGCGGCCGCGGCCGGTTCCGGCCAGGGCGTCCTTGTAGTTGACCGACGACCACTGCGCGCGGACCAGCACCTGCCCGGGGGAAAGATCGTCCACCTGCAGGGGCTCCAGGCCGCTGCGGTGGCCGTGGTCGTCCTTGTGGATGCGGAAGGCGCTGAAGCTGTCGGGCAGGGACATTGGAACGCTCGCTGACGGGGAAATATCACCTTACCCCCTTCCAATCCTTCTGGTCCGCCCCATCTTGTAGAATCAGGGAAACCGGTACAAGGCTGGTGTCACGGGAAGGGCCCGTGGCGCGGCCCAATTCAGATGGAGCGTGCATGGCCTGGAATACACCCGGCGGCAACAGGGACGGACACCGTCCCGAAGACAACCGACGGGGGCCTTCCAAGCCCCGCGGCGGCGGATTTGGTGGTGGCTGGGGTGGGTTCCCGGGGCCGTTGAAGGAAATGTTCGATGGCGGCATCGTCCGCTGGATCGCCATCGCGGCGGTCCTGCTGCTGCTGTTTTCCAGCTTCCAGCTGATCGGCGAACAGCAGCGTGGCGTGGTCCTGCGCTTCGGCCAGTTCTCGCGCATCCTGCAGCCGGGCCCCAGCTTCAAGCTGCCCTGGCCGATCGAGTCGGTGACCAAGGTCAACGCCACGGAAATCAAGACCTTCTCGGTCTCGGTGCCGGTGCTGACCCGTGACGAGAACATCGTCAACGTCTCGCTCAACGTGCAGTACCGCATCGACGATCCGCGCCTGTTCCTGTTCGGCACCTACGATGCCAACCAGGTGCTGGAGCAGTCGGCGCAGAGCGCGGTGCGCGAAGAAGTCGGTCGTGCCGACCTGAACTCGGTGCTCAACAACCGTGGCCCGCTGGCGACCGCCGCCGAAACCCGCCTGCAGACCCTGCTGGGCGCGTATCGCACCGGTGTCACCGTGACCGGCCTGACCCTGCCCGATGCGCGTCCGCCGGAAGAAGTGAAGCCGGCCTTCGACGAGGTCAACGGTGCGCAGCAGGTCAAGGAACGCCTGATCAACGAAGCGCAGGCCTATGCGGCCAAGGTGGTTCCGGAAGCGCGCGGCCAGTCCGCCCGTACCCGTACCACCGCCGAAGGCTACAAGGCGGCCGTGGTGTCGCGCGCCGAAGGTGACGCCCAGCGCTTCACGCTGCTGCAGCAGCAGTACAAGAACGCGCCGGAAGTAACCCGCAAGCGCCTGTGGCTGGAGACGGTCGAACAGGTGCTGGCCGAAAACCGCAAGGTGATCGGTGGCGACAGCCGCCAGGTCCTGTACGTGCCGTTCCCGGGCGAAACCCGCCCGACCGGTGCAGCGCAGTTGCCATTGTCCAATCCGGATGTCGTGCTGCCTGCCGTGACCGGCAGTGCAAGCCCCACCCCGCGTGATGCAGGCCGGCCGACAGGCCGCCCGACGGGACGACCGAGCGGCCGTGAGGAGGGCAGCCAATGAGGAGTTCACTGTGGATCGGCCTGGTGGTCGTGATCCTGTTCGGCCTGCTGGGGTCGGTGTTCGTGGTCCGTGAGGACCAGACCGGCATGGTCTTGAACCTGGGCCGCGTGGTCCGCGCCGACATCAAGCCGGGCCTGCACTTCAAGGTACCGCTGGTGGAAACGGTGCGCGTGTTCGATCGCCGCTTCCAGGTGCTCGATACCGCGCCGGCGCGTTACTTCACCGCCGAACAGAAGGATGTCAGCGTCGACTTCTTCGCCATCGGGTACATCTCCAACGTGGGCGATTATTTCCGCGCCACCGGTGGCGACCCGCGCGTGGCCAACGCCCGCCTGGCACCGATCATCACCGATTCGCTGCGCAACCAGATCAACTCGCGTTCGCTGACCGAGCTGGTGTCCGGTGACCGCAGCGAACTGATCGCCGACCAGCTGACCGGCATCAACGAAGCGGTGAAAGGCCTGGGCATGCAGATCATCGACCTGCGCATCAAGCAGATCGACCTGCCGACCGACAGCCAGGTGATCAACGATGTGTACGAGCGCATGCGCGCCCAGCGCAAGCAGGAAGCGGCCAAGCTGCGTGCGGAAGGCGAGGAGCAGTCGCTGACCATCCGTGCCCAGGCCGATCGCGAGGCGACGGTGCTGGTGGCCGAAGCCGAACGCGATGCCCAGCGCCTGCGCGGTGAGGGCGATGCCGATGCAACGCGCATCTACGGCGAGGCCGGCTCGGCCGATCCGTCGTTCTTCGCGTTCACCCGCAGCCTGGAGGCCTACCGGAACTCGTTGACCGATGGCAACGGCGTGATCGTGCTGGACAAGAATGATCCGTTCCTGCAGTACCTGAAGAGCGACCGCTGAGTCGCAGTCGTTTCCCCACGGGGCCCGGCATGTCCGGGCCCCGTGCTTTTTGTGGAGCCGTTGGATGAAAGACCTGTTCGCCGCGCTGTGCCTGGTGGCCGTGATGGAAGGCCTGCTGTTGTTTGCCGCGCCACTGGCGTGGAAGCGCATGGCCGAACGCTTGCTGGACATGCCCAGTCCCGCCCTGCGCAGCTTCGGGGGGCTGGTGCTGCTGGCGGGCCTGAGCCTGCTGTGGTGGGCCCGGCACTAAGGGTTTCATCCATCGCGCTTCGTCGCATATGGCTCTTGGCAGGCTGAAACCTCTGTAATTAACGTCAGACCTCGACCAGCAGGAGGTAGGGCGATGCCGATTGAAGCAGCTACCATGCGCATGCGTCAGGGCCGCAACGAGGCCGCGAGGGCCGCAGGCAGGCAGCCGGTGTCTGCCCGAGTGCGCGTACCGCCGCGGCCCCCCTCCGGGGTGCGTTACGTCGGCAACAGGCCGTGGGACCGTCGGTCCACGTTGACGGTGATGACCGCGCTGCTGCTGGCCGGGCAGGCCGCGGCGACGACCGCCACGCGGGTCCAGAACGTCCCGCGTGCCGCGCTCCCGCCACCGGCAATGCCACCCCGCGGTTTCCACCCCGGCCTGTTTGCTTCGTTCACCGAGCCCTTGGCCGGGTTGGCCAACCAAGAGGCACTTGCGGTGGCCGAAGAGAGCGGCGGCGGTGGCAGCGCGCTGCTCTGGCAGGGCATCGCGGCGTGGTTCGCCGATCCGTGTACCGGCATGGATCAGTACGCCAACGGATTCTGGAAACTGCAGCACCCGCCTGCGCGCGAACAGCCCAGCCATTTCGGCGAACTGAAGCAGGCCGTGGCGCAGTCGATCCTCGCCGATGCAGCGCAGGCGTCGGCTGCGGCAGGAGGCGCCGAAGCGGTGCTGGCTGCCACCTGGGCCAGTGCGCAATCGCCTTCGGGGCGGCAATGGAGCGCCTTCCAGCCCCAGCTGGCCGCGATCCTGGCCCTGTCCAGCCGCGATGAGGTGGAGCGCCACCTGTGCGAGGCGCTGCCGCGTGGGCAGGCCGCATTGCTCGGTGTTGAACGCTATTTCCGCCGCGGCGTGCTGGTGGTGGCGGAAGGGCGGGGGGAGGGCACGACCGGCTTGCATGCCTTGCCGACGGCGCACCCGGTGGTGGTGTCCCATCGCGCGCAGATTGCCGCGCTGCTGTCGCGGACCGGCATGCCAGCTGCAGGCGCCGAGTCGGCTGCGCGGACCATCATGGAGATGGAGCAGAGCATTGCGGCGGCACCGGCGCAGCTGCAATCCTGCACGCGGGAACAGGCTGAGCGGGCTGTGCCTGGCTTCCCCTGGGCCACGCTGTGGCAGGCGCTGGGGTTGGATCCGATGACGGCGCTGTTCGCCGACCTGGCGCGTTCCCGTCAAGTGGCGCAGTTGCTGCGGGACCGCCCTGTCGAGGACTGGAAAGTATTCCTGCGCTATCGCGAGGCGGCGGTGCTGCAGCGCGATCTGGACAGCGGCACCCAGTCGGCCGATATTCTGCGCATGCTGGAACAGCGGCCGGGCGGACGCCTGCTGTTGAGCAGCTGGTATGGCGCGCGTGCGGATCCGCGCTGGTTCGCCGCCGCGACCGGCATGTTCGACACGCTCAAGCAGGTGTTCCGCGATGACGTGGCGGCGTCTGCCCTGCCTGCAGAGGACCGGGTCGTCCTGGACCAGACGCTGGCGGCGACGCGGCTGGTACTGGAGCAGGCCGGCAGCGGCCGGGACTGGACCGCCTTCCCCGCTGGCGGGGACCTGGTCACCAACCTGCAGTCGCTGGCCGCCTTCGCGCTGCACGATGATCTGGACATCATCGAAGGACGCGCGCAGGGCGAAGATACTGCGCTCCCGGCGCATCATCTTTCGATCGGAACCAACATCATCGACGGGCTGGTCCGCGTGTCCCCCGCGCTGCTCGCCAGCCTGGCCGGGCAGGCACCGCAGCGCGAGGTGCAGTGGGCGACGCTGGGCATGATGCTCGGCCACGAGCTCGGCCATGTCCTGAGTGATGCCATCGGGCTGAGTGACCCGGGCCAGTCGCTGATGGCGCAGGAAGATGCAGCCATCCGTCAGCGCATCGGTGACCTGTGGTCAGGCACCTCGCACCTGGATGCAACACGTGTGCTGGAGGAAGCCGGTGCCGATCTGCGCGGCTTGAGCGCGGCGTTGCGGGCCGGCGAAACCGAGGCGGCGGCGGCTGGGCGGTCATTCGACCGCAAGCGGTTCTTCGTCGCCGCGGCGGGCCTGCATGCGGCCAATCCGACCGCCCGGCAACTGCGCGCGCAGCTCGAACGGGAGGGGCATCCGCCCGGACCGTTCCGTGCCGAACTGGGCCGGTCAGTGAAAGGATTCGATACGGCCTTCGGCTGCGAGCCCCGGCCCAGCGAGCCCTTCGACCACATCCTGCCCCGGGCCGGCAGCACCGCGGCAGGGGCGTTGCACCCCAACCCGGGCTGACCCATGGTGCCGGCACAGGGTGGCACCTGCCCCCCGAAACCCGGATAATGCACAAAAGCCGGACGGGCCTCCCGTTCGGCTTTTTCCGTGTCCGGGCCCTCCATCGCCGGCGCCTCCCCGTTGGAGCCGCCACCCCGCGCTGGCCAGCCTCGCCACGGTTTACCCGTCCGCGGCCCCGATGGCCGCACACAATTCGAGGAGCCCGTCATGGGTCAGTCTGTCGTAGTGCTTGGTGCCCAGTGGGGCGATGAAGGCAAGGGCAAGATCGTCGATCTGCTCACCGAGGAAATCGGTGCCGTAGTGCGTTTCCAGGGTGGCCACAATGCCGGCCACACGCTGGTCATCAATGGCAAGAAGACCGTCCTGCACCTGATTCCGTCGGGCATCCTGCGCGCCGATGCGCTGTGCCTGATCGGCAACGGCGTGGTGATCTCGCCGGCCGCGCTGCAGAAGGAAATCGCCGAGCTGGAAACCTCCGGCGTGGAAGTGCGTTCGCGCCTGAAGATCTCCCCGGCCGCGCCGCTGATCATGCCGTACCACATCGCCCTGGACCAGGCGCGCGAACGCGCTGCCGGCGGCAAGGCGATCGGCACCACCGGCCGTGGCATCGGCCCGGCGTACGAAGACAAGGTGGCGCGTCGCGGCATCCGCATCGCCGACCTGCATTACCCGGCGCAGCTGGAAGAACTGCTGCGCACCGCGCTGGATTACCACAACTTCGTGTTGACCAAGTACCTGGGCACCGATGCGGTCGATTTCCAGC
This sequence comes from Stenotrophomonas chelatiphaga, assembly GCF_001431535.1. Classification (GTDB taxonomy): domain Bacteria; phylum Pseudomonadota; class Gammaproteobacteria; order Xanthomonadales; family Xanthomonadaceae; genus Stenotrophomonas; species Stenotrophomonas chelatiphaga. The sequence goes on from NZ_LDJK01000075.1 coordinate 6,938, forward strand.
AGACCTTCGACGAGGCACTGGCCTTTGGCGAGTACGTGCAGCCGATGAAGTCCGACGTGGCCGGCATCCTGCACGACCTGCGCAAGCAGGGTAAGCGCGTGTTGTTCGAAGGGGCGCAGGGCGCGCTGCTGGACATCGACCACGGCACCTACCCGTATGTCACCAGCTCCAACACCACCGTCGGTGGTGCGCTTGCCGGTGCAGGCGTGGGTGCCGATTCCATCGATTACGTGCTGGGTATCGCCAAGGCGTACGCCACGCGCGTCGGCGGTGGTCCGTTCCCGACCGAACTGGACGATGAAATCGGCCAGGGCATCCGTGACCGTGGCGCCGAGTACGGTGCGTCCACCGGTCGCCCGCGTCGTTGCGGCTGGATGGACATCGTGGCGCTGAAGCGCGCGGTGGCGATCAACGGCATCAGCGGCCTGTGCATCACCAAGCTGGACGTGCTGGATGGCATGGAAAAGCTGAAGATCTGCATCGCCTACGAATACCGTGGCAAGCGCACCGAATACGCCCCGCTGGATGGCCAGGGCTGGGAAGAGTGCACCCCCGTGTACCTGGAGTTCCCGGGCTGGACCGAGAACACCCACGGCATCACCAACTGGGACGACCTGCCGCCGGCCGCGCGCGCCTACCTGCGGTCGCTGGAAGAGCTGGCCGGTTGCCCGATCAGCATCGTGTCGACCGGTCCGGACCGAGACCACACCATGGTCCTGCAGGACCCGTTCGCCTGATCCCGGCGATAACGCGATAACGCGATAACGCCGAGCCATGCTCGGCGGGCTCCAGCAGAGGGCGTGACGACCACCGGTCGCCACGCCCTCTGTCGTTTTGCACATCGGCGCGCTTCGGCCGGCCCAGTGCTCCTATGGAGATGCAAGCCATACGCGGTCATCATCCGTCCATGAAATCAACGGGAGGGAGTGCCATGCCCTGGTGGCTGAAAACAGCGTGGTGCCTGTACCTGGGAGCATGGGGGGCGCTTGGCTTCGGCATATGGGCAAACCGCTACGTAAGCCAGACGCCAAGCGCAGTGCTGGAGCTGCTACCGGGGCAGCGCGTGTCGCTGCCGGTCTATCGTTACAAGGCCGACCAGCCGCGCCCTGTCCTGTACTTCCATCGCACCCGCGCAGAGCGGCCGGAGTTGGGGAGCTGGCGTACACGTGTGGCCACGCCTGACCCGGCGCAGGACGATGGTGGACGTTTCTTCGCAGAGCCCGGGGAGCCGGTGGTGCTGGACGTCAGCGTCGGAACGCGATGGGCCAGGCTGGAGGCTCTACCGACGAGTGGCCACAGCACCGATCATTTTTCACGCGACATGACGGCCCTGGTGGAAGACGGTGATCCGCATCGTTTCGGCGGGTCGCGGCGTGACATCCCGATGATCCTTCCCAGGGGCCATTCGCAGTTGGATATCCAGGTCGTTTCTGTCGGCGCTCCGCTGCGCGGTGAGCGTGTGACGCTTCATCTGGACGCTCCACTGGGTCTGAAGGCCTATCAGCCGGGCTACGGATGGCTATGGCCGTTCTTCTTTCCCGGTGTACTGTCAGCACTGCTGGCACTTCCCGGGCTGCTGCTCGCGGCCCTGACATGGCGAAGGCGCCAGCCAGTTTCTGCACGACCAAATCACGGGCCGCGGCCCATGCTCGGCAGCACCCAGCACCGAGATGCCCTGATGAGCGCCTACACCCTGCAGGACCTGGCCAGGAAAATGGCCGACATCGACTTCGTCATGCTGCAGACCACCACCGACGGCGGTGAGCACGCGGCGCGGCCGATGAGCAACAACGGTGACGTGGACTACGATGGCGACAGCTGGTTTTTCACCTTTGAAAACACCCGCATGGTGGCCGACATCCGCCGCGATCCGAAGGTCGGCCTGTCCTTCACCGGTGCCAAGTCATTGCTGGGCAAGCCGCCGATCTTCGTCGCGGTGCAGGGGCATTGCCACCTGCATACCGACAAGGCGACCTTCGCCGAGCATTGGGTCAAGGACCTGGAGCGCTGGTTCGAGCAGGGCATCGATACGCCCGGCATCGTGCTGCTGCACGTGCGTGCCTCGCGCATCGCCTGGTGGGACGGCGAAGACAATGGTGAACTGACGGTGTGATGCGCGGTCCCGGTTCCCGCCGAGCATGGCTCGGCGCTACCAGGCCCTTGCCACCACGGTAGCGCCGACCCATGGTCGGCGAGCGCAGCGGCCGGCACGCAGCGGGCATCGGTAGCGCCGACCCATGGTCGGCGAGCGTAGCTGCCGGTTACCGCCCCGTCAGCAACGGATACGGGTTGATCGATTCCCCCTTCCACCACTGCTTTTCCGGCCCCAGCACATGCACTTCAAAGTGCAGGTGCGGCGCTTCGGGATTCGCATTGCCGGTGCTGCCGACGTAGCCGATCACCTCACCGCGCTTGATCTGCTTCTTCTCCGCCAGCCCGTCGGCATAGCGCTGCAGATGCGCGTAGTAATAGCAGTGCACGCCATCGGGATCGAACTGGTACACCGTCAGCCCGCCCTTGTCGCTGTCGAACAGCTTCTCGACATGGCCGTCCGCCACCGCCAACACCGGCGTGCCTTCGGCCGCCATGATGTCGATGGCATCGTGCACCCGGCCTTCGCTGCGCGCATCGGTAAAGGTGTCCTGCAGCTGCGACGCTGCGACGCCCTGCACTGGCAGCAGCAGCCCACTGCCGGCGGGCGCGGCGACAGGCGTGGCGACCGGCGCGGCCGGCAGGGCGGGCGCCGCGGCCGTCACCTGCAGCGATGAAGGCGACGGTCCGGCCACCGCTTCGGGCGTCACCGATGGCGACGGCGCCGGTTCACCGGGCACGGCAATCACCGACGCCGGATCCACCGGCGCGATATCCACCGCCTGGCCGTGCTGGCCGAACAGCCACCAGCCGGCACCGATGCCCACCACCAGTCCCACTGCGATCAACGGCATTACGCGCATCGGCTTACTCCTGCATCAGCACGGTCAGCGACGGTCCCACCGCATCGGCCACGCGCAGCGCATCCCAGTTGGTCATGCGCACGCAGCCATGCGATTCGGTCTTGCCCACGTGGCCCGGCTCGGGCGTGCCGTGCAGGCCATAGTGCGGCTTGGAGATGTCGATCCACACCACGCCGACCGGATTGTTCGGGCCCGGCGGCAGGGTCTGCTTGCTGTCGCTCTTCTTCGCATCCCAGAACAGCTTGGGGTTGTAATGGAAGGTCGGGTCACGGGCAACGCCGAGGATCTTCCACTCGCCGATCGGCAGCGGATCGTGCTGGCTGCCGGAAGACACCGGCACCTGGGCCAGCACCTTGCCTTGGTCGTCCAGCAACTGCAGGGTGGAGTCGGATTTGTCGATCAGCACCTTGGCCGCCTTCGGCAGTGCACCGCCGCCGATATTGGGCACCTGGATGACGGTGCCGGCCTTGCCCAGGTCCACGCCCGGATTGAGTGCCTTGAGCAGGTCGGGCGAGGCATGGAAGCGTTCGCCCAGTGCTTCAGCCACCGAGCCGAATCCGAGTGCTTTCAGCTGTGCCTGTGCGGCGGGCCCCTTCGGCGTCGGCTGGAATGGACCGGCCACGTCTTCGGCGGTGAGCGTGTAGCGCACCAGCATGTTGGTGCTGTCGGCCTGCAGTGCCTGCCAGGTCTCTTCGTCCAGTTCGCCGGTGACCTTCAGTCCGCGCGCGGCCTGGAAACCGGATACCGCGCGGCGTTGGTTCGAGCCGACCTCGCCGTCGATCTGGCCGGGCGAGAAGTTCGCGCGGTCCAGCAGGACCTGGGCGTGCAGCGGCGAGCGCGGTTCGATGTTCACCGGTTGCCCGGCCGCCGCCTGCGCGGGGGCGGCAGGCGCAGGCGCCTGGGCCATCGCCAGCGGCGCGGCGGCCAGGCCCAGGCAGGCGAGCAGCAGGGAAGAGAGGGGCAGGCGTTTGGGCAGCATCGGGAACTCCTTGATCGAATGCCTCCACCATGCCCATGGGGCATGCGCAGCCACCGTGAAAAAGCTGAGGGGAGGCTGAGCGGACGATGCAGCGCCGCGCGTGTTCGACGACGGGAGGGGGGCGAGCACGCGCGACACTACCGCTGCGGCGCGTCTTCGCCGATGCTGGGCGCAAGACAAGGGGATGCCATGGACAGCAGTGACAACGCAGTACCTGCCGGCGGGCTGCCGGGCAGTCGGCCCAGCGCGTTCGACTGGTCGTTGATACCGGTTTCGGAGGGCAATGAGGATTCCCTCGTGCTGCGGGCCTCGCACCGCATGCGGCGCGAGCCGGCGCTGTTGTTCACCACGGCCTACCTGCTCGTTTCCGCGCTCGGCCTGTGGTGCAGCTACTGGTTCTACCGTGGCTTCGGACTGTCGATCCTGGATTACCTGCAGGCCAGCGATTTCCTCGTCGCCGGTGTGCGCGACCCGGTATACATCGGCCTGCTGGTGTTGGGCGTGTTGCTGGTGCTGCTGGTGACCTGGCCGGAGACGCTGCGCCTGCGCAATCCGGATACCGTGGCGCGGCTGGCAGGCCGCAACCGGGCATGGCGGATGCTGCTGGGGCGTTCGGTGTTCACCAGCTGGGAGGCGACGCGGATGCGTCCGCTGACCGCGATGACCGTGGCCGTGACTCTGTTCATGGCGGTGGCGGCCGCCGGTTACGTGGCCCAGCGCGGCGCGGACATCCGCGATCACCGGGACGGTGATGCGGTGACCGTGCACCTGATCGGCGACGCGGCGGCATTGCCGGGCCAGGCGCGGCTGCTGGGAACCAGCAGCGCGTTCGTCTTCCTGTGGTGGCCGGCGCAGCGACGGGCCGAAGCGGTGCCGATCGCCGCGGTTCGCCGGGTGCAGGCGGTAGTGGTGGCGGCGAAGGTGGCCACGCCGGAGCGCGGAGCGGGCAAGCCAGCTCCGCGCTGAGAGCGTAGAGCGTGACGACCAACGGTCGTCACCCACCCATCCGAGGGTCGTTACCCACCCGTCCGAGGGTCCCCATCCACGCATCCGACGGCCGTGACCGCCGGGTGCGGCCCGCTGTCAGGCCAGCAGGCGCAGTTTCGGTTCGCGTGCCCACTGGCGCAGCGCGGCCGCGCGGATGAATGCCTGCGCGTCCGCGGCGCCCACGATGCCGGGATCATTGCCGACACCGGCGGCCTTCAGCAGCGCCTTGGCGCCGTCATCGTGGCCGATCGCTTTCAGGTGTGCCCACGCGTTGCTGACGAAATCGATCGCGGCGGACTCCTTGCACAGCGCCTTGCCCGCATCCGCGCTCAGCACCACCGCGACCGCGTCGAAGACCACCGAGGGCGTACCCGCCAGTTGTCCATCCGCGGCCTGGCGCTTGCCGTCGCTGAGCACGCCGCCGCCCAGCTTGGGCGCGACCAGCTTCACGTCCGCGCCGGCTTTCTGCGCGGCCTTGCGCAGCCCGGCAATCACGCCGGCGTCGGATCCTTCGTCGAACAGGATGCCGATGCAGCGGCCCTGCAGGCTGTCCTTGCCGCGCCCGATGGTGCGCACTTCCGGGGCGTTGGGCAGGTCCTGCGCGGGCACGGCGGCAGGCACCGGGTCCGGCAGCGCGGCCATGCCCAGGCCGTCGGCCACGCGCTGGGCCAAGCTGTCATCGATATTGCGCAGCTGGCCAACGGTGCGCTCGCGCACTGCGGCGGTTTCCACCTTGGACAGTTCAAACACCAGCGCAGAAGCGAGGTGGGCCTGCTCCGGCTTTTCCAGGCTGCGGAAGAACATCCGTGCCTGGCTGAAGTGGTCGGAGAAACTCTCGGCGCGGGTGCGGCCCTTGCGCCCGTCATCGACGGTGGCATGGCTGCGGAAACCGGCCGGCGTCTCGCGCGGCGTGTCGGCTTCCAGCGAACTGGGGTCATAGGCCACCCGGCCCTTGGGCACCTGCATCTGCATGTGGCCGTCGCGCTGGTGGTTGGCGAACGGGCACTTCGGTGCATTGACCGGTATCTGGTGGAAGTTCGGCCCGCCCAGGCGGATCAGCTGGGTATCCAGGTAAGAGAACAAGCGCCCCTGCAGCAGCGGGTCGTTGCTGAAATCAATGCCGGGCGGCACGTTGGCCGGGCAGTACGCTACCTGTTCGGTTTCGGCGAAGAAATTGTCCGGCCAGCGGTCCAGTACCATCCGGCCGATCACCTGCAGCGGAACCAGCGATTCGGGGACGATCTTCGTCGGGTCCAGGTGGTCGAACGGGAACTGTTCGGCCTCTTCTTCGGTGAACAGCTGCACGGCCAGTTCCCATTCGGGGAAGTCGCCACGCTGGATGGCCTCGAACAGGTCGCGGCGCTGGAAATCATTGTCAGCACCCTGCAGTTTCAGCGCCTCGTCCCATACCGTCGACTGCAGCCCCAGCTTGGGCCGCCAATGGAACTTGACGAAGGTGGAATTGCCGGCGTCGTCGAGCAGGCGGAAGCTGTGGATGCCGAAGCCTTCGATCATGCGCAGCGAGCGCGGAATGGTGCGATCGCTCATCGCCCACATGATCATGTGCATGGATTCGGGCATCAGGGACACGAAATCCCAGAACGTATCGTGCGCGCTGGCCGCCTGCGGGAAGGCGCGGTCCGGCTCCATCTTCACTGCGTGGATCAGGTCCGGGAACTTCAGCGCATCCTGGATGAAGAACACCGGGATGTTGTTGCCCACCAGGTCCCAGTTGCCTTCGGTGGTATAGAACTTGACCGCGAATCCGCGCACGTCGCGCGGGGTGTCGACCGAACCGGCACCCCCGGCCACGGTGGAAAAGCGGGTGAACACCGGCGTCTTGACGCCGACTTCGGTCAGCACCTTCGCCCGGGTGAATTTGCCCAGCGAACGGGTCAGCTCGAAGTAGCCATGGGCGGCGCTGCCGCGCGCATGCACGATGCGCTCCGGGATCCGTTCGTGGTCGAAGTGGGTGATCTTCTCGCGCAGCAGGAAGTCTTCCAGCAGGCTGGGGCCACGCGGCCCTGCACGCAGCGAGTTCTGGTTGTCGGAAACCGGAATGCCCTGGTTGCTGGTGAGTACCGGGTGGGAGCCACCGGCCAGCTGGTGCAGTTCATCGCCCTGGCCGCGCTGTTCCAGCGCCTCGCTGGACGACGGTGCGGACGTGGGCTGTGCGGGTGCGCGCTTGCCGGAGGGCTTGCTGGCGGCCATTGAAGGAATCTCCTGGTGGATTGGCGGGGGTCTCTGTTCGACTGTGGCCGGTCAGGTGTTAATCCACGGTCCCGTGCAGGTGAGCGCGCAGGCAAAACGGCGGTCGGCTATGCTGTGGGCATGCGTGTTGAACCTGCCGACATCGAAGCCCTGTTCGACGCCATTCCGGACGTGCTGTTCTTCATGAAGGACCGCGAGGGGCGTTACACCCACATCAACCAGACCATGCTGCGCCGGCTCGGGTTGAAATCGCGCAAGGACGTGATCGGTCGGACGGCGGCGGAGATCTATCCCACCGGCTTGAGCGCGGACTACGCCGACCAGGATGCCCGGGTGATCGCCGGGGCGGTGATCGAAAACCTGATGGAACTGCACCTGTTCGCCAACCGGGAACCGGGCTGGTGCCTGACCTGCAAGCGTCCGTTGGTCGTGGAAGGGGAGATCAAGGGGCTGATCGGCATTTCCCGCGACCTGGGGCAGAAGCACAGCCTGGGCGCGCAGTACGAGCACCTGCGACTGGCGCTGGCCCACCTCAATGCGCATTACGCCGAAAACGTGCGCATGCAGACCCTGCTGGACATCACCGGGTTCTCGCTGTCCAAACTGGAGCGCAGCTTCCGCAAGGTGTTCCAGATGACCCCGCAGCAGGTACTTACCCGGTTGCGGATCCAGATGGCCATGCATCTGCTGCATGGCAACGACAGCATCGCCAGCATCGGCCAGGCCTGCGGCTTCAGCGACCAGAGCGCGTTCACCCGCAAGTTCAAGGCGGAGGCGGGGCTTTCCCCACGCGCCTACCGGGCGCGCATCTCCGAACTGGCAGGCGGCTGAGCCGGCAGGCCATCCGGCCTATCCCACCGGCGCGCCGGACAAGGTAATGTGACGGCCTTGTTGCCGCACACAGTGTCCTTCGATGCCTGCCAACCCGACGCCTGCCGCTCCTGCTTCGCCCCCCCGCCTTGGGCATGCGCTCAAGCCCCGCCAGCTGATCATGATGGGGCTGGGCAGTGCCATCGGCGCCGGGTTGTTCCTCGGCTCCGGGGTTGGCGTGCAGCTGGCCGGCCCGGCCGTGCTGCTGTCCTACCTGGTCGCCGGTGCGCTGGTGATCATCGTGATGAACGCGCTGGGCGAAATGGCGGCCAACAAGCCGACCAGCGGGGCATTTTCGGTGTATGCCGCCGACGCCCTGGGCCCGACCGCCGGTGCCACCGTCGGCTGGCTGTGGTGGGTGCAGCTGGTGATCGTGATCGCCGCCGAAGCGGTAGGCGCGGCCGGCCTGCTGGCGACGGTATGGACCGGCCTGTCGGTGCCGATGGCGGCCTTGGCGTTCATGCTGTTCTTCACCGCCATCAACCTGCTGGGGGTGAAGAATTTCGGTGAGTTCGAGTTCTGGTTCGCGATCCTCAAGGTGGCCGCGATCCTTGGCTTCATCGCCATCGGTGCGGCGCTGCTGCTGGGCTGGTTGCCGGATGCGACCTCACCGGGCCTGTCCAACTTCACCGGCAATGGCGGCTTTGCCCCGACCGGCCTGGCCGGCGTCGGCGCGGCGCTGCTGGTGGTGATCTTCGCCTTCGGCGGCACCGAGATCGTAGCGGTCGCCGCGGCGGAAACCGAGGACCCCGAGCGCAGCATCGCGCGCGCGATCCGTACCGTGGCATGGCGCATCCTGGTGTTCTACATCGGTTCGCTGAGCGTCATCATCGCGGTGGTGCCGTGGACCAGCGAGGCGTTGAAATCGCCGTTCGCTGCCGTGCTGGAAGCGGCCAATATCCCCGGCGCCGGCACCGCCATCACGCTGGTTGCGGTGATCGCGCTGCTGTCCGCGCTCAACGCCAACCTGTATGGCGCTTCGCGGATGATCTTCTCGCTGGCACAGCGCCGCGAGGCGCCTGCCGTGCTCGGCTGGGCCGACCGTCGCCAGGTGCCGGTGCTGGCGGTGCTGGCCAGCGTGCTGTTCGGCTTCGCCGCTACGGTGATGGAGCTGGTGTTCCCGGACAGGGTGCTGCCGGTGCTGCTGAACATCGTCGGTTCCACCTGCCTGCTGGTGTGGACGTTGTCGCTGCTGTCGCAGCTCGTGCTGCGTCGGCGGGCGGACCGCGCCGGGGTGGCGCTGCCGTTCCGGATGGCTGCTTTCCCCTGGTTGACGGCGCTGGCGCTGGCCATCCTGGCCCTGATCTTTGCGCTGCTGCTGTACGGCGACCAGACCCGCCTGCAGTTCCTGTCGATGGTGGTGCTGACTCTGTTCATCGCCGGCTGCAGCGCCGCTGCGCGGCGTCTGCGCAGCCAGGCAGGCTGAGCGTCGGTGAAGGCGTAGCGGTCCGGACCGC
>NZ_LDJK01000076.1 GCF_001431535.1 Stenotrophomonas chelatiphaga
GCCTCCCCGCCCGGCCCACCGCCAGCCGCAGCTCCAGAAGCAGCCCACCGCGAGGGGGTCCCACCCGTTCGACACCACCCCGTCCGAACGCGGACAATAGGCCATCAGCGGCCGCACAGGCCGCGCCCTGTTTCCGCTGCAAGGACCTCCCCCATGGCCGCACGCACATCCGCTTCCACCGCCAGGACCTTCGCCATCGAAGTCCACGCCACCCCCGCCAAGCCGCTGGGCATGGCCCCGGCGACCTTCCTGCGCGACTACTGGCAGAAGCGCCCCCTGCTGATCCGCAACGCCTTCGCCGGGTTCCAGAGCCCCGTGCAGCCCGAAGACCTGGCCGGCCTGGCCTGCGAAAACGGCGTGCTGGCGCGGCTGATCGAACATGACCGCAGCACCGACGGCTGGCGCGTGCGCACCGGCCCGTTCCAGGAGTCGGTGTTCCCCGCCCTGCCGGAAAAGGACTGGACCCTGCTGGTACAGGACGTGGACAAATGGGACCCGGACGTCCGCGCACTGATCGCGCACTTCGATTTCCTGCCGCGCTGGCGGATGGACGATGTGATGATCAGCTTCGCCGCCACCGGCGGCTCGGTCGGTGCGCACGTGGACCAGTACGACGTGTTCCTGCTGCAGGGCCAGGGCCATCGCCGTTGGCAGATCGATGCCGGCGAATCGACCAGGGGCAAGCGCCCGCCACTGGACTTCCGTCCGGACATCGAACTCAAGCAGCTCACGAAATTCAAGCCCAGCCACGACTGGGTGCTGGCGCCGGGCGACATGCTGTACCTGCCACCGAACGTGCCGCACAACGGCGTGGCCGAAGACCCCTGCCTGACCTTCTCCTTCGGCATGCGCGCACCGGCATCGGCCGAATTGATCAGTGATTACCTGGACACCCTGGTGGTGGATGCCGATGAGGGCATCCGCTACCAGGACCCCGACCTGAAGCTGCCGGAGGATCCGAACGAGATCGACGTGGCGGCGATGAACCGCGTGGTGGCCGCGCTCAATGCCATCCGCATGAACGACCCGGACATGCTGGGCGACTGGTTCGGGCGCTTCATCACCACCTACCGCGCCGCCGGCGAAGTGATGCCGAGCGGACCGGCGCCGTCGCTGGACGAGGTCGACCACGCGCTGGCCAACGGCCTGCTGCTGGAACGGCATCCCTGGGCCCGTCTGGCCTGGCGGCGTGCCAAGCGCGGCGCCAGCCTGTACTGCAGCGGGCTGGACCTGGCGGTGTCGGTCAAGGATGCGCAGCGCATCGCGGCCGCCGAGCGGCTGGACCGCTCCGCGTGGAACGGCCTGACCGCCAAGGGCCGGCAGGCCCTGCAGGAACTGATGGTGCTGGGCTTCTACCAGCTGACCGACCCGCACGCGGCCGACGACGATCTGGATGACGAGGCCGCCGACGCCACGCCGATCGTGGTGGCGGCCGACACCGTGGGCACCGTCGAGGTGGATGACTTTTCCGATGACGTGCGCGAGGTGAACGTGCATGAGGACGGCGTGGAGGTGGTGGTCAGCTTCGACGAGGATGACGAAGAGGACGAACCGGAGGACGGCGCCGGCCAGCGCCGCCACTGAACATGCCCGCCTTCCGTGTCCAGCGCGCCGACCACGCGGCGCATCACGCAGCGATCCACGGGGTTCGCCAGCAGGTGTTCGTGGTCGAGCAGGGGGTGCCCGCCGACCTCGAGCGCGATGCGCTGGATCCGGTCTGCACCCACGTGCTGGCACGCGATGCCGACGGCGCGCCGATCGGTACCGGACGGCTGCTGCCCGATGGCCGCATCGGGCGCATGGCGGTGCTGGCGGCATGGCGCAGCCAGGGCGTCGGCGAGGCCATGCTGGAGGAGCTGGTGCGTGCGGCTGCGATGGCCGGGCTGCCGCAGGTGCACCTGCATGCCCAGCTGCCGGCCTGTGCGTTCTATGCACGGCAGGGTTTCATTCCCGAAGGCGGACACTTCGAAGAGGCCGGCATCGCGCACCAGCAGATGCAGCGCACGCTCAGCGCCGCCGCCCCCATCGACGGGGCGCAGGCGGCCGTGGCGGTGACCACCGCGGTCATCCACCGCGCGCGCCGGCGGTTGTGGGTCCACAACCGCCAGCTGGATCCCGGCCTGTTGGATGCCGCTCCCGTGCAGGCGGCGCTGCGCCGCTTCGCCACCCGTGCCCACGACAAGCAGCTGCGTGTCATCGTGCACGATGCCGCCGCGATCCAGGCCGCCGGTGCGCCGCTGCTGGCGCTGTTGCAACGCCTGCCCAGCGTGGTGCAGATCCGCGAGGTGAGCGATCCGGTTGACCGGGCGCTGGCCTCGGCCTGCATCGCCAACGATGCCGGCGACTACTACTTTCGTCTGATGGGCCATCGCCTTGAAGGCGAGGCCGGCATTGCACTGCCCTCACGCTCGCAGCCGCTGGAGCAGCAATTGCAGCGCGTCTGGGACCGTTCGCGGGATTGCAGCGAGCTGCGCGCCCTCGGCATCTGAGCCCGACGGCGACGCGCAACCTGTCTGGCAGCGGCACCGCGGCCGCCAATCGTGTCCGTGCAGCGCCCCTTCCCCGGCGGATGGGGGTACAATTTGGGTGTTTGAACGCGCCCGTGCATGGCTATTCATCCAGTCGGCCGGGTACTTCCAGAGCCCTACCCCACAAGCGAATAATCACTCTCCATCGTGGACAATCTACTGAAGCAGTTTGCGCAGTCATCGCAGCTCGCCGGCGGCAACGCCTCCTATGTCGAGGATCTGTACGAGCAGTACCTCGTCTCCCCGGACAGTGTCGATCCCAAATGGAAGGCCTACTTCGACGGCTTCCAGGGCCGTGAAGCGGGTGACATTCCGCACTCGGGCGTCATCGCGCACATCGCCGACGCCGCCAAAGGCGCGCTGAAGAGTGGTACCGGCGAAGGGGCCGGCGACGAGCGCGAGCGCAACGTCGGCCGCCTGATCACCGCCTACCGTTCGCGGGGCCACCTCGGTGCGCGCCTGGATCCGCTCGGCCTGGCCGAGCCGACCAATCCGCCGGACCTGGGCCTGCCCTTCCACAGCCTTTCCGATGGTGACCTGAACGCCGAGTTCAGCACCGGCGGCGTGGGTGGCCAGCCGCGCATGAAACTGCGCGACCTGCTGGCACGCCTGAAGGCGACCTACACCGGTTCGATCGGCGCGGAGTTCATGCACATCTCCGAAGTCGAGCAGCGCCAGTGGATCTACAAGAAGCTCGAACTCGCCGGTGGCGATTACGCGCTCGATGCAGAGACCAAGCGCCGCACGCTGGAACGCCTGACCGCGGCCGAAGGCCTGGAACGCTACCTGCACACCAAGTACGTGGGCCAGAAGCGCTTCTCGCTGGAAGGCGGCGATGCGCTGATCCCGATGATGGACACCATCATCCGTGACGCCGGCAAGGACGGGGTCAAGGACGTAGTGATCGGCATGGCCCACCGCGGCCGCCTGAACGTGCTGGTCAATACGCTGGGCAAGAACCCGCGCAAGCTGTTCGACGAGTTTGAAGGCAAGTTCGAGCACGACAACCACGCCTCCGCAGGCGATGTGAAGTACCACATGGGCTTCTCGGCCGACGTCAGCACCGACGGCGGACCGGTGCATCTGGCGCTGGCCTTCAACCCCTCGCACCTGGAAATCGCAGATCCGGTGGTTGCCGGCTCGGTGCGTTCGCGCCAGGAGCGCCGCAGCGACACCGCGCGCAAGCAGGTGATGCCGATCCTGATCCACGGCGATGCGGCCTTCGCCGGCCAGGGCGTGGTGATGGAGCTGTTCCAGATGTCGCAGGCGCGCGGTTTCGCCGTCGGCGGCACGGTACACATCGTGGTCAACAACCAGGTGGGCTTCACCACGTCCAACCCGGAAGATTCGCGCTCCACGCTGTACTGCACCGACGTGGCCAAGATGATCGCCGCCCCGGTGTTCCACGTGAACGGCGATGACCCGGAGGCCGTGGTGTTCGCCGCCAAGCTGGCCTTCGAATTCCGCCAGAAGTTCGCCAAGGACGTGGTCATCGACCTGATGTGCTACCGCCGTTGGGGCCACAACGAGGCCGACGAACCGGCGATCACCCAGCCGCTGATGTACCAGGTGATCCGCAAGCACAAGACCACCCGCGAAATGTACGCCGAGCAGCTTGAACAGGCCGGCGTGATCGAAGCCGGTGCCGGCAAGGCGCTGGTCGACGGCTATCGCGTGAAGCTGGACAGTGGCGAGTACACCACCGACCTGGCCACCGTGGAAAAGACCCCGCCGACCAGCCCGCTGTTCGTGGATTGGCCGAAGCTGCTGGACGGCAAGCTGTCGGACACGGTCAGCACCGCCGTGGACATGGACAAGCTGACCGCGCTGGCCAGGCAGATCACCACCATCCCGGACACCGTGCAGGTGCATTCGCGCGTGGCCAAGGTGTACGAAGACCGTCGCAAGATGGCCGCCGGTGAGATCCCGGGCGACTGGGGTTTTGCCGAGAACCTCGCCTACGCCACCCTGCTGGACGAAGGCCACCGCCTGCGCCTGGTCGGCCAGGACGTCGGCCGCGGTACCTTCACCCACCGCCACGCGATCCTGCACGACCAGAACACCGACCAGTACTACCTGCCGCTGCGCCAGCTGGTGGATTCGCCGGAGAAGGCCACCATCATCGATTCGCTGCTCAGCGAAGAAGCGGTGATGGCCTTCGAGTACGGCTTCTCCACCACCGACCCGGGCACCCTGTGCATCTGGGAAGGCCAGTTCGGCGACTTCGCCAACGGCGCCCAGGTGGTCATCGACCAGTTCATCGCCGCCGGTGAAGCCAAGTGGGGCCGCCTGACCGGGCTGACCCTGCTGCTGCCGCACGGCTACGAGGGCCAGGGTCCGGAACACAGCTCGGCGCGCCTGGAGCGCTTCCTGCAGCTGTGCGCGCTGGAGAACATGCTGGTGGTGGTCCCGTCCACCCCGGCGCAGGCATTCCACATGCTGCGTCGCCAGCAGCACCTGACCACCCGCAAGCCGCTGGTGGTGATGTCGCCGAAGTCGCTGCTGCGCCACAAGCTGGCCGTGTCGACGCTGGAAGAACTGGCCAATGGCGAGTTCCAGCACCTGATCGGCGATGCCAAGGCCGACCCGAAGAAGGTCAAGCGCGTGGTGCTGTGCTCGGGCAAGGTCTACTACGACCTGCTGGAAGACCAGACCAAGCGTGGCCAGGACGACGTGGCGATCATCCGCGTGGAGCAGCTCTACCCGTTCCCGCGCGCGCTGCTGGCCGCCGAACTGAAGAAGTACGGCAAGGCCACCGACGTGGTGTGGACGCAGGAAGAGCCGCAGAACCAGGGTGCGTGGTACCAGATCCGCCACCACCTGCAGTTCTGCGTGGCCGATGGCCAGAGCCTTCATTACGCGGGTCGCGCGCGCTCGGCATCGCCGGCCGCCGGTCACATGGCTGACCATGTCATCGAGCAGCAGAAGCTGGTCGCCGATGCCCTGGTCAACCCGTTCGACGACTCGGTCGCCGAATAACCCTCCCCTATTCCAGAAATACGAACCCAGGAAGCTCCCGCATGGCCACCGAAGTCAAAGTCCCGGTTTTGCCCGAATCCGTCTCCGACGGCACCATCGCCACCTGGCACAAGAAGGTCGGCGACGCCGTCAAGCGTGACGAGAATCTGGTTGACCTGGAGACCGACAAGGTCGTTCTGGAAGTCCCGTCGACCGTCGACGGCGTGCTGAAGGAAATCAAGTTCCAGGAAGGCGACACCGTCACCAGCGCCCAGGTGCTGGCGATCATCGAGGAAGGCGCTGTGGCCGAAGCCGCTGCACCGGCCCCGGCCGCTGAAGAGAAGAAGGCCGAGGCCGCACCGGCCAAGGCGGCTGCCCCGGCGGCTGCGGCCCCGGCACCGGCGTCGAAGTCGGCGGCCGATTCGCTGCCCCCGGGCGCCCGTTTCTCGGCGATCACCGAAGGCGTGAACCCGGCCGACGTGGACGGCACCGGCCGTCGTGGCGCGGTGACCAAGGAAGACATCGTCAACTACGCCCGCAACGGCGGCGCCGGCAAGGCCGGTGGTGCGCGTCCGGAAGAACGCGTGCCGATGACCCGCATGCGCAAGCGCATCGCCGACCGCCTGATGGAATCCAAGAACAGCACCGCGATGCTGACCACCTTCAACGAGGTCAACCTCGCCAAGGTGTCGGCGGCGCGCAAGGAGCTGCAGGAAGAGTTCCAGAAGGCCCACGGCATCAAGCTCGGCTTCATGAGCTTCTTCGTGAAGGCCGCCGCCAACGCGCTGCAGCGCTTCCCGCTGGTCAATGCCTCGATCGACGGCAACGACGTGATCTATCACGGCTACTCGGACATCTCCATCGCGGTGTCCACCGACAAGGGCCTGGTCACCCCGGTGCTGCGCAACGTCGAACGCCAGTCGTTCGCCGACATCGAAAAGGGCATCGCCGACTACGCCAAGAAGGCGCGCGACGGCAAGCTGAGCCTGGAAGACCTGCAGGGCGGCACCTTCACCGTGACCAACGGCGGCACCTTCGGTTCGCTGCTGTCCACCCCGATCATCAACCCGCCGCAGAGCGCCATCCTGGGCATGCACGCGATCAAGGAACGTCCGATCGCCGAGAACGGCCAGGTCGTGATCGCGCCGATGATGTACCTGGCGCTGTCCTACGACCACCGCATCATCGACGGCAAGGATTCGGTGCAGTTCCTGGTGGACATCAAGAACCAGCTGGAAAACCCGGGCCGCATGCTGTTCGGCCTGTAAGACCCGCCGACCCCTCCCGCCCGCGGGAGGGGTCTGTCGATCCGGGGCACGGCCAACGGCCCTGCCCGCCCCCCGGCGCACTGCGCCACCGGCCCGCTTGCACGGGTCGAGGACTGCATCAAGGACTCTCAAATGGCTGAACAATTCGACGTCGTCGTCATCGGTGCCGGCCCGGCCGGCTACCACGCCGCCATCCGTGCCGCGCAGCTGGGCCTGAAGACGGCCTGCATCGACGCGGCGCTGGGCAAGGATGGCAAGCCCGCCCTCGGCGGCACCTGCCTGCGCGTGGGCTGCATCCCGTCCAAGGCGCTGCTCGATTCCTCGCGCCAGTACTGGAACATGGGCCATATCTTTGGCGACCATGGCATCAGCTTCAAGGACGCCAGGATCGACGTCGAAGCGATGGTTGGCCGCAAGGACAAGATCGTCAAGCAGTTCACCGGCGGCATCGCCATGCTGTTCAAGGCCAACAAGGTGGCTGCGTATTACGGCTTCGGCGAGCTGCAGAAGGACAACGTGGTCAAGGTCACCCAGCACGATGGTTCGATCGTCGAGCTGAAGGGCACCAACGTGATCATCGCCGCCGGTTCGGACTCGATCGAACTGCCGTTCGCAAAGTTCGACGGTGAGACCATCGTCGACAACGTCGGCGGCCTGGACTTCACCGAAGTCCCCAAGCGCCTGGCCGTGATCGGCGCCGGCGTCATCGGCCTGGAGCTGGGCAGCGTGTGGAAGCGCCTCGGCGCCGAAGTCACCATCCTGGAAGCCCTGCCGGACTTCCTGGCCGCTGCCGATGCCGAAGTGGGCAAGGTCGCGCTGAAGGAGTTCAAGAAGCAGGGCCTGGACATCAAGCTGGGCGCCAAGGTGTCCAAGGCTGAAGTGTCCGGCAAGGGCAAGAAGGCCGAAGTCGCGCTGACCTACACCGATGCCGAAGGCGAGAAGTCGCTGGTCGTGGACAAGCTGCTGGTGGCCGTCGGCCGTCGCGCGGCGACCAAGGGCCTGCTGGCCGAAGGCACCGGCGTCAAGATCAACGAGCGTGGCCAGATCGAAGTGGACGCGCATTGCCACACCGGCGTCGACGGCGTGTGGGCGGTCGGTGACTGCGTGCGCGGCCCGATGCTGGCGCACAAGGGCTTCGAGGAAGGCATCGCGGTTGCCGAGCTGATCGCCGGCGAGCCGGGCCACGTCAACTTCGACACCATTCCGTGGGTCATCTACACCGAGCCGGAGCTGGCCTGGGTCGGCAAGACCGAGCAGCAGCTGAAGGCCGAGGGTATTCCGTACAAGGCCGGCAGCTTCCCGTTCGCCGCCAACGGCCGTGCGGTCGCGATGATCGAGCCGACCGGCTTCGTCAAGGTGCTGGCACACGCTGAAACCGATCGCATCCTGGGCATGCACCTGGTGGGCGCGAACGTGTCCGAGCTGGTGCACGAAGGCGTGCTGACCATGGAGTTCAGCGGTTCGGCCGATGACCTGGCGCGTATCTGCCATGCGCATCCGTCGCTGTCCGAAGTGGTGCACGATGCGGCCATGGCGGTCAGCAAGCGTGCCATCCACAAGGCGAACTGATCCGCCCGTGGTAGTGACGGCCGCGGGCCGTCACGCTTCACATCAAGAAACCCCGCCACGGCGGGGTTTTTTGTTGCGCCGTGCTCAGGCGGCCTGCGCCCGCCCTGCTCCCAGCAGCCTGGCCGGCAGCATCAGCACCGCGCCGAGGAAGGCGAACAACGCCGAGAAGGTCACCCCGACCAGCCGGAACGGCAGGCTCAGCAGCCACACCAGCGGCCACGCCAGCAGGGCGAGGATCGCCAGCGGCCAGCACAGCACGAACAGCAGGCACCACACGCCCAGCGCGAACAGGGTCTTCATGACAGGTCTCCCTGGCGGCACCGTGCCGCCTTGGGGCCATCGTTGCCGGCGGCCGGCTGCCGCGCAACGGAAATGCGACGAAGCCCGGGATGCGGCGACGAACAGCGGACGCAGGTCGGCCAGCGGCCTTCGCCGATGGCGGCCAGCGGCCGTCACTCCCTGTTTCGACCACCGTTACTCGAACGAACCCACCGAGTCGTGCGACAGGTTGTCGAAGCGGGTGTATTCGCCGAAGAACTTCAGCTTGCACGAGCCAGTGGGACCACCACGGTGCTTGCCGATGATGATCTCGGCCAGGCCCTTGTCCGGCGAGTTTTCCTTGTTGTAATAATCGTCACGGTAGATGAAGACGATCATGTCCGCATCCTGCTCGATAGCGCCGGATTCGCGAAGATCGGCCATCACCGGGCGCTTGTCGGTTCGCGTTTCCAGCGAGCGGTTGAGCTGGGACAGCGCGATCACCGGTACGTTGAGTTCCTTGGCCAGGCCCTTCAGGCCACGCGAGATCTCGGAGATTTCCGTCGCGCGGTTTTCGCTGTTGCCCGGCACGCTCATCAGCTGCAGGTAGTCGATCACGATCAGGCCCAGGTCGTGCTCGCGCTTCAGGCGGCGGCACTTGGACCGCAGGATCTCCGGCGACACGCCCGGCGTATCGTCGATGAAGATCTTGGTTTCCTTCAGCATGCGGATCGCGCCGGTAACCCGGCTCCAGTCCTCGTCTTCAAGCTGGCCGGTACGCAGGCGCTGTGCGTTGATGCGCCCATTGGAGGAGATCAGGCGCATGGCCAGCTGCGAGGCCGACATTTCCATCGAAAAGATCGCCACGCCCTTCTTCGATTTGATCGCCGCGTACTCGGCGATGTTCAGCGCCAGCGTGGTCTTGCCCATCGCCGGACGCGCCGCCAGGATGATCAGGTCGGTCGGCTGCAGGCCGGCGGTCATCGCATCGAAATCGTTGTAGCCGGTCGGCAGGCCGGTGATGTTGCCGCCGTTCTCGAAGCGGTTGCGCAGCTCTTCGAAGGCGTCCTTCAGGGCGCCGGGCATGGCCACGAAATCGGTGCGTCCGCGCGCGCCCTGTTCGGCGATGGCGAACACCGACTTTTCGGCGCTGGCGAGCAGTTCGCTGCTCTCGCGGCCTTCGGGCTGGAAGCCGTCGTTGACGATATCCGTGCCGACCTGGATCAGCTGGCGCAGCACCGCCTTGTCACGCACGATCTCCGCATAGGCCACGATGTTCGCCGCCGACGGCGTGGTGCTGGCGAGTTCGATCAGGTAGGCGCCGTCGCCGACCAGTTCCATCTTGCCCTGCGATTCGAACCATTCGCCCAGCGTCACCGCATCGAACGGACGATCGCGCTCGGACAGCTCGCGGATCGCGCGGTAGATCATCTGGTGGTCGCGGCGGTAGAAGTCGACTTCATTCAACTGGTCGTTGACGCGGTCGAATGCATCCGGGGCCAGCATCAGGCCGCCGAGCACCGCCTGTTCGGCTTCGACCGAATGCGGCGGCACGCGCAGGGAATCAATGCGCGATTCATCGCGGTCGAAGCGATCGGAGCGCTCCCTGCGGTCGGACTTGAAGCCGGAACGAGCAGCCATGCGGCGGAATTTCCTACAGAAGTGGCGAGATCAGTGTAGGCATGCGGGCAACCCTGCCGCCATGGACAAGCCTGTGGATAAGCCGTGGAGAAACGGGGGATATCCGCCAATGCCCGGCCAGCGTGGCGCGGAGGCGTCGCACTACCTGCGACAGGTGCCGTTGCGGCACCTGCAGGCCTCCATTATCGCAGATCGCAGGCGTCGTTCACCCCGCCCGATGTCGCCGGCGGTTCAGGCGCCCTTGCCGTGTACCGCCACCAGGGTCAGGAAGCGGTCGACGAAGCCCTGCAGGAACTCCTGCGTGCCGGCATTGCTGATGGTGCCTGCTTCGTCGATCAGTCCTTCCTTGAAGTGCAGGAAGGCCTCCGGCTGGCCCAGCACCGGCATGTCCAGGTAGGCCAGGATGTTGCGCAGGTGCTGCTGTGCCAGCGCCGTGCCGATCACCCCGATGGAGGCACCGATCACCGCTGCCGGCTTGCCCGCGAACGCGCTGTGGCCATACGGCCGCGAGCCGATGTCGATGGCGTTCTTCAACACGCCCGGCACCGAGCGGTTGTATTCCGGCGTCACGAACAACACCGCGTCGGCGCCGCGGATCTGCTGCTTCAGACGCTTGCCCTGCGCGGGGTAATCCGCATCGAAATCCTGGTTGTAGAGCGGCAGGTCACCGATCTCCACGAAGTCAAAGCGCGCCCTGCCCGCCGCCAGCTTCTCCAGCGCGCGTGCCAGGCGGCGGTTGATCGACTCCTTGCGCAGGCTGCCAACGAGCACGGCAATGGTGTATTCGGCCACGGGATCACCTTCTGTTCGGGGGCAGGCCAGACTAGACCGGCCCGCCTTCGTCGCCAGTGAAGAGCCGCAGCGCACCCGGCCGGTCAGGACGCCTGGTCGAAGCGCGCGCGGACCTCGGCAGTGACCTCGGGCATCGCAACGAAGCCGGGCTGGGAACGCACCCGCTGCAGCCACGCGACCACCGCCGGATACGGCTGCAGGGAAACCCCGCCGTCCCCTGCTACATCGGTGTAGGCGAACAGCGCGATATCGGCGATGCCATACGCCGCGCCACTGAACCAGCGCGCGTGGCCCAGGTGCTGCTCCATCACCGCCAATGCGGCAGCACTGCGCTCACGCAGCCGTGGCAGTTCGGCGCGACGCGGTGAATCGGCCCCGGTCCAGCCACAGATGAAGCGCGCCACCGCGACATAGGGCTCGTGGCTGTACTGTTCGAAGAACATCCAGCGCAGGGTCTGCGCGCGCTCCCAGCCGTCGCTGGAGAGGAACGGCGTGCCTTCGGCCAGCCAGAACAGGATCGCATTGGATTCGGGCAGCACGCGGCCGTCATCGCGCACCACCACGGGCACCTTCGCGTTCGGGTTCAGGGCCAGGAATTCCGGCGCGTGGGTCTGCCCGTGCGCACTGTCCACTTCCACCCAACGATAGCGCGTGCCCAGCTGCTCCAGCAGCAGGCGCACCTTGTGGCAGTTGCCGGATACCGACATCCCGTGGACGGTCAGCCCGATCCGCTCATCGCTCATCATCATGCTCCGGTTGCCGCGCCGATCAGGGCGACGCTGGCGGGCAGTCTGGCAAGCACGCGCGCGCTTGCCAAGCGGGTCAGCGCGCGCGCCGTGCCAGCCACTGGGCGCGGCTCTGGCCCCACACTTCCACCGGCTTGCCCGCGTGCGGTGGCGGCAGTTCGTCGGTGCGCAGCAGCGTGCTGCCGAGTTTGCCGGCGACGGCCTTGGAATTGACGTTGTCCGCAGCGATGGAGTGGATCACCTCCTCCCATCCCAGGCTGGCGAACACCCAGTCCATCGCCGCCGTGGCCGCTTCCGGCGCATAGCCCAGGCCCCAGCTCTGGCGCCGGATGCTCCAGCCCACTTCGGTACCGGGCCAGTCCAGCGGCTGCCACGGCCCCAGCCGGCCCACCCACTGCCCGCTGGATTTCTCGATGACGCTGAACATCGAAATGCCGAACAACTGCCAGGCACCGGCCAGCGCGCAGAAGCTGCGCCAGGCCACCGAGGGCGGCTGTACACCGCCGAGATGGGACATCACCGCCTCGTCCGCGCTGAAGTCGAGATAGGGCTGCAGGTCGACGGCCTGCGGCGGCCGCAGGATCAGGCGCTCGGTTTCAAGACGGAGATCGAAGATGCTCATGCTGGCTTCCTGCAGGGAAAACGAAAACAGGCCGGCTTGCGCCGACCTGTCTTTGTACCGCGATCACGCCCACCCGGCGTTACAAAAACAGGCCGGCTTGCGCCGACCTGTCCTTGTACCGCGATCACGTCCACCCGGTGTTACTGACGGGTGCTACCGACGTCAGCCGCAGCGGTCTGGGTGACCAGCTGTCCATCCACCACCGGCAGGCGATCACTGGCCGGCTTGTCGTTCATGCGGATGGTCTTCTCGGCACCGTCGTAGCGGTAGGTCACGTCGTACCCCTTGACCACATCGGTGTTGCCCATGGCGATCCGGTTGCCCGGCTTGCTGTCCATGCGCATCGTGCCGGTGGTGCCATCTTCGTTGCGGTAGGTGACGTTGTAACCGGTCACCTGGCTGGACTCGGAGGTGGTGGTTTCGGTGTGGCACTGGCGCTCGGTACGGTTGACCACGCGGCCGCCGACATGGCGCTTGTCCACGTTGTTGCCGATCATGCCGCCAGCCACCGCGCCTGCGGCGGTGGCGACCTTGCGACCGTTGCCGCCGCCGACCTGGTTGCCCAGCAGGCCACCGATGACCGCACCGGCGACCGTGCCGCCGACGTTGCCGTCGCGCTCGGGAAGGCGTTCCTGCACCACCACGTCCTCGCACACCTCATGCGGGGTCTGGGTGCTGGAGGTCTGGCGCACCGCCTCGGTACCGATGACCGTGGCGTAGGCCTTTTCTTTCTGGGTGATCGGCGCGACCTTCAGCACGTCGGCATATTCCAGCCCGCGCCGTGCCTCCACATCCAGCGCATCGGTGCGCACGCCGTCCTCGGCCACGCTGCCATCGGGCAGCACGGTTCCATCGGCGGCGGTCACGTAACCAGGAGAGGTGTCACCGCTTTTCATGAAGGCGGCGGTGGCGATGCCACCGACCAGCAGCGCGCCTGCGGCGACCAGGACAGTAGTAGTAGTTGATTTCATGACCTGCTCCTTGCGGACCACCCGCAACGTTCACGATGTGGATTGCAGCACGCGCTGGCTGAACGGAATATCGACAGAACCTTTATGTCCGGCCTCCCATTCAGGAAACTGCGGACCTACGCCCATGATAGCGTTTGCATTGGTACCTCACGGAACTCGACGATGGCCAACCCCATGCTGCTGCCCCTGCTCAACTGGGCGCGCCGACTGCGCTTCCCCACCCTGTTCAAGCTCACCGCCGGCCTGTTCGCGATCACGCTGGTGGTGCCTGACCCGATTCCGTTCGTGGACGAACTGCTGCTCGGCATGGGCACCCTGCTGCTGGCCAGCTGGAAAACCCGGTCGCCGCCCAAGGCGCCGCCGCTGGAGCTGCGCTGACCGTGCTGGTGGACAGTCATTGCCACCTGGATGCCGCTGAGTTCGATCCGGACCGTGCGCAGGTGATCGAGCGCGCCCGCGCTGCCGGCGTGCGGGCGCAGGTAGTGCCGGCGGTGACCGCGGCAAGCTGGCCGAAGCTGCGCGATGTCTGCCTGCAGGCCCCCGGACTGTATCCCGCTTACGGACTGCATCCGGTGTTCCTGGCCGAGCATGCGCAGGGACACGTTGACGAACTGCGCCAGTGGATCGAACGCGAGCGCCCCTGCGCGATCGGCGAATGCGGCCTGGACTTCTTCATCGAAGACCTCGACCGCGACCTGCAGCAGTATTACTTCGTGGCCCAACTGGAGCTCGCGCGGGAATTCGATCTGCCGGTGATCGTGCATGCGCGGCGCGCGGTGGATGCGGTGATCGCCGCGGTGCGCCGGGTGGGCGGTCTGCGCGGGGTGGTCCACAGTTTCTCAGGCAGCCCCGAACAGGCTGCACAACTGCACAAGGCCGGTTTCCTGCTGGGACTCGGCGGGCCGGTCACCTACGACCGCGCGCAGCGCCTGCATCGCCTGGTGCAGTCCATGCCGCTGGAGCAGCTGCTGCTGGAAACCGATGCCCCCGACCAGCCGGATCAGGGAATCCGCGGCCAGCGCAACGAACCGGCACGGCTGCGTGACATCGCCACGCACATCGCCGGACGCCGGGGCATCAGCCTGCAGGCGCTTGCCGAGGCGACCACGGTCAACGCGCAGCGGTTGTTCGGGCTGCCCGCCGCGGCCGCCTGACCTGCATTGCGACCGGGCCGGAACCGCCGGCGTCATCCGGCCGCGTCGGCGACCTGCTTCTTCGGCGAAAGCAGCATCTCCAGCGCCTTGGCCACCGCGGCGAACGCAAACGCGCCGGTGATGTGGGTCGCCGCGCCGAGTCCGGCACCGCAGTCGAGCTTCAGCGCCGCGTCCGGGCCCAGTTCCGGGCGTATCCCGCAGACACTGCCGTCGGCCTGCGGATAGCGCACGTTTTCCAGGGAATAGATCGCCGGCACGCCGAAGTAACGCTTGGCATTCTTCGGGAAGTTGAACTCGCTGCGCAGTTTCTTGCGGATCAGCGCCAGCATCGCATCGTGTTCAGTGCGTGATACATCACGTACGCGCACCAGGGTGGGATCGGTGCGGCCTCCGGCGGCGCCGACGGTGAGCAGCGGCAGCTTGCGCCGGCGGCACCAGGCGATGGTTTCCACCTTGACCCGGAAACTGTCACAGGCATCGATGACCAGGTCGAAACCACGATCAAGCAGCTCGGCCATGTTGGCCGGGGTCAGGAACGCTTCGACCGCATCCACGTCGATGGCCGGATTGATGGCGCGGCAGCGCTCGGCCATCGCCACCGACTTGTTGCGCCCGTAGTTGCCCTCCATCGCCGGCAGCTGGCGGTTGGTGTTGGACACGCAGATATCATCGGCATCGATCAGGGTCAGGTGGCCTACCGCCGAACGGGCCAGCGCCTCCACCACCCACGAGCCGACCCCGCCCATGCCGACCACGGCGACCCGCCGCGCCTGCAGGGTCTCCAGCGATCCGCGCCCGTACAGCCGTTCAACGCCGGCGAAGCGTTCTTTGATCTGATCATTCATCGCGCCATTTTAACGGGTGTCGGGCCGTTCCCGTGCAGGGCCCGTGCCGCGCGTACGCTGGGCGTGGTTCATCCGCCAGCCATGAAATGGGGGAATGGTTGGCGCGCCGTTCACGTTCAAAGAAGGAGGATCCCTCCCAAGCGCACCAGACGCCTACCACCCTTTCTGGCCAGGAGAACCACCCATGAAAATCCAGCTCATTGCCGCGAGTGTTGTCGCCACCCTTGCCCTGGCCGGTTGTGCCACCTCGCCCGGTTACGGCGGCGGCGGTTACGGCAACACCAACAGCGGCTACGGCAACAGTGGTGGCAACTACAACACCAACCGCTGCGCGGACTGCGGCATCGTCACCCGCATCAATACCGTGGCCTCCGGCCGTGCGGCACCGTCGGCGACCGGTGCGGTGCTCGGCGGCATCGTCGGCGCCGTGGCCGGCCATGAAATCTCCGACCACACCGGCGGCAGCCGTGGCAACAAGAACATCGCCGCGGCTGCAGGCGCGGTCGGCGGCGCACTGGCCGGCAACCAGATCCAGAAGAACGTCACCAGCGATACCTACGATATCGCCGTGCGCATGGATGATGGCCGCACCATCGTGGTCAACCAGCGTGACCTGGGCGGGATCCGCGAAAACACCTACGTGCGCGTTGTGAACGGCCGCGTGGTGCTGCGCTGATCCTGGCAGCGTTGCTGCTGCCAGCCGTTGCAGCGACATGAACCAGAAGGGCCCGCTCGCGCGGGCCCTTCTGCTGAAACAAACGCGGCGCGTTCAATCAGAGCGGCTTGACCTTGTCGGCCTGCAGGCCCTTCTGGCCGGTGACGACCTCGAACTCGACGGCCTGGCCTTCCTTCAGCGACTTGAAGCCCTGCGATTCGATGGCGCGGAAATGCACGAACACATCCTCGCCACTCTCACGGCTGATGAAACCAAAGCCTTTCGCATCGTTGAACCACTTGACGGTGCCCTTCTCAGCCATCTTTGCTACTCCCTTACTGTCTTGTAATTGGTTACGCCCTGACAGGCGGCTGACGAGCAAGGAGGAAGCGAGGTGCAACGATGTAGCGGATCGCTGGGATCTACCATCATCAGGCCACGATCCACGGTGACCTTGCCAAGCTCAGCGGGGTCACGTTAACCCGGCATAAATGAAAATGCAACGGGTAGATTGATCAATGTGTCAACCCCTTTTAGACCTCCATACGGTAAAGCATGGACCTCTCATTCATCTTGTATCTGGTAGCGGCTCTCTGCATCGCGCTGGGCATCGCCGGCATCGTGCTGCCAGCGCTTCCCGGCATTCCACTGGTCTTCCTCGGCCTGCTGCTGGCCGCGTGGGCTGACGGCTTCGTCCATGTCGGCTGGCCCGTTCTGACGGTGCTGGCCGTCCTGACCGTGCTGTCGTTCGTGGTGGACGTGCTGGCGACGGTGGTCGGGGCGCAGCGCGTGGGGGCCAGCCGCAAGGCCTTGTGGGGCACCTTCATCGGCAGCATCGCCGGGCTGTTCTTCATGCCTGTCGGGCTGTTCCTCGGGCCGCTGCTGGGCGCGCTGGTCGGCGAGTATTGGCACAGCCGCGAACTCGGCCGTTCCACCAGGGTGGGGCTGGCCACGTGGCTCGGCATCCTGCTGGGGATGGCGCTGAAGGTCGCGCTGCTGGTGGCAATGCTGGGGCTTTTCGCGTTTGCCTGGCTGCTCTGAACTCACTGCGGTTTCACGCCGCTTCACAGGGGGCACTGGCATAACCGCTTCGACCACTGGCGGCCAACGCCGACGCACGCCACACTGCTCCTCACTCTCCTATTCAGCCTCGTGCAAGGGCCCGCAGCAATGACCCTCACCTCCCCGATTCCCCGCCTGGCCCCATTGGTGCTGGCCCTGTCCAGCGCTCCGCTGGCCGCGCAGGAATTCACCGCTTCGCCTGCAACCTCGCCCAGCGCCTGCGCCGCCATCACCACCGACGCGGCGCGGCTTGCCTGCTATGACCAGCTGTTCGGTCCCACCCAGGCCACCACCGCGCAGGCCGACGCCGCAGCCGAAGCCGCTGCGGTGGCGCGCAAGGAAGAACGCCGCGAAGTCCGGGTCAGCGAAGGCGAGGAGAAACTGCGCTCGCGCGTGGGCGACCTGTTCCGCCCGGCCCCGCACGATGCGGCGCTGGCCAATGCCGGCCGCGGCTCGCTGCTGGACAGCCGCTGGGAGCTGGCCGAAGACTCCAAGCTGGGGCCGTTCCAGCTGCGCGCCTACAAGCCGGTGTACCTGCTGCCGGCGTTCTGGACCAGCGACAAGAATCTCGCTCCGCAGTCGCCGAACCCGGCCAACACGGTGACCACCCCGCAGCTGCTGGACAGCAACGAGCTGAAGTTCCAGCTGAGCTTCAAGACCAAGATCGTGGAGAACCTGTTCGGCGACAACGGTGACATCTGGGCCGGCTATACCCAGAGCTCGCGCTGGCAGGCCTACAACGCCGACAACTCGCGCCCGTTCCGCGAAACCAACTACGAACCGGAGGTCATGGCAGTGTTCCGCAATGGCTACTCCATCGGTGGCTGGCGCGGCCGCATGAGTGCCATCGGCATCAACCACCAGTCCAATGGCCGGGCCGATCCGTTCTCGCGCAGCTGGAACCGGGTGATCGTCAGTGTCGGCCTGGACCGCGAGAACTGGGCATTGACCCTGCGCCCGTGGTACCGCCTGCCGGAGTCGCGCAGCGATGACAACAACCCGGACATCCAGGATTACATGGGCCGCGGCGACGCCACTCTGGTGTGGAACCGCAACGGCCATGAAGTCGCGCTGATGGGGCGGCATTCGCTGCGCGGTGGTGACCGCTCGCACGGCGCGTTGCAGATCGACTATGGGTTCCCGATCAGCAACCTGCTGCGCGGCCATGTCCAGGTGTTCGATGGCTACGGCGAGAGCATGATCGACTACAACCACAAGGCCACCTACATCGGCGTGGGCGTGTCGTTGCTGGAGTGGTTCTGATGTCCGTGATGCTCTGGCACAACACCGCCTGCAGCAAGTCACGCAATACGCTCAAGCTGATCCGCGACGCCGGACTGGATCCGGTCATCGTGGATTACCTGGCCGATCCGCCCGACGCGCAGGCGCTGCGCAAGGTGCTGGCCGATGCCGGCCTGCGCGCTGCGGAGCTGGTGCGCAGCAACGAGCCGGTGTTTGCCGAACTGGGGCTGGCCGGCGCCGATGAGGCGCGGCTGGTGGACGCGATGGTCGCCCATCCGCGCCTCATCAACCGGCCGATCGTGATCACCGACAAAGGCACGCGCCTGTGCCGGCCACCGGAGCGGGTGCTCGACATTCTGTAACGCGCGGCGGTGACGACCCCACGGTCGTCACCCACCCCGGGGGCCTATCAGGCCACTACCACCGGAATCTTGCCGATCCGGGCCTGCCATTCGCGCGGGCCGGTCTGGTGAACCGACTCGCCGGTGGAATCAACCGCCACCGTCACCGGCATGTCCTGCACGGTGAACTCATAGATGGCCTCCATGCCCAGATCGGCGAAGCCGACCACCCTGGCCGCCTTGATCGCCTTGGACACCAGGTAGGCCGAACCACCGACGGCCATCAGGTAGGCCGACCTGTTGTCACGGATCGCTTCGATCGCCGCCGGTCCGCGTTCGGCCTTGCCGACCATGCCCAGCAGGCCGGTCTGTTCCAGCACCTGGCGGGTGAACTTGTCCATGCGGGTGGCGGTGGTCGGGCCGGCCGGGCCCACCACTTCGTCGCGCACCGGATCGACCGGCCCCACGTAGTAGATGAAGCGGCCCTTGAGGTCCACCGGCAGCGGCTCGCCCTTGTCCAGCATTTCCACGATGCGCTTGTGCGCGGCGTCGCGGCCGGTCAGCAGCTTGCCGTTGAGCAGCAGGGTCTGGCCCGGCTTCCAGCTGGCCACGTCTTCCGGGGTGATCGTGTCCAGATCGACACGGGTGCCCTTGGAGGCGTCATAGGTGATCTGCGGCCAGTCTTCCAGCGACGGCGGGTCAAGCATCACCGGGCCGCTGCCATCCAGGGTGAAGTGCGCATGGCGGGTGGCCGCGCAGTTCGGGATCATCGCCACCGGCAGGTTGGCCGCGTGGGTGGGGAAGTCCTTGACCTTGATGTCCAGCACCGTGGTCAGGCCGCCCAGGCCCTGCGCGCCGATGCCCAGCGCGTTGACCTTGTCGAACAGTTCCAGGCGCAGCTCTTCGGCGCGGTTGGACGCACCCCGTGCCTTCAGTTCGTTGATGTCGATCGGCTCCATCAGCGATTCCTTGGCCAGCAGCATCGCCTTTTCAGCGGTGCCACCAATGCCGATACCGAGCATGCCCGGCGGGCACCAGCCGGCGCCCATGGTCGGCACGGTCTTCAGCACCCAGTCCACGATCGAGTCGGACGGGTTGAGCATGGCGAACTTGCTCTTGGCTTCCGAACCGCCGCCCTTGGCCGCGACGATCACCTCAACGGTGTCACCCGGCACGACCTTGACGTTGACCACGCCGGGGGTGTTGTCCCGGGTGTTGATGCGCTTGCCGGCCGGATCGGCCAGCACCGAGGCGCGCAGCTTGTTGTCCGGATGGTTGTAGGCCCGGCGCACGCCTTCGTTGGCCATGTCCTCCACGCCCATGGTGGCATCGTCCCAGCGCACGTTCATGCCGATTTCCAGGAACACGGTGACGATGCCGGTGTCCTGGCAGATCGGCCGGTGGCCTTCGGCGCACATCCGCGAATTGATCAGGATCTGCGCCATCGCCTCCTTGGCCGCCGGTGATTCCTCGCGCTCGTAGGCTGCGGCAAGGCTTTTGATGTAGTCCACCGGGTGGTAGTACGAGATGTACTGCAGCGCGTCGGCGATGGACTGGATGAGGTCTTCCTGCTTGATCGATGTCACGGCTTGCTCGCTTGCTCGGGGCTGGCGGGGGTTATTCCGCCCATTTTACCCCCGCGCGGCAGACCGGGGGCTGTTTGCCCTGCCAGTCGTGTCCTTTGCGGCGTTCAGGGCCTGCAGCGGCCGGATGGCGGCCCCATTGCAGCCATGCTCCGGGCTGAATGATCACCGGCCCGGCTCATCCGGGTGCGGGGTCCGGCGAGGAAATGCGCCTCGCTCGCGGCGACGCGAACGGCACGGTCAAAAAAAGCAACGGTACAGAGCAGGTGCATCGGATAGGCGTTCAATGCGCCATAACAATGCGAAAGCATGCCGTTTACGTTGAAAAATCTCGAAGCCAATCTATCGCTGATGCCCCGTCAATTCATTGTTTGAATTGATGGGGCGCGTCGCGGTGCCCCCCCCCTAACGTCCTGCATTCGTTCGAAGCAGGATCAGCCCCTTGG
The DNA here is from genome assembly GCF_001431535.1 of Stenotrophomonas chelatiphaga. Lineage (GTDB taxonomy): Bacteria > Pseudomonadota > Gammaproteobacteria > Xanthomonadales > Xanthomonadaceae > Stenotrophomonas > Stenotrophomonas chelatiphaga. The sequence continues at coordinate 20,682 of NZ_LDJK01000076.1, forward strand.
CCCACGCAGTCCCCCCCTCCCTTGGCGCCCGCTGCAACGCGTGGCTGGTGTCTTACCTGCTGGTCAATGCAGTGCTTCTTGCCATCCCGGTACTGATCAACGTCGAATGGCCTGCCGCGTCGGACGCGCGGTTCTTCCTTGGCGCTGCACTGGTTGCGCAGCTCGGCACCATGATGCTCGTCGTCGGCCTGCCGGTATGGTTGATGGACCGCGTCCCTCTCCTGCGGCCGGTGGCACTGCCCAGCCTGTTCGTCCTCACCCTGCTGTGGTGGGTCCTGATTGTCGTGGATGCGCGCGTGTTCAATCAGTTCGGCTTCCATATCAACGGGCTGGTGATCGCGCTGATGTTCGACGGCGGCCTGCTCGGGCAACTGGGGCTGAGCAGCGGCACATGGCTGCTGGCCGGTTTGGCGGTGGGCGTGGCCGCTGCGTGCCAATACCTTCTCGTCCGTATCCTGCGCGCGCGTCGACACGCGGGCGTGCGCTGGCGGTGGATGGCACTGGCGGTGCCGATGGTGGCCCTCAGCCAGGGCCTTGGCATCTGGTACGACGCCCAGGGCCGTACCGATGCCATGGCGGGATTACGTGCAATCCCATGGCTGCAAACCGCAACCGCGCGTCGGCAGATGGCCAGGCTGGGCTGGGCGGCCGATGATCGATCACAGGTCCGGCTTGCCACGCAACCGGCCGCGAACGCCGCGCTGTCGTACCCGCGCGCGGCGCTGCAATGCCAGCCCAAGCGGCTGTCCAACGTCCTGGTGATCGTGGTCGATTCACTGCGCCACGATATGCTGACCACGGAGCAGATGCCGAACACCGCCCGCTTTGCCGCCGATGCATGGCAGGGCAATCAGCACTACAGCACCGGCAACAACACCATGCACGGTGTTTTCGGGCTGTTCTACGGATTGCCGGCGCTGTATACCCAGACGATGATCCACCATCGTCGTGGCCCGGAACTGCTTCGCCAGTTGCAGCGTTACAACTACGCTTTCCATCTTTACGGGGGGGCATCACTGGCAGGTGCCCGCCTGGACCGCGCGGTATTCGTCGAGACCGATGCACCCTTGCACACCGCATCGCCGCAGGTCGCGCCTGATGAGCGTGACCGGGATGTTGTCGGGCAGATGACCGCGGCACTGCGTGGGCAGCCGGCCGACCAGCCCTTCTTCGGCTTCATCCTGCTGGACAGCGCGCATGCGCCCTATGCGGTGCCGGCAGAGGCCGAACAGCGCTTCCTGCCGCAGGCGTCCGCCGGCGCACATTTCAAGACCGGGCGCTCGACCGATCCCAAGCCGCTGTTCAATCGCTATCGCAATGCCGTGCTGGGTGCGGACGCGCGCATCGGTGAGCTGCTGCAGGCCTTGGACGACACCGGCCGCAGCGATGACACGGTTGTGATCATCACCAGTGACCATGGCGAATCGTTCAACGACCTGGGCCAGAACGACTGGGGACACAACAGTAATTTCAGCGACGTGCAGACCCGTGTGCCGATGCTTGTTCGTTGGCCCGGACGCGCTCCGGCGCAGGAGCCGGCGGTGACCAGCCACATGGATGTCGCGCCGACGCTGATGCGCCACCTGTTGTCCTGCACCAATCCACCAGCAGACTTTGCCGCCGGAGTGGACCTGTTCGGAGCGCTTCCCGCGCAGCGTCCGCTGCTGGTGGAGTCGTGGACATCGCGTGCGGTGCGTCTGGGCGACGAAACATTGCTGGTCCGCCCGTACGGGATGGAAGTACGTGACAAAGATTACCAACCGATCAAGGACAGCCATGCGCCCGCCACCGCCACCGCCGTGATCCTCCAACAGATGCAGCTGCTGAACGCCGGTGCACTGCATTCGCCGACAGCAGCGGATCCCACCGGCTGAGCGAGGCGTCGCCTCCTGCGTCATTCATGTCGCAACCACGGTGACGGGGCGCACAATGCGCCCCATGCCCGCCTCCCGATCCAGCAGTGCCCCCGGCCAGAGCAATCCCAGCCTGCGTGAGCGGGTCGGTGCGATGCGCAACCTGCCACCGTTCCTGCGCCAGATATGGCAGACCAGCCCGTGGCTGGCCAGCGCCAGCCTGGGGCTGCGCATCATCCGCGCCCTGTTGCCGGTGGCGATGCTGTATGTCGGCAAGCTGATCATCGATTCGGCCGTGCTGCTCAGCCAGCACGACGCCGGTTTTCCGCCGTTCGGTGAAGCGCTGTCCAGCGGCCTGCTCACCCCGTTGCTGACCCTGCTGGCGCTGGAATTCGGGCTGGCCATTGCCTCGGACCTGTTGGGGCGCATTGTCAGCTACGCCGATTCGCTGCTGTCGGAACTGTTCACCAATGTCACCAGCGTGCGCCTGATGGAGCACGCCGCGTCCTTGGACCTGGAGGACTTCGAGGATCCCGAACTGCAGGACAAGCTGGACCGTGCGCGGCGCCAGACCATGGGCCGGATGAACCTGATGAGCCAGCTGTTCGGCCAGGTCCAGGATGCGATCACCGTGGCCAGCCTTGCCGTGGGCCTGTTGGTCTACGCGCCGTGGTTGATCGTGCTGCTGGCCCTGGCGCTGGTGCCGGCCTTCATCGGCGAATCCCACTTCAACGCCGCCGGCTACAGTCTCAACTTCCAATGGACCCCCGAGCGTCGCCAGCTGGATTACCTGCGCCAGGTCGGGGCCAGCGTGGAAACCGCCAAGGAGGTCAAGATCTTCAACCTCCACCGGTTCCTGATCGACCGCTACAGACTGCTGGCCGATCGCTTCTTCCACGCCAACCGCGCGCTGGCGCGCAAGCGGGCGTTCTGGGGTACGTTGCTGGCCGCGCTGGGCACGCTGGGTTACTACACCGCCTATGCGTATATCGCCTGGCGCACCGTGCGCGGCGATTTCAGCATCGGTGACCTGACCTTCCTGGCCGGCAGTTTCCTGCGCCTGCGCCAGTTGCTTGAAGGCCTGCTGATCGGTTTTTCGCAGGTGGCCAGCCAGGCGCTGTACCTGGACGACCTGTTCTCGTTCTTCCAGATCACCCCGGAAATCCACACCCGCCCGGATGCCATACCGGTGCCGCGGCCGATCCGCCAGGGCTTTGTGTTCGACAACGTTGGCTTCCGCTATCCGGATGCGGAAACCTGGGCCGTGCGCCATCTCGACTTCCAGCTGCATGCCGGTGAGGTGCTGGCGCTGGTCGGCGAAAACGGCGCCGGCAAGACCACCCTGGTCAAGCTGCTGGCGCGGCTGTACGACCCGGACGAGGGCCGCATCCTGCTCGATGGGCGTGACCTGCGCGACTACGACCTGGACGACCTGCGCGCCAACATGGGGGTGATCTTCCAGGACTTCGTGCGCTACAACCTCACCGCCGGGGAGAACATCGGCGTCGGCCAGGTCGATGCGCTGGACGACGCGCAGCGCATCCGCGACGCCGCACGCCGCGGCATGGCCGAAGAGGTGATCCAGGCCCTGCCCGGCGGCTACCAGCAGGTGATCGGGCGCCGCTTCAAGCAGGGCGTGGACCTGTCCGGCGGCCAGTGGCAGAAGATCGCCATTGCGCGCGCGTACATGCGCCAGGCCCAGGTGATGATCCTGGACGAGCCGACCGCCGCGCTCGACGCACGCGCCGAGTACGAGGTGTTCCAGCGCTTTCGCGAGCTGTCCGAACAACGCACCGCGGTGCTGATCTCGCACCGGTTTTCTTCGGTGCGCATGGCCGACCGCATCCTGGTGCTGGCCGATGGCCGGATCGAGGCCAGCGGCAGCCATGCCCAATTGATGGCCGAAGGCGGCCGCTACGCCGAGCTGTTCGAGCTGCAGGCGGCCGGTTATCGCTGAACGGTGGTCACGAACGCCTCTCATTCCGCTCAATGAGAACCTGTCTCATTTGAGGTAGAATGTCCCGGACGATTTCCTGGATACGCTACCCCCATGTCTGCTGCTTTCGGCGCCGAGACGGTGCTTGAGGTCCGCCACTGGACCGATGCCTACTTCAGTTTCACCCTGACCCGTGACAGCGGGTTCCGCTTCGAGAACGGCCAGTTCGTGATGATCGGGCTGGAAACCGAGGCGCGGCCGTTGCTGCGCGCGTATTCCATCGCCAGCGCGAACTGGGAAGAGAACCTGGAGTTCTTCAGCATCAAGGTGCAGGACGGCCCGCTGACCTCGCGCCTGCAGCACATCAAGCCGGGCGACAAGGTACTGGTAGGCAAGAAGCCGACCGGCACCCTGCTGATCAGCGACCTGCACCCGGGCAAGAACCTGTACCTGCTGGGCACCGGCACCGGCATGGCGCCGTGGCTGTCGGTGATCAAGGACCCGGAAACCTACGAGCGCTTCGACAAGGTGATCCTCACCCATGGCGTGCGTTACGAAAAGGACCTGGCCTACCGCGACTACTTCGAACGCGAACTGCGCGAGCACGAGTTCCTGGGCGAGATGATCGGCGACAAGCTGCTGTATTACCCGGCCGTCACCCGCGAACCGTTCGCCAACCAGGGCCGCCTGACCTCGCTGCTGGAAAGCGGGCAGATGCAGCGCACCCTGGGCCTGCCGGAGCTGGACCCGGCCAACGACCGCGCGATGATCTGCGGCAGCCCGCAGATGCTGGCCGACCTGCGCACGGTGCTGGACGCCAAGGGCTTCCAGGTGTCCCCGCGCATCGGCAGTCCCGGCCATTACGTCTTCGAACGCGCCTTCGTCGAAAAATAAGCGCTTCCGCCCCCTCAATCGAGGCGGCGGCGGAGCTGGTCGGGGGTGGTGGTGGGGGCGAAGCGGGACTGCACCTGGCCCTGGCGGTCGAGCAGGAACTTGGTGAAGTTCCACTTGATGCGCGCGCTGCCCAGCAGGCCGCGTTTCTGCGTGGACAACCACTGCCACAACGGGTCGGCCCGGGGCCCGTTGACCTCGATCCGGGCAGACAGCGGGAAGGTCACCGGGTAATCCAGCGAACAGAACGCGCGGATCTGCGCGGCATCGCCGGGCTCCTGCGCGCCGAACTGGTTGCACGGAAAGCCGATCACCACCAATCCGCGTTCACGATAGTCCTGCCAGAGCTGCTCCAGGCCGGTGTACTGCGGGGTGAAACCGCAGCGGCTGGCCACGTTGACCAGCAGCAGCTGCTTGCCACGGTAGCGCGACAGCGCAACGCGCTCGCCTTCCAGCGTGGTGTATTCGAAGTCAAAGGCGCTGGTCATCGGCCGGCCGCTGCAGGGAACAAGCCAGCAGCCTGAACGCCCATGCCTTTCGACACAAGCCCACCCGTCCGGGGCCGGGTTACCCTCGGGGACTTGTCTTAGTGGAGTACCTTGCCTTGACCACCCGCCTTGCCCTTGCCGTGGCCATGACCCTCGGCCTTGCCCTGCCCGCCTATTCCGCCGGCGCCGCCACCCCGGCTGCCAGCACCGCCGCGCAGCAGGCCAACCCGTTCTTCGCCGACAGCCCGCTGCCGCTGCACTACCCGCAGTTCGACAAGATCACCGACAGCGATTTCGCCCCGGCCTTCGACGCCGGCATGGCGCAGCAGCTGAAGGAAGTGGAGGCCATCGCCAACAACAAGGCCAAGCCGACCTTCGAAAACACCCTGATCGCGCTGGAGAAGAGCGGCGAGACGCTGGACCGTGCCACCACCGTGTTCTTCGCGCTGGTCGGTGCCGATACCAATGACACCCGCAAGAAGCTGCAGGCCGACTATTCGGCGCGCTTTGCCGCACATGGCGATGCGATCGCACTGAACGGCAAGCTGTTCGCCCGCATCCAGGCCCTGTATGACGACCGCGCCAAGCTGGGCCTGGACGCCGAAGGCGTGCGCCTGGTCGAGAAGTACTACGAGAACTACGTCCGCGCCGGCGCCAAGCTGTCCGAGGCGGACAAGACCAAGCTCAAGGAAATGAACGCCGAGCTGGCCAACCTGGGCACCAAGTTCAGCCAGAACGTGCAGTCCGAAGTGAACGCCTCCGCGCTCACCGTGGACGACGTCAAGGAGCTGGAGGGCCTGTCGCAGGAGCAGATCTCCGCCGCCGCCGAAGCGGCCAAGGCGCGTGGCCTGGACGGCAAGTACGTGATCACCCTGCTCAACACCACCGGCCAGCCGCCGCTGACCAACCTGGCCAACCGTGCGCTGCGCCAGAAGATCTACGAAGCGTCCACCACCCGTGGCAGCCGCGGCGGTGAGTTCGACAACACCGCGCTGGTGGCGCGCATCATGCAGCTGCGCGCGGACAAGGCCAAGCTGATGGGCTTCCCCAACTTCGCCGCCTACAACCTGACCAACCAGACCGCCAAGACCCCCGAAGCGGTCAACGCGATGCTCGGCCAGCTGGCCCCGGCCGCAGTGGCCAATGCCAAGCGCGAAGCCGCCGACCTGCAGGCGATGATCGACCAGGAACAGAAGGCCGCTGGCAAGCCGACCTTCAAGCTGGAAGCGTGGGACTGGGCGTTCTACAGCGAGAAGGTGCGCCAGGCCAAGTACAACTTCGACGAATCCCAGCTCAAGCCGTACTTCGAAATGAAGACGGTGCTGGAAGACGGCGTGTTCCATGCCGCAGAACTCGAATTCGGCCTGACCTTCAAGCAGCGCACCGACCTGCCGGTCTACCACGACGACGTCACCGTGTACGACGTGTTCGATGCCGACGGCAGCCAGCTGGCGATCTTCATCTTCGACCCGTATGCGCGCGCGTCCAAGCGTGGCGGCGCGTGGATGAACTCCTACGTTTCGCAGTCCGAACTGTCCGGCTTCAAGCCGGTGGTGGCCAACCACCTCAACATCCCCAAGCCGCCGGCCGGCAAGCCGACCCTGCTGACCTGGGATGAAGTGACCACCACCTTCCACGAGTTCGGCCACGCGCTGCACGGCATGTTCTCCAACGTGAAATACCCGTATTTCTCCGGCACCTCGGTGCCGCGCGACTTCGTCGAGTTCCCCTCGCAGGTCAATGAAATGTGGGCCGACAACCCGGTCATCCTGAAGAACTACGCCAAGCACTACCAGAACGGTTCGGCCATGCCGCAGGCGCTGCTGGACAAGGTGGTCGCTGCCGCCAAGTTCAACCAGGGCTTCGCCACCACCGAATACCTGGGCGCGGCGATGCTCGACCAGCGCTGGCACCAGATCAGCGCCGGCCAGGTTCCGGCCGCCGCCGACGTGATGAAGTTCGAAGCCAATGCACTGGCCAAGGACGGCATCTTCTACGCGCCGGTGCCGCCGCGTTACAAGACCCCGTACTTCAGCCACATCATGGGCGGCTACTCGGCCGGTTACTACGCCTACATCTGGTCGGAAGTGCTCGACGCCAACACCCAGAAGTGGTTCAACGAGAACGGCGGCCTGAGCCGCAAGAACGGCGACCACTTCCGCAAGACCCTGCTGTCGCGCGGCGGCAGCGTCGATGCGATGCAGCTGTTCCGCGATTTCGCCGGCCACGAGCCGCAGATCGAGCCGCTGCTGGAGAAGCGTGGCCTGACCGGTGCCGGCAACTAAGCAGCATCGGTAACAGCGTGGCCTGAAAGGTCGCCCGGGAAGCCGGGCGGCCTTTTTTCATGGCGCGCTTCAGCGCGGTGCCACGTACCCGCCGGGCACCCCTTCCGGGGACAGCACCAGTTGCCACAACTGGGCATGCCGGCAGCGGAACGCGGCCATCGAACCGGCCAGGTAGAAGCGCCACATGCGCTTGAAGCGTTCGTCGTACCGCTGCGGATCCAGCTGCGGCCAGGCCGCTTCCACGTTGCGCCGCCAGGCCTGCAGGGTCAGGTCGTAGTCGGTGCCGAAGCCATGCCAGTCTTCCAGCACGAAGCGGCCCTCGAACGCGCGCGTGACCTGCACCGCCGAGGGCAACATCGAATTGGGGAAAATGTAGCGGGCGATCCACGGATCGGTACGGTGGCCGCTGACATTGCGCCCGATGGTATGCAGCAGCAACAGCCCGTCCGCTGCCAGGCAACGCCGCGCCACGTCGAAGAAGTGCCGGTAATTGCGCTCGCCCACGTGCTCGAACATGCCGATGGAGAACACCGCGTCGAAGCGCTCATCCAGCGCGCGGTAATCCTGCAGCCGGATCTCCACCGGCAGGCCCGCGCAGCGCTCGCGGGCATAGGCGGCCTGCTCTTCGGAGATGGTGACCCCGACGCCGCTGACCCCGTAGCGCTCGCACGCGAACTTCAGCGCCTCGCCCCAGCCGCAGCCGATGTCCAGCACGCGCTGGCCGGGCCGCAGCGCGAGCTTGCGGCACACCAGGTCCAGCTTGGCCTCCTGCGCGGCGTCCAGGTCCGCGGCCTGCCGCCAGTAGCCGCAGCTGTACACCAGCCGCTGCCCCAGCATCGCCGCGTACAGGTCGTTGCCGAGGTCGTAGTGACGGCGCCCGACCTCGAAACTGCGCTGGCCGGACTGCGCGTTGACCAGCCGCGCGCGGACCGCATCGGCCAGTTCGCGCCAGCCGTGCACGCGCTCGTCCAGGTGCGCCTGCAGCAGGTGCAGCAGGAAGACATCCAGCTGGTTGGCGTCCCACCAGCCGTCCATGTAACTCTCGCCCAGCGCCAGCGACCCACCTGCCAGCACCCGCGCATGGAAGCGCGGGTCGTGGACCTGGATATCCTGCGGCCGCACACCACCAACGGTGACGCCGGCTTCGTGCATCAACGCGGTGAGCCGGACCTGCAGCGCCGCGTCCATCGTGCGCCTCCGCGATCAGCCGTGGGCGAACAGCCCGGCATACTCCGGCGCCACGTGCGGCACCAGCACCGACGCCGGTACGTCGGCGGTCTGGGTGCCTTCGGAGTAAGGGCCGACCTGGTAGGGCGGGAACACGAAACGCAGCCCGGTGACCTTGCCGGCGGCATCGGTCATCGGCTCGAACTGGCGGAAGTTGTCCGGCCTGGCGCCGGTGCCTTCGTTGATCATCCGCGAGGCGCTGCGCAGCGATTCCTGCAGCTCGCCCGGCTCCATGTCCTCGCTGCTCAGGCGGGTCGCCACGCGCTCGCGCAGCTGGTCGGCCACGTAGTCGCTGATCGCTTTCCAGCCCTTGGCGTCGGGCACCAGGTGATCGGCGGTCAGCATCTGCTGCGGGCCGGGCAGCCAGACGAAGCGTGCGACCAGCGGCTCGCCATGCGCACCGCCGGTGTAGCGGCTGCCTTCGGCGCGCACCACCACCAGCTCCGGCGTTTCCAGCTGCTTCTCGAAAGCCAGCGACAACTCGTACGGCATCGTCGGCTTGTCGTTGCCCAGCCCATCAATGGCCTGCTGCAGTTCGCCGCGCGCGGTGGCAGCGTAGTCCTGCAGCGCCTTGGCCAGCCCCTGGTACTGGTCCAGCCCGGCCGCGTAACTGATACCGACCACCGCCTGCGGAGTGGTCTCGATCACATCGGCCAGCGCCACCGGCGCATCGGCCGGCGCATCGGCCACCGGTGCCGGCAGCGGGCCGGCGGTGTCGGCAACGGCGGGCTGGTTACCCGCATCGTCGCCGTCCCGGCGTCCACAACCGGCCAGCAGCACGGCCGCGATGGCCACGCCCAGCACGGCGGCGGCAGGCAGTTTACGGCGCAACGACTTCATCGATTTCCCCTGGACTTGCAGCGACATGTATCGGTTTCCTTGCTGGAACGAACCCCGTGGGCCGATCAGGCCAACAGGTCATGAAATTCTTCGTGGCGCTCAAAGAACGCCTCCGCGTAAGCGCACGCGGGCACCACTTTGTATTTGTTGTCCCGCGCCCAGCGCAGCGCCACGCGGGTCAGTTCCCCGGCGATGCCGCGCCCGCCGATGGCGTCGGGCACCTCGGTGTGGGTGATCACCATGCGGCGGCGCTTGAGCTGGTACTCCAGCAGCGCCAGATGACCTTGCACCCGTGCAGTGAAGCGGTGCGCAGCCAGGTCATGGGTGACCTCGTAAGCCAATCCGGGGGGCGTGACCGAAGCCATGGGACCGATCTCCTGGGGCAGCACCACCGATGGTGCGCAGCCTGCCGCCATGATCGTGTGAAGCCTGAACAGGGGCAAGCGCTGTCTGCCCCGGAGTCATCGGGCGCTAAAGGAGGACCGGCAACGGCCGATACTGCTGTCGACGGGGCGCACTGGAAGGCCCCACCGGGTCCGCCCATCCCGTTCCCAGGAGGTTCCGATGCGACACCCCCCTGCCCCGCCCGCCGGCGCCGCCGCCAGCGATGACGCGCTGCTGGAAGGCCTGCTGCAGCTTGCCGTGGAGGGCCACACGGACCAGACGCAGTTCCAGCAGATCGGCGAAGAAGTCTTTACCCGTCTGCTGGATACCTATGGCGTGGACAGCGGCACCCCGCGGGCGCGCTAGCCACCGCCGGTCGCGGCCCGCGCCCTCAGCCGCCCAGGCCGAAGCGCGGGTTGGACAGCTCGCGCAGGAAATGGTTGAAGATGCCCGGGTTCATTGCCAGCAGGAACAGCACGCCGAACGCCGCACCGGCCAGGTGGGCGCTGTGGTTGATGCGGTCCCCGCCCTTCTTGTCCATCCAGATGCTGTAGCCCACGTAGAACACCGCGTACAGGATGGCCGGCGCCGGGATGAAGAACACCAGGATGATCGTCCACGGGCTGAGCAGGATGAAGGCGAACAGCACCGCCGACACCGCGCCCGATGCGCCCAGGCTGAGGTAGTTGGGGTTCTTCTGGTTCTTTATGTAGCTGGGCAGGATGGACACCACCAGCGCACCGAGATAGAACGCCGGATAGGTCAGGTAGCTGCCGGACAGCTGCACCATCACCGTTTCGATCTGCCCGCCGAAGAAGAACAGCGTGATCATGTTGAAGATCAGGTGCGGCCAGTCGGCGTGGATGAAGCCGTAGGTCACCAGCCGGTCGTACTGGCGGTGGCGATCCACCGCCGGCGGCCACAGGATCAGCCGGTCGGCCAGCTTGCGGTTGTTGAACGCCAGGTAGGAAACGATGGCGGTGATGGCGATCAGCAGGAGATTTACAGGCGTCATGTCAGGCTCAGGCGGCGCGGTAGTTGTCGACCATGCGGTAGCGGCGCGCATACCAGCCGAAGGCCAGTGCGGCGACGAACGCGAAGCCGGCGAAGAAGAACATCAGGAACGCTGCTTCGCTCAAACCAGTACTGGCGATCTGGTGGGTCACCGTATCGTTGCGCACCGCGGCGTTGGACAGCAGCACCCACAGGTTGCCGATGGTGGTGGTCAGGTTCCAGAAGCTCATCACCACGCCCTTCATCGCCTGCGGCGCCTGGCTGTAGGCGAACTCCAGACCGGTCGCCGAGACCAGTACCTCACCGAAGGTCAGCAGCGCGTACGGCAGCATCTGCCAGAAGATCGACATCGCGTTGCCGCCATCCATCACCACCTGGATGCCACCGACCACGATCCATGCCAGGCCGCTGAAGGCGATGCCGGCGGTCATGCGGCGCAGCGCAGTGGGTTCGAAGCCGAACCGGCGCAGCGCCGGGTACAGCACCAGGTTGTTGAACGGGATCAGGATCATCACCAGCAGCGGGTTCAGGGCCTGCATCTGCGAGGCGGTGAACCAGCTCGGCATCTGCATCTGCTGGCCCTGCAGCACCCAGGTGGAGGCTTTCTGGTCGAACAGCGAGAAGAACGGGGTGGTCAGCGCGAAGATGACCAGCACGCGCAGCACCGAGCGCACGCCTTCGACGGCTTCGTCCGGGTGCACCGCACGGGCGCGCTCCAGCTGCATCCAGGTACCTCCGCCGATACCGGCCAGGATCGACACCAGCGCCAGGCACAGGCAGATCACGATACCCAGCGTGCCGACCAGCCCGAACGAAGCGATCGCCAGCACCACGCCGGCCACGGCCAGCACCAGGCCGGGACGGCCGCGCCCTTCCACGCGCGCGGTCAGCGCCGTACGCACCACGTTGGCGAACGAATGCGGGTCCTTCGGCGGCAGCGGCGTCAGCACGTAGCGCTTGCGTCCCAGCCAGAACACGAAGGTCGCGATGAACATCAGGATGCCCGGGATGCCGAAGGCCCACTGCGGGCCCCAGTTCTTCAGCACCAGCGGGATCAGCAGCGAGGCGAACAGCGAGCCGAAGTTGATGATCCAGTAGAAGGCGTCGAAGACCAGCTTGGCCAGGTGCTTGTTGCCCTGGTCGAACTGGTCGCCCATGAACGAAGCGACCAGCGGCTTGATCCCACCGGCACCCAGCGCGATCAGGCCAAGGCCGAAGAAGAAGCCGCCGCGGCTGCCTTCGAACAACGCCAGGCACAGGTGGCCGACGCAGTAGATCAGGCTGAACCAGAGAATGGTGTGGTACTTGCCGAAGAATCTGTCGGCCAGCCAGCCACCGAGCAGCGGGAAGAAATACACGCCGATCATGAAGCTGTGCATGATGTCCTTGGCTTCACCGGCACGGCCTTCGGCGGTGATCTCCTGCAGCAGCAGCGAGGTGATCAGGAACTGCACCAGGATGTTGCGCATGCCGTAGAAACTGAAGCGCTCGCAGGCCTCATTGCCGATGATGTACGGGATCTGGCGCGGCATGGATCCCTTGCCGGCGGGGGCGACTGCGTTATGGCTCATCCTGTAAGGCTTTCCTGCGGACACGAAAGCGCCAAGGTTACCGGAAGGCAGGCCCCCAGCGCACGCTGCACAGCTGCATGACAGCGCCCGGAAAGCATGGCAGAGACGCAACGGGGTCACGACGCCTGCACGGCGCAAGCGTAAACTTATCGTTATGCGCGCCCCCCCTTTCCCCCTGTTGCTGTGCGTTGGCCTGTTGCTGGCTCCTCTGGTGGTCCGTGCACAGCCGGCGGCGGCAACGCCGCTGGCCGAACTGAGCGTGGCCAGCCTGCAGCTCCCCGCGCAGGAGGATCCGGCCTGGGAACATCGTCGCGAAGCCATCGCCCAGCTGCTGGCCACCCTGCAACCGGACGTGATCACCGTGCAGCAGGTGCTGCAGGAGGGCAGGCGCAATCCAGCGTGCTGGCTGGCCAGCCGCCTGCGCTACAGCTGCGATTTCATCACCGCCGATCCGCCCAGCCAGGCCCAGCGCCACGGCAGCGCGATGCTCAGCCGGCTGCGCGTGGAAGAAGACGGCGTCACCCTGCTGCACCCGCCCGGCCGCTACAGTGCGGCGGGCATGATGCGCGTTGCGGTCGGCGAGGGCCAGGTCAACATCTACGTGGCGCGGTTGCGCCCCGAGCCGGATACCGCGGCCAGTCGCCAGCACCAGGCCAATGACCTGATGACCTGGATCGCCGCTACGTCCGATGGCCACCCCAGCCTGGTGGCGGGTGACTTTGCCGCCAGCAGCAGCGACGTGGTGCGTGGCATGCCCGGTTTCCAGCCAGCGCGGCGCAATCCGTCGGCCAGGGTCGAGAAGCCGGGCGCGGGCAACGGCAACATCGACAGCCACGGGCTGGATGTGCTGTTCCAGGTCAAATCCTTCAGCGGCAAGCGCCAGCAGCGCATCGAACTGCCGGTCGAAGGCGATATGCCGGTGCTGCCACTGGGTGTCATGGCGGTGCTGCGTCTGCAGGCGCCGGCCGGCTGAGCCGACGCCGGCGGTCGTGCAACAGAAAAAAGGCCGCGCTTGAGAGCGCGGCCTTTCTGCTGTTTACCGTGGCGCTGTTGCGATCAGGCAACCGCTTCCTGGTAACGACGCTCGACTTCATTCCAGTCGATCACGTTGAAGAACGCGCCGATGTATTCCGGGCGACGGTTCTGGTACTTCAGGTAGTAGGCATGCTCCCAGACGTCCAGGCCGAGGATCGGCGTGTTGCCTTCCATCAGCGGGCTGTCCTGGTTGCCGGTGCTTTCCACCACGACCTTGTTGTCCGGGGTAACGCTCAGCCAGGCCCAGCCGCTGCCGAAGCGGGTCAGCGCAGCCTTGGTGAAGGCATCCTTGAACTTGTCGAAACCGCCGAGATCGCTGTCGATCTTCCTGGCCACGTCACCCACCGGGTTGCCGCCGGCATTGGGCGCCATCACCGTCCAGAACAGCGAATGGTTGGCATGGCCGCCACCATTGTTGCGCACCGGACCCTGCAGGTTTTCCGGCAGCGACTTCAGCTTCTTGACCAGCTCTTCCACCGGCAGGTCGGCATATTCGGTGCCTTCCAGCGCTGCGTTGACGTTGTTGATGTAGGTCTGGTGGTGCTTGGTGTGGTGGATCTCCATGGTGGCCGCGTCGATATGCGGCTCCAGGGCTTCATAGGCGTAGGACAGCTTGGGCAGGGTGTAGGCCATGGTGCATCTCCTCGTAGCTTGGGGACCTGGCAGGCGCCAGGTGGTGCGCAGTAAATGATGGGGACTGGCGTGAAGATTACCAAGAGGGATGTAAAGGAAACTTCGTCCTGCAGGTGACCGTCGTGCGACAGCGGCGGCCCTCATGCACGATGCAGGCCCGCGGCGCTACAGTGGGCGCCGTCCCCACGCCTGCCCTTCGCCATGCGCAATCCCCGGCTGTTGATCACCGCCATCGCCCTGCTGCTGCTCGGGCTGCTGGGCAATCATTTCCTGCAGCGCCCGGCCAAGCCACAGTTCGCGCCCAGCCTGTCCGGCGCGCCGGCAAGCGTGGCCCGGCCGGCGGCCATCGCCGGTGACGGCGAACTGCCCGGTTTCCTGCCCGCCGAAGCACGCCACACGATCACCCTGATCCAGCGCGGCGGACCGTTCCCGCACCGCCAGGACGGCAGCGTGTTCGGCAACCGCGAACAGCGGCTGCCGCAACGCGAACGTGGCTATTACCGCGAGTACACCGTGGAAACGCCGGGCGCCGGCAACCGGGGTGCACGCCGCATCATCACCGGCGGTCAGCCACCCGATGCCTGGTATTACACCAGCGATCATTACGAAAGCTTCCGCAGCTTCAACGTACCTGCAGAAGGGACCACGCCATGACCCACGATGCCTTCGGCCTCGGCCTGCACGACCTCAACAATGCCGGGGTGTATGCGATCGGCGAAGGCGACGAAGCCGCACTCGCCGCGGCGATGCGCGATGCCGGCCTGCAGGTGCGCCGGGTCGACCTGGAAGGGGTCGCGGACAAGCGCACCCTGCTGGCCCGGCTTGCCGCGCAGCTGGATTTCCCGACCGGTTTCGGCGGCAACTGGGACGCGCTGTCGGACAACCTGCGCGACCTGTCGTGGCTGCGCGCCGATGGCGGGCATGCGCTGTTCCTGGATCGCATCGATGCGCTGCGTGCGCAGGACACCGGCAGCTTCGACACCCTGCTGGACATCCTCGACGAGGCCAGCCAGTACTGGGCCGCGCAGGACGTGCCGATGTGGGCGTTCCTGTCCAGCGAAAGCTGAGCTGCCGCACGGCGCGCGCCGCACGGCAGGGGTCAGCGGATGCTGCCGTTGTCTTCCTGCAGCTCTTTCTTGAACGGAATGTCCGGCGGCGGACGCGCGATGGCCGGCTGGTCCTGCATGTTCGGATCGTTGAGGCCGCAGCCGCCACCGAACTGCAGCACCGAGATCACGCAGGAGATCTTCGTGCTGGTACCGGGCAGCGGGATTTCCACCGACTGCACGCCACGCCGGACCCATTCGGCCAACAGTGATTCATTGGGCACCCAGTACTTGTCGAACGAGGTCGGGGTGTAGTCATACGGCGGCCGTTTGAGCCAGGTGCCGGACTGCGCTATGCGGTCGCGGGTCCACCCATCGTTGTCGCCGCCGGGGGCGCCGCGATCGGCAGTGCCGGCGCCATCCTGGCCAGGAACGCGCACGCTGCCGTCGGCATTGAAGACACCGGTGCCCTGCCCGGCATCGCGGTTGGCCTGCGCTCCCGCAGTGCTGCCGGGTCGATCCCGGTTGGACGCACCCCAGTCATCGCCACGCGCCGGCGTAGCCCAGTTGCCGGGCGTCGGCCGCGCCTGCGCACCGGCCTGGCCGGGCGCGCGCGATGCGGCCGCGGTGGCCGCAGGTGCGGTGGCAGGCGCAGTCGAAGATGACGAAGAAGACGAAGAAGACGCCTGCGCAGCGGCGGTGGTCGGCGCGCGTGCGGGTGCACTGGCGGCGGCGCTGGCAGGGGCGACGGCACGTTCGCGCACCGTCGGTTCACTGCTGGGACGCGTGCGCAGCACCGGTTCGCGCCCCGGCAGGGGCGGCACGCTGACGGCAGGGGCGGTCACGGTGGCCACTTCGCGCTCACGCACGGCGGTTGGATCCCGCGGCGTTACCTGCACCGCTACCTCGGCCTGCGGTATCCGCAGCGGGGTTGGTGCCTCCACGGCCAGGGCGACCTCGCGCTCACGCACCTGCACCGTGGTTTCCTGCGGCGTGCGAGTACGCACGGGCGTGACCGGACGCGGCGTGACCACGGCCGGGGCCTGCACGATCTGCACCTCGCGTTCGCGGACCGACGGCGCCGCCTGGCGTGGGACAACGGTGACTTCGGTGCGCGGCACACTGACCGGCGGCACCACGAAATCGGTGGTCGCCTCGGCGACCTCGGTGGCCTGTATCGGCGGTGTCGGCAGTGGCGGCGCCGGTTCGGCAGGCGCCGGTTCGGATGCGCTCGGCGGCGCCGCAGCGGCTTCAGCCGGTGCAGGCTGCGCCGACGCAGTCGATGCTGTCGGCGCGCTGTCCCGTGCTTCGGACGGGGCGGCGGCGGCAGGGTCGGCCGGCGCCGCGGCTGCCGCTGCGCCGGCCTCAGCCGCCGCCGCATCGCTGCCCGGCTGGTCGCCGCCACCTTCCTGCGCGCCCTGGCCGATGAACTCGACCTGCACCCGCTCGCCTTCTCCGCCCTGGGTATCCGGCTGCGAAGAACGCACCAACGCCACCCACAGCAGCAGGACGGCGAACAGCACGTGCAGCAGCAGGCTGGCGACGGCGGAGGTCCAGCGCATCCAACGCTGGTCGCGCGGCGCCGGGTCCCACTGCTGCCACCCCAGGCGGCGCACCGCCTGCCACATCGTCAGTCCAGGCAGGCGCCCACTGGCGGCCGGCAACGGCCGCGGCAGCAGCACCGCGACCACCTCACGCGCATGCTTGGGACGCGGCAGCGGCGGACGCGCGCGCAGCCAGATGGCCCACCCATAGGGCAGGCCGGTCTTCTTTTCGAGAATGGGCGGCTCCTGCTGGCGTGCCAGCAGGGCCTCTATCCACTGTGCAGCCCGGGATGACGGCACGCAGCGGGCGTCAGGCGACGTTGCCGCGCGGCATGTACGGCGCCTGCCCACTATCGTGGTCGGTGGCATCGCGCACGGCCGTGATGCCCGGAACCCGGCCCATCAGCGTCTTCTCGATTCCCTGCTTCAACGTGACATCGGCCATGCCGCAGCCCTGGCAGCCGCCGCCGAAGCGCAGCAGCACCACGCCGTCGGCAGACACTTCCTGCACCGCGACCTTGCCGCCATGCGAGGCAAGCTGCGGATTGACTTCGTTTTCGACAACCCAATGCACGCGCTCCACCAGCGAGGCCGCGTCGCCGGGTGCTTCACCCTTGATGCGCGGTGCCTTGATGGTCAGCTGCTGGCCTCCGGCATTGCCGGTGACGATGTCGATCTCGGCGCCGTCCAGCCAACCCACGCTGTCCGAAGCCACGTACAAGGTGAAGCCATCGCAGTCCACCGCCCACTCGTCGCCGAGCAGGTCGGCCGGTTCGGCGAACTCAAGGCGGGCGTCGGCGCGGGGGGTGCCGGCGTCGACCGCGGACACGCGCACGCCCATGCCGGGCACGCCTTCGCGTTCGATCAACTTGCGGAAATGGGTCTGGGCGGTGTCGGAGATCTGGATCATGGCGCTATTCTAACGAAGTACCTGTTACGCGATCATTCGGTTTATACACTGGACCGCGCAATGTTCAGTCAACGATTTCAGAGGTAGAGCATTCCATGAACGATCTGGTCCCGCTGGTACAGGCCCATTGCATCCCCCGCCGGGGCAACGAGCACCGCCTGGGGCAGGCCCGGCTGGCCGAGCTGCTGCCGCAGGTACCCGGCTGGGAGCTGGTCGAAAACGGCCAGGCGCTGCAGCGCACCTTCCGCTTCAAGGACTATTACCACACCCTCGCCTTCGTCAATGCGCTGGCCTTCATCGCCCATGGCGAGGACCACCACCCGGACCTGGGGGTGCATTACGACCGCGCCGTGGTGCGCTTTTCCACCCACGACGTGGGCGGGCTGAGCGAGAACGATTTCATCTGCGCTGCCAAAGCATCGGCCCTGACGGAGTGACTGCCATGACCCTGCGCCTGTTGACCCTGCCCCTGGTCGCCACGCTGTTGACCGCCTGCGGTGGTTCCGGCCAGCCCGCGACCCCGGCCGCACCGGCCACCCCGCCCACCGAAGTCGCCGCGGTGAAGACCCCGCCGCCGCAGTACCCGATCGAACTGGCCTGCAGCGGCGTGGGCGGCACCACCACGCTGAAGGTGGTGGTCGGGGTGGAAGGCAAGCCCACCGACGTGACCCAGCTGACCAGCAGCGGCAACCCGCAACTGGACGAACAGGCGCGCACGGCCGTGCAGGGCTGGCAGTTCAATGCCGCCAGCCGCAATGGCCAGAAGATTCCCGCCACGATCCAGGTGCCGGTGAGCTTCAACCCGCCACAGCCGCGCCCGGATGAGTGCTTCGCGGTGGAAGAACGCCTGCGCCGCGGCGGCTGATTCCTGCTTTACCCACCAAGGCCAGCCTGCGCCCGCCTTCCCTCCCCAACGCCCCGCCTGAGCGGGGCGAACGCTACCTGAAGGATCGCGCTGGCAGATGCTGCAGATTTCTACTGAAAATGTCTGGATCGCCATGGCGGTCACCCTGGCCGCTGGCCTGGCGACCGCGTTGGGCAGCCTGATGGTGCTGTTCGCCAAGCGCCCCAACCCGCGCCTGCTGGCCTTCGGCCTGGCCTTCGCTGGCGGTGCGATGGTCTATGTGTCGCTGTCGGAGATCCTCAACAAGTCGATCGACTCGTTCACCCAGGCCTACGATCCGCGCCTCGGCTTCACCTATGGCACCCTCGCCTTCCTGCTGGGCATCCTGGTGATCATGGGCATCGACCACCTGATCCCCAACCCGCACGAAAGCCTGGACGCCAAGGATCCAAGCTTCCGCGCCGACAACAAGGCCTACATCAAGCGGGTCGGCCTGCTGACCGCCGTGGCGATCACCGCACACAACTTCCCGGAAGGCCTGGCGACGTTCTTCGCCACGCTGGAGAGTCCCTCGGTGGGCATGCCGCTGGCCTTCGCCATCGCCATCCACAACATCCCCGAAGGCATCGCCATCGCGGTGCCGGTGTACTTCGCCACGCAGAACAAGTTCTACGCCTTCGCGGCCAGCCTGCTGTCCGGCCTGGCCGAGCCGATCGGTGCGGCGATCGGCTATTTCCTGCTGTCCGGCTCGCTGAACCACGCCACCTTCGGCTGGGTGTTCGGGCTGATCGCCGGCGTGATGGTGTTCCTGGCGCTGGACGAGCTGCTGCCGGCGGCCAAGCGCTACGCCAAGGGTCACGAAACGGTCTACGGGCTGGTGGCCGGCATGATGACCCTGGCGTTGAGCCTGGTGCTGTTCAAGTGGTGAGTGGGTTGGCGAACGGGTGAGACCCCCTCGCGGGTGGCGGTCTGCGGGAGGTCCATCCGGGGCTGGGCCGGGCGGTGGGGCTGATCGGGGGACGGCAAAAACTGCATCCATGCGGGCCTCGATTCGCGCCATCCATGGC
>NZ_LDJK01000077.1 GCF_001431535.1 Stenotrophomonas chelatiphaga
TCCATGCCCGCTCCCTGCAAAGACACGCTCTGCGGCGACACTCCAAAAGCCTCCCTGGTGAAATTAGCGCTGTGGAACCACCCGATCCCATCCCGAACTCGGAAGTGAAACGCAGCTGCGCCGATGGTAGTGTGGCTCAAGCCATGCGAGAGTAGGTCATCGCCAGGGTTTATACCCAAAAACCCCGCTGCTCACGCAGCGGGGTTTTTCTTTTTTTGCAGGCACCTGTTTTTCGTGCCTGCCGCCCAAGGGCAATCATGTGAGCTGGCGCATAGGCGCTGCTCCCAACGTCTCCCTGGTGAAATTAGCGCTGTGGAACCACCCGATCCCATCCCGAACTCGGAAGTGAAACGCAGCTGCGCCGATGGTAGTGTGGCTCAAGCCATGCGAGAGTAGGTCATCGCCAGGGTTCAAACGAGAGACCCCGCTGCTCACGCAGCGGGGTTTTTTCTTGCCCGGTACACATGCCCGGCAGTGACGGCCGCTGGCCATCGAACGCACACAAAAAAAACGGCGCCCCGAAGGGCGCCGCGGATACACATCGGCAGTACCGGCGCTTACTTGGCTGCCGGAGCGGCCTTGCCCTTCATCATCTCGTCGCGCGCCGCCTTGAACGGATTGCCTTCGTACCAGTTCGGCCAGCGATCGCCGGCGGCCAGTTCCTTGCCCACGCCGTGCAGCAACTGCAGGTCTTCGATGGTGCCGTCCAGCTTCCAGGTGGCTGCGTCGAACTCATCCTTCGGGCCGTGGTAACGATTGCGCCCGTAGTCCTCGCCGGCCTTGCGGCCCGCTTCCACACCGCCTTCCAGCAGGTCTTCGCCGCCATCGGCATACAGCGCCGGCACACCCGCCTTGGCGAAGTTGAAGTGATCGGAACGGAAGTAGAACCCGCTCTGCACCGCCGACTCCCCATGCAGCGTCCGGCCCTGTGCGGCGGCCAGCGGCTTGAGGATGTCTTCCAGCTCCGAACTACCGAAACCGGTCACCGTCATGTCCTTGGCGCGGCCGGCCACCGACATCGCATCGATGTTGATCACACCGGCGATCTTGTCCAGCGGGAAGGTCGGATGGGCGACGTAGTACTTGGAGCCCAGCAGGCCCGATTCTTCCAGCGTCACCGCCAGGAACACCGCCGAACGGGCCGGCTTGGGATCCTGGTGCATCATCGCGTCGGCCACTTCCAGGATGCCGGCCACGCCGGTGGCGTTGTCCACGGCACCGTTGTAGATGTTGTCGTCCGCTTCGCCCTCATGCTTGCCAAGGTGGTCCCAGTGCGCCATGTAGAGCACGGCTTCGTCGGCCCGGCTGCTGCCCGGCAGCACGCCGACCACGTTCCGCGAGGTCTTCTCGGCGGTGGTGCTCTTCAGGTCCACCGACAGCTTGGCGTTCAGTGGCACCGGCTTGAAGCCGCGCTTGTTGGCGTCCTTGTAGGCCTGCGCCAGGTCCAGCCCGGCACCGGCGAACAGCGCCTTGGCGGCATCGGCACTCAACCAGCCCTGCACCGGCAGGCGGGGTTCCGGATCATTCTTGGCCGGCAGGTCGTACTGCGGTCCGGCCCAGGAGTTCTTGACCACGTCCCAGCCATACGACGCGCCGGCGGTGTCGTGCACGATCAGCGCGGCAGCCGCGCCCTTGCGCGCAGCCTCTTCGAACTTGTACGTCCAGCGGCCGTAGTAGGTCATGCGCTTGCCGTCGAACAGCTTGGCGTCGTCGACATGGAAGCCCGGGTCGTTGACGAACATCACCACCGTCTTGCCCTTCCAGTCTTGGCCGGCGTAGTCGTTCCACTGCTGCTCCGGCGCGTCCACGCCGTAGCCCACGAACACGATGTCACTGCCGTCCACCTTCACTTCGGTCTGGCCGGTACGCGTGCCCACCACCATGTCGGTGCCGAACTTCAGCTCGCTGGCCTTGCCGGCCTGGTCGATCTTCAGCGAGGTGGTTTCGTCGGCCGTGGTCTCGGTCATGGCCACGTCCTGGAACCAGCTGTCGCCGTTGCCGGGCTGCAGGCCGATCCGCTGCATCTGGTCGCGGATGTAGTTGACCGTCAGTTCTTCGCCCTTGCTGCCGGGCGCGCGCCCTTCGAACTCGTCCGAGGCCAGCGTCTTCACCAGTTCGGCAAAGTCGGCGGCGTTGATCTCCGGCGAGAACGTGTGCGTGCTGGCCGGCGCAGTGGCGGCGTTGGCATCGGCGGCCGGAGCGGTGGCCGCCGGCGCGGTGTCTTCGCCCTTGCAGGCGGTCAGTGCCGCAGTGAGGGCAAGGCAGAGCAGTAATTTACGGGGCATGGTCAGGTCCTGCAGGGAGTGAAGCCGGCCTGCAGGCGCAGGCCCGGCATGGAATCAGTTTTCCGGGGCGGTATCGGTGTCGAAGGGGACCGCGGTGGCGCCGCTGACCGGGCCGGTCTTCGCGCTGCGGTGCACGTACAGCACCACCTCGCGTTCGAACTGCAGCGCGCCGTTGACCACCGCATTGGGCCCGATGATCACGCGCGGCTTGCGGTTCGGCGTCAGCGAAATGCTGAAGCTGGGCTTCTTGATGTGGATACCGCCGTTGACCACCGAACCGACGCCGACGGTGATATCGCCGTTGACGGTCTCGATATCGCCGGCGAGCCGGGTCTCCACCAGGCCGATGCCACCGTTGACGGTCTCCACGCTGCCTTCGATCTGGCTGCGGCGGTCGGCGAAGATGCTGCCGTTGACCGTCTCCACGTTGCCGCGCGCGATCACGCCGCCCGCCAGCCGCACGCCACCGTTTACGGTGGAGATGCTGCCGGTGCGCGCGCCGTCACCCACCTTGATGCTGCCGTTGACGGTCTCGATGTCGCCCGTTTCCACGCCGTCGGCGACCCGGATGCTGCCGTTGACCGTATCCAGGTCGCCGTAGCGCTGGCCGGATTCGGCGCTGATGCTGCCGTTGACCTTGCTGATGTCTTCCTGTGCCACTGCCGGGTTGGCGGCCGCGGCAAGGGCGAGCGCGAGCGCCAGGGTCAGGGATGAGGCTTTCATGAGAGGTTCCTTGTCAGTCACATGCGGCTGGCCGGCCGCCCGG
Source organism: Stenotrophomonas chelatiphaga (assembly GCF_001431535.1). Classification (GTDB taxonomy): domain Bacteria; phylum Pseudomonadota; class Gammaproteobacteria; order Xanthomonadales; family Xanthomonadaceae; genus Stenotrophomonas; species Stenotrophomonas chelatiphaga. The sequence goes on from NZ_LDJK01000077.1 coordinate 3,052, forward strand.
CAAAGATGTCACCATGTTGCACTGGAAACCGCATCTGCCTGAAGTCACTGGAACGCCCTTGCGCGACAATGCTTTTCCCTCACGCATCGCTAACACCCGCTGGCCCGTGCTGGCCGGTGGCGTGCTGCTCGTCATCGCCGCCAGCCTGCTGCCGGCGCTCCCGGCCGGTGCCCAGTCCACCCGCGAAGCGGAGCGCAAGCTGCAGAAGTTGCGTACCGAACTGAAGGGTGTCGCGCAGGAGCGCAGGCAGCTGGACAACCAGCGCGGCCAGGCCAGCCGGCAGCTGCGCGAGATGGATGAAAAGGTCGCGCGCACCGGCCGTACCCTGGCCGAAACCGAAGCGGCGCTGCAGGAGCAGAACAGCGCCCTGGCCGACCTGGAGAAACGCCGCGTTGCGCTGCAGGGCGGGCTGCAGAAGCAGCGCACGGAGCTGGCTGGCCTGCTCAACGGCGCGTACCGGCTGGGCAACCATGCGCCGTTGAAGCTGCTGCTGTCGCAGGACACCGTGGCCGATGGCAACCGCTCGTTGGCCTACCACCGCTACCTGCAGCGCGAGCGCAGCCAGCGCATCCATGACATCACCAGCGACCTGAAGGAACTGGACACCCTGCAGGCGCAGATCGGGCAACGCCAGCAGCAGCTGCAGTCCACCCGCCAGCAGCAGAAACAGCAGGCCACTGCGCTGGCCAACGACCGTCGCCAGCGCGAGCAGGCCGTGGCCACCCTGGACGAACAGTTCAAGGACAGCAGCGAACGCGAAAAGGCACTCGGCCAGGATGCGAAAGCGTTGGAGACCCTGCTGGCCAACCTGCGTGCCGCCGCCGCGCGTGCCGAAGCCGAACGGCGTGCCGCGGCCCGACGCGCAGCCGCCGAGCGCGCCGCTGAAAAAGCAGCAGAAAAAGCCGCCGCCGACCGCGCCGTGGCCGAAGGCCGTCCGCCGCCGCCGCCGCGTGCCACCAAGGTGCCGCCGGTGGCCGCCGCCGCGCCTGCGCCACGGGTTGGTGGGCTGGGTTGGCCGTTGTCCGGCAACCTGCTGGCCCGCTACGGCGGCAAGCTGCCGGACGGCCGCACCAGCAGCGGCGTGCTGATCGGTGCGGCCGCCGGCAGCACGGTCACTGCCGTGGCCGATGGCACCGTGGTGTTCTCCGATTGGATGACCGGCTACGGGATGATCCTGATCGTCGACCACGGCAACGGCTACATGAGCCTGTACGCACACAACGACACCCTGCTGAAGGATGCCGGCGCTGCGGTGAAGCGGGGTGATCCGCTGGCCAAGGTCGGCAATTCCGGCGGGCAGGGCGTCACCGCGCTGTACTTCGAACTGCGCCGCGGTGGCCAGCCGGTGAACCCGGACAGCTGGTTGCAGCGTCGCTGAACCGTCGCGCGCGAGGTCGTCGGATATTCAACGGGAATTTACCGGCACCTGACGCATAATCGGGACCTGCATCGGTCGTGCGCGCACTTCACCGGAGCATTCGAAATCGACCCCAGGAGTGCTTCATGCGTGTAGCCCGAACCGCCACCCTGCTGCTGGCCATGATGCCTTCGCTGGCGCTGGCCCAGCAGGCCGAACCAGCCGCAGCCGCCCCTGCCGACGTCCCCGCCGACGCCAAGCCGTCCACCGCCGCGAGCAGCGAAGAGGCGGCTACGTCGAAAGTGCCGCTGGAGGAGATCCGGCGCTTCGTGGCGGTCTACAACGCGGTGCGTGCGGCCTACGTGGACCCGGTCGACGACAAGAAGCTGATGCAGGACGCGGTGCGCGGCCTGCTGCTGGACCTGGATCCGCACAGCACCTACTTCGACAAGGAAGACGCCGAAGCCTTCGACGAGCAGGCCAACGGCGCCTACGAGGGCATCGGCGTGGAGCTGCAGCAGCAGCCGGACAACGCCAGCCTGAAGATCATCTCGCCGATCGACGACACCCCGGCCGCACGCGCCGGCATCCTTGCCGGTGACCTGATCATCGCCATCGACGGCAAGCCGATCAGCGCCATCCAGGCCAGCGAACCGCTGCGTGGCCCGGCCGGCAGCAAGGTGGTGCTGACCATCGTGCGCGACGGCAAGCCGAAGCCCTTCGATGTCAGCCTGGCGCGCGAAACCATCCGCGTGACCAGCGTGCGCAGCCGCATGCTGGAACCGGGTTACGGCTACATCCGCCTGAGCACCTTCCAGGCCGATACCGCGGCCGACTTCCAGAAGCACGTGCGGCAGTTGTCCAAGCAGGCCGGTGGCCAGCTCAAGGGCCTGGTGCTGGACCTGCGCAGCAACCCCGGTGGCCTGCTGACCGCGGCAGTGCAGGTGGCCGACGACCTGATCGAGAAAGGCAACATCGTCAGTACGCGTGGCCGTATCAGCATCAGTGATGCACGTTTCGATGCCACGCCCGGCGACCTGTTGAAGGGTGCCCCGGTCGTGGTGCTGGTGGATGCCGGTTCGGCCAGCGCATCGGAAGTGCTGGCCGGCGCCCTGCGCGACAACCAGCGTGCGCGGGTGATCGGCAGCCGCACCTTCGGCAAGGGATCGGTGCAGACCGTGCTGCCGTTGGACAACGGCGATTCGGTGAAGCTGACCACCGCGCGGTACTTCACGCCGAGCGGCAAGTCGATCCAGGCCACCGGCATCGTGCCGGAAGTGGAGCTCAAGCCGGCCCCGGTGGAAGGCGAGAGTGCCTTGCCTGCGAGCCTGTCCGACTTCAGCGAAGCGACCCTGCCGGGCCACCTGCACGGGGATGGCGAAGGCGAAGAAGGCTACCAGGCCGGCGACGTACTGCCGGGCGACGGCCCGATCAACGACGCACTGGCCGAATTGAAGGCACCCGGTTCGGTCGCCACGCGGCTGAAGGCCGAAGCGGCCAAAGCCGCTGCGGACAAGGCGGCTGCGAAGCCGGAAGTGAAGCCGGAAGTGAAACCGGAAGTGAAGCCGGAAGTGAAGCCGATCGAACCGCCGGTCAAGCCCTGACGGCCAACGGCCGTCACTACCGAAACCCGCGCCGCGGTAGCGCCGAAGGCAGCGGCAGAGCGAAGCGCGTGACGACCAACGGTCGTCACCCACCACTCCACGCACGACGGCCAGCGGTCGTCACCCACCACACCACGCACGACGGCCAGCGGCCGTCACTACCGCAAGCGCGTCAGAACCCCTGGCGCTTGCGCAGGCGGCGGGCGATCGCGGCACGCACGTACACGCCGTACACCACCCCGAAGCCGAACCCGGCGATATGCGCCCACCAGGCCACCATGCCGAAGCTCGGGCCGATATGCGCGAACACCACCTGCAGCACCGCCCAGAAGCCGATCAACAGGTACGCCGGCGCGCGGACGAACTCCAGGAACAGGCCCAGCGGAATCACCACGCCCAGGCGCGCCCCCGGGAACAGCGCCAGGTAGGTCCCGATCAGGGCCGATACCGCGCCGCTTGCGCCGATGATGATCTGGTCCGGCGTGCCCATGGTGTACACCGCCACCAGGTTGGAAAACGCCCCGCCGAACAGGAACAGCAGGATCAGCCGCCACGGCCCCAGCACGCGCTCCGCCGGCAGCCCGAAGATCAACAGGAACACCAGGTTGCCGAGCAGGTGCGACCAGTCGGCATGCAGGAACAGCGCGGTGAACAGCCGCAGCACGCTGCCGTCCTGCAGGGTGGCCCACCAGTCCAGTGGTCGCATCAGGCCTGCCGAGAGCGCGCCCCAGTCCATCCACAGGCTGCTGCGCGCTTCATGCGGGCGCGAGATCGACCACAGGAAGGCCAGCCAGACCGTCGCGAACAGCAGCGGGGTCGCCCAGCGGAGGGCGGCTTTGCGACGGGAGGGCAGCGACAGGAACATGGGGGCTAGGGTATCTCGACAGCCGATGGCGGAGGTCTGCGCATTCAGTTTTTAAGCTGGAAATGCACCCTATCTGTTATTGTTTCATTAACACGTCTGGGTAATACTCGCATACGGCGTCGTATGTCGGGAGGGGAATCCGGCGCGTCCTGGAGGGCCTTGGCCTAAGGGGGACGCAGGCGCATGCAGAGCAAACAACCGCTTTCCGGAGAGATAAAACGATGCAAACCGCTTCTACTTTTGCCCGCATTACGATGCTGGCTGTCGGCATTGCCGGCGTCCTGGCCGCCACCGATGCGAACGCAGCCGCGTTCCAGCTGGCGGAAAAGAGTGCCAAGGGCCTCGGCCGCGCCTTCGCAGGTTCGGGCAGCGCCGAGGGTGATGCCTCGATCATCGCCGCCAACCCGGCTGGCATGCGCCAGCTCGATGGCCGCGTGATCCAGGGCGACCTGAGCGCGATCAGCTTCAAGGCCGAGTTCGAAGGTGCCGGCCGCAAGCCGACCGGCGCTGCACAGACCGGTGGTGACGGCGGCGACGCCGGCATGATCGCTCCGGTCCCGGCCGGTTACTTCCACATGCCGATCGGCGAAAAGGCCCACTTCGGCGTGTCGCTGACCGCACCGTTCGGCTTCAAGACCGACTACGACGACGGCTGGGTGGGTCGCTACAGCGGCCTGAAGACCGACCTGAAGGCGATCGACCTCGGCTTCGCGATGTCCTATGACGTCAATCCGTACGTGTCCTTCGGCGCATCGGTGTTCGTTGAACACCTGACCATCGAACTGAGCAACAACATCGACTTCGGCACCGCCCTGGCGCAGTCCCGCGTACCGGGCTTCGCCCCGGGCAGCGCCGATGGCAAGCTGACCGTGGAAGGCGACAACAATGCAGTCGGCTGGACCGTCGGCGGCCTGTTCAGCCCGGATGAGAACACCCACATCGGCATCAGCTACCGTTCCAAGGTCGAGCACAAGATCACCGGCGGCGACGCCACCTTCGACGTGCCGTCCAACGCCGCTGCCGTGCTGGCCGTGGCCCAGCCGGGTCGCTTCGTGACCACCAGCGGCAAGGCCACGGTGACCCTGCCGGCGTCGGCCACGCTGAGCGTGACCCACAACATCAACGACCGCTGGACCGTGATGGGTGATGTCACCCGTACCGCGTGGTCCACCGCGTTCGACCAGGTGGTCATCGACTACGCGTCGGCCCAGCCTGATTCGGTGCTGGAGTTCGGCTACCGCGACACCACCTTCGTGTCGCTGGGTACCGACTTCAAGCTGAGCGATACCGTCACCCTGCGTGGCGGCGTGGCACTGGACCAGACCCCGACCACCGACGCCCACCGCGACGTGCGCGTGCCGGACACCAGCCGCAAGTGGCTGTCGATCGGCCTGGGCTGGACCCCGTCGGACAACGTCGAATACAACTTCGGCTACACCCACCTGCTGACCAGCGATCCGAACCTGTTCGTGCAGCCGGGTACCAACAACCAGGGCAACTCGCTGACCGGCAAGTACAAGGTCCGCGGCGACGTGCTGGCTGCGTCGATGCAGTACAAGTTCTGATTCCACGCTTCAACGCGTGACAGCAGGACAAGGAAGCCCCGCGCAAGCGGGGCTTTTTCTTTGCGCACTACAATGGCCCATGGATTTCTCAGACCCCGCGTTCCAGCTTGAAATCGCCGCCAACGTCGCGGCGGCCGCGTCGATCCTGTTGGCCGGGCGCAACAGCGTGCATGGCTGGTGGATGAGCATCATTGCCGGGCTGTTGTTCGCGGTGGTGTTCCTGCAGGCGCGGCTGTACGGGCAGGTGGCGCTGCAGGGCTTCTTCATCGCCGTCGGCGCACTGGGCTGGTGGCAGTGGTTGCGCGGCAACCAGGGTGCGCCGCTGCCGATCACCCGCCTGCGCGCCTCTGCGTGGCCGTGGCTGGTGCTTCTGGTGGTGGCGGGCACGTGGGGGTACGGCTGGATGCTCAGCCGCCACACGGACGGGCAGGCGCCCTACGTGGATGCCGGCATCCTGCTGCTGAGCATGGTCGGCCAGTTGATGATGATGCGGCGCAAGCTGGAATGCTGGTGGGTGTGGTTGCTGGTGAACACCCTGGCGGTGCCGCTGTACTACGCCGGCGGCCTGCAGCTGACCGCGCTGTTGTACGTCGGCTACTGGATCAACGCGATCGTCGCACTGCTGCACTGGCGGCGGTTGATGGTGGCCGCGCGCTGACGCGCGCGCGGTCGGAAGCAACGGCAACGGCAACGGCAACGTCAACGTCAAAAGCTGCGGGGCCGTGGGTTGGCGGGGCGGGGTGGCTGTGCAGGACACGCCGCAAGTACGTCCGTGTAAGCTCGCTTTTCGCATCCATGCGAAAAGACGGTCCTGCACAGCCACCCCGACCCGCCTTCGACAGGTCCATGGGGGCCTGGTAGCGCCGACCCATGGTCGGCGGAAGGAGTGGCAGGGACCCCGCTCTCATGGAGGCCTTGGTAGCGCCGACCCATGGTCGGCGGATATCGGCAGAAAGGGGATCTGATGGTTTCCGCCGAGCATGGCGCGGCGCTACC
>NZ_LDJK01000078.1 GCF_001431535.1 Stenotrophomonas chelatiphaga
TCCCTCCGTCCCCTTTTTCATGGATAAAAAAAACCCCCTCTCCGCTGGGCAGTCGGAGAAGGGGCTTCAGGTACGGCTATCGGGAGATGCTTAGATCAGCGGCGCCGGGGTTGCCGGGAGAGCCACCGGAGCGGCCTTCTTGCGGCGTGCCGGGCTCTTGCGGGCGGCCTTCTTTGCGGCCGGCTTCTTCGCAGCTGCCTTTTTCGCGGTCTTCTTCACGGCCTTCTTGGCGGTCGCTTTCTTGGCGACTTTCTTGGTGGCCTTCTTCACTGCCTTCTTCGCGGTCGCCTTCTTGGCCGTGGCCTTCTTGGCTACCTTCTTGGCCGCCTTTTTCACTGCCTTCTTGGCAGTGGCCTTCTTGGCGACCTTCTTGGCGGGCTTGCGCGCGACCTTCTTCGCTGCCTTCTTGGCAGTCGCCTTCTTGGCGACCTTCTTGACGGCCTTCTTCGCGGTCTTCTTCACTGCCTTCTTGGCAGTTGCCTTCTTGGCGACCTTGCGCGCGGTGGTCTTCTTGGCCGCCGCCTTCTTCACTGCCTTCTTGGCGGTCGCCTTCTTGGCGACCTTCTTGGCAGTGGCTTTCTTGGCGGTGGCTTTCTTGGCTACTTTCTTCGTCGCCTTCTTGGCGGCGGGCTTCTTCTTCGCAGTTGCCATGGGATGGCTCCTCGTCAGTGATGGAGTGTTGAAACGCCCAGGTAAATCGAACCCGCTGAAGCTGCTCGCGGGGCCCGCCGACGCGTCTTCCGCGTCGTGACGGTTGCTGCGATGCGCGCTTCGATCGGCGAGGCTGGCATCGCGGCAGAACGTGTCGTGCAATTGCCGGGGGGAAGCTGGGCCGACTCCACCGCGCGTGGCGGTGCAGCAGGTATCCGGGTTGTGCTTCGCGCCTGGCGGTTGATCGGTTGCACTCGGTTTGGCAGTAAAGGTCTGCTGGGCGAAACCTAATCACGCTTTTTTGGGCTGTCAACAACCCCCCGCAAAAAAATTCACGCCGCAGGTGTTCCGCGCTGGTCGCTGGCGGTGCGGCCGGCGGCGTTGCCGATCACCGCTGCAGGCATGCATCGACCGGCACAGCGTGCGCTTGCGCATCGGCACGGCGAACGAAAGCACTTTAAACAAGCCTTATTCTGAAACAGCCGAACAACACGCACGATGTCGCGCTGTTGCGGCACGCAGCATGGCGGTGACCGTCGCCGCTTCCCCAACGCTTCGGAAACGGTCGCTTTTTTTTTCACACGCGGCGCGTCCAACTTAGCGACGCAAATGCGATTTTGCGCAAAACTTTTCGTTCCCCGCGCGCCAACCGCCAACCCTCGAACCGGCCGACAACGTCTTCGACAACCGCATGCTCATGCCCGAAGCCGGTGTCCGCTGCGCGCCCCACGCATGAGCGAGGTGCCGCGATGCGGACAAAAAAAAGGACCGCCAAGGGGCGGTCCTTCGGTCTGCCATGTCGACGACGGATCAGTGATCGTCGTCTTCCAGGACCTCGGCGTAGTCGTCCGGACCCAGCAGTTCGTCCAGCTCGGCGGCCAGGTCGCTCGGCTGCACGACGTACAGCCAACCCTCGCCGTAGGCATCTTCGTTGATGGTTTCCGGCTTGTCCGACAGGGCGGAATTGACCTTGATGATGGTGCCGGTGACCGGGCTGTACACGTCCGATGCCGCCTTGACCGACTCCACGACCGCGATGGTTTCGCCGGCCTTGGCTTCACCGTCGAGCTCGGGCAGCTCGACATAGACCAGATCGCCGAGCAGGCCCTGGGCGTGGTCGGAAATACCTACGGTGACGCTGCCGTCGGATTCGACGCGCGCCCATTCGTGGGACTTGAGGAACTTGAGGTCGCCGGGGATCTCGCTCATGGCACTGCTCCAGGAATACGGGTGTGGAAAAAACGCGGGTAGTGTAACCAACCGGCCGGGCCTGCTGGCAGGCCCCGGCCGACAAAACAGGATCAGGCGACCGGCAGCACGCCGTCCTGCGCCTGGCCTTCGCGCACGAACGGGAACTTGACCACGCGCACCGGCACGGCGCGGCCGCGGATGTCCACGCTCACCGCGCCCAGCTCACCCGCGGGAACGCGGGCGAACGCGATGCCCTTGGCCAGCGTCGGCGAGAACGTGCCCGACAGGATCTCGCCCTGGCCGCCGGCGGTGAGCACGGCCTGGCCATGCCGCAGCACGCCCTTCTCGTCCATCACCAGGCCGATCATCTGGCGCGCGTCACCGGCAGCCTTCTGTGCTTCAAGCACGTCGCGGCCGATGAAATCGCGGCCCTCGTCGAGCGAAACCGTCCAGGCCAGCGCGGCTTCGTACGGGGTGATCGCTTCGTCCATGTCCTGGCCGTACAGATTCATGCCGGCTTCCAGGCGCAGGGTGTCGCGCGCGCCGAGGCCGGCCGGCTTCACGCCCGCCTGCAGCAGCTGGTTCCAGAACGCCACCACCGCGTCCTGCGGCAGCAGGATTTCGAAACCGTCCTCACCGGTATAGCCGGTGCGTGCCACGAACAAGGCGACACCATCGGCCGAGGTCACCTCGGTGGCGGCAAAGCGCGCCAGCTTGGCCAGGGTGGCCGCGCCAGCGGCGTCGACCAGACCGATCACCGCATCGCGCGCCTGCGGTCCCTGCACGGCCAGGATGGCCAGGTCAGGGCGCTGCTGCACCGCCACACCGAACGGCGCGGCCTGCGCGGTCAGCCACGCCAGGTCTTTCTCGCGCGTGGAGGCGTTGACCACCATGCGGAAGAAGTCATCGGCCAGGTAGTAGACGATCAGGTCATCGATCACCCCGCCCCGCTCATTGAGCATGCAGGAGTAGAGCGCCTTGCCGGTCACCTTCAGCTTGTCCACCGAATTGGCCAGCAGGCGACGCAGGAACGGCTTGACCTGCTCACCGCGCAGGTCGACCACGGTCATGTGGCTGACGTCGAACACGCCTGCTTCCCGGCGCACCAGGTGGTGTTCATCCAGCTGCGAACCGTAGTGGATGGGCATGTCCCAGCCCCCGAAATCGACCATCTTTGCGCCGAGGGCGCGGTGGGAATCGTTGAGCAGCGTCTTCTGGGTCATGACCGGTCCGGCAACAGGGAAACAAGGCCGCCATTATCCCAGATAGAGGCACAGCGCTGCGCGGTCCACGTCATCGCATTCGCGCTGCCGCTCCCACGCTTTGCTGCGCAAACCGCGGGCCCCGCCTCACCAGCACCCACACCCCGCCGCTTCGCGGCCGCCCCTGACTCAGGGGCTCCCTCCACCCGCCACGTAGCCGTGAAAGGTCGCTGACCCCTGCCGTTCTTTTTTTCATTGCGCGGGTGGCGGCCACCGGAACCTGTCAGCGGGTCGGGCGGTGGGGCTGGGCGGGGGCGTTGAGCGCCATGGATGGCGCGAAACGAGGCCCGCATGGATGCAGTTTTTGCCGTCCCCCGCCAGCCCCACCGCCCGGCCCCGCGCC
>NZ_LDJK01000079.1 GCF_001431535.1 Stenotrophomonas chelatiphaga
GGGTGGGCCGGGCGGAGAGGCTGTGCGGGGCACGCGCAAGTACGTCCATGTAGCTCTTCGCGGCTCCTGCCGCTCAAGGCCCCGCACAGCCTCCCCGCCCGGCCCCTGAAAGGTTCCGGTGGCCGCCACCCGCGTAAAAAAAAATGGACAAGCGGTAGCGCCGACCCATGGTCGGCGAGCGCAGCGGGCCGTTGGCGGGAACATTCCGCCGACCATGGGTCGGCGCTACCAAAAGTCCGCCGTGGACCTGTCGAAGGAGGGGCGGGGTGGCTGTGCAGGATCGTCTTTTCGCATGAATGCGAAAGGCGAGCTTACATGGACGTACGTGCGGCGTGTCCTGCACAGCCGCCCCGCCCCGCCAACCCACATCCCTGCAGCTTTTGACGTTGACGTTGACGTTGCCTGAAAAAAGCGGGCTGCCGGGCCGCAGGCCCGGCACCCCTCGACACGCCATGGCGTAATTTTCGCCACCCATCTTGACAGCGTTTGCTGCCAAGGGCTGAGACCGGTTATCCACATGTTTGTGCGACAACCATCCACACCGCCTGTGGATGAAACCGTCAGCGTTCCAGCACCCGGCCGATTCCGCTGTCATCCACTTCGGCCGCCGCCGCGGCGATCGCCATGTCGCTGCTGCCGGGCACGAAACCGATCCGGAAATGCACTTCGCCCCCCGGCGTGCGCGAGGAATGGATCGAGGCCAGGCTGATCTGGTGTTGCTCGAACACGTGCAGCAACGCACGCAGCGATCCGGCACGATCTTCGGGCAGGTGCACCGACAACGACTGGCGTTCAGTCAGGTCGGCCAGCAGGTAACCCACACGCTCGAAGGTGTAGTTGCCATCGCCAAGCACCTGCTCGCCGAATGCATCACGGTTGGCCTGCAGCATCTGCTGGCGGAACCCCGCACGCGCCGCATCGTCGCCCTGCAGCACCTGCGCCTGCAGCTGCTGCAGCTGGCCGATCAGGCGCTCCAGCATCGGCGCCACGTGCGGGTTGCCGAACTGGATGTCCTCGTAGATCGCCGGGTTCAGTGACAGGATGCGCGAGATGATCGCCGTATCCAGTTCGAAGGCCGCCGAGCGATACGGCAACAGCGCGGAAAGATCACCGAGTTCGGCGGCATAGCCACGCAACACGCCGGCCTGCGCCAGGTGACCGGCATGCACCATCGCCTGCACCAGCGTCATCACCTTGTCGTGGTGGGCCGGCGTGGCACGCACGCACTCGGCCTGCAGCGCGGCGCACAATTCGTGGAGCCACGGCTGCCAGCGCTGCACGCGGGCTTCGCAGACCACCATCACCCTGCCCTTCAACGTCGGCGACTTGGGCGGGGCGGTCATCGGATGCAGGCCGGCGACGTCGGCCTGCGAGGCCAGCATCGCCTGCACCGGGGCCTCTTTCACCGAGGTGACGTCCAGCCACAATCGACCCGCCTCGCGACCCGCCGACGCCTGCACGTACTCGGCAATCAGCGCGGGGGTATGCCGGATCGGTGCCGAAAACAGCAGCACGTCGGCCTGTTCCAGCAGCTGCTCGGGGCTATGCGAGGTGGCGTCGGCAGGATCATGACCGATCACCTGCAGCTGCATGCGTTGTTCGAAGAAGCGGGTCAGCCAGCGCCCGAACGCACCGGCGCTGCCAACGATACCGATCACCCGCGGCGAAACGCTCATTCCAGCCGCTCCACGGCAAACCGGTGCGGCTGCGCCAGCGCAGCGGGTGCGGCGGCATGCACGTCGAACTCTTCATGGCCATTGGCCAGCGTCGCTTCCAGGGCCGCGTGGGTACCCGACACCGCGCGGCTGATCGCCTGCTGCATGTCTTCCCCGCGCAGCAGGAACGCCACGATCAGGGCCATCAGCACATCGCCGGTACCGGCCACGTCCACCGGCAACAGCGGCGAGGTCCAGCGCCAGATGCCCGACGCGCTCACCGCCAGCGTCACCAGATCGCCGCCGTCCCCGGAAACGCTGTGCGCCAGCACCCAGGTCGGCCCGCGCGCCAGCAGCACGCGGGCGGCAGCAATCGCATCGTCCTGCGCCAGCGCGGGCATCCCGGTCAGGCGACCCAGTTCGAATGCATTGGGCGTGACCAGCCAGGCGTGCGGAAGCAGGCGCTCGGCGAACACTTTTTCCAGGCCGGGTTCAACGTAAGGACCGGTGTGCGTATCGCCGATCACCGGATCCAGGCAGTACCGCAGTTGCGGACACGCCGGCAGCGTTTGATCCAGCCAGTCCGCGAACGCGGCGCCGTTGTCGACGCTGCCGAAGTAGCCCGAAACCAGCATCCGCGCACGTTGCGGCAGTCCGCGCTCGCTGGCGCCGCGCAGCAGATCGGCAAACCAGTCCGCCGGCAGCACGCGCCCGCGGGTGGTTTCGTAAAAAGGCGCGTTGCTCAGCAGCGTGGTCGGCACTTCGGCCACGCGCAGGCCCAGTGCCCGCAGCGGGGGCGCGGCGGCGCTGTTGCCGGCATGCCCGTAGACGAGCTGGGACTGGACCGAAATGACATCGACCGGCGATGGGCCGTCCGGGCGTTGGCGACGGCCGTGGACCAGGTGGTTTTCGAGAGATTCGCTCATCCGCCCATTTTACGCCTGTGACCACCAGCGGTCGTCACCCAGCAGACGATCAAGGGCATGACGGCCAGCGGCCGTCGCTACCAGAACCGCCGCGCAGGAGCGCGACGGCCAGCGGCCGTCACTACCCGGCGTCAGGACGTCATCCGGTCCCAGAAACCCTTGACGCCATCGATGAACGTCGCCGACTTCGGCGAGTGCTTGCGGGCGTCTTCGCCGACGAAGGTGGCTTCGAACTGTTCCATCAGCTTGCGCTGGTCCGGCGTCAGGTTGACCGGGGTTTCCACCACCACGCGGCAGTACAGGTCGCCTTCGCTGCGGCTGCGTACCGAACGCACGCCCTTTCCACGCAGGCGGAACAGCTTGCCGGTCTGGGTTTCGGCCGGAATGCGGATTTCCGCCTCGCCACCGAGCGTGGCCACGCGGATGCTGTCGCCCAGCGAGGCCTGCGAAATGCGGATCGGCACTTCGCAGTGCAGGTCATCGCCATCGCGCTGGAAGATGGCGTGCTCGCGCACCCGCACTTCCACGTACAGATCGCCCGGCTGGGTGCCTGCGGGACCGGCTTCGCCTTCGCCCGCCAGACGGATGCGGTCGCCGGTATCCACGCCCGCCGGCACCTTCACCGACAGCACCTTGTCTTCTTCCACGCGGCCATTGCCGTGGCAGGTCTTGCACGGCTGGGCGATGGTCTGCCCGCGCCCGTTGCAGTGGTGACACGCCTGCTGCATGGCGAAGATGCCGCGCTGGATGCGTACCTGGCCGCGGCCATGGCAGACCGTGCAGGTTTCCACCTTGCCGTCTTCCGACCCGCTGCCATCGCAGTCGCCGCACTCGGCCAGGGTCGGGATTTCGATGCGGCGCTCGATGCCCCGCACTGCTTCTTCCAGGTCCAGCTCCATCACGTAACCGATGTCGGCACCGCGACGGGCCTGGCGCTGGCCACCGGCGCCACCTCCGAAGATATTGCCGAAGATGTCGCCGAAAATATCATTCATGTCCGGACCACCCGGACCGCCGCCACCGCCCATGCCGTGTTCGAACGCAGCATGCCCGTGGGCGTCGTACATCCGGCGCTTGTTGCCGTCGGACAGGGTTTCGTAGGCTTCCTTGCACTCCTTGAAGGCCGCTTCGGCGGCCGCATCCCCCGGGTTGCGGTCGGGATGGTGCTTCATCGCACAGCGACGGTAAGCCTTCTTCAGCTCCTCGTCGGTGGCGGTGCGGGCTACGCCCAGGACTTCGTAAAAATCGCGCTTGCTCATGGAGTGGATCGCTTTCCGGTACGTCGGGATTCGTCAAAGCAGAAAAGCGGACAAGGTCCGCTCCTGCGTCGGGCGCCCCGACTCGCCTCGCGGCGGCCAGGACCCTGATGCGACGACGGGACGCTGCGCCAGGGAGCGTCCCGCGTCGGTCTGGATCAGGACTTCTTGTCGTCCTTTACTTCGGTGAACTCGGCATCGACGACGTCGTCGTGCTTCGCACCGGCGCCGGCATCGGCACCCGGGGCACCGCTCTGGTCACCGGCAGAAGCGGCGGCGAACAGCGCCTGGCCGGCTTCTTCCAGGGCCTTCGAGCGCGATTCGATCTGCGCCTTGTCCTCACCCTTCATCGCCGTTTCCAGGTCGGCCAGTGCCGCTTCGACCTTGCCGATCACATCGCCGCCGACCTTGCTGCCGTGCTCGGTGATCGCCGAACGGGTGCCGTGGATCAGCGCATCGGCCTGGTTGCGGGCCTGCACCAGTTCCTGGAACTTCTTGTCTTCTTCGCGGTTGGCTTCGGCGTCAGCCACCATCCGCGCGATCTCGTCCTCGGACAGGCCCGAACCGGCCTTGATCTCGACCTTCTGTTCCTTGTTGGTCTTCTTGTCCTTGGCCGACACGTGCAGGATGCCGTTGGCGTCGATGTCGAAGGACACTTCCACCTGCGGCAGGCCACGCGGCGCCGGCTCGATGCCGGACAGGTCGAACTTGGCCAGCGACTTGTTGAAGCGGGCCTGTTCGCGCTCACCCTGCAGCACGTGCACGGTCACCGCCGACTGGTTGTCCTCGGCGGTGGAGAACACCTGCGAGGCCTTGGTCGGGATGGTGGTGTTCTTTTCGATGATCTTGGTGAACACACCGCCCATGGTTTCGATACCCAGCGACAGCGGGGTCACGTCCAGCAGCAGCACGTCCTTGACGTCGCCGCCGAGCACGCCGCCCTGGATCGCCGCACCCAGTGCCACGGCTTCGTCCGGGTTGACGTCCTTGCGCGGTTCCTTGCCGAAGAACTCGGTCACCGCCTGCTGCACCTTCGGCATGCGGGTCTGGCCACCGACCAGGATGACTTCGCTGATGTCGCTCGAACGCAGGCCGGCGTCATTCAACGCAACGCGGCACGGCTCGATCGACTTCTTGATCAGCTCGTCCACCAGCGACTCCAGCTTGGCGCGGGTCAGCTTGATGTTCAGGTGCTTCGGACCCGACGCGTCAGCGGTGACGTACGGCAGGTTCACTTCGGTCTGCTGCGCGCTGGACAGCTCGATCTTGGCACGCTCGGCGGCGTCCTTCAGGCGCTGCAGGGCCAGCGGATCCTTGCGCAGGTCGATGCCCTGGTCCTTGTTGAACTCTTCGACCAGGTACTCGATGACGCGGTTGTCGAAATCTTCGCCGCCCAGGAAGGTGTCACCGTTGGTGGCCAGCACTTCGAACTGCTTCTCACCGTCGACGTTGGCGATCTCGATCACCGACACGTCGAAGGTGCCGCCGCCCAGATCGTAGACCACGATCTTGCGGTCCTTGTTGTCACCCTTGTCCAGGCCATAGGCCAGCGCGGCCGCGGTCGGCTCGTTGATGATGCGCTTGACGTCCAGGCCGGCGATGCGACCTGCGTCCTTAGTGGCCTGGCGCTGGCTGTCGTTGAAGTAGGCCGGCACGGTGATGACCGCTTCGGTGACCTTCTCACCGAGATAATCCTCGGCGGTCTTCTTCATCTTCTCCAGCACCTTGGCGGAGATTTCCTGCGGCGCCATCTTGCGCGCATCGCTGGTGGACACCCAGGCATCGCCATTGTCATGGGCCAGGATGCCGTACGGCACGTGGGCGATGTCCTTCTGCACTTCGGCGTCGGTGAACTTGCGGCCGATCAGGCGCTTCACCGCGTAGAAGGTGTTCTTCGGATTGGTGACCGCCTGGCGCTTGGCCGAGGCACCCACCAGGACTTCGCCGTCCTTGGTGTAGGCCACGATGGACGGGGTGGTGCGATCGCCTTCCGAGTTTTCGATGACGCGGGCCTTGCCGCCGTCCATGATCGCCACGCACGAGTTGGTGGTGCCGAGGTCGATACCAATGATCTTGCCCATGGGGAACTCCTGAAGAATATTCGGTGAATCCGGCCGTAGCCGGTGTATGAATGGGATGTGGGGGAGGCTCGTGGAACATTCAAGCCATCCCGGGACGCTGTATTCCACGATTCAGGGTCCAGCCAGCGCCGAGCCATGCCCGGCGGGCCCTGTCCCTGCCGGCGCGCTCGCCGAACAAGGCGCGGCGCGACCGGAATTACCGCGCCGCGGTCAGTCGCGGGCGACCACCACCAACGCTGGACGCAGCAGGCGGTCGTTGAGCAGGTAGCCCTTCTGGAACACCTGCACCACGCTGCCCGGGGCGGCGCCGTTGGCGTCGACCTGGCTGATCGCCTGGTGGTGTTCCGGGTTGAAGGGCTGGCCGGTCGGGTCCAGCAGGACCAGTCCGTTGTCCGCGGCGACCTTCAGCAGCTGCTTGTAGGTCATTTCCAGGCCGTCGCGCAGCGGGCTGGCGTCCTCGCCTGCGGCCTTCAGGCCAGCGTCCAGGCTGTCGAACACCGGCAGCAGCTCGCCGAGCAGCTTTTCGTTGGCGAAACGGCGGGCCTGTTCCACGTCCCGGGCCACGCGCTTGCGCTGGTTGTCCAGGTCGGCGCGCTCACGCAGCGCATCGGCCTTGACCTGCTCCAGCTCACCGCGCAGCTGCTCCAGCTGGTCGTGGTGGGCCATGGCGGCCTCGTCGGCGGCCGGGTTGGATTCGATATCGTGATGATCTTGGTTCATGTGCGTTTCCCTGGCGGTGACTCCCCGCCTCCATCCCACCTAGTGTGGGCGGGAAACTGCGTTTCAAGCGCCGCGGGGCATCGAGTTGCCCGATCCCGGCGAAAAGGCCGCCCCGAGCACCTCGGCGGTGGCCTGCACCAGCGGGATCATCCGGTCATAGGCCATCCGCTTGGGCCCGATCACCCCCAGCACGCCCAGCACCTGGCCATCGGCGGTATACGGCGCGGTGACCAGCGAGACGCCTTCCAGCGGCACCACCCCGGTCTCTTCGCCGATGAAGATGCGCACGCCGGGCGCCTGGATGGTGCGCTCGAGCAGCTGCAGGATCTCGCGTTTGCTGGAAAACAGCTCGAACAGCTCGCGCAGGCGTTCCAGGTCGGACAGGTCCTGCACGCCCATCAGGCGGGTCTGGCCAGCCACCAGCATGTCGTTGGCCGGCGGCTGCAGGGCCTGCTCGGCCAACTCGATGCTATGGGCCAGCAGCTGTTCCATCTCGCTGCGGGTATCGCGCAGTTCGTGCAGCAGGCGGCGCCGGATCTGCGCCACCGGCAGACCGGCGAAGTGGGTATTCAGGTAGTTGGCCACCTGCTCCAGCTCACCCGGCTCCCAGGGCCGGCGCGCCTCGATCACCCGGTTCTGCACCTCGCTGTCGGCGAACACCACGATGGCCAGCACCCGATGCGCGTCCAGCGCCACGAAATCGATCTGGCGGAAGGCGAACTGCTCCCGCGTGGGCGCACTGACCACGCCGACGAAATGGCTCATCGCCGACAGCAGTTCGGAGGCACTGCCCAGCAGCGCCTGGGTGCCGGTCCCACTGGCCAGCTCGCTGCGCAGGCGGCTCAGGTCCTGCTCGCCCGGCGGATGCATCTGCACCAGGCTGTCCACGAACACCCGATAGCCGTGCGCGGTCGGGATGCGCCCGGCCGAGGTATGCGGTGAACTCAGCAGCCCCAGGTCTTCCAGGTCGCCGAGGATGTTGCGGATGGTGGCCGCGCTGACATCCAGGCCGGCCGTGCGCGCAAGCGTTGCCGACCCGACCGGCTCGCCATCCTGGATATGGCGGGCAATCAGGGTGCGCAGCAGATGGCGCGAACGTGGGGCCAACTGGTCAAAGGACGGCGGCATCGGATCAGCCTGTGAGACTCCCCTCCTAGATAATGCCGACAAGGACGCTTGGCAAGTCATTGGTACATGCCAACGTGCGTGCTAGCGTTGCGCGGCTCGAGAGACCTACTGGACCATGCTCAGACACTTATCAATCAAGGATTTCGCCGTTGTCCGCGCCACCGAACTGGAGTTCGGCCCCGGCATGACCGTGGTATCGGGCGAAACCGGCGCGGGCAAATCGCTGATGGTGGACGCCCTGGGCTTCCTGTCCGGCCTGCGCGCCGACAGCGGCGTGGTGCGCCATGGCGCGCCGCGCGCCGAACTGTCGGCCGAATTCGCGCTGGACCAGCTGGCCGGCGCCCGCCGCTGGCTGGCCGACAACGAACTGGACGACGACGAGCAGTGCCAGCTGCGCCGGGTGATCCGCGCCGATGGCGGCTCGCGGGCCTGGATCAACGGCCGCCCGGTGACCATCTCCCAGCTCACCGAGCTGGCCGGCCTGCTGGTCGAAATCCACGGCCAGCACGAACAGCAGGCGCTGCTGACCCGGCCTTCGCAGCTGGCGCTGCTGGACGCCTACGCCGGCAACGCCGAACAACGCCGCGCCGTGCGCGTGGCCGCTGCCGGCTGGCAGGCGCTGGTCGACGAAGCCGCCGCGCTGTCCCAGCAGGGCGATGTCAGCGACCGCATCGGTTTCCTGGAACACCAGCTGCGCGAGCTGGAACGCGAAGACCTGGAACCTGAATCGATCATCGCGCTGGGTGCCAGCCACCGCCGCCAGGCCCACGCCAGCGCGCTGCTGACCACCTGCGACACCGCCACCACCCGCATCAACGGCGACGACGACGCCTCCGCCTTGGGCCTGCTGGCGCAGGTGCGGGGCGACCTGTCGCGGATGGTCGAACACGATGCCCGGCTGGGCGAGGTGGATGCGCTGATCGACAGCGCCAGCATCCAGTTGCAGGAGGCGCTGAGCCTGCTGGACCGCGTGCACGATGACCTGGATGCGGACCCGGAACAGTTCGAAGACAACGAGCGCCGGCTGGGCCGGCTGCATGACCTGGCGCGCAAACACCGCGTGCCGATGGAAGACCTGGCCGCCCAGCGCGACCGCATGCAGGCCGAAGTCGAGCAGCTGCGCGGGGCCGACGTGCGCCTGCAGAAGCTGGCCGGGGAGATCGAAAAAGCCGCCGCCGCCTGGCGCGAACACGCCGCGGTGCTCAGTGCCGGGCGCCAGCGCGCGGCCACCGAGCTGTCCACCACCACCACCGGGCTGATCGCCGAACTGGGCATGGGCGGTGGCCAGTTCCTGATCCAGCTGGAACCGCAGGACCTGGCCAAGCCGGACCCGCAGGGTGCCGAGCGGGTGGAGTTCCTGGTGGCGGCCAATGCCGGCCAGCCACCGCGCCCGCTGCGCAAGGTCGCCTCCGGAGGCGAGCTGTCACGCATCTCGCTGGCCATCGAAGTGGCGGCGTTGGACCTGGATGCGGTGCCGACCATGGTGTTCGACGAAGTCGATTCGGGCATCGGTGGCGCGGTGGCCGACATCGTCGGGCAGAAGCTGCGCGCACTCGGCGAAAAGCGCCAGGTGCTGTGCGTGACCCATCTGCCGCAGGTCGCGTCCAAGGGCCATGCGCACTACCGGGTCAGCAAGGCGCCGGTGGATGGCATGACCCAGAGCGCGGTGGAAAAGCTGGACACAAAGGCCCGCGAAGAAGAACTGGCACGCATGCTGGGCGGCGTGGAAGTCAGCAAGGAAGCGCGCGCGGCGGCCAGGAAGCTGCTGGCGGGCTGAGCCGAGGCCGGGCCGCCCGACGGCCCGCTTCGGCGGAATGCCTGACGCAACGGCCCGCTGCGCTCGCCGACCATGGGTCGGCGCTACCCCGCGCCCGCCCTGGTAGCGCCGAGCCGTGCTCGGCGGATTGCCTGACGCAACGGCCCGCTGCGCTCGCCGACCATGGGTCGGCGCTACCCCGCGCCCGCCTTGGTAGCGCCGAGCCGTGCTCGGCGGAATCGTTCAGGCTGCGCGCCTGAACGAAAAACCCCGGGCAAGCCCGGGGTTTTCAGCAACCACCTACCCCGCAGGGCTCAGCGGCGCTTCTTGCGCACGTAGAGGACCAGCGAATGCTCTTCCAGCTCGTACCCGTGATCGGCTGCGATCTTGCGCTGCAGCTCCTCGATTTCAGCACTTTCGAACTCGATCACGTTGCCCGAATCCACGTCAACCATGTGGTCGTGGTGGCCACCACGGTCCAGCTCGTAGACGGCCTGGCCGCCCTCGAAATTATGCTTCAGCACCAGGCCGGCCGCCTCGAACTGGGTCAGCACACGGTAAACCGTGGCCAGGCCGATCTCATCACCGTGCTCCAGCAACTGGCGGTAGATGTCTTCGGCGGTCATGTGGTGCTGGTGGTTCTGGGCGTTGCGCTGTTCGAGCAACGCCAGGATCCGCATCCGCGGATGGGTCACCTTCAGGCCGACTTTGCGCAGGTCGTGGGTTTCCATATGTCTCCGTTCATTGGCGATTTAGCGCCAGCTGCCTCGGATTGGGTCGCGGTGGCACGCCGGGAGTGTATCATCGGATCGATTTCCCCAAACGCGATTCCCGATGCGCAATCTCCTGCTGGTCGCCGCCGTTGCCCTGTCCACCACGGGCTGCGGCATCATCTATAAGCAACCCATCTATCAGGGCAACCTGATCCGGGAAGATGCCGTGTCCAAGCTGCAGGTCGGGCAGAGCAAGCAGCAGGTCAACGCCCTGCTGGGCACCCCGTCGGTGGCCGACCCGTTCCACGCCCAGCGCTGGGACTACATGGCCAGCCAGCGCATCGACCGCGTCGGCCGCACCGAAACCAAGAATTTCACCGTGTACTTCGAAAACGATGCGGTCACCCGCTGGGAAGGTGACTACTTCCCCGCCCAGGACGGCAAGCTGGCCACCCAGACCGTGCGTCAGTTCGGCCGCAACCTGCCGAAAGAAAAGAAGAAAGGCGGCGGCTGATCCAGTAGTGATGGCCGCTGGCCGTCAGTCGGCAGCGACGGCCGCTGGCCGTCACCCTGCCCCCCGGACAAACTACTTCGGCTGCGCCTTCGCGCGGCGCCGTCGGTTGTCCTTCGGGTCTGCCAGCAGGGGGCGCAGCAGCTCCACCCGGTCGCCGTCCTGCAGCAGCTGGTCAGCGCGCGCCACCACCCCATGCACGGCCACCGCCGGACAGGCATCGCTGCCTTCCAGCGCCGCAGCGGTGACGGCCTCGGCAACGGTGGCGCCTTCTGGCAGTTCCAACGTGCGCTGCCCTACCCGCTGCGGCCAGGCCAGCACCACCTGCACCCGGATCACCGGCTCATTCCTGCTCGTCAGCCACGCGCACGAAGTCGTTGACCATGCGGTCGGCCAGCCCCTGGAAACCCAGCGCCAGTGCCGGCGCCAGCAAGCGTGACTTCGGCTCGAACTCCAGCTCCAGGCTGACCTTGCAAGCATCTTCAGCCAGCGAATGGAACTCCCAGCGGCCATGCAGGCGCTTGAACGGACCATCGCGCAGCTGCATGTCGATGGAATGGGGGCGGACCAGGGTGTTCTCGGTCATGAACCAGGTCGAGAACGAGCCCAGCCCAAGGTCCAGCCGGGCCACCAGGCGCTGGTCGCCCTGCTCCAGGATCTGCGCGGCCGAACACCAACGGAAGCGCTGCGGGTAGGCGGCGATATCGTTGACCAGATCAAACATGCGCGCCGCGGAGTGTTCAACCAGGGCGCTTCGACGGATGGTAGGCATTTCAGGTTCGGCTGCAGGTGATCGACCGGGCGGGCCCGAATCGGAGACAATACGGGAATGAGCAAGAACAGCAGCAAGGATAAAGCAAAGAACGCGACGGCCAACAAAACCATCGCGTTGAACAAGCGTGCCCGGCACGAATACCACATCGAGGAGCGCTTCGAGGCGGGCCTCGCGCTGCAGGGCTGGGAAGTCAAGTCGATCCGCGCGGGGCGCGGCAACATCGTCGACGCCTATGCCTATGTAAAGCAGGGCGAAATCTTCCTGATCGGGGCGCAGATCACTCCATTGATCCAGGCCTCCACCCACGTGGTGGCCGAAGACCGCCGCGAGCGCAAGCTGCTGCTGCACCGGAGCGAGATCGACAAGCTGGTGGGCAAGGTGGAGCGCGATGGCTACACCATCGTGCCCACTGCGATGTACTGGAGCAAGAACAAGATCAAGCTGGAAGTGGCGCTGGCCAAGGGCAAGCAGGACCACGACAAGCGCGATGCCGCCAAGGACCGCGAATGGGCGATCGAAAAGTCGCGCGTCATGCGCCGCGGCAACCGCGACGCCTGACCCAACCCGGCAGTGACGGGCCGCTGGCCGTCAATGCGTCGCTCCGGTGGGTGACGACCGTTGGTCGTCACGCCGTTCCCGCCCCACCCCTCAGACTGGCTCTTATACAACATCT